>JAKFUF010000120.1 GCA_021732845.1 Planctomycetaceae bacterium | reverse complement strand
GGCCACTCCAGCCCCAGCCCTTCCCCGCGCTCAGGAAACGTCCCCCTCGGGGCTAAAGATTCGTCCACCGTCAATTTTTGACGCCAGCATATCCGTGCCGGGCGAGAAAACGAAAGAACCGGTCAGCCCGCAGTCCAGTTCATCGATCTTTTGGTCTCCACCGCCCCTACATGCTCCCCCTCCGGAACTGTCCCGAGCCACGACTGACACGATGGCGGAGCATCAGGGAGTCACGCAGACCAATTCGGAACTGGCACATGGCGAACTCCCCAAGAAGCTGAACCAATATCGGATTTTGTCGGAATTGGGGCGTGGCGGCATGGGCGCGGTCTACATGGCAGAGCATGAAATGTTGCGGAAGATTGTCGCCCTTAAGGTGTTGAAACCCGAATTGACGACAGGACCAGAATTCGTGGAGCGGTTTCGCCGCGAGATGCTCGCCGTGGGGCGGCTCGATCATCCGAACATTATCCGCGCGCTCGATGCCGGTGAGTGCGGCGGGATGATGTATTTGACGATGGAGTTTGTTCCTGGTCGGGACCTGCAGAAGCACTTGCAGGAGCATGGGCGGATGCCCCTGCATCAGGCCTGCGATTTGATTCGGCAGGCGGCGGAGGGATTGCAGCACGCGCACCAGAACTGTCTGGTGCACCGGGATGTCAAACCGTCAAACTTGTTTCTGAGCACCCAGGGGCAGGTGAAAATCCTCGACCTTGGCCTCGCGCGGATCACGGGTGAGGATCGTCCCGTCGACATTTCGTATGGCCAGTGTCTGGGCACTCCCGATTACATGGCACCCGAGCAATGGGAATCGCTCGTTGAGCTGGACGGACGAGCAGACCTGTATTCGCTGGGCTGCACCCTTTTCGCCTTTCTGGCCGGGCGCCCACCATTCAACGAGGCAGTGTCGATTCCCGCCAAGGGGGTGGCGCATCTTTCCACCCCCACCCCCGATGTCCGTAGATTTGCTCCAGATGTTCCCGCGCCGGTTGCCCTGCTGATCCTGCGAATGATGGAAAAGGACCGCGACTTGCGGCCTGCGTCGGCAGCCGAGGTCGTCGCTGCACTCTTGCCCTACTGTGTCCCGGGTCCGCCCCCGTGGTTTGGCTCCAAAAAGTAACCATTCGTTCCTTTCAACTTAAAAAGTCCTTGGGGGCCATTGCTGGTCACCGCTGGTGGATGCAAATTGAGGTCAACAGACTGAACCGTGACGGGTGTTGTGGAATCATGCAAACCTGTGCGTCAATTTCCTTTGCGTCGCTCTGTCGCGTCAAGAGGAACCGGAGCATCGTTCCCCAATTGTCCGCACGGATTGGAACTGCCGCCGCTGGCGGGTTATCATCCATGCCCGCGCTGCCGCCGTTCCCTTCCGCAGTGCGTTTTTGAAACACCAAAGTGATTTCGACGAATCGGGCGGGCAGCCTTTTCGCGCGGGCTGCACATTCGTGGACAGCGCCGGACGAATTCGTATTCTCATCGCAACTGAAAGTCAGCTTACATGGATCTCATTGGGCAATGGGTTGGCTTCTTCACCTTTGTGCTGCTGATGCTGGCCGTGGACTTGGGGGTGTTTCACAAGAAATCGCACGCCGTCAGCCTGCGCGAGGCGGGAATCTGGTCGGTCGTGTGGGTGGTGATTTCACTGCTCTTCGGGGCTGGAGTCTACTATTTCAAGGGACCACAACAGGGCCTTGAATTCATCACGGGCTACGTCATCGAAAAGGCGCTGTCCGTCGACAACCTCTTCGTGTTCGTGGTGATCTTCAGCTATTTCAAGGTGGAAGGCCGGTACCAGCATCGCGTGCTCTTTTGGGGCATCATGGGGGCCTTCCTGATGCGCGGCATCCTGATCGCCACGGGCACGTGGCTGGTCGCCTTGGCGTCGTGGCTGCTGTTCCTCTTCGGTGCCCTGCTGATCTGGACCGGCTTCAAACTGCTGCGTGAGGAGGATGGCGAAGAGGAGGATTTCGAGAACAAGTTCGTGGTCCGGCTTTTCAAACGGTTCTTTCCGGTCTCGACGGCCGACAACGGCCCGAAGTTTTTTGTGCGGGAACCGGATGGGAATGGCAGGATGCGCCTGGCGGCGACCTCCCTGTTCGTCGTGCTGCTGCTGGTTGAAGTCACGGACCTGCTCTTCGCCTTCGACAGCATTCCCGCCATCCTGGCCATCAGCAAGGATCCGTTCATCCTCGTGACCAGTAACGTCTGCGCGATTCTCGGGCTGCGGGCGATGTATTTCCTGCTGGCCGCCATCATGCCCATGTTCCGCTTCTTGCAGTATGGCCTGGCCGTCGTGCTGATGTTTGTCGGCACCAAGATGATCCTCCACGAAGCCCAGCACTATCACTGGAAACTCGGCGGCTGGAATGTTGGCTTTGAGATTCCCATCGGGATCTCGCTGGGGATCGTGGGCGGCCTGATCGGACTGTCGGTCGTGCTGTCGCTGGTCTTTCCGGCGAAACCCGATGATCCCGAAGGTGCAGCACACGCTGGACCAACTGCCGAATGAGCTTCGATTTACGGGACGCGAGAGTCGTCCAACGACCCCGCGAATTCCGTTCGGAATCGGCATTTCTTGACAAAACGGTTTAGACCTGCTCTAATGATCGGAATGTCTGTGATCGCCCATCAGGCTGGGAACCTTTCGTGCGATCACCTGTGAATGACTTCTCGGCAGGAAGATGAGATCTTCCTCTCGTGTTTTTGTGGGTGACACGGTTCTAAAGAGGTGTTCGTTCTCGCCAACAGCGATGGCAACCGCTTCTCGATCGCGGAAACTTTCTCAATAGTACTGAGGAACGGTCCGTGTTGAGGGGCAGATTGATTGCATCTTCAGCGGCGAAATTTCCGAAGATGATCTTGGTTCAACAGAATTTGTGTTCCGGTGCGCCTTGTTGCTCGTCGAGCAATTTGGTGGCCCAACACGCTGGGAATCACGTTCTGGATCCCTGAAGGTGGGTCTTCAGGCGTCCGTCTACTCGTTCGCACATTTTGGAAGGTGTTGCGTCGAGCGGGCTTGTGGCTCGCTGGAAGAGGATTTCCGGCGTTTTTGTGTGCGTTCCGGGCTGCGGATTTCCGCTCGGAACAGGCCACTGTAGGTCACGCTATGACGGCTGGGTTTCAAGAATCTCCGCGAGTGGTCATTACTGGTGTAGGGGTGGTTTCGCCCATCGGCATCGGCAATGATCAGTTTTGGGCCAATCTCATCGCCGGACGAACTGGCATCGATTTCCTCAAAGCCTTCCCCAATTTCAACCTGCCCTCCAAGCTGGCTGCGGAAGTTCCGGAATTTGACGCCCTCGATTACATCAGCGACAAGAAGATGCTGAAGGTGATGTCGCGGGACATTCAACTGGGTGTCTCATCCGCCAATCTGGCGATGGATGACGCCAAGCTGCTGCGCGGCGAAATTGACCCGGACCGGCTCGGTGTCGTCTTTGGCGCAAGCCGGATCACCACCACGCCACAGGAACTGGCCGAAGCTGCCGCCTACTGCGCCCGCGACGAAAAATTCGACTTCGACCGCTGGGGCGAAGACAGCATGGGGCAGATTTATCCCCTGTGGCTGCTCAAGCAGCTCCCCAACATGTCTGCCTGTCATGTCTCCATCGAGCATGACGCCCGCGGACCCAACAATACAATCACCAGCCGTGAAGCGTCGGCACTGCTGGCCCTCTCCGAAGCGGTTGCCACCATCCAGCGCGGCGCGGCTGACGCGATGATCGTCGGGGCCTGTGGCTCTGAAATTCATCCCATCGACATTGCCCGATTGAACCTGTGCGAGAGCCTGTCGCACCGCGATGACCCCATCCGTGCCTGTCGACCGTTCGACCGCGACCGCGATGGCAGCATTGTCGGCGAGGGTGCCGGCTCGTTTGTGATCGAGAGCTACGACTTCGCCCGCGCCCGCGGGGCGGACATCTACGCGGAAATCCTTGGTGTCGCTGCCGGCTGCGACGGCAAGGGTTACATGAACGGCGCTGGCGGAACGGGCCTCGTGCGGGCCATCGAAACCGCCCTCCGCCGCAGCGGCATTCAGGCCTCTGAATTGGGCCACATCAACGCCCATGGTCAGAGCACCAAACGCGATGACTTGGTTGAGGCCCGCGCTTATCACCGGGCACTGGGTGCCGAGGCGGAGTCCATTCCGGTCACCGGCCTGAAGAGTTACTTCGGCAACTTCGATGCCGGTTCAGGGGCGGTTGAACTCGCCGGCAGCCTGCTCGCGCTGCGGCGCGGTGAAGTCCCGGTGACGCTGAATTACGAGAATCCGGACCCCTACTGCCGGTTGAACGTGATCCACCATCAGCCACACCGCCTGCGAAACTTCACCGCCATGAGCGTCAACCGCACGGCCGTCGGCCAGAGTGTCGCGGCGATTGTTCGGGCTCTGTAACGGCTGCCGCGCCTCACCGCCGTGATTTGAGTGCTGCTTGGCTGCGCCAGGGTGAGGTCGTAAAACGCTTCGGCCCCGCCATGCAGATGCTCTTGCGCTCCATGAGTGCAGGAGACATGCGGTTGCTCCATAGCTCCCCGATTGACCGTAGCTTATTTCGTCTCGCGGGCCACCAACCCCAAAGACTGGAGTTTTGCCAGGCATTCGTCGCGTTCCCGGCAACGCGTCAGGTCGCGCCAGGTGGCATCCTGCACCGCCATGAATTCTGGCAGTGTGTAGGGCGGAGTGCGGTCGGGGGTCTGCGCGACCAACTTCCGGATGACTTCACTCTCCAGGCGCGAGAGCGTCGAGCCTTCCAGGCGATAGTCGCAAAACGCCTCCCAGACTTGGGGAAACAGCGGCTTGACGATGTTCTCGCCCACGGTCGTGGCATACTCGCGAATTTCCTGCTGGGCGTGCGCGTCCATCCGTAGCGCCAGGAAGTGCAGGAGGTTGTGCAGATCGACCTTCCAATAGGCCTCGGTGTAGGTACAGAGGGGCAGATCTTTGCGGGCCTGCTCGCGAGCCACGCCGGCTTCGAGCCGGGCATGGTACATGTCGCGGGCGGATTTTTGAAAGTGGTGCTCGTCCTGGGTCAACTGGTCGCCGACTTCGGCGGGCAGCGCCGCGCCGCTCCCCTGGCGATTTTGTTCGGCCTGTGTCCGCCATTCATCGGGCGCGGTGGTCTGCGCTGAGTCGATGGCGACTGAATACCGCGTGCTGTATTCGTTGACGGAGGCAGTGCGGTGCCGGATCCACTGCCGCCAGCAGTCCATCGGCACCCGGATCAGGAACTTCAGTTCGGCCATTTCGAACGGCGTGGTGTGCCGGTGCCGCATCAGATACCGGATCAGCGTGCGGTCATCGGACACGCGCCGCGTCCCCTCGCCGTAGCTCACCCGCGCGGCCTGAACCACGGCCGCATCATCGCCCATGCAGTCGACCAGGCAGACGAATCCGTCGTTGAGCACGGGGAACTTGTGCCACCGCAGTTGTTCAATCTGTTCAGCTTGGGTGGGCATGGTCACTCGATGAATTCAATTCGAAAGTGAGCGTTTGGTCCGGTTGGTGAGTGTATCGCATGGGTAACCCGGGGCTACATCCTCATCTCACCACTCTCGGATCAAAACCGCATTACGCGCAGCACACAACCGAACACCTGAAATCAATGAATCCAAGTGTTCGGTTGAATGTCAAGCAATGCGAGTCCGTCCTCAGACGGCGGCCGTTTCTGGAGCGGCAGCGGGGGTAGATTCGGTGGCTGGCGTGTCATCCACCAAACCTGGAACGCTGATCTCCGTGATCCGGATTTGCGTGTGGAGCTGAATGTGGCCGTTGTGGCGAATATAGCCCTTGCGGCGCTTGAATTTGCCGACTTCGATCTTGCGGGCGCGAAACTCAGCGTCGACGATTTCGCCCTGAACGATGGCCCCTTCGAGCACCGGTCGGCCAATCGAACTGGTGCTGGAATTGCCGGCGGCGAGAACCTTCTCGAAACGCACGGTCTCGCCCACCTTCAGATCCTTGCGGTACTCCACCTCAAGCCGATCGCCCTTGGTGACCCGGTACTGATGGCTGCCGTCTTCAAAAATCGCGTACATGGCTACTGCCTTTGATGATGCTGCGTCTGTTTCGTCGCCTGCAGGCATCAATGCACTGGCAGTGACACGCCGGCCCAAGCGGGCCGGCAGGCGGGAAACCACAGATGATACAGAGTTAGCGAATTGGTTTCGAGGGTTCTGCCGTCAGAAATTTCAGCTCCGTCCCGGTCGCGTCGTAGGCCCGGACCTCAAGATGGTCCGGCTTCACGGTGAGCCGAGACTGGATCACGATGGTGACCTGCGTCTCCTCCTCGAACTTCATCAGATCACGACGTTTCCGGTTGTTCAGGAACGCGGCCGCATGGTCATTGACCTCGACCACGATCTTGGCCACGTTTTCGCGGTGCACCACGCTCATGATGAGCCGCACGGCTTCGATCGACACGCTCTCGCAGGTCTTGACGAGGCCGGTGCCATTGCAGCCCGGGCAGTCCTCGTAGACACTGCGCCGCAGCGACGGGCGAATGCGTTGACGGGTCATTTCAATCAGCCCGAAAGGGCTGATCCGCAGGACCTTGGTCCGGGCCCGGTCGCGACGGATGGCGTCGCGCAGCGCCCGTTCGACACCACGGCGGTGCCGTTCTTCCCGCATGTCGATGAAGTCGTTAACGATGACGCCGCCGAGATCCCGCAGGCGAATCTGCCGACAGATCTCCGCCGCCGCGCGGACGTTCATCCGGTACGCAGTCTCTTCGGCATCGTTGTTGTCCGCGCGGAAGTTGCCGCTGTTCACATCAATGGCAACCAGAGCTTCGGTCTGGTCGATGACGAGCGAACCGCCACCATCGAGAGGCACACGCCGCTGCTGGATGCGGGCGATCTCGTTTTCAATATTGTACTTGTGGAAGATCGGCTCCTTGCCCTCATACAGCTTCACCCGGTCGGCGAAGCGGGGCATGACCGCTTTCAGGAATTCGCTCGCCCGCTCGAAGGCTCCCGGCTCATCGATCCAGATCGATTCGATTTCTCCAGTGAAAATGTCCCGGATCGTGCGAATGATCATGTCGCTCTCCTGGTAGATGTCCACCGGAGCGCGGGTCTTCTTGATGCGCCGGACGATCACCCGCCATAGACGCAGCAGGTAATTCAGATCCCGCTGCAGGTCGGTCTGGGAGCGGTCGATGCCGGCCGTGCGGATGATGAACCCCAGGCCTTCAGGGGGATTCAGGTCTTCCAGACTGCGGCGGAGTTTGCGGCGCAGGTCTTCGTCGTTAATCTTGCGGCTCACGCCGACCCGTTGCAGGCCGGGCATCAGGACCAGGTAGCGACCGGGGATGCTGATGTAGGTGGAAAGCGTGGGACCCTTGGTGCCGATCCCCTCTTTGATCACCTGCACCAAGACTTCGCTGCCGCGTTTGAAGATTTCCTGGATCGGCGGCTTGTTGCGAACGGATCGCTCATTGAACCGCTTGGGGCGTCCCTTGGCGGGGCGGTCATCGTCCTCGTCATCCTCGTCGTCACCTTTTCCGGCACCGGCGAGATGCTTGTAATACTGGTACTCCACGTCGCTGACATGGAGAAACCCGTTGCGGCCGACGCCGAAGTCGACGAAGGCCGCCTGAATGCTGGGCTCGAGGTTGACGACCCGGCCCTTGTAGATGTTGCCTACGAAGTTCTCGAGGCTCGACCGCTCGGTGTAGAGTTCTTCCAGAACACCGTTCTCTACGATGGCAATGCGGCTCTCCTCGGGTTGGAGGGCATTAACCAGCATTTCCTTCTTCATGGGACGCCTTTCGTCGGCAAGGACAAGGCGTGCGCGTTGCGGGGGAGCCACGGGGGAACAGTTCCGACCGGGGGACGACCGCAGGGGGCGAGGAACCGGTTGCCACGTCGGCGGACGTGGCTCACACTGGGGCCGGACGAAGAGGGTCCGGAACACCGCAGGCTGGGAGCAGAGGTTCCAAGCTCAAGACCGGCGGGCGTGGCATCTAACATCGGCCACGCCAAGGGACTGGAAGCAAAAGCCGTTTCGCCGCGAGGTGTGGCTTCCATGACTGGCACACAATTCCGCAGCGCGATCGGCTGCGAAACCCGGTGCGAACCAAGTCGCAGAAGGCCAACATCACACGGGGAAAGGCGACTCAAGCGCGGTTCCCGTCCCAAATTGCCAGAAATCTGAATGCGCACTGAATGACCGAAAATCGGTGACATCACCAACCGCTGCCGTAACGGCTGGTGACGGCCGGCTTTGCCGGCAGTTATTAAACCACGAGATCCGGAGCGATCTTCTTCAGCTCGCCCCGTAAATAGCTTTCCACGTCGCGGGCCATGTCCAAGGTTTGCACATGGCCTGCAATTTCCCGCGCCTGTTCCAGCGTGAGACTCAAGACGACTTGTTTGATTTCCGGAAGCAGATGCGGTGTCACGCTCAATTCGCGGACACCCAATCCGATCAGGAGAGGTGTATACATGGGGTCGGAACTCATCTGTCCGCAGACCGAAACCGGGATGCCTTCCTGTTCTGCCGCCTGCACCACGGTTTGGATCATGCGGCAGAGCGCCGGATCCCCCGAACTGTACAAGCCGGAAACTGCCGGATTGGACCGATCGACTCCCAATGTATACTGGATCAGATCATTTGTTCCAATGGAGAAAAAATCAACTTCTCGGGCAAAATGGTCCGCCATCTGCACTGCCGAGGGAAGTTCGACCATCATTCCGATCGGAATATCTTGGCGGAAGGGGATTTTTTCCTCCTCCAGGTCCTCCGCCACATCCTGCACCATCATCCGGGCCTGCCGGAATTCGCGAAGCGTGGCCACCATGGGAAACATGATGCGCACATCGCCCAGAAGGGCTGCCCGCAGAACAGCCCGCAACTGCTTTTTGAACAAGGGCGGCGAGGCGAGGGCGAGCCGCACGCCGCGCAGCCCAAGACAGGGGTTGGGTGACTCGTCGATCACCTTTTGCATGGAGGCGGGGAACTTCTCCGCCCCCAGGTCGAGCGTACGAATGACCACCGGCAGCTTGGGAAACGCCCGCAGCACCCGCGCGTAGGCTTCATAATGAATTTCTTCTGACGGATCGTCGTCTTCGCCGAGGTATAAAAACTCGGTCCTGTAGAGTCCGATCCCCTCGGCACCGCGGTCGGTGCAGTGCGTCACTTCCGTGGGAAACTCGATGTTTCCATAAATGTGGATCGGCACCCCATCCTTCATCTGCGATGGCAGGTGAGACAGCAGCTTGAGCCGGTTGGCCACCGTTTCAGCCCGCTGAGCGGTGTTGCGGTAGCGGGTCAGCGTGTCCTCATCGGGGTTGACGATCATCAGGCCCGCGTTGCCGTCGAGGATGATCATGTCGCCGCCGGACAAATCCCCCAGAAAATCGCCCACGCCGACGACCGCCGGAATCTCGAGGGCTCCGGCGAGGATGGCGGTGTGGCTGCCCTTGGCTCCGGCTTCGGTGGCAAAACCGAGGACAAATTTGGGATCGAGATTGGCGGTTTCGCTGGGAGTCAGGTTGTGCGCGAGGATGATCACCGGCGAATTCAACTGCTGCAGCTCTTCCCGCCGCTCGCCCGCCAATGACCGCAGGAACCGCTTTTCCAAGTCGAACAAATCCGCAGCGCGGCTGGCCAGATATTGGTCGCCGAGATTCTGCAGCGTCTTGGCATATTTCCGCAGGACGCGACTGCAGGCGAACTCCGAGGAAAAACTGTTCTTATGAATCAGTTCTTCAATTTCAGCGATCAGCCGTGCATCCTGCATCAACTGCAGATGTGCATTGAAGATGGCCCCATACTGCTTGCCCAGCCGTTCGGAGGCCACTTTCTCGTGTGCTGAAATCTCAGCGCATACGGTGGCAAACGCTTCGCGGAAGCGAGCCAGTTCGGCGTCCACGGAACCGACACGAACAAACCGCTGCGGAATGCGTAAGTCTTCCCGCCCCAACACCATCGCGGAGCCGATGGCCACCCCGGGAGAGACTGCAATTCCACGTTTTTGTTCCATTGCTCCGTTCTCGTTTCTCCGCGGCTAGCTCGCCGGGCCAGATCTTCGCGGGCGTCGGCCAGGAGCAGGTCTCCGGATGGCACGTGCGCGAGACGCCCGGGCTGCAACATCAGCCCGCTTCCGCTTCAAGCTCGGCCCCAAAATCCGTTTCGAACAACTGCACCAGTTCGTCCAGCGCCACTTCCGCCTGCGGTCCGCTGGCTTCAAGCCACAGCCGTGTGCCCTGCACCGCCACAAGGGTGAGCATTTCCATCATGTTCTGCGAACTGACTGCCCGCCCGTCCTTCCGGATATTGACCTGGCAGTCGTATTTTTGCGCAACCTGCTTGATCTGGCTGATGGGCCGCATATGCAAGCCCGCCTCCAGATTCACGGTCACTTCGCGCGTAATGACGGGATGAGTAGACATGGAACGCTGCACGAAAGAAACTTTTCCAGCTCATCGCGGAGCCGGATCCGGGACACCTCTCAGCTCAACTGGTTGTTGTCGGCTTCGCCCAGCAGGTCGAGAATCTGCTCGGTCGTCGTGGCCTGTTTGAGGAAGTTGCAGAAGGTGTCGTTCCGCAGGTGCCGGGAGATGTTTTCGAGGGCCCGCAGATGGTCTCCCGGCCTGTCCGGAGGCGAGACAAGCAGGAACAGAATGAAGACATCCTCGCCATCCAAACTGGCGAAGTCGACTCCGTCCTTTGCCAGGGCGATGGTGGCGATCAGCCGGTCGGCGGAGGCATGCTTGGTATGTGGCACGGCCACACCACGACCGATGCCGGTCGAGCCCAGATCTTCCCGCTTCAAAATCGCGGCGATGATCCCTTCCGTGTCGGCAGACTTGATGCTGCCGGCGGCGGCCAAGCTTTCCACCATCTTGCGAATGGCGGTTTCCTTGTTGTCGATCTTCAAGTTGGGGATGATCGCCTGAGGAACGACGAATTCCGTCAACTTCATGAAACACTCCTTAGATTCCGCGCTCCGGGTCTCCCCTGTCGAGCAATGTCTGCCGCAACTCCGTCACGCATGCAACCCCCATGGCGGGGACATCACACGCGGCACAGACCAACGTCAATGAAGGATGAATGATTGAACTTCACCGGGAGCGACAGCTCGATTCTCCACACTTTGCTGCAATTGTGCCACCGTGAATGTCTGGATGTGTCTTCCGCCACTGTCGGGACTGGCGGCGACAGGCCGCAGCAGTCATTCGACGCCACCGTCCATGGGCGGGGTGCGGCGATGATCCTGAATCTTCTCTTTGTATTTCTTGATCTGCTGTTCCATCTTGTGGAGCGTGAGGTCGAAGGCGGGGATCAGTTCGTCCGCTTCGTCGTGAGCGACAAAATTGTGCTTGTGTTCGGCATCCACCAGGATTTCAACGCGCGACCGCTCCTTTTCAAACGACACCGTCACCGTGATTTGCGTGACGCGTTCAAAATAGGTCAGCAGTTTCTCCGACTTTCGCGTGATGTATTCCTGATGTTCTGCATTCAGGGTTCCATGCTTGCATGCAATTGCCACTAACACGTATCAGCGCTCCTTGATGCCCGATTGGCGCGAGTCCGGGCTCAATAACCAGTTTGTTCCCAACGAAATACTGCTTTTCCACAGCATCAACCGGAAGTCTAGCTTGCACGGTAAGGCAACGCCAGCCAATCTCCTACGGATCAATTCCGAGGGGGCACGACGGGGTTCGCCTGGATTTCTAAAGATGTTCGAAGAGTCAGCGGGTTCGGGTGTTCGAGGCCGAGGTCCGGGAGATCCTGTACGGCGAGGCGGGATTGTCACGACGGGGCGATGCGGACAAATGACCCGTCACCCACTAAGATCCTGGGAGTGGGGCTATCGTCTGATTGGAGTTCGCACGTGGCATTTTTTGAATGGTGCATGGCTCATCCCGGCCTGGTGGTCAGTGTGATCCTGATGATCGCGACCTTCATCATTGGGGTTCAGTTGCCGTCTCCCGCCGCGCGCTTGCAGGCCCGGCGGCTCCAACAGGAAATCGACAACTACAAGCGGGTACTCTCAACGCGTGCCGAGATTGAGGCCGAGTCGCTCCTGAGGCTTAAGACAGAACTCGAGGAAATGCGGCGGATCAATGAGAACCTGCGGGTCACCAACAAGACCTTGATGGGCAAGCCCAGTCAGGCCGAATTGCGACTGCTGCATGTCTATGACCGGGCGATCAACTCCATGCTGGCGTCGAACCCCGTGTTCGGTCCCACGTGGCAGCGGCATCTCGATGAGGCCTTGCAGGAAATGAAGCATGTCGAGCAGGGGATGCTGGACTGGGTCAAACGCGTCTTTCGCCCGTCAGAACAATCGCCCTTGTCTGAGCAGAGCCAGCGGCTGCTGGCCATCGAATCGAAATCTGCGGAGAAGGGGGCCGTTCCGACGGCGGAGGCCGAGGATCAATAGGCTGCCCAGCGCATAGTAAGTTGTGACACGCGCAGGAGCAGGACTTGCCCACAGCGGCGATTCCAGCAATGATTCAGTGAACCACCCGTCCGCAGAAGCCGTTGATGTTGAGGCAGCTTCAAATCCTTGGAGAGTACAATGTTTCGGACCGGCAACCCCACCCTCAGTCCCCGCGTATTCAGTCAAGCCACCCCGGCGCACGGCTCGCAGGCGATGACCCTGCAGGGCACGGCGTTCAAGGGCGGCGTCCTCGCGACGCTGGCCTTGGGGACCGCCATGTACACCTGGGGGCTGGTCCACAAGGCCGTGGATTTGAGCGCGGGAATTGATTCGGCCATGCCGTGGTTTCTGGGTGGCCTGGCGGTGGCCGTCGTCGCCGGTTTGGTGACAAGCTTTGTCCCGCGCTGGGCCGGGCTGACCGCGCCGATCTATGCCCTCGGCGAAGGCCTGGTCCTCGGGACGATCTCCGCAATGGCCGACCTCCGCGTTCCCGGCGTGGTCCTGCAGGCGGGCAGCCTGACCCTGCTGACGCTGGTGTCCCTCGCCATCGTGTACCAGATGGGCTGGATTCGAGCCACGCGTGGCTTCGTTTTGGGGCTCTCCGCCGCGATGGGCGCGATCTGCCTGATGTACCTGGCGAGCTTCGTGATGCGAATGATGGGGATGTCGATTCCCTACATTCACGGCAGCGGACCGATTGGCATCGGCGTCAGTGTGATCGTGGTGATCGTGGCGGCGTTGAACCTGATTCTGGACTTCGACCAGATCGAACAGGGCGTTCGCTACGGTGCTCCCAAGTACATGGAGTGGTATGGCGCATTTGGGCTGATGGTCACGCTCGTGTGGCTCTACCTGGAAATCCTGCGACTGCTCATGAAACTGGCGGCCCGCCGGGATTGATCGCCCTCCGCGTGGCTTGGCCCTCCTGGGCCATGATGACGAAGCCGCTTTGGGATGGGCTTGAAAGCCCATCTTCTTTCTTGACATCGTCCGCGTGCAGTTCACATGGTTGAATACCATCATCCATACGATGCCAACAAGCACTGCCGCGCGGACGACAAGTTCCCCGAATCGCCGATCTTCGGGTTGGGTACGGATATCATCGAAGTCCCGCGCATTGGCCAGATGATTGAGCGCCACGCGGAACACTTTTTGAATCGCGTTTATACAGACAGCGAGATTCAATACTGCCAGCGGCGGAAGAACCACCTGCAGCATTTTGCCGGCCGCTGGGCCGCCAAAGAGGCGATCATGAAAACCCTGGGCACCGGCTGGGCCAAGGGGGTCGGCTGGAAGGATATCGAGGTCGGCTCCGCCAACACCGGCCAGCCGTTTGTCACCCTGCACGGCGGCGCGCGGCGGGTGGCCGACGAACTGGGAATTCGGGAGATTCTGGTGACCATTTCGCATTGCCGCGCGTATGCCACCGCGACGGCCATTGCGACCCGCTAACCACCATTGCTCGGAGACGCCGCTTGGCTGATTTGTCCGTTGAACACCTCGGCAAGAGATTCGACTCGGCTGGCGGCAGCCTGGATGTGCTGCGGGATGTCGACCTGCAAATGAGCCGCGGCGAGGCCCTGGCGATTACCGGACCGTCGGGAGCGGGCAAGAGCACGCTGCTGTACATTGTCGGCACGCTGGACCAGCCGACCGCTGGCACGGTGCAGGTCCTAGGGCAAAACCCGTTCAGCCTGAACGCCGACAAACTGGCGGCGTTTCGCAACAAGCACATCGGGTTTGTGTTTCAGGATCACTACTTGTTGCCGCAATGCACGGTGTTGGAAAATGTGCTGATCCCCGCGTTGGCCGGCAGTGGAGCGGGAGCCACGGAAGAGGCGCGCGCCCGGCAGCTTCTCGAACGGGTGGGACTTTCCGCCCGGCTGACACACCGTCCGGCAGAACTCTCCGGCGGCGAGCGGCAGCGCGTGGCCATTTGCCGGGCCCTGCTCAATCAGCCTTCCATCCTGCTGGCCGATGAACCGACCGGCAACCTGGACCGCGAAAACGCCGCGTCGATTGGCAGCACACTGCTGGACCTCTGCAAGGAACAGCAAACGGTGTTGATCGCCGTCACCCACAGCCTGGAACTCGCCGCCCGCTTCCCGCGGCACTGCGACCTGACAGACGGACGGCTGTCCACCGCGACGTGAAACACGTGGATTCGTGTTGACACGAATTGCGGTTTGCTGCTAATTGGGCGCGATGCCTCTCTCTCGCCGGCTCCTTCTTTTTGCGGTCTCGCTCATCGCGCTGAGCGGCTGCGCCAGCATTGGTGTTCGCACTGGTGCGTACTCGGAGCGTCTGCCGGTTTATCCGGCGACGGCGATCGATGTTTGTCTCGTCTCGTATGTGGTGAGCGAACCATTCATCGGGCAAACGGACTATGATGCGCAGCACGGCCTCGTCTACCTGTTCTTCCCCTTGGCAATCGTCGACATCCCGTTGGCCCTCGGGCTGGACACCCTGTTGCTGCCCTTGGACATCTACGAACTTCTCAGGAAGAAATCCGTAGAAATTCCGCCAGAAGCTCCCCCGAAAGGTAGCGAAGAACTGACAGACACACGAAAGGGCGCAAGCCGACACGACAGGCAATGAAGTCATTGTCGGCAAGCACGTTGTTACTCTGCGGGCGGTTCGTCCGGTGGCGTGGTTGGCGGAAGAATGACAGGGGTATCGCTCGTGGGTGCACTTGTCGCGGGGCTTTCGGCAGCCAGTACGGTTTCAATATCGTCGGGCGGAACGCGGGCGAGCGAGACAAGTTTGTCACCTTCATCCAGCCGAATCACCCGCACACCTTGCGTGTTGCGGCCACAGCGGCGGATTTCGCCGACGCGGACACGCTGGATCATCCCCTGGGCGGTGACCATCAGTACTTCGTCGCGATCGTTGACGGTGATCACGTCGACCACTTTGCCGTTACGGTCGCTGGTCTTAATGTCGCGGACCCCCATGCCGCCGCGCTTCTGCCGCCGGTACTGCATGCTGCTGGAGGTCGTTTCTCCGTCGGCAGTCTCCTCGCCGGAGACTTCCTCGGTGTCCTCCACGCCTTCAGGAACCTCATCGCCGGTTTCGGCGTCGTCAGCCGTGGCTTCCCCGTTCGCCGCTTCTCCATTCACCGCTTCGCCGGACACGGCATCGGCGGAGATCGCATTGCCGATTGGCGTGCGCTTGCCGTGGCCATTCTCACAGACGGTGAGCAATTCCAGATCCGGCCGGGCAACAACCATTCCCACCACATGATCGCCACTGCGGAGCTTGATCCCCTTCACGCCGCGCGTGTCGCGGCCCATGCTGCGGGCGTCCTCCTGGGCAAAGCGGATCGCCATGCCCGCCGCAGTCGAGAGGATCAGATCCTCGTCGGGCGAGACGATGACCACGTCGATCAGTTCATCGCCTTCTTCGAGCTTGATGGCGATCAGGCCGCCGGTGCGGGGACGGGCGTAGGCGGAGAGGGCCGTCTTCTTGACGATGCCAGCACGGGTGGCCATCACCAGTTGCCGCAGGTCGTCGAATTCGCGGACCGCCAGGCAACTGAAGACCTTTTCGCTTTCGCCGAGTTGCAGCAGGTTGACAATCGCCCGGCCGCGGGCGGTGCGGCTTTGCAGAGGGATGTCGTACACCTTCTGCCAGAAGACCTTCCCCTGGTTGGTGAAGAACATCAGGTAGTCGTGGGTGCTGCACACAAACAGGTCTTGGATCGGATCTGCGTCGTCCGCCTTGGCTCCAGTGATCCCCTTGCCGCCGCGGCCCTGGGCCTTGTAGGAGTCCAGCTCCATCCGCTTGATGTAGCCGCGATGCGACAGCGTGACCACGACCGTCTGCTCTTCGATCAGGTCCTCCATGTTGACGTCACCGAGTTCTTCCTCGCTGATCGTCGTCCGCCGCTTGTCGCTGTACTTGTCGCGCATCTCGACCATCTCGTCGCGCACCAGCGCCAGGAGATTGGCCTCGTCGGAGAGGAGCCGGATGTACTCCAGGATCTCATTGAGCAGTTGGCGGTACTCGTCGCCGAGCTTGTCGCGTTCCAGCCCGGCCAGCGAGCCGAGCTGCATTGAGACAATTGCCTCGGCCTGCGTCGGGGAGAGCGAATAGTTCTCGGAGACTCCGCGTTCGTCCTGAAAGACCTTGTAACCGATATCGCCCAGCGCCCGCTCGATCAACCCGCCGGGAACGGCAATGAGCTGCAGCCGCTCGCGGGCTTCGGCGCGGCTGGGTGAATTCCGGATCGTGCTGATCACCTGGTCGATGTCGATCTGCGCGATCAACAGGCCTTCGACCGTGTGTTTGCGTTTGCGGGCCTCGGCGAGCTGAAACTCCGTCCGCCGGCGAAGCACGTCCACGCGGTGCCGCAGGAAGTTTTGCAGCAGCGCCCGCAGCGGCAGCAGTTCAGGCCGTTTGCCGACAAGGGCCAGCATGATGATGCTGAACGTCGTCTGCAGCGGCGAATACTGGAACAACTGGTTCAGCACCACATCCTTGTCGGCGTCGCGCTTGAGCACGATGTGCAGCCGCACCTGCCACTCGGGCAGAGTTCGGTCGGTGAGGTCAACGACGCGCGAAATCCCCTTCACGCGGTCTTCCTTGACGAGCAGCTCCAGCTTTTCGCGGATGCGGTCACGGGTCTCCATGTACGGAATTTCGGTGACGACGATCACATCGGCGTTTTTCTCGGTGTCAAAGTGTGTCCGCGCCCGCACGGTGATCGTCGACCGGCCCGTCAAGTAACCTTGGCGCGTGCCGTAACGGCCGCAGATGATCCCGCCGGTGGGGAAGTCTGGAGCAGGCAAAGCAGCTTGGAGTTCGCCCAGCGTGGCATCAGGGTTGTCGATCAGCACCAGCACCGCGCTGCAGACTTCGCCTAGGTTGTGCGGTGGAATGCTGGTCGCCATGCCGACGGCGATACCAGTCGACCCGTTGATCAGCAGATTCGGCAGTTTGGCCGGCAGAACCACCGGCTCCATGTTGCGGTTGTCGTACGTGGGGGCGTAATCGACCGTGTCGCGGTCGATGTCCTGGAGCATCTCCCCAGCCACGGCCGACAGCCGGGCTTCGGTGTAACGCATGGCTGCGGGCGGCAGGCCGGCGAGTGAACCGAAATTCCCCTGCTTGTCGATCAGCACCTCGCGCATGACCCAGGTCTGCGCCATGCGAACGAGCGTTGGATAGATCGAGCCGTCGCCGTGCGGGTGATAGTTGCCGCTGGTATCGCCGGAAATCTTGGCGCATTTGACGCGGCTCGAATTCGGGCTGAGCCGCAGGTCATTCATCGCCACGAGAATGCGCCGCTGCGACGGCTTCAGCCCGTCGCGGGCATCCGGCAGCGCGCGGCTGATGATCACGCTCATCGCGTACGTCAGATAGCTGGACTGCATCTCGTCGCGGATGTCCAGCAACTGAATCGATTCGGTGGCTTCCTCGCCGCCTGCAGCCGTCCCGTTCCCGTCAGTTGACAACAATCACACTCCTGTCTGCACTCCCGCCAACCAGCCCCGTTTTCAACGTGGCTCCCGCGAGAAAAACCAACCGCATCTGCAAGCCGAAATCATACTCGAAACGGGCCGTGGCTTCAATCGTCGGCAAGGACCATACGCATGCTCTAACTTATTGAAAAGGCATATGTTGCGACTCAGATGTGTTGCCCTGGCGAGCCGCAGTTGATTCAGGCTAAGGACACAACGGGTTGGAACTGCAAATCTCAGAATTGACGTGTCCGACAAAAGCCGGCCTTGATGTGGATTGAGGCTCAAGACCAGAGGACCGCTCCACGGTCGATGGACCAGAGTGTCAACAGTTTCAAGTCCTTGCAGAGACTGACATCCTTTCTCTTCGTTTCCTTCTGTTCAAAATTTTCTACTCCGAACGCGATCCTCTCTGGCACATCGCCAAATATTTCGCCGACCTAGTTGTGGTCGGCCTGCCGACCTGAGGATTTTTGAACAGCAGCAAACGAAGGGAACGAAGAGTGGTGAGCTAACGCCCTCTCATTCACCGAACCCGTGGCTCCGCTCAAAGCGGACTGTCGCGCTGGGGCCTAATCGGAACCGATGTACGAGCGGTCCATTCCCAGCAGCACGCGCAGGGCGGTGGCGGAGATGCCGAGGGCCACGCCGATGGTGATGGCGCGGACGCCAGCGGTGTTGAAGACATCCTGAATCACAACCGTCAGCTTGTCGAAGCGCATCCAACTGGTGTTGTTGGTGATCGACGCGGGCATCACGCCGGTGAGAAACTGACTGACCGCCACGCCCGCGTAGGTCTGCCCGAGCAGCACAATCACCGCCGTCACCAGCAGCAGCGTGGCTTCCAGGTTCTTCGCCCGGAACGCCCGGAAGGCGGCTGAGGACACATAGAACGCCAGCATGCCGTACATCGTGGAGGTGATCGGCGCGACGATGAAGTCATACGTCCACGTGATCGCGCTCTCTTCGGCATCGAACGCCCCGGCCCACGGGTGGCCGGGAAAATCGGGCGAGGGTGGCACGCCGATCTTGAGCATTCCCACGAACACGGTCACCAGAAAAGCCACGACGGTGACAGCGGAATAACCCCAGCCCGCCCGCTGCCGGGAGATCGTGTGCAGATGCACTTTGAGCAGGTTGCCACCGCCGAGGACGAGAGCCACGGCGGAGAGGATGCTGAACCAGGTTGCCGCCTTGTCGCCCCACGTTTCGGTCAGGGGGATGAAATAGGCCACGACCATGACGAAACCCGCGATCGACGCGATCAGCAAAGGAATCGTGCGTTTCATGAAAGGTCCGCAGAATGAGATGGACGCGGCGGCGTTTCAGCAGATTAAAGGATCGCGCGCCGGGCGTCCATGTCATGCAATGAACGAAGCCGGCCAGAAGGCCGGCTTCGAGGACCTGCAGTCCGTGCCACGGCACTATTTCGGCTTGTCTTCCTGCTTCATGTCCCCCCAAATGTACCAGTTCGGGTAGACATACACCCAATGTCCCTGGGGCAGATGGTCGTTGCCGGCGTAGGAGTTGCCGGTCCAGTGGCCGTACTCACTGAAGGCCCCGTACGAGAGATAGTCCTTTTCGACGGTCAGTTTCTCAACCAGCCGGGTGTATTTGCCGTTCACACTCGCCTTTGTGAGGGCGGCTTCGTCGCTCAATTTTTCAGGGGGAGCAGCCGGAGTCGTGGGGGCGGGCTCGCTGCCGGTCAGTCGCAGGCGTTCGCTCTCGTAGCGATGTGAATACGCCTTCGACAGCCCCACGAGTTCGACGAACTCACGCCGGCGGCCGTTGCTGTCCTCACCCTTGGCGGCACTCGCCAGTTCTTGAACCATGTCAAAGCTGGCCTGGCCTTTGAACTGCGAGTTTCGCAGGATCAGCCCCCACGCGGCGACCGCGGTCGTCCACTGGAAGTCCCGCGAAGGAGCAGCAGTCCCGTTGGGACCGGCCACATGGAACTCCGTCGCCGTCTCGGCCCGTGGCTGCTTGTAGCGGACATGGACGGTCAACCGGCTGGGACCCACGGGCGTTTCGGCTCCCGCCAAGACCTCCAGCTCCTTTTTTGCACCGGCCTCCGAAACTTCGGCAGCCACAGGGGCGATCTCATACAGAGCCGCGACGCGATGACCCGAGCCCATCTCACCCGCGTCCTTCTTGTCGTTGCGGAATTCCTGGGCGGCCATCTGCCGGTTCTCGTAGCCGAGCAGTCGGTACGAGGCGACCAGCGTCTTGTCGAATTCGACCTGCAGCTTCACATCCTTGGCGATGGTCAGCAGCGTGCCGAATAGTTCCTCGACGAACACCTTGTGGGCCTCGACCTGGTCGTCGATGTACCCATACTGGCCGTTCCCCTTGTCGGCGAGCGACTCCAGCTTGCTGTCCTTCAGATTGCCCATGCCGAAGCCAAAGACGCTGAGAAACACGCCGCTCTGGGCCTTCTCGGCGATCATTTTGGACAACTCCTCATCACTGGAGACCCCGATGTTGAAGTCGCCGTCGGTACAGAGGATGACACGGTTGGTCCCTTCGTTGAGGAAGTGGCTCGCCGCCATCCGGTACGCCAACTGGATCCCGCCGGCCCCGTTGGTTGAGCCATCGGCATGCAGGCTTTGAATCAGCGCCTTGATTTCATCCTTACGGTGGCCCGCCGTCGATTCGAGAGCCACGCGGGCCTCGTTGGAGTAGGTCACAATCGCGATGTTGTCGTTCTCGTTGAGCTGATCGACCAGCATTTGGAGCGACGACTGCACCAGCGGCAGCTTGTTGGCGGCCTGCATCGAGCCGGAGACATCAACTAGGAACACCAGGTTGGAGTGCGGCCGCTTGTCGCGATCGACATCGCGTCCCCGCAGGGCCACGCGAACCAACTGGTGCCCCGGCGTCCACGGGCAGGCACCCGTTTCGACATGGACGGCAAACGGCTTGTCGTCGGTGGGTGTCGGGTCTTCGTAGGTGAAGTAGTTCAGCATCTCTTCCAACCGCACCGCGCCGGCCGGCGGAAGCTGTCCCTGGCGCAGGAACCGGCGAATGTTGGCGTAGGACGCAGTGTCGACATCAATGCCGAAGGTGGACAGGGGGTTCTCGGCGGTGACGACGAACGGCAGCTCGGGGAGGACGACATAACCTTCGGCGTTGCTCTCCCGCTGGGCTTCCCGTCCGTACCGAAAGTTCTCCTCGGCCGGCTTGCGTTCCGACTCACGGAACTTGGCTTCGCCCTCAACGCGAGCCAACTGCGCTTGCTCCTCCTGCACGATAATCCGCGGTGTGACCATCAGTTTGGTCGTCGCGGCGTTTCCCTTCTGTTCGACGGGACGGCCTTTCTCACCGGCGGGCTCGCCCTTGGCCAGACTGGCGACAGCCCCCTGTTGTTGAGCAGGGTCGACGTTGCTTTGCGGCCCGGTCACTGCTTCTTCAGTCAATGTCGCCAGTCCGTCGACTTCGGACGAGCCTCCCTTCGAACCGGCAGGCCGCGGCCCCGCCGCCCCCGGCTTCCCGCCGGCTGAAAGCTCCTTGTCGACATCGAGTCGGTCCGAGCCCGTGGGGACCAACGGCACGCCGCCTCCCGCTGGCTGCGCCCCATCGGCATCATATCCCTTACCGGTGCTGTTCCCTTTCTCGCCATCCTTGGATGGTGCCTCGTCGCCAGATTTCTGAGTGCGCCAGTCTTGACGCCCTGCGTCAACGGTTTGGACGTCCAAGGATGTAACCTGGTCGCCGCTGGACTTTCCGGATTCGCCTCGCTTCCAGCCGCGTTCATTCTTCGCCGCCGGTTCCCGATCGGCGTACTCTGTGCCCACAGGCAGGACGGAGTCTGATTCCACGGGTATCGAAGATGGATTGCCCGCCTTTGAGCCTTCAGCAGCGAGATCTCTCCGCGAATACTTGCTGCGCCGCTGGGAGACTTCCGTCCACGTCTGTGCTTCAACGCTGGATTCTGGGCCGCTCCCCGCAGCCTTGGGCTGGCGCACAGCCACAGTTCGCGCGACCGATCCACGGTCGAACTCTTCCACACCCTCTTCATCTTGAAGCGTGCTGATGGATGGACCTGATCCAGCGTTCGGCCGCCCGCCAGACCCAATGGCGGCGGAGCTGATTTTGGACCGCATTTCGCTGTGACTGGCATCGAGATTGGCAGCCACGTCGACTGGTTGCGGAGCCAGCCGGTCCAGAGCCACTTTGACGCCCCATAGACCCACGGCGCAGACAGACATGGCCGAGACCGAGATCGCAGCTCTCCGCCACGCCCGGTGCGTGCGTGTTGCTGGTGTGGCTGGCTGTGTGAGAGCGACACAGTCGGGACGGACGCCGCTGAGACTGGGAACCGGTTCGGTATGCAGTTGCGCCGTGAGCGTCACGGCGAGCGCCTGAACCTGTTCAATGTCCGTCCGGGCGGCGGGGTTCTCGGCGAGCCACTGCTCCACGAGGAGCCGGTCGTCGGCGTTGAGTTCGCCCAATGCATACGCGGTGAGCCGCGGGTCGTCGGGGTGCAGCGGTTCAGACATGATTGGCTCCGGGATGGATTTGGTTCGGATGCTTGGTTGTGTTTGCGACGGACCGCTTTTAGCAGCGCTCAATTTGCAGGACGAAAGTGCGTGCTGCACACCTCAGCCGAAGCCAACAGTTCGACGCCGCTTGACAGACTGTGAAATTTGAAATCTGAAATTACTTTTGTCTTGACGCAATTACGTCAGGCGTTCCCGCAGGGCTTTCAGTCCCATGTGCAGCAGCACGCCCACATACGATTCCGACAGGCCCGTGATGCCGCTGATTTCCCGATAGCTCAGGTCGTTCTGGAACTTCAGCCGGATCACCTCCTGCTGGTTTTCCGGCAGGTGTTCCAGGTGCTGCAAAACCGCGCGGGACGCGTCGGCGGTCTCCACCGTGTCTGGCGTCTGCGACCGGGGGACGGTCAGGACGGCCAGCGTGTCTTCGGTCATGGTGCTCATCCGCTGCTCCTTGCGGCGACGGTCGATGGCATGGTTCCGGCAGACCGTGAACAGCCACTCCGCCAGGTGAGATTGCCGGCTGGCCGGATCCTCATGGCACAGCTTGAGAAAAGTCTCCTGCACGACGTCGCGGGCAACTTCCAGATTCCGCGTGAGCCGCAGGGCGTACCGCAGGAGTGGCCCCTCAAATTGCTGAAGGGTCGCTTCGATCCACCCCGAACGATTGTCGTGCCCGTTGTTGTTCATTACCTGTTCAACATTGCGTGATTCCGGGACACCTGTCGCGGATCCGCTTGCTGGCGCTCACTCCAGATCCGCTGGCGGTGTCCCAGAATCACGCCAGGCGATTTGGGCACTTTGCCCGCCGGAAACGCGCGGCTCACCCATCATGACGAACGAACAGGGGATTCCTTAATCCACTTGGAGGAAAAAGCAGGAAGAAACCTGGCGAAGTGCTTTCGCTGTCCCAGCAGGAAGGCGAACTGGTCCGCAAAAACGAGGGTGGCACGTAAAGGTGCAAAGACGCAAAGACGCAAAGGAAAGATCCTGTGCGACATACGGCGCGAGGTGGGAATGCTTTGGGGCGAAAGTTGGGAATGTCAACTTCCTCTTTGCGCCTTTGCGGCGTTGCGTGTCACCTGAATTGAGCAGCGGCCAAACAGGGCGCAACCGGGCTACAATCGCAGGAAAATGCGTGGCACGCTTTCCAGTTCGCTCAGACCACGATTACTTGTGATCCATGACCCACACCCCCGCCCAGCCATCGGGCGGCGGGTTGAGCTTCATGGTGCGGGAGCGCTCGATGTAGAGTCGGGCCGCCTTGTCGTGCGGGTGCAGTTCGAGCCCGTGCTCGAACTCGGCGATCGCCTTGTCCCACTGCCGCTGGTGATACAGGTCGAGCCCGCTTCTAAACAGTTCCAACACGTCGCGCATGTGGGGGAACGAATCTTCCGTGTGGTAGTCCAGCACCTCGTAGATCTGCACCGGCTCGGTCTTGCCCTTCACGATCACCGCGTCGACCTGCCGCGTGCGATACGTGTCGCGCGACATGTCGAGCGTGTTCTGGCTGATGAGGATGTGCGCCCCATACTGCTTGCACGCCCCCTCCAGGCGGGAAGCCAGGTTGACACCATCGCCAATGACGGTGTAGTCCATCCGCCTTGGCGAACCGATGTTTCCGGTGACAATCTGGTCGGTGTTCAGACCAACGCCGATGTCGATGGGCTTCTGCCCGCGTGTGGCCCGCAGGGCATTAAAATCTCCCAGTTCGCGAAGCATGCTGATGGCCGCCCGCACGGCACGGTCGGGATCGTCCTGATGCGCGATCGGCGTGCCAAACACCGCCATGATCGCGTCGCCGATGAACTTGTCGAGCATCCCTTCTTCTTTTTGGATGCAGTCGACCATGATCGTGAAATAGTCGTTGAGCAGCGTGACCGTTCCCTGGGCACCCAGCTCTTCCGTCAGCGTGGTGAACCCACGGATGTCCGAGAAGAGCACGGTGGCCATTTGCGACTGGCCGCCCAGAATTTCTTCGCCGGCTTTGAGCAGGCGTTCGGCAATGCCCGGATCCATGTACCGCGACATGGTGGACATCATCCGCTTTTCACGGCTGATGTCTTCGATCAGCACCATCGAGCCCAGGCTGTCGCGCTGGCTGCGGGTCAGCGGCAGCACGGTCACATTGACCGAGCGCTTCTCGTTGCCAACAACGAGTTCCGCGTCCATGGTGATCGCGGCCTTGCGCTCGGTCTCCACCCGCTGCAGTTTCTCCCGGAGCCACGCGTTCTGCTCCCCGAGGAATTGAGCCGCGGGCTGCGACACAATCTCGTTGGCGGTGACGCCGAAGATCCGTTGCCCGGCCTGGTTGCACGTGACCAGCCGCTGCTGGGCGTCAAACGTGACGACGCCATTCGACATGCTTTCCAGAATGCTTTCGTTGTAGTTTTTGATGTTCTGGACATCTTCGAACAGGCGGGCGTTTTCCAGGGCCACGGCGATCTGCGAGCTGAACGCCTTCAATCGGATTTCGTCCTGGGAGTGGAACGTGCCGCCGATCTTGTTGAGCACCTGAGTCACGCCGATCACCGCGCCGCGCTTGTTGAGCACCGGCACGCACAGCAGCGACCGCGTGAAGAACCCCGTCTGGCGGTCGAACGCCGGATTGAACCGCAGGTCGGCGTAAGCATAGGGAATGTTCACGGTTTCGCCGGTTTGGAACACCGTCCCGGCGATCCCCTTGTCGTGCGGGAAGCGGATCCGCGTGGCTCCCAGCCCTTCACCCACCTCGGTGTACAGCTCACTGGTTTTTGGGTCGTGCAGGAACAGTGTCGAGCGTTCGGCGCTGAGCATCCGCGTGACCATCGAAATGATCATCCGCAACAGCGGCCCCAGTTGGATCTCAGACGAAATCTCCGCGACAACATGCAGAAACTCGGCGTCCTTCTTTTGGCTGTCCAGAAGCCGGGCCACCGAGACTGAACCATGCATCACGATGGAGGCCTGCTGCATCACCAGTTCAAGCTGGTCGAGGTCGTGCTGCGAAAAGCGGCCGGAGCGGCTGTTGAGGGCCTGAGCCACACCCATCAGTTCGCCACGGCGCGAACGGATCGGCACGCAGAGAATGCTCTGTGTCCGGTACCCGGTCTGTTCGTCGACCTCGGGATTGAACCGCGAGTCGGCGTACGCCTCCGGAATGATCAGGCTGACGCCGGTGGTGTAGACATGCCCCACCACGCCCGCCTCATCCGAGACGCGGATTTCTGGGATATGTCCGCCTTCCGACACGCGAACATAGAGTTCGCCGGTGGTGTCGTCATGCAGAAAGATGGTGCCACGGTCGGCATCGGTGATCGCCGACACCATTTTGACCAGTTCGACGAGCTGGTCGTCCAGTGACTGCAGCCCGGCCAGGGTGTTCAGGAAAGCGAGCAGTGATTCGGCATCGGCTTCTGCGCGTTTCGATGTGTGCGGCACGCTGAGATGACCCCTGAACGGCTGGCCTTCGACACAAGAACATTGCATGCTGCCAGGACACGCAAGGCCATTCGGGCTGAGCAAAACCCAAATGATGCATCAAGTTGAATTCGGTTTTTACCGTAAGAACTGCGTGGTGAAAAGGTGGAACGAAAACAGTCGATGCCGACAGGACTGCCGAAGCTGACTGACCTGCTCAAGCAGCGCTTTGCCCAGGACGCGGAGCCACGGACCGCGTGGCAGTCCGAACAACTTCGCGCTTCCCGACGTCTTGCGGCGCGGGGTATCACAACGCTGGGGGAATTGGTGGCGGCGTTGCCGAGCCTTCCGCCAAAGCTAAAGAACTTCGGGATTTGCTGGCTGGGGGAATTCAAGCCTGCTGGCAGCGAAGCGGCCTTGTTGCGGCTGATGCACGCGGATTCGGCGTTCCGTGTCACCTGCGCGCACGAGTTGGGTTGGATGAAGGGGCGCCGCGCCGCCCACGAACTTATCCGAATCGGCTCGGCGGAACTCGCAACCGCAGCACCCGACGTCCACTGGCTGGACGCCGTCGTTCACGGCCTCAAGTCCTGCGACCAATCAGGGACCGTAGAGATTCTCGTCGCAATATTTGAGCGTTCCGACTTGCCAGGCTGGCTGCGGGGCGATGCTGGCGATGCATTGGGTTGTCAGTCCGAACTCCAAGATCGCCGCACAAGCATCTTTCGCCGCGTCTGGGCCGCAGCGCTGCCCGGGCTGGACCATGCTGACATCGACGTTCAATTTTGGTCGATGTACGTGATCATGCAATTGGCGAAAAGCGATTTCTGGCACAACCATCAACTGAACCGCTTTCTGCGACCCGCGCTGCCGCGACTACGCGAGATTGCAAAGAATGATCACCGCCTTGCACCCGGCTACTGGTGGCCGATGTGCGAGGAGGCGAAGGACGCAATTCACATCATTGAGACGGGTCAGGGGCTCGACCACGATGCCGCGGACCGATGCGAAGGCAACACCGAACTCGGGCCAATGTGCTTTCGGTATTGAGTCGAGCCATAACGTGCGAAGCGGAGAAGTTCGCAGCACCTAATTCTTCTTGGTGTCTTCCTCCGGTTCAGCTTCCGCCGTCTGCAGACTCAGCGTCTTCAGATAGCGGTAGAGGTCGGCGTAGTCGGCATCCTTCAAGTCCTTCATCAGGCCTGATGGCATGAGGGAGGTGGGCAGCGATCGTTTCGATTCGAGATCGGCGGCTTCGATGCGGAAAGTCTGGTTGGTCCCATTTCGCAGCAACAGGCCATCGACGGACTCGTACACGACCAGGCCGGTGTAGGTCTTGCCGGCTTTGGTTTCGACGAGAATCGTTTGATAGCGCGGGGAGACATCGCGGTTGGGCGCGACGATCGCCATGAACAGGTCCTCGCGCGAGAACCGTCCCGTGGCTCCCGCCAAGTCGGGACCCAAACCGCTGCTGCCAGAATGGCACTGGGCACAACTGCGGCTGGTGAACAGCTTTTTCCCCCGCTCGGCGTCGCCTTTCTCCCAGTCGATCTTGGCGAGCTGCGCCTTCAGACCAGACTCCTGAACATCGCTGCTGCCCAGAATCTGCGCGGCCTGTGTCGGGTACTGTGCCGTCACCCATTTCGTCCAACCGTCAATCGCCTCCGGCTGCGGCACATGCCCGGCAGCACCACGCACGAAGGCGAACTTCTCTTCCGTGTTGCGTTCCAGCAGCTTCACCACCTGCTCGCGCAGGGGAAATTCCGACTTTTCCGAGCCCAACCGACGCAGCAGCTTCACCAGGCTCACCAATTCCTCGGGATCCTTTTTCGGCGGCAACTTTTCCAAGGCGGTCACGCAGCTCGTCAGCACTTCAACCGGACCGGAATCCAGCCCCGCGGCAAAACGGGCACGGTCCTGCTCCTCGGGCTTCGTCGACAGCACCATCAGCACCGACATCCGCAGCGCGAACTTGTCGAACTGATCGCGGATGATCCGCGTGTGTTCTGGCTTCTTTCCATAACCCACCACGAACACCACATCGTTGTTCCACGGATAATCCGGGGTCTTCATCGCCGCGGTGTAGAACAGGTCGATCGCCCTGGGCAGTTCTGTTTCCGGCAGCTTCGAGAGGTAGGTCACGTGGGCGGGACGACCGAAGCCGGGTTGCTCCAGCAGGGAGGCGGGCAGATCCGAATCCTGCTCGCACAGGCGGCTGTACAGTTCGCCGATACGATCGTTCCAATTGTTGTCTGTCAGCAGGTGGCGGTCGACCAGCTTCTTGTCGAGACTCACCAGCGCGCGGCCCAGAATCTCCCGCTGCGCCTTGCCAATGGACACGGGCAGACGGGCGGCGACGACCAGATAGTGGATGTCGTCGATCGGATTGCTGTCGGGTGTGAGCTTCGCCAGGATCTTGTTCAACAGGTCGTCATTGATGCTCTCCAGCATCGCCGCGATGCGCGACAGCTCGATGTCGAGTTCGCGGTTGCCGGTGGGAAACACATTCGCAATGGCGATCCGCAGTGGATCGAGTTCCCGCTCGAACTTGGTCAGATCCAACGTGGAGGCATAGGCGTCGAAAACAGGCGCGATTGGTCCAGACGGCCCCATGTCGCCCAGGGCAAGTTGAATCACCCGGGCCGCCTCCAGCTTGAGTTCGACCGGATGACTGCCCACGATCACGCGGCGGCCGATGTCGATGCCATAAGGGATGAACACCGGCTTGCCGTCGTTCTTGGCGACTCCACGGGCGATAAATCCGACGGAGTTGGCCAGGGCTGCCTTCCAGCCCAGTTGCCGCGTGGCATCAGACACGGATTTGAAGGTTGGAGAATCCATAGCGGGCAGCAGCCGCGAGGCGGCGAGCCGCACTAGGCGCGAGTCGTCGTTCAATCGGGCAGCCACGGTTTTGATCAACGGAGCCGTGGACGTGCCCGTCGTTGCCAGAGATTCCAGAGCCACGCGGCGTACCAAGGGATCGGCATCACTCAGGTAGCGGTCCCACGTTGCCGCTGGCAGATCCGGCGGCAGCTTGACCCCCAGCGACCAGGCCGCGCGAGCCCGCACCTCGGGGCTGTTGGCGGTCGCCATGATCTCAGCCACATTGGCGGGGAGACCAATGAACAGTTCTGTCAGAATTTCGATGGCGCGGATGCGGGCCGCGGGCGAAAGTTTTTGGTCCTGGGCGGCACCCAAAAAGGGGCCAGCCCCCAGCTTGCGGGCCAGGACGAGCCACCGCGTCCGCGACCAACTGCTGTTGGGCTGCGGAGCTGTCAGGCAGGCATTGAGCAGTTCATCGGGCTTGGCCTCCGCCTTCACGGTCAACAGTGCCGGAACCGGAGCCTTCGGCGCATTGTCGTGCGTGATCTTGTACACGGTGCCATGTGTTCCCCGTCCGCCCACGGCCACATAAAGACTGCCGTCCGGACCGACCTCAATGTCGGTGGGGGCGAACCCCTGCTGGCCACGCGCAGTCACAAAAGCCGTGGCTTCCGCTTTCCACGTGTCCCCGGCCCGGGTGCCGGGTACCACGAAAATCCGTCCGAAGGTCCAATCCAGAACGAACTGGGACCCATGATATTCGGCGGGAAACTGCGTGTGCCGGTAGCAGACAGTTCCAGTCGGCGAGCTGCGGCCGGTGGCTGCGGTCACCGGGGCCGAATCAAACAGGTAGTCCGGCCGCTTCCAACTGTCGGTGATCCAGCCGTGCGAATTTCCCGGCATCACGTGGAATAGCCGACTCGGCAGGTACCACGGCAGCGAAACGTCGCGTTCGCCGTCGCTGTCGTAGACGAACATTTCGCCCTGGGTGTTGAAATCGAAGTCATACGCATTGCGGAAGCCATCGCAATACACCTCGGCGGCCGTCAGATCCGGCGGCATCCGCAGAA
This sequence comes from Planctomycetaceae bacterium, assembly GCA_021732845.1. Classification (GTDB taxonomy): domain Bacteria; phylum Planctomycetota; class Planctomycetia; order Planctomycetales; family Planctomycetaceae; genus JAKFUF01. The sequence continues at coordinate 18,701 of JAKFUF010000120.1, read as the reverse complement.
TCACGCCGCCGTGGGGATTGGCCACCGGCGGGTGCGGCAGCCGCGCATAATCCTTCGAGATTCCGGCGGTATTGCCAGCCAGCAGATACCACCAGCCATCCGGTCCGCGCCGCACGGCGTGCGCGTTGTGTTCACTGCCGGTTCGCAGGCGGACGAAAGTCTTGGGCGGACCATCGGCCTGGTCATCGCCGTTCTGGTCCTCAAACAGAATCAATCCGTCGTCGCCAGTACACAGGAGGTCGCGGCCCAGAAAACACATCCCCTGGGCACCCGTTTCCGGGCCGTCAGCGTACTCCAGCGCCTTGTCGGCCTTGCCGTCGTTGTTGGTGTCGATCAGGATTTTGACATAACCCGGCCCGGCAACCGCCACGCGGCCGAGCGAGTCGATGGTCATCGAGTAGATGTCGTGGGCGAGGGCGTCATCCGCGTAGCGGGTGATCGTAAACCCTTTGGGAACCGCCAGTCCGAGATCTTCGCCCGCCGCCGTCCCGGCCAGCAGCACAATCGCGCAGCACGTCAGAGACCACACCAGATTGGTGACACACTTCCGCTGACAGGCAAACATGACAATCCTTGTCTTTCGCATTGGAAAGGCTTCCAGCCTACGCCAACCGCGAGATTTACAGCAAAGCTGTCAATCGGACAATCCCAAGCCGAGCCGTTTGGCAGTTTGGGAAAGGAGTTGCTTGTTTTTCTTGTCAGGGCTGGCACCAAAACCGGTGCGTCAGCCTTTATTTTCGCTTGGCGATCGCCCGCTGCATGGCCGTGCCCATGTCGGCCGGGCTCTCGGCGACGACGACGCCGGCGGCTTCGAGGGCAGCCACCTTGTCGGCAGCGGTGCCGGCACCGCCGGAAATAATCGCGCCGGCGTGACCCATCCGCTTGCCTTCCGGAGCGGTGCGCCCGGCAATGAAGGCCGCCACGGGCTTGGTGACGTACTGCTTGATGAAGGCGGCAGCCTGCTCTTCGGCGTTGCCGCCGATCTCCCCCATCATCAGGATCGCTTCGGTTTTGGGGTCATCCTGGAACATTCGCAGCGTGTCGATAAAGCTGGTGCCCACGATGGGGTCGCCACCCAGGCCGACGCAGGTCGACTGTCCGAGCTTGAGGTTGCTGAGCTGCCAGACGGCTTCGTAGGTCAGAGTGCCGCTGCGGCTCATCAGCCCGATCGGTCCAGGCATGTGGATGTAGCCCGGCATGATGCCAATCTTGCATTCGCCAGGGGTGATGACACCGGGACAGTTGGGGCCAATCAGCCGGCATTTGGTCTGCGCGGCGATGCGCTTGCCGACGCGGGCCATGTCCAGCACCGGCGTGCCTTCGGTGATGGCAATGATGACTTCAATGCCGGCATCCAGAGCTTCGAGAATCGCGTCGCCCGCAAACGGCGGGGGGACGAAGATCATCGTCGCGTTGGCACCGGTCTTCTGCACGGCCTCTTCAACCGTGTTGAAGATCGGGAAATTGTCGACGCTGGTGCCACCCTTGCCCGGGGTCACGCCGCCGACCATTTGCGTCCCGTATTCACGGCACTTCTGGCTGTGGAACAGGCCCGACTTGCCGGTGATGCCCTGACAGATGACGCGTGTGTCGCGATTGATGAGGATGCTCATGACGTCTCACAGAGGCCGTGACCAACGGTGCGCGTTGGAGATTTTTGGAAGGAAGTTGGGAGCGATGGAGCCGCAGGCAGGTGGTCAGGCCTTCAGAGTCGCCACGACTTTTTTGGCAGCGTCCGTCAGGTCCGTGGCACTGATGATCGGCCGGCCGCTTTCGGTCAGCATCTTCCGGGCGACATCGACGTTTGTCCCTTCCAGCCGCACGACCAGCGGCACATTGAAGCCGACCTTTTCGTAGGCCGACAGCAGAGCTTCGACAATCGTGTCGCACTTCATGATGCCGCCAAAAATATTGACCAGCACCGCCTTCACTTCCTTGTCCGACAGTAGGATCCGAAACGCCTCCGTCACCTGATCGACGTTCGCTCCGCCGCCCACATCCAGGAAGTTGGCGGGCTTGCCCCCATGCAGCTTGATGAGGTCCATCGTGCTCATCGCCAGACCGGCACCATTGACCAGGCAGCCGATGTTGCCCTCCAGCTTCACGAAGCTCAGGCCGGTGTTTCCCGCCCGGACTTCAAACGGATCTTCTTCACTCAGGTCGCGCAGCGCCTTGTGGTCTTCATGGCGGAAGGCCGCGTTGTCATCGAAGGTGACCTTGGCGTCCAGCGCGAACAGTTCCCCCTGCTTGGTCACCACCAGCGGATTGATTTCCGCCATGCTGCAGTCACGGTCGACAAAGAACCGGCAGACTTTCCGCAGAAAGGTCTCGGCCGAGCGGATCGCCGGGCCTTCCAGACCCAGTTTGAACGCCAGCTTGCGGGCCTGATAGGGCATCAGGCCGGCGTCTGGGCAGAACGGTTCGCGAAGGATCTTTTCCGGAGAATGCTTGGCCACTTCTTCGATTTCCATGCCGCCTTCGGACGACATGATGAGCACCGGTCCGCCGGCTTCGCGGTCGACGACAATGCCCAGATACAGCTCCCGGGCAATGTCCAGGCCGGCTTCGACATAGAGGGTGCTGACCTGCTTGCCCTCGCCACCGGTCTGAATGGTGACCAGCGTTTGTCCGAGCATCCGCGTGGCTTGGTCCTGGGCCTCGGCCGCGGAACGGACGAGCAGGACTCCTGCCTGCTGTGGAAATTCCTTGAAGCGCCCCTTGCCCCGGCCGCCGGCGTGAATCTGCGATTTGACGACGGCCAGCGGTCCACCCAGTTGGGTGAACGCCGCCGCGGCTTCCTGCGGCGTCTTGGCCACGATTCCCGTGGGGACGGCCACTCCGGCCTTGGCGAGCAATTGTTTCGCCTGATATTCGTGAATCTTCATGCGTGCCGCGCTCGCCGAATCCTAGGGAAAAGATCGCATCAAGATGCTTCAAAGTGCCGTCATCGGCCCGCGATCATACAGGCGGCAGCATGAAGAAAAAAGCCACCGCGCGGCGTGCCGGTGTGCCACCCGGACGTGTACGGCAACTCGTTGAAGCCTAAATTTTCGGTAACGGACTGTCCGGATGGGATGACACCCAGACATGGCGTTCCCAGGCTCAGCCACGCTGACACATGGCCCGTCGCATGGCTTTAAACTTGCCGGCTACGGCTTGTTCCGGACGATCTCGCAGTCGGGCAGCGCTTCCTGCAACTTGGCGACCGCTTCGGCAGAGAGCTGGGTGTCGCGCAGGCCGAGTTGTTCCAGTCCCACCAGCTTGGACAGCGCTCCGACTGCCTCGTCGTTCAACTTGATCCCGGACAGGTCGAGCATTTTCAACTCGGTGAAGGATTCCAGCGTTTCCAGGCCGGCGGCGGTGATGCCAGTCTGACCGAGATGCATGGCGGCCAGTGGCAGCTCTTTCAGCAGCGCCAAATCGGCGTCCGTGACACCGGTCTTCTCCAGCAACAAGAACTTGAGCTGCGTCAGCCCCGCCAGTTCGGCATAGCTCGTCGCATCGAGCTGACATTCACCCAGGTCAAGGAAGCCCAGACTCTTGACGGTTTTGAGCGAGCCCAGGCCAGCGCCGGTGAGATTGGTTCCGTTCAGTTCCAGGGACTTCAAGCTCTTGTGGCCGGCCAGTGCCCCCAGCCCTTTAGCCGTGATGGAGGTGTTGTGCAGGTGCATTTCCTGCAGGTTCTTCAGTCGGGACAGTGACTCCAGGCCGGAGTCGTCGAGATTTGAGCCATCCAGTTGGAGCATCTTCAGGCTGCGGAGTTCGGCTAGCTCTTCCCAGGCCGCCGGGTCCAGCGTGTTGTCATTCAGGCTGAGCCACTGCAGGTTCTTGCAGACGGCCAGTTTGGCCAGCGTGGTCCCCTTGGTGGCTGTTTTGTTCAGAATCAGCGAATTGAGTTTGAGGGCCTGACCGAGCTGAGCCACGCCGGCATCGGTGACCGCCGTATCTCGCAGATCGAGCCCTTCGAGAGATTTCAAGGCCTGGAGTTTCGCCACCCCCGCATCGGTGACCTTCGTCCCCTCCAAATTCAAGATCCGGAGTTTGGGGACATCTTGAAGAACATCGAACAGCGAGTCGGTGACAGGTGTCTGGGCGAGGTTCAGCGATTCCAGTCCTGGCATTTCCTTCAACGCACTCAGTGCGGATTCGTTCACCGGACATTGTGCGAGAACCAGGCACCGCAATTGCGGCAGTTGGGTCAGGAACCGCAGGCCGTCGCCGTTGATCTTTGTTCCTCTGACGTCCAGCCAATTAAGGCTCTCGTAGCGCAGCTTGTCCAGGCCGGCATCGGTGACCTTGGTGCCGGCCAGCACAATCATCGAGACATAGCCGAACCCCTCGTTTTGTACGGCGTCGATGCGCCCGAGGTCGGCATCGCCAATTTTCGTGTCCTCAAAACTCACGATCCAAGCCGGCCCGACTTCCACTCCGGGCGCGGCCATGACCTTGCCGCCAACCTCTTCAATCTCCGCGAACCGGGGCAGTTCGGAGTCTGCCGGCATGTCCCCCTCCGCGCCGACCTCCACGATTCGCAGGCCGCGAATCGCCTTCCGCAACGGCTCCGTGGCTTCGCGGGTGACGGTTGTGTTCTTCAGCCACAGGTTCTGGAGTGACTGCAGCTTGGTCAGCGACGTGAGTCCAGTATTGGTCACGGCGGTGTGCTGCAGTCCCAAGGACTGGAGGCGGGTCAGTCGACCGATGGTGGGCAACCCCTTGTCGGTGACGCCGGTGGCGGTCAGCGAGAGCGATTCCAGCTTGGGGAAGGCCAGCAGCACCTCCAAGCCGGCATCGGTAATGCCGCAGTCATCCAGCGACAGCACCTCCAAACTGACGAGCGGGCGCAGGAGAGCCAGGCCGGCATCGGTGATCTTGGCGCCATCCAGATTCAGCGAGCGCAGGTTTTTCATCTGTGCCAGATGCACCAGTCCCGCATCTGAAACCTGGGTTTCGGCATTCTGGGTGGACGGAATATTGGGCACCGGATGCGGTCCGCGCTCGGTCATCTCCAGCGCAAAGGATTCGGCCGGTCGTCGATCCAAATGCAGATGCTCCAGGTGGCTCAAGGCCAGCAAGGCGGGCAGCCCCTCATCCGATACCTGCGTCCCCGCCAGCGACAGGGACGAAAGATGTGTCAGTTTTGCCAGATGTTTCAGGCCGGCGTTGGTGACATTGGTGGCATCCAGCGTCAGGTTTCTGAGGCGTGGAAGGCCGGCCAGCGACTCCAGCCCGGCATCGTCCACCTGCGTCCCCGTCAGGTCCAGGATCTCCAAATCAGCAAACGACTGCAGCCGCTTCAGCGTTTCGTTGGTGGCGGCGGTCCTGGCGAATTCCGCCTTCCACACCCGGCCCTGCGCCCCCGTGGCGGAGTCCCGCCGTTCCAGCGTGGCTTTCATGGCCCGCAGAGCTTCCAGGTCACCCTGGTCATCGTGACTCTCCGCAGGTTTGACGGTGGGAATCGGCGTGGCGGTGGCAGAACCCACCGTGCCGGGCTTCGTTTCCGAACTGCAGCCGGCAATCACCAAGGTCAAAAGGACGAACGTTTGGACGAGTTGAATCTTGACCAAAGTCCAGGCTGCACGCCGTTGCAATGTCATCGCAGTTCCATCCCATTCAGCTTGAAGCGACCATCCGTTCGTGAGGAATCAAAACGATAGCGGATGCGGCGCATCGCTCCCAGACCGGATGTCTGGTCGACGTGTGGCGGACTCTCGTCAGTCGCGCGGGGTGGATTCCTCAATCCGCGGCTGTTCGCTGGCCGAAGGCCACTGAATCAGCAGCGCGGCGATCAGACACAGACCCAGGTTGACGGTATTGACGGTTCGGGAAAGGTGGTGCAGGTCGCGGAAATTCATCGGCAGGGCCGGTTGGTGCAGCATGCTTTCCAACGGCCGATAGATCCAGAAATGGTCGCCGATCGCCAGGGCCAGAGCCGTGGCCACCAGTGCCAGGTAGACCTGCCGTCGCGGCACCGCTCGTCCGGCCAATGCACCGAAAACCAGTGCCCCCGCCAGCAGCGCGAATTCACAGCCATAGAACCACGGGAACAGCACTTTCGCCTGGTCGAGCTTGATCTCGTTGTCGAAGAGCGGTGAGGAACGCAACGCCAGCAGCAGCACCACAAACATCATTCCCGCGCCGCACCACAGGGAAATGCACATCCGAGAGAGCATCAGGGAAAGGGATCGCATGGCTAAACCATCGGGTTGGCAATTCGCGGTCAATTGGCAGGAACTCCAGTATACCGCACTCGCCCCTCTGCTGCATTTCGATTTCACCCGTGATTCTGGGGGAATTCTTGGTAATGACGCGGGCTACAGCTTCATTCGATGTCCTTGATGGCGAGCCCACAGTTCACGCCACCGAATCGATCGCGCTCTCTGTCTGACGAAGGGCGTGTGCCAGCGGGCAATTGGCGGCCGGTGGTTGTCCGGCACGGTAGTTGTGCAGCAGCCGCCGCGATTGTTCCGCCAACTGCCGGCGGACCTCCCGGCGTTTTCCCTTGACCCGTGGCACACTCATTGTGTCATAGCCGGTGGTCTGGTGCCGCATCCAGGCGATGACCGCCGATTCGGCCCGCTGTTCAATGGGGATGCGTTCGGTCCGGGCCACGGTGCCGCTGCCCACGGGCGTGGCGTGCGCGGTGACAGCATCGGCCAGTTGGCCTGCCAAAGCCGCATGGCACGGGGCAAATTTGAGAAACTCCAACACCGCATCACGAAACGAGCCGACATAGGCAGTCTGCTTGTGCTCACGTCGTTTCGTGTCCGCGGCGCGTTTCTTCAGATACCCCTCCGTGGCTCGTTCGGCTTCAAGCGCCAACCGAATGGCGGCGACGGGCTCGGCAGCCGTCCAGACTCCCAATGAAAACAGCTTGCGGCCGCGCTTTTGCTGGACCGTCCAGGTTGGCCCCGCCGCCTTGATCCGCCGCGTCAGCGCGGGGTCTCCGGGCGGAACCAGAACCCACCCCTCGGGGACTGCCAATGTTTCTCCGGCCGGGGTGACCACACTGCGGTCATGGGAACCGGGAGCAACGACACGCGTTTCGTGTGGCATGGTGAAGCCTCGTTCGCTGAACGGAATCACACAATGTGATAGAGCGTGGAAGACTCCGGATTCATCGGCAGCCAGCCGTGTGAAGTTCATGGATTCAGACGATCACGTCATCCATTGCCGACAGGCTGACCACTTCTGCCAGATTGACCAAAACCCGTTCGCGGTTCTTGCGAATACCGAACCGGCGGGAGTCGACCACGTAGTTTTCGCGGTTCGTGCTGGTGTCCCGCAGATCGTGAACGTCAGCGTCCACGAGAATCAAATATTTGTGGTCGATCTCCAACAGTTTGCCCAGATAGACAAACGGCGAAGCCACATCGATCACGACCTGGCGGCCGATCAGGGCCTGCAGAGAGTCTACGGAATTCATCGGAGCGTCCAAGTTCCCCTCGGCAACCGGCGAAAAAAGCTGACCGCGACATGTCGCATGGGTTGTTCCCAAAGCCGCCTCAGCCACCACTTTGTACTCGGCAAAGGTCCTTGCCAGGCAGTATCTTGTACCATATCCCAATCTCCCTTGACCGCAATGTTGAAACCAAAGGTCATCTCACCGGTACAATGATGCAGAGACTCGAATTCAAGCTGCAGGGGCGACATCCCGCAACTTTCACGGTTTCATGAAACGCTGCTGACGGGTTATTACTGCGAAATTTGCAATCTGAAATTCGATGAATCCGCGACGCCCGACATTTGTCGGAGACCTCAAATATGAGTTCCTGCCAATCAGCCGAACGGCGCTTGTCGTGCCGGCAGTGCAGCGTTGAATGACACACCCTCCAAAGCATCCCCCATGAAGACCCTGGTTTACAGTGTGATAGTTCTGTCGATCCTGACCGGTGTTGGGTTCGCGGCGTACAAACCGGCAACCGATTATTGGGCCAAGCGAAACCGGCCCATCTGGCGGACGGCGAAGACGGAAAAAGGCGAGATTATTGAGGTGGTGAATTCCACGGGCTCGCTCAAGCCGAAGCTTGAGGTGGCGATCGGGTCGTTTGTGTCCGGTCCCATTCTGGAACTCTACTGCGAGTTCAATCAGGAGGTCAAAAAGGGCGACATCCTGGCCAAGATCGATCCGCAGATCTATCAGTCAAACGTCGCCCGAGATGAGGCCTCGCTGGCCAATCGCGAGGCCGACATTTTCCGCGTGCGAGCCCAGTTGCAGCAGGCAATCAACGACGAAAAACGGGCCATCGCCCTGCGCGACCGCGACCCCACCTTTATGGCCCAGGCGGAAATGGACAAGTTCAAGTTCACCCGTTTATCGCTCGATGCGCAGCTCAAGGTGGCGTACGCCGCCGTCGACCAGGCCCGGGCCTCGCTGGAAAATTCGCAGGCCAACCTCGGCTACACGCTGATCAAGGCACCGGTCGATGGAACCGTCATCAATCGCAAGATCGACCCGGGGCAGACTCTGGCCGCCCAGTTCCAGACGCCGGAACTGTTCGTCATCGCGCCGGACATGCGAAAGGAGATGCACATTCGCGCCTCGGTCGACGAGGCGGACATTGGCAAAATCCAGGTGGCTCACGCCCGGAAGTATCCCGTCACCTTCACGGTCGACGCTCATCCCACTTTGTTTCACGGCACCATCAGCGAGATCCGGCTCAGTTTCACCACCACACAAAATGTGGTGACCTACCCGGTGATCGTCTCGGCCGCCAACCCCGACCTGAAGCTGCTGCCAGGCATGACGGCGAGCCTCTCGTTTCAGGTGGATCGCCGTGACAACGTCATCAAAATCCCCAATGCCGCGCTGCGGTTCTATCCGCTGGCCCAGCATGTGCGGGCGGCCGACCTGCCCATTCTGGAAGGAGTGGCCAAGCCCGTCGACGACAGCGAGGAAGCCACGGAGTCCGCCGCCGCCAAGTCGGCCACCCAGCGCACGCAGCTCCGCACCGAACAAAAGCGCCGCCACGTGTGGATCGCGGAGGGCGACAAACTGAAGGCAGTGGAGGTCATCACCGGGTTGATCGACAGCGAGTTCACCGAGCAGGTGAAGGGTGACCTGAAGCCCGGCGATGTACTCGTGACGGGCATCCAGGCCCCACCGGTGGCGCGGTGACCCCGAGTTCAAGAGGAGTGTGTTCTTGAACCCAGCCAAACCGTCGCTCACAACCCCTTCGTCGCCTCTTCCCAGGTCACGACGCGTTGCTGGCGGTAGGCGAGGTTCGCCAGATGTGCCGCAGCCGCGCCGGAGACGCCGGCTTCGGCCGGACAGCGGGGCTTTTGCCGGCTGCGGACACATTCGACCCAGTTGGTGACGTGCAGGAGTTCGCCATCGGGCGTGTCGTAGAAGTCCGCTCCGCGGGGGCCGGTGCCGAGGATCAGTTCCTGAGGCTGAATTTTCTTTTTCCGCTCGGGGTGCAGTTCAAACCGGCCACGGTCCAGGTAGAGCGTGGCTTCACTTCCCATAAACTCCAGCATCGCGCCATTGCGGGCATTGGAGAATGTCCCCTCGAAGTGGACCTCGACCTCGTTCGGGTACTGCATCAGACACTGGATGGTATCGGGCGTCTCCCACAGGCCAGCGCTGTTGAAGTGGTCGCCCAGGGCCGTGGCTCGCGCGGGATGATCCAAGTCCATGAACCAGTGAGCCACGTCGAGAAAGTGGACCATCAGATCGGTCAGAATTCCGCCGCCGAAGTCCCAGAACCACCGCCAGTTCCGGAACCGATATTCGTCGTACGGTTGCCCCGGAGCGTTGCCCAGAAAGGCCTTCCAGTCCACCTGCGCGGGATCAATGTTGAGCGGCACCTTCTTGAAGCGGTCCTGGTTGCGGTTCCAAGTGAGATGCACCTTGTGAACCGTTCCGATCGCCCCCGATTTGAAGAGTTCGTAGGCCTTATGAATGTGTGGCATGCTCCGCTGCTGGGTGCCCACCTGCACCACGCGTTTGTGATCGTTCTGGGCGGCGACAACCAGCTTCCCTTCGGCCAGCGAGTGTGTGAGCGGCTTCTCGACGTAGACATCCTTTCCAGCCGCGCAGGCGGCCACCGTCATGGGCACGTGCCAGTGGTCGGGAGCACCGATCAGCACGGCGTCGATGTCCTTCCGATCGAGCAGTTCCTGAAAAACTTTCGAACGAAACGCCTTGGGATCGGCGAGTTTCGCCCCGGCCTCAAGGTGCCCGTCGTAGATGTCGCAGACTGCGGCGATCCGCACGTTCGGGATCACCCGCAGCGACTCCATCAGCCGGCGGCAGCGGCCACCCGTGCCGAGGCAGGCCACGTTGAGCGTGTCATTCGCTTGAAATCCCAAAGCGGACTCCGTCTGCATCCCACTCCACAGGGCAGTGGCTCCGATGGCTCCAGTGGCAGCAAGAAAATCGCGACGATCGAGATCTGGCATGGGGGAGCGTTCCTGGCGAAGGGGATTCCAGAGATTGTGACACTATATCAATCGCCGCCAGCATTGCACCGCAACACCGCGCCCCCCCACCTCGCTTGGTCGGGGTGGATTCAGGGCTTTGCACGACGAAATTCCACCTGCCCGTAGTGCATAGGCCTGGCAAGCTGGCGGTTGCGATTGCCGGGTTCGAATCCTCGTGGTACAACGCCGCCGCAGAAACTGACCGTCCCCCTGCACGATTGTTCAAAAAGCTCTCAACACTCGATTCCGCAAGCACTTTCGGCGAATTTCCTGCCGCCTGAAGTTCGGCGGCGGACTCTCCGCACCGCGTTAGTTCCCGTTCGTCGTCCCTTTGCCGTGGTTTGACGATGCTGAAGTCGCTCGAACTGTTCGGCTTCAAGAGTTTCGCCGACAGGACGAAGTTCGACTTCGCCCCCGGCGTGACCTGCGTGGTCGGTCCGAACGGCTCGGGCAAAAGCAACGTGGTCGACGCCATCAAGTGGATCTTCGGCGACCAGAGCGCCAAGAGCTTGCGTGGCAAGGAGATGACCGACGTCATCTTCAACGGGGCGGCCAATCGCAAGCCGACTGGGTTTGCGGAAGCCACGCTGACGTTCGACAATTCCAAGCGCCTCTTGGCACTGGACATGGACGAAGTCCACATCGGCCGGCGGATTTACCGCAGCGGCGAGGCGGAATATCTCATCAATCGAGCCACGGCGCGGTTGAAGGACGTGCGCGACCTGTTTCTGGGGACGGGTGCGGGCACGGCGGCCTACAGCATCATCGAGCAGGGCCGCGTTGACCAGTTGTTGCAGGCCAGCCCGGCCAATCGGCGGATTGTGTTCGAAGAGGCGGCGGGTGTGAGCCGTTTCCGGGCCAAAAAGGTTGACGCCGAGCGCAAGCTTGAACGGGTCGCCCAGAACCTGCTGCGCCTGCAAGACATTGTGACGGAAGTCGAAACCCGGCTGCTGCAGATGCGCGCCCAAGCGACCAAGGCGGCAAAGTTTCGCGAGCTGTCGCACGAACTGCAGTCGCTGCGGATCGGCCTGGCGGCCGATGATTACCGCGAAGTGCATGCCCGCCTGGAAGCGATGCAGGGCGACCGCGAACTGACGGCGGCCAAGGTCGACGCGCTGTCGCGCGAGGCTCAGGATTTCGAGGCCCTGCAGCGCGATGCCGAAAAGAAACTCAACGAGGTCGAAGATCAGCTCCGCGTGGCTGAACGGCGCGAGGCCGAGAACCGCGAGACGATGGCCGGCCACGAGGCGACGCTCCGGCATCAGCAGGAGCGCCGGCGGGAACTCGACGCTGATGTGCAGCGGCTGCAGAAACAACAGTCGGAACTGCAGGCGCGGGCGGCGCAGGTTGCCGGCGAACTGTCGCAGACCGTGGACGATCTGGAGCGTTTTTCGGGCGAGTTCGACCGCCGTCGAGAATCGCTGCAGGGCGAAGAAGAAACCATCAAGCAGTTCTCGGCACTGATTGCGGCCGAGCGGGACGGCCTGGAAAAACTTCGCGGGCAGTTGCTGGAAGCGGTGCGGCAGGCGTCGATGTTTGCCAACCGCGTCACGGCGCTCGAGTCGCAGATTGAATCGTTGAAAACCGCCCGCGACCGGGACCGCCAGCGCTACGACCGGCTGGACGGCGAAGTCGCGGCCAGCACGGTGGAACTCATCAAGCGGCAGGAGGCGGTGAACGGCGAGACGGGGCGGCTGGAGGAACTCCGTGAACAGTTGCGGACGGTGCAGCAGAACCGCCAGGAGATCCTCCTGCAACTGGGCGAGGCTCAGCAGCGGCTTGTGGAGTGCAAGGAACGCCGCAGTGCGATGCAGGCCCGCAAGCACCTGCTGGAGGACTTGGAACGCCGGCAGGAAGGTTTGGGAATCGGCGTCAAAGAGATCCTGACCCGGGCGAAAAATGGCGACGGGCCGCCGTGGGATCATGTGCTGGGCCACGTGGTCGACCTGCTGGAAGTCGACTTGGAGAATGCGGCTCCGCTGGAAGTCGCCCTCGGTGCCCGCGCGCAGTTGATTGTGCTGGACGACGCCACACCGTTGGTCGACTACCTGCATGGCGGCCCACGGCAGATCACGGGACGCGTTGGTTTTCTGGCTGTGCCCGATCACCGGGCCGAAATGGATGAGCCGGTCGATCTCTCGCGGCAGCCAGGTGTGGTGAGCCGCGCGGATGGACTGGTTCGCGCCTCCAGCATCCCTGGACTGCCCGCCCGGCTGCTGTCGGACACCTGGATCGTCCACTCGTTGGATGTCGCGTTGCGGCTGTCGCAGCGAAATCCCGGTTGTCGGTTTGTGACGCTGCAGGGCGAACTGGTTGAAGCCAACGGAACGCTGTATGTCGGGCAGGTCCGCAGTGAGTCGGCTCTGATCTCGCGGAAGAGCGAACTCCGCGGCATCAAGGCTGAACTGCAGAAGCTGGACCGGCAGATCTCGGCGGAAGAGCAGGCGGTGCAGCAGGCGGTCAACAACCTGGCCAAAAGTGAAGGTTCGTGGCAGCGGATTCAGACCGACCTCGACTACGCCACGCAACGGTTCTCGGAACTGAAGTCGGCGGCGAGCAGTCAGGAGACGGACCTCGAACGGCAGAAGCGCGACCTCGACGAGGTCGCCCGCGACCTGCACCGCACCAACCAAGAATTGGAACGGCTGGCCCCAGAGCTGGAAACGGCCCGCACCGCGCGACAGCGGTGCGAGACGGACCTGCATGGCCTGCAGGCCGCGATTGACGCAGCCGAGCGTGAGATCGTCAATCAGGAGCAGAATCATCAGACGGCCCGCGCGGCTTTGGCCACCGAACTGATGGAACTGGCGAAACAGGAAGAGCGGCTGGAAAACCTCAAGAACGCCCGCTCGCGGCTCGATCAGGAACGGTTCCAGCGCGACCTGCACCGCGAGGAGGCCGAACGCCGCGTGCGGCTGCTGGACTCCAAACGCGAACAGATTGAACAAGAAATTCACGAAACCGAACGCGTGCTGGCGGAACTGCAAGGCCAGCGCGACGGCTTCGCCGCCGAGACGGGGGTCCTGGCCGAAGCCCGTGAGACCGCGCGAAAATCCCGCGGTGCGGTCACCGAGCGCGAACTGCAGATCCGCCACCAACTGCGTGACCTGAAAGAACACCTGCACAGCCTGTCGCTCACCGAAAATGAACAGCGGCATCAATTGACGACGCTGACCGAGCGGCTGCGCGAAGAGTATCAACTGGAACTCTCCGAAGTCGTGAAGACCGGTGTCTCGGCGCGGCAGGAATATCGTGCCGCGCAGCTTGCCGAGGGTGTCGCGCCCGAAGCCGAGGACGAGGCGGCTCACGCGCCGGCCCACGCGGGTGGCTCGGACCACGAACGCGAAGTTCTGGAAGAGCGGTTGAACCGCTGCCGACGCAAGATCAAGCAGTTGGGCCAGGTCAGCACCGAAAGCCTGCAGGAACTCGACGAACTGGAAACGCGCTTCGCGCGGCTCAGCGGGCAACTCCAGGATCTGGTGGAGGCCAAGTCGACCCTGGAAGAGATCATCCGCCGCCTGAACAACGAGAGCAAACGCCTGTTCCAAGTCACCTTCGACGCCATCCGCATCCAGTTCCAGGAGCTGTTCCGCAAACTGTTCGGCGGTGGCGAAGGCGATGTGATTTTGGAAAATCCGGACGATGTCCTCGAATCGGGCATTGATGTTGTCGCCCGCCCGCCCGGCAAAGAACTGCGGAGCATTTCCTTGCTCTCCGGCGGCGAAAAGACAATGACCGCGGTGGCCCTGCTCCTGGCGATGTTCAAGACGAAACCCAGCCCGTTCTGTATTCTGGACGAAGTCGACGCGGCTCTCGATGAAGGCAATGTCGAACGCTACCTGGGCGTCATCCGCGAATTCCAGCAGTGGACACAGTTCATCGTCGTGACCCACCACAAGCGCACCATGAGCGGTGCCGACGTGCTGTACGGCGTCACCATGGAAGAGGCCGGCGTCTCCAAGCGGATGTCGGTCCGCTTCGACGACATCACCGACGACGGCCACATCCGCAAGCCGGCGCACGCCGCGTAGCATCGGCTTCAGCCGATGAGCACCACTGGCAAGCTTTGGAGTGTGGACGGGCCGCCAAGGCTGGCCAGTTTTCGACAAATCAGCCGGAACGCATTAGCATCCGGTTCCGAGCCTTCGGAAATCCTCGTTTTTAGCCAGACCAGAACCGGGGCCTAATGGCCTCCGGCGAATTGGTCATCCCCATTAGGAGTTGTTGCCAGCTCTCGACGGGCGGCGGGCGGCCTCAATACGGTGTCTTTTGCTCACGGATCGCGTAGAATCAACATCCATTGATCGGTTACCCCCCACCCTCCCGAGGTTCAGCCATGGGTCTGATGACGCGACGCGAACTGCTTGAAAACTCCATGCTGGCGGCCGCTGCCGCCGTGACGCTCGGGGGAACCAACACGCTGTTTGCCGAAGACAAACAGTCGGCAAGCCCCAACGAGAAACTGCGGATTGCCGTGGTCGGCGTGAACAGCCGGGGCGGGGAGCACCTGTCGCAATACCTCGCCCGCAAGGATGTCGAAGTCGTGGCGATCTGCGATACCGACACCGATGTCGGGATGAGCAAGGGCGTGGCCCGCGTCGAAAAGGAAAGCGGGAAGAAGCCGGCGTTTTTCCAGGATCTGCGCAAGATGCTGGACGCTTCGAATGGCATCGACTGTGTGAGCATCGCCACCCCGAACCACTGGCACGCCCTGGCCGCCATCTGGTCAATCCAGGCGGGCAAGGATGTGTACGTCGAGAAGCCGGTGAGCCACAACGTGAGCGAAGGCCGGCGGATTGTCGAGGCCGCCCGGAAGTACGGCAAGATCTGCCAGACCGGAACCCAGTGCCGGTCGATGGGAGCGACCATTGAAGCCGTGGACTATGCCAAGTCCGGCAAGATTGGCGAAGTCAAAGTCGCCCGTGGTCTGTGCTACAAGCCCCGTGGCTCAATCGGCGCACGCGGCACCTACGAGCCGCCCAAGAGCGTCGACTACGACATCTGGTGCGGTCCCGCCCCGATGCACGCCCTGACCCGGCCGAAGTTCCATTACGACTGGCACTGGCAGTGGGATTACGGCAACGGCGACCTGGGCAACCAGGGGATCCATCAAATGGACATCGCCCGCTGGGGGCTGGGTGTCGACGATGTCGGCGGCGCCGTGCTGAGCTACGGCGGCCGGTTCGCCTATACCGACGCCGGCGAGACCGCCAACACCCAGGTCAGCATTCATGATTACGGCGACAAGACGCTGGTCTTCGAAGTGCGGGGACTAAAGACCAGGCCCTACAAGACGGGGAGCAAAGGCGTGATCTCCGATGGGACCGACGGTTCTGCGGCCGGTGTCGGTGTCATCTTTGAAGGTAGTGATGGTTATGTCGTATTGACCAACTACGATCGCGGAGCCGCCTTCGACAAGAACGGCAACAAGGTCAAGGAATTCAGTGCTCAGGGCGACCACTTCGGCAACTTCATCGACGCTGTCCGCAACCGCAAGGTCGACACCCTGCGGGCCGACATTCTGGAGGGCCACCTCTCCAGCGCGTTGTGTCATTTGGGCAACATCTCCTACCGGCTGGGGGAAACCGTCACGGTCGCCCAAGCCCGCGAACGGCTGGGGGCGATGAAGCAGAAGGCCGAAGCCACGGAGACCTTTGACCGGTTCCTGACGCATCTCACCGGAAACGGCCTCGACGCCGAAAAGCTTCCGCTGACGCTCGGTGCCGCCCTGACGCTCGACGCGAAAGCCGAAGTGTTCACCGGCGCACAGAGTGACAAGGCCAACACCATGCTGAGCCGCGAGTACCGCAAGGGGTTTGAAGTGCCAACCTCGTTCGCTTGAGCCACCCGAGATGCTCTGACACACATAGCCGCTCGCGAACCGGGCGGTTCTGTTTTTGGCCCTGCGAAAAGACACCAAGCACGGTGATTGTGATGATTCAATTTCCCTTCTTTCGTGCTCTTCGTGCCTTTCGTGGTCAAAGCAATAAGCTTTAACAACCACGAAAGGCACGAAGAGCACGAAAGGACCGAACATTGGTCAGGCCTGACCAAAGCCATTGAATGTTCCTTGAATTGTTCTTCAACTTGTTATGTGGTTGTCGATGTTTTAGCTATTTCTGTGTGGAATCGCCGCCACGTCGTTCCGCCCGCGCTGCCCGATAGGTCTCCAGACGCTTCGACATTTCCGCCTCCACCCCGCGGTCGACCGGTTCGTAGTAGCGGCGGTCGACGCCGAGGTAATCATCGGGCACGAAGCCACCGGGGAAATTGTGGGAGTACTGGTAGCCCTCGCCGTGCCCGAGTTGTGCCGCGCCGCGATAGTGCGAGTCTTTCAGGCTGACGGGGACCGGCAGCACGCTGTGCGAGCGCACATCGGCCAGCGCGGCGTCGATCGCCTTGATGGCGGAGTTTGACTTGGGGGCCAGGGCGATGTAGGTCACCGCCTGCGCCAGCGGGATCCGGCATTCTGGCAATCCCACGAACTCTGTCGTGGCCGCCGCCGACTGCGCCAGCACGAGGGCCATCGGATCCGCATTCCCCACCTCTTCGGCGGCGGCGATCATGATCCGCCGCGCGAGAAACCGTGGATCCTCGCCAGCCTCCAGCATGCGGGCGAGCCAGTAGATGGCCGCGTCGGGGTCGCTGCCGCGCATGCTTTTGATGAGGGCGCTGGCGGCATCGTAATGGTCGTCCCCGTCAGCATCGTAGCGGATCGCTTTTTTCTGAATGGATTCCTGAGCCACGGCGAGGTCGAGAACCTGCGGGGCGGCCGCAGTCCCCGAGTCCAGCGACAGCACGCCAATTTCCAGGGCGTTCAGCGCGCGACGGGCGTCGCCGTCAGAGATGTCGGCAAGAAACGTCAGGGCCTCGTCGGTGGCGGTCACATGCCGCTCTCCGAGCCCCCGTTCGTCATCGACCAGGGCGCGCTGCAGCAGCCCCTTGATGTCCTCCATCGACAGCGGTTTGAATTCGAAGATTTGGCTGCGGCTGACGAGTGGAGCCACCAGAGAGAAGAACGGATTCGCGGTCGTCGCCCCGATCAGCCGGATCACGCCGTTCTCGACATCCGGCAGCAGCACATCCTGCTGGGACTTGTTGAACCGGTGCAGCTCGTCGATGAACAGCACCGTGCGGCGGCCCGTTGTTTCCACCCGCGAACGGGCTTCATCGAGTACCGTCCGCAAATCTTTCACTCCCGACGCCGCTGCGTTGAGCCGCTCGAACTTGCATTGCGTGTGCTGGGCAATGAGTTCCGCCAGCGATGTCTTGCCACAGCCTGGCGGGCCATAGAACAGGATGGAGGAGATCCGGTCGGCCTGCAGCATCCGCCGCAGCAGCTTCCCCTCGCCGAGGAAATGCTGCTGCCCGGTGAACTCATCCAGCGAGCGCGGCCGCATGCGGGCGGCCAGTGGTTTCGCAGCATCGCGGGCTTGCTGCTCCTGGCGGTCAAACAGTCCCATTTTAAATCCAGTCGCGTGCGGCACGCCGCTTCAAGTCGATCGTCGTAATCACAGACGCCCACAAGGCAGGTGCCGATCATATTACCCCGCCACGGAAGCAACATACGACTGAATTGACGTGGGAAACATCATGCTTCGTCAAGGATCGCCTGACTCGTGGTTCGGCGGGCAGGCGCAGCCGGCATTCGACCTGGCCACCACGGAGAGGGGGCGCGAGACAGGCTGATTTCGTGGCGTCAGCGTGAGTCGACGCGACCATCAACTGCCAACAACTTGGCCGTAGACACATGTCCATGCCACGGGCGCTGAGAGGGGGCGCGGTGCTGGCCATTGACGTTTGCTCCATCTGCTCGCAGACAGGCGGCGCTCCCCTAAAACCACCGCCCCCTGATTCACCGGCAGGCAGGTGCAGTCGCCGATTGAACAGGCCGCCGCAGAGAGGGGGCGCGAGACAGGCTGATTTCGCGGCGTCGGCTTGAGCCGACGCGGCCATCAACTGCGGACAATTTGGCCGTGGCCTGAAGTCCACGCAACGGGCACTGACAGGGGGCGCGGCAACAACTGGGGTCGGGCGTTCAAATTTCAAAATTGACGCGATGTTCAGCCGGTCCAGACCATTGAAGGACCCGCCAATTTTGAAATTTGAACACCCGCCCCCTGATCCACCGCCGGGCAGGCGCAGATGACTATTGAACTGGCTGCCACAGAGAGGGGGCGCGATGCAGGCTTTCGTGGCGTCGGCTTGAGCCGACGCGGCCATGACGAGCCGGCAAACTGGCTGTGGGCTGAAGTCCACACTACGGGCGCTGACAGGCG
>JAKFUF010000128.1 GCA_021732845.1 Planctomycetaceae bacterium | reverse complement strand
CCACAAACTCGCACTTCAACCCTGTCCCAGGTAAGACCATCAACTGGAGAGCCGGATGCGGGAAATCCGCCAGTCCGGTTCGGAGGGAGGGGGGAGCCGAAACCAATCGGCCCTCCCTACCCCTATCCGCCACGCCGATCGACAGATGGAAACAACCGGTTTGTCCCAGCGGCTCACCGGACGGCTCGCGCCGTGCCGCTACAAGTGGGCGTAAAGTCGTCTTTTGCTCCGCAAAAGGCGACACAAAGTAGTCGAGTCACTCCGTGACTCGCATCGTGGCTTCCTCGACGGCTTGCCCTCCAAAGCGAGCGGCAGGGCACAAGCCCTCTGGTGAGTCTCAAAGTCGCCCAGTCACTCCGGCTGGGTTCGAGTCACGGAGTGACTCGGCAACTTTACGATGTTCGAGAGAGGACGACGTTCAGCTTGCGGGCGACGCGGCGGGAGGGCTCCAGCTCCTGCTGAGCGACGGTGAAGGGTGGGCGCTGCTTGGGTGTGAACGATTCGCAAATGACTCGAAAGTCCTTCGAAAACGCCGGATCGTCTGTTGCCCGCGGCTCTGGACGACCAGAGCCCTCCCGCCACGCCGATCGGCGAATGGAAACAACCGGTTTGTCCCAGCGCATCACCGGACGGCTTGCGCCGTGCCGCTACAAGTGGGCGTAAAGTCGTCTTGTTATTCGCAACATAACGCGAACGTCTGGCGACAATGCCGACATCGCGAATCCAGAGCCTCCGTGTCTGTCCGCGCCGGACCACGCTCGCGTCCTCTCGCAGAGCGAGAGGCAACACAAAGTAGTCGAGTCACTCCGTGACTCGCATCGTGGCTTCCTCGACGGCTTGCCCTCCAAAGCGAGCGGCAGGGCACAAGCCCTCTGGTGAGTCTCAAAGTCGCCCAGTCACTCCGGCTGGGTTCGAGTCACGGAGTGACTCGGCAACGTTGCGGTGCTCGAGAGAGGACGACGTTCAGCTTGCGAGTTGCCCGCGGCTCTGAAGACCAAAGCCCTCCCGCCACGCCGATTGACAAATGAAACAACCGGTTTGTCCCAGCGGCTCACCGGACGGCTCGCGCCGTGCCGCTACAAGTGGGCGTCAAGTCGTCTTTTTCTCCGCAACAGAACGCGAACGTCTGGCGACATGCCGACAGCGCGATTCCAGAGCCTCCGTGTTTGTCCGCGCCGGACCACGCCCGCGTCCTTTCGCAGGAGCGAAAGGCGACTTTACGCTGACAAACGCGAAACGACTTTCAAATTCTGTCGTTTTTGTGTTTGACACGACAGGCGGATAGTGTAGTTGATACATGAGTACATTGTGTTTTGTCGTGTGAGTTATGGAAGTTTTCATTCAGGGTCTTAAGACGGCGGCAAGAATAACTGTCGATTTTTGACGAGCCGCACAGCCAATGAGCCGGAGGGCCTTAGCCGGCCTTAGCCCCCGGTTGGAGGATGATCGGAAGACGCCAACGCCAGACGCGAAGGCACGATTGGTGTCCCGGCATCCGTCGATCTTATACAGTACGAACAGGTCGCCGGGTTCGGCAGACTTCCAAACACTTCGCAGGGAACACCATGTGGCCGCAGGATGCCAAGCTGTGCAATGCGGACGACGCGGTGGCGTGCATCCAGAGCGGCGTGACGCTGGCCTCGGGCGGATTTGTGGGGGCCGGGCACCCCGAGGCCCTGACCGCGGCGCTGGAACGGCGGTTTTTGGCGACGGGTGAGCCACGGGATTTGACGTTGATTTATGCGGCTGGCCAGGGCGATGGCCGCACCCGGGGGTTGAACCATCTGGCCCATGTCGGGTTGTTGAAACGGGCGATCGGCGGGCACTGGGGTCTGGCTCCGGGACTCGGCCGGCTGGCGCTGACTGGACAGATCGAAGCCTACAACTTTCCTCAGGGCGTGGTGTGTCAGTTGTTCCGCGACATCGCCGCTGGCCGGCCGGGCTGCATCACCGCGGTGGGTCTGGGGACTTTCATCGATCCGGCCCTGCAGGGCGGACGCCTGAACGACCGCACGCCACCAGGGTTGATCGAGCGGATCGAACTCGGCGGTCAGACGTGGCTCTGGTACAAGTCGCTGCCGATCCACGTTGGGCTGATCCGCGCGACCGCCGCCGACCCATGGGGTAACCTGGTGATGGATGAGGAAGCCACGATCGGCGAGGTGCTGCCGATCGCCCAGGCGGCCCGTAATGCGGGTGGTCTGGTCATCGCCCAAGTCCAGCGGCTGCTGGAACTGCCGGCTGCTCCGCAACAGGTGCGTGTTCCTGGGATTCTGGTGGATAAGATCGTCGTTGCCGGACCGGGCGAACACGACCAGACGTTTGCCGAAGCGCATAACCCCGCCTACTGCTCGCCGGCGGGGGCGAATCCAGCCACGCTGTGGGATTCCCTGCCCCCGCTGCCGCCGGACGAGCGGCGGATCATCGCGGTGCGGGCGTGCGATGAACTGCGGTCGACCCGGCACGCCGCCGCCGAGGGCACGCTGGGTCCGGCGACCATTGTCAATTTGGGGATCGGCATGCCGGAAGGGATCGCCACCATCGCTGCCGAACGCGGGTGGCTGTCGCCGGTGGCGGGGGCCGCACGATTGGTGCTGACCGTGGAGAGCGGTCCGATCGGCGGTGCTCCGGCGGGCGGCCTGAGTTTCGGAGCCGCGCGGTATCCGGAAGCCATTGTCGACCAACCCTCGCAGTTCGACTTTTACGACGGCCGTGGCTTGGACTTCGCCGCCCTCGGCGCTGCTCAAATCGACGCGGCGGGCAACGTGAATGTCTCCAAGTTTGGGACGCGGTTCGCCGGGGTCGGTGGCTTCGTCAACATCTCGCAGTCCGCCCGCACACTGCTGTTCTGTGGCACCTTCACCGCCTGTGGCCTGGAGGTCGCCATCGAGCAGGGCCGGCTGCGGATCCTGCGGGAGGGCGACGTCAAGAAGTTTGTTCCAAGCGTCGAGTTGATCTCCTTCAGTGCCGCCCGCAGCCGCGAACTGGGGCAGCGGGTGTTGTACATCACCGAACGGGCCGTGTTTGAACTGACCGCTGAGGGGTTGGAGCTGATCGAAATCGCTCCGGGCATCGACTTGGAGCGTGATGTCTTGGGGCAGATGGCATTCGCCCCCCGTGTCGGAAGGCAACGGTTGATGCCGCCGCATTTGTTTGCGTGATGGTGACGCGTAAAACTGGCACCGGTCTCCGCCGAGAGGGCCTGTCGGCGGATCAGGTTGCGCCGTCAGCACTGGCAAAGCCAGTGGCACACAACCTCGCCCGACAGAACTCTTACGAAATTGTTATTGTTTCGGCGACAGACGACGTTCGGCGCGGTTCGATCCGCAAGTGATGACCCAAAAATCGCCTTGAGCCACTCGTGGCCGCGGGGTGAACGCCGTCGGAATGGTCGCCGGAGTCCTGATTTTGACCTTCCAACACGGCCGGAACTGTGAAGCTGGGCTGGCGAACAAGTTGCCTCATCGGATACTGTTGCCAACCCCAGATCCTCAGGATGGGGGTTCGACGCTGTGAAAGTGAGCCCAATGCCGCCAGAAACCGCCCCATCGCTTGAACTCGCCGCCCCACCACAGACGGTCCCGAAGGAATCTGGCACGGCGTCACACTGGAAGGATGGCCTGGAGTGGCCGGCGGTCATTTGGATCGGGTTCCTGCACTTGGGAGCCTTGGCCGCACCGTTCTATTTCAGTTGGTACGGGCTGGCTTTGGCCGTGGTGATGAGCTGGGTGACAGGAAGCCTAGGGATCTGCCTGGGGTTCCACCGGCTGTTGACACATGGCAGTTTCGATACGTATCGGCCGCTGCGGTTTATGTTCGCCCTGTGCGGCACCCTGGCGGGCGAAGGTCCGCCGACGATGTGGGTGGCGGCGCACCGCAAGCACCACAAATACAGCGACAAGGAACACGATCCGCATTCGCCACGGGATGGCTCGGCTTGGAGCCACATGATGTGGATGTTCCCCCACTATGGCTCGCAGCACTGGGCCCAACTGTTTCGCCAGTACGCCCCCGACCTGCTGAAGGACAAATCGATCCGCCTGCTGGACCGCACGTTTTTGTGGTGGCACCTGGCACTGGGGATTGTGGTGTTTTGCCTGGGGTACTTCGGCTGGGACTTGCGGACGGGCATCTCCTTCGTTGTGTACGGCATGTTTCTCCGCCTGGTGTGGGTGCTGCATGTCACCTGGGCCGTGAACTCAGCCACGCACATGTGGGGCTACCAGAATTACGACACCAGCGACAACAGCCGTAACCTGTGGTGGGTGGGCTTGTTGGCCTACGGCGAGGGGTGGCACAACAACCACCACGCCTTCCAGCGCGTGGCCCAGCACGGACACCGCTGGTGGGAGATTGACGTGACCTTCTGGACGATCTGGACGCTTGAACGCACCGGCCTGGTATGGAACGTGGTTCGCAAGCCCGTGAACCGCGGGCGCGTGGCTGCGGATGTCAATGAACTGAGCAACCGGCCCGTGACGGTGGCGCGGTAAGCTTCGGAATTTGAGATCCGAGGTGACCGAGCAAGCCAATTTCAAATTTCAGATTTCAAATTTCACAGTAAAATGCTTTTTCGCGGCATCCACACTGTTGGGCAACAGTTAAGTTCGCGCCCTTGAAGCTCAGTCGACCGTTCGGTGTAGCTGCACGGACTGTGAGATTTGAAATTTGAAATTCAACAAGGTTGCCTGGCCATTCAGCGCGGCGGCGACCTTCTAATTCGCCTGTTCGACGAGCTGGCCTTTTTCCAAGTGCAGGATCTTTTGTGCCCGTTGGGCGGCACGGGGGTCGTGAGTGACCAGCAGAATGGTCTTTTTCAGGCCGGACTGCAGTTCATCCATCAGCTTCAGGATTTCTTCGGCCGACTTGCTGTCGAGGTCGCCTGTCGGTTCGTCGGCAACGATGAGCGTGGGGTCGGTGACAATGGCCCGGGCGATGCCGACGCGCTGCTGCTGGCCGCCGGAGAGCTGGCCTGGCCGGTGCGACTTGCGCTCGGTTAATGCCACCAGATCCAAAGCCGTCATCACCCGCTCCTTCCGCTCGGCCTTGGACAGCGGCAGCAGCAACAGCGGCAGCTCGATGTTCTCGTAGGCCGAAAGGACCGGCAGCAGATGATAGAACTGGAAGATGAACCCCACATGCCGCGTCCGCCACTTGGCCAGCGCCGCTTCGCTCATCTTGGAAATCAACTGGCCACCGACCCAGACCTCGCCCTCGCTGGGCACATCCAGCCCGGCAATGAGGTTCAGCAGCGTGGTCTTTCCGGATCCGCTGGGACCCATGAGCGCCAGAAACGCCCCCTCTTCGACCGAGAGGTTCAGCTCCTTTAAAACTTCCACCCGCTCGCTGCCACGCGTGAAATACTTGTGGACATTGGCAAGCCGGACGCTCAACTTATCGGACATTTGAAATCTTTGTTGCGGACCTGTGTAAGTTTGCGTGATTCCAGTACACCTATCGCGGATCCGCCCGCTGGCGCTTACTCGTGGATCCGCTGGCGGTGTGCCAGAATCACGCGCGGTGGTGGATGCCCAGCCACTGTAGGCGGGCCGCTAATTCCCGTCCACTGGTGGCGGTGTCGCGGCCGCCTTTTCGATGGTTTTCTCGTCGGAGGCAGCCTTGTTGGCCGGCGCTTTGTCCGCAGTGGGCTTCTCGGGAGACGGCTTCTTTTGCTTGCCGAAGAACGACACAATCGCCCCCATTTCCGGCTTGAGATAGGTACCGTCTTCATCGGCGGGGACTTGGAGTTTGACGCGGACGGGGATGGCGGCTTTGGACCGGTCGGCGATGGGCATCAGCCGAGAGACGATGCCGACATACTTTCGGGCGGGAAACGCCTCGGCGCGAATCTCGCAGCGCTGGCCCTTGAAGACCTGGGCGATGTCGCGCTCCTGAATGTTCAATTCGACTTCGAGATCCGAGAGGTCGGCCATGTCGCACAGGCTGAATGAACCGTTGAACGCCACCGGGTTGACGATGTTGCCCTCTTCGGCGTTCTTCTTGAGAATTGTCCCAGTGATGGGGGCGATGATGGTGCAGTTGTCGAGGCGCCACTTGGCCTTGTCGAGGTCGGCGCGGGCCTTGTCGAGCTGAGCCACGGCGAGGCTCTTGCGTTCAATCCGCTCGCCCTTTTCCATCAACACAAGCTGGTTTTTGAGGCGGGCGACGCGTCGTTCCATGGCGAAATAGGCCGCTTCGGCCTGCTCATTCTCGTCCTTGCTGATGTTGTTGCCCTTGAACAGCAGCCGCGTGCGGTCGCGTTGCGATTTGAGCTGGACGGCCTGAGCCTCGGCCTCTCCCAATTCGGCCTCCGCCGCACTGATTTCCTCGGGACGGTTGCCGGCCTCGCGCTCGTTGACGGTTTGCTGGGCCACGGCGACCAGGGCTTTGGCGCTCTGGAAATCAGCCTGATATTCCGTGGTCTCCAGTTTGGCGAGAATCTGGCCTTTTTGAATCAGCATGCCCTCTTCAAAATTCAGCTCCAGCACCATCCCGCTGACCTTGGGACTGACCAGGATCTGGTGGGTGGGGATGATGTAGCCCTTCGCCTGCAGAGCCACGCCGTCCGGGTCTGCTTCCGGAGCGGCGGGAGCCACCAATGCGGAGTCTTCCGCCGCAGCCGCATTTTTAGGCTGCGTCGGATCGCCCTTAAGGACGACCGTGTTCATCCCGACCGCGTCGAGTTCTTCCAGATGGACCAAGTACCGCTGATATTCCCGATACCCCAGCACCGCCGTGGCACAGACGAGGAACAGGCAGAGAACCCACGGCACCACGGAACCACCTGACTTGCGGTTGCCGACCGGCATCCGCAGTGACTGGACCTTCTCGCTGAGCGGACGTCGCAGTTCGCTGGCGACTTCACTGGACATGATGGCCTTCAAGGGTGGGAAGGGGAGAGAGGCTGCGGTGGCCGCCGACTCTAGATGACATTGCGTGCTTCCGGGACACCTGTCGCGGATTCGCTGGCGGCGTCCCGAAATCACCTAGGCTATTGAGCAAAGACCATCAGCCGCCCGCGATCGGACCAAAATGCCGCCGCGAATCAAGGACTCAGGATTAAGGACCGGCGGTTTAATTCTATCTTGACCGAGTCTAAACCGCGAACCAAGGGGTCGCAAGATCGGTCGCGGGCGGGTGTCACGCGGCACGGCCTTCCCAAGCCGTGGGACTGACCAAACGATGTCGTTCGTCCAGGAACGGGCGAGGAAGCCGAATCTACGACGTGGGTTTTGGGGGCGATGGCGATTTTTTGAACATCGAACTTCCGTTCTCAGCGAAGTTGCCTTAAACTTCTCTCTCACCGCTCGCATTGCGGCGGCACGGACGATTAGCGCAGCCCGGTTAGCGCACCTCGTTGACATCGAGGGGGTCACTGGTTCGAATCCAGTATCGTCCACTTCAACCACCGGTTTACCCGGTGGTTTTTCTTTGCGCCTCTGCGCTGCTGGCTGCCCTGACACGCCAAACTCAAAAGCCGCAAGCCTCTTTACGGGAGATGTTTGCGGCCGGTTTCCAGAGAAGCCCCCAAAATTTGCCACAAATCCGCCCGCGAACTGGCAGAGTTCGACGGACGAATCGCATTTACAAGGCGTGACGAATCGAAACTGCTCCGTGACTCCACTTGCGCCAGGCGAATAGAAACCGAGTGTCGTATGCCCCACTCATCCGTTAATGCCAGCGCCCAATCGAGTCGCGATCCATCCTCCTGGTCGGAGAAGTCGCGCAGCCGCCCGCGGTCGGATCATGCGTCGCGCGCAGGCGGTCGCTCAATCCCCCTGCCGCCACACAAGCCGCTCGTCCCGGATCATATCCGGCAGGCGTGCGAGCTGTTTCTGGAAGACTGGACGTGCGACGCCGAACCGGAAATTCGCGAGTTTTTGACCTGGGTTCCGCCCGAAGAGCAGCGGACGTTGTTCATCAAACTGCTGGAGATCGAACTGGATGTTCTGCAGCGGCGGCAGGCCCTGCCGATCATGAGCCGGTACCTGCGGCGCTATCCGCACTACGTGACGGAAGTCTTGCAGGCGTATGAGAAACTGAAGGCGAAGTCACCCCAGTCCTCCTCTCGCAGAGCCACGAAGTCTCCAGACCGCGTGAAACTCGTGACGCTGTGCATTTTGGGAGGACCTCATCGGGGACCGACATTTTCGTTCACCCCCGGCACGGTGCTGCGCCTGGGCCGTGGCCACAATGCGCATCTGCGGTTTCGCGCCGATCCCCGCATGTCCCGCCTGCACATGCAGTTAACCATCAACCCCGACGGCGTCGAAGTCAACGACCTGGACAGTCGCCGTGGCTCCTATGTCAACGCCCGGCGCGTCACGAGCCAGGTGCTGGCCGACGGGGACATCCTGTGCATCGGCGGCACCGAAATCCAAATTCACATCGATACCACGCCGGTCGTGACCGAGACGGACTTCGAGTGAGGTCTAACGGATTTGGGAGGCCGACCCGTCGCGCGGATGGAGGTGGCCTCGATATTGGAGGGGATGAAAAGAGGATGAGAAATGGATCTGTTTGTGCCAGGTTTCAGTGAGAACATCCTTTCTGATCCTCTGTCATCCTTTTACATCCAGTCTCAAAATCCTCTCTTCAAACAACCAGCCGGCCCCCAATCTCGGGCAGGTTCTGGCGGGCCGGTTCTGACGGGCAATGCCCTGCGCGCCGGCGTTGGCTGAGCGGATGCATCGCCTGCGTGGCTTCTTGGACGCCATCCTTGTTGCTTGGCCAATCGGTGTCGGCTAAAGCCGACGCTACGGTGCCGACGAAAGGTACGTCTTTTGCAGAACGACCCACAACGCCCTAATCTAAGAGGCGTTGTGCGCTCTGGCGCACCGGGCAGGGCAATTCCACGAGAACGAAGGTCCAATCCATGGCGTGATAACCAGCGCATTGCATGATCAGATTGCAAACCAGGCGACGTTTTGCCTGACACCCGCTCAACCGCGCGCCTGGAGACACCCCCGTGAGCAAAGATCCAAACTTGCTGTGGTACAAGGATGCTGTGGTCTATCAGCTCCATGTCCGGTCGTTCTGCGACTCCACCGCGGACGGCATTGGGGATTTTCGCGGTCTGCTGAGCAAGCTGGACTACATCCAGGATTTGGGAGCCACGGCCATCTGGCTCCTGCCGTTCTTCCCGTCGCCACTGCGGGACGACGGCTACGACATCGCCGAATACACCAGCATCAACCCGAGCTACGGGACGCTGCAGGATTTCAAGGCGTTCCTGCGGGCGGCGCATGAGCGCGGGCTCAAGGTGATCATCGAACTCGTGCTGAATCACACGTCGGATCAGCATCCGTGGTTCCAGCGGGCGCGGACGTCGAAACCCGGCAGCCGCTACCGCGACTTTTACGTCTGGAGCGACACCACCGAAAAATACAAAGACGCCCGGATCATCTTCAAGGATTTCGAGCGTTCCAACTGGACCTGGGATCCAGTTGCCGAGGCTTACTTCTGGCACCGCTTCTACAGCCACCAGCCCGACCTGAACTTTGACAACCCCGAGGTCCACAAGGCCCTGTTTCAGGTGCTCGACCACTGGCTGTCGATGGGGGTGGACGGGTTGCGGCTGGATGCCGTGCCCTACCTTTACGAGCGGGAAGGCTCCAACTGCGAAAACCTCCCGGAGACGCACGCCTTTCTGGCCCAGGTGCGGGCCTATGTCGACAAGAACTACCCCGGCCGCATGCTGCTGGCCGAGGCCAATCAATGGCCGGAAGATTCTGTCGAGTATTTCGGCAAGGGTGACGAGTGTCACGCGGCGTTTCACTTTCCCGTGATGCCCCGGATGTTCATGGCGGTGCAGATGGAGGACCGCTTCCCGATCATCGACATTATGCAGCAGACGCCGGAGATTCCCGAAGTCTGCCAGTGGTTCATGTTCCTGCGGAACCACGACGAACTGACGCTGGAGATGGTCACCGATGAAGAGCGGGACTACATGTACAGCGTTTATGCCCACAATAAACAGGCCCGTATCAACCTGGGCATCCGCCGCCGCCTGGCACCGCTGATGGGTGGCAACCGGCGGAAGATCGAACTGTTGAATTCGCTGCTGATGTCGCTGCCCGGCACCCCGGTGATCTACTACGGCGACGAAATCGGCATGGGGGACAACATCTACCTCGGCGACCGCAACGGCGTGCGGACCCCGATGCAGTGGAGCCCCGACCGCAACGCCGGATTCTCGGGGGCCAATCCCCAACAGTTGTTCCTGCCGGCGATCATCGACCACGAATACCACTACGAAGCGGTCAATGTGGAGACAGCCCAGCACAACCCGATCTCACTCTTCTGGTGGATGAAGCGGATGATCGCGCTGCGGCAGCGGAACCCCATTTTCGCCCGTGGGTCACTGCAATTCCTGCTGCCCGAGAACAACCGCGTCCTGGCCTATCTTCGCACCTATGAAGGGAAGTCGATCCTCGTCGTCGCCAACCTCTCCCGCTTCGCCCAATTCGTCGAACTCGACCTCTCAGCCTTCCGGGGCTGCACGCCCACCGAACTGTTTGGCCATACGCCCTTCCCCCGGATTGGTGAGCTGCCCTATCTGCTGACGCTGGGGCCGCACGGGTTCTACTGGTTCTCAATTCAACCCAGCATCGAACCGACGTTGACGGAGGCCGAGAATGCGCCGACCGTGGTGCGTTCGGCCGACAACCTGCCGGTTCTGTCGGCCCGTGACAAGTGGCAGGGCGTACTGGATGCGAGGGGCCGCGATGCCCTGGCCCGGCTGCTGCCCGAGTGGCTGGTCAAGCGCCGCTGGTTCTCGGGCAAGGCGAAGACGATCCGCAGTGCCGCCATCGCCGATGTTGTGCCGCTCCACGACGATGCCGACTCAACCCTGCAGTTCAGTCTGCTGCTGGTGCAGGTGGACTATGTCGGCGACCTGCCTGAAACCTACCTGCTGCCCGTTGGCTTCGCTACCGGTGATCAAGCCACACAGATGGTGGGCGACAACTCGCCGGCGTTGATCGCCGCGCTGCAAGTCACCCGTGGCTCAGAAACCATCTCGGGGGTTCTGTATGACGCCTTCGGGGGAGAGGCCCTCGGTCAACTGATGCTGCACCTGATTGGCGGACGCGCGCGGGCCGCCGGACGGGTGGGGAAAATTGTGGGTCATCCTCTGAAAGCGTATCGTACCCTGCGTGGCTCAGGCGACGAACGGCTGGCAGTTCGCGCTCTCAAGGCCGAGCAGAGCAACAGCACCATCATCTACGGCGACAAGCTCCTGTTGAAACTGTTCCGGCGGCTGGAACAGGGTGTGAACCCCGACATGGAGTTGGGCCGGTTTCTCACCGAAACCGCGCACTTCCCGCACTCGCCGACGGTGGCCGGGTCGGTCGACTACCTCGACGCGAGCGGCCAGACTTCGACGGTGGGGATCCTGCAGGAGTTCACCCGGAATGAAGGGGATGCCTGGACCTACACCCTGGAGAACGTCCACCGCTTCTTTGAGCTGGTGCTGACGAAGCGGCGGACTGAGCCACCGGTGGCTGCGGATTTCCCGACGGGCGGGATCGTCGCCTTGGCGTCTGCGCCACTGCCCAAACTGGCTCGCGAACTGTGCGAATCCTACGTCGAATCGGCGGCGCTCCTCGGGCAACGGACGGCGGAGATGCATCTGGCTCTGGCGTCAGCGCCTGAGAACCCTGACTTTTCCCCCGAGCCATTCTCCGAGCTGTATCAACGGTCGCTCTACCAGGGGATGCGTGGCCTGGCCCGCAAGACACTCCGCCTGCTGCGCACTCGGATGAAGGACCTGCCACGGCCGACCCAGGACGATGCCAGCACGCTGGTGCTGCTTGAACAGGAGCTGATGGACCGGTTCAACAGCATTGTCGGCAGCAAGCTGAGCGGCGCGCGGATCCGCTGCCACGGCGACTACCATCTGGGCCAGATTCTGTTCACCGGCAAAGACTTCGTGATCATCGACTACGAAGGCGAACCGGCGCGACGCTTGAGCGAACGCCGGATCAAACGCTCGCCCCTGCGCGATGTCGCCGGCATGCTTCGCTCGTTCGACTATGCCAGCCAGACGATCCTGCTCAACCGGATGGCGACAATCGTGAAGAAGGAAGAAATGCCGGTCTTCCAGGAATGGTCGCGGTACTGGACCCAATCGATCAGCGCCCAGTTCGTGTCGAGCTACTTGAAGACCGTGGGGGAAGCCAGCTTCGCCACCCAGGGCGAGGAGCAGATCCGCACCCTGCTGGATGTCTTCCTGCTGGAAAAAGCGGTGTATGAACTGGCCTATGAACTCAACAACCGGCCCAGTTGGGTGCAGGTGCCGCTGGGAGGCATCCTGCGAATCATGGAATCAAAGGTTTGAAACTCGGACCTCTGGCGCGCTTCCGTCAGCGCGCAACGTGCGATCGACAACCAATCGAAAATCACTCACTCTTCCGCTTCCGCTTGCTCGCCAGCAGCCGCGAGGTGGTCGTATCCGGTTCCGGTGGCTTCGCCGGAGCGGCAGGTTTGACCGGCGGGCCGCCCGTGGAGGGCGGACGCGTCGGACCGGTGGGTGGCGAGAGTGGTGGCAGCGGCGGTGGGTCTTCGCGGCGGGTGCCGAGCGCGGCACCAACCTGTTTCTTGCGGTCCAGCAGCGTGCCCATGGAGGCGGTCGAGGGGACCGAAACCGGTTTGCGGCCATAGCCCAGTGCGTTCAGCAGCAGGCTGAAGTCGATCTGCACGCGGCGGACGGCGACATCCAGTGGCACAAGGCAGGCCAGAGCGATCAGGAACCAGTCGAAAATCGGCTTGGAACTGGTCTTCGGCTGGCGATGGGAATTGTAGATTTCGTCGGCCGTGCTTTGGGCGGTGAGGACTGAGCCACCGGTCTTGGTGGTGATGTCGCGAAACACCTGAGGATTCGAGCGAAACCGCAGGTACTCTGGCGAGTAAGAAACGATGAACCCATCCTGGGCGTTCTCCTTGCGGTCACCGCCGACCCCGGCGGCCAGCACCTGGTAGCGCCCGCGGCCCCACAGCGGGACGCTGGCCTGATAGCGCCGCGGTCCGACCTGCTTAAGCGTCACCGTTTCCGACTTCTCGCGCGGGCCGGAGACGCGGGCTTTGATCTCCAGCGTGTCATCACCCGGGGCGAAGTCTTCGACGAAGATTTCGGCCTGTGTGCCAATCGTCTGCGTCCACAGCCGCAACTGGCCATCGCGGCGGATGCGGGAGATGTCGATCAGCAGTTGCTTCACAAACGCGCGGTACTGCTGCCACGAGACCCAGTCCTTGCCCCAGTTCGGCGACAGGTCCGAGGTGAAGGCGGCGGTTTTCCCCAGCCCGTAACTCCAAGTGGCGAGGATTGGATCGATCTGATCCTCTTCGGTGACCCGCAGGGCGTTCTCCGTCAACCGCTCCTTCAGCGTTGTCAGCACATATCCATGTAGTTTAGGGACGGCATCAATCCCCTCCAGAATCCGCGATGTCTGCCCCGCTTCCGGCTGCACCGTCTTGTTGTTGATCATCCCCCGTTTGAGGGTCTTGGATTCCTTGATGAAGATCTGCGGCAGTTGGGCCGGGTCGCTGGGGAAGTAGTACCGGCCGCCCGTCTGTTCGGCGATCGCCCGCAGCAGGGAGATGTCGTTTCCGCCGTGGGGGAAGACGGCCACGGTCGAGATGCTGACCTTGGCGTCGACAAAGGCTTTGAGCAGAGCCGGCGGCGGGGGCGAGGGGTCGCCGTCAGAAATCACGATCATGTGCCGGGTGGAGGCATCGCTCTTCTTCAGGCCCGCCAGCCCCATCGTCATGGCGTTCTGGAACCCGAGCATGTCGCCAATCTCGGCCCCGTTGATCTTGGGGACGAGTTTGTCGTAGTCGCCGGCGGGCGTCAGTTCGAAAATCCATTCTTCGCCGTTTTGCGTCAGTGCCAGTACGCCCACTTCATCCTGGGCGCTGAGTACCTTGATCGCCTGCTTGGTGATCCGCTTGGCCCAGGTGTTGCCATCGGCGAATTCGCAGGTGTGCAGGATGATCGCCAAGGCCCCTTTGGGCAGGACCTTCTTCTGCGTGACATCCATCGAAACGGGGAGTGCGTCCTCGATGACCGTCCGCTGATAGCCGCCGGGGCCAAAGCTGTTCTGCCCGCCAACCATCATGAAGCCGATCCCCAGGTCGTGGACCGCATCATGCACCGCCTGCAACTGCACGGCGTCGAACATTTCGACACCGACATTCACGAACACCACGGCATCATACGGCATCAGCGACAGCGGGTCGCGCGGCAGGTCGGTGGCCGACACCACATCGACCAGGCGGTCGCCCTCCTTCATCGCCTGAACCATGCTCTGCCAGTCGCGGACATCCCCCTGCGAATCGACGACGACCATCACCTTTCCCTCGCCAGCAACCATGATGTAGTTGGTCACCGTGTTGTTCTGGGGAACGTGGTCCTCGCCTTTGGGGACGTCAATCGTGGCGGTGTACTCGTAGTAGCCGGGCTGCCGCAGGCTGATTTCAATGTCTTGGCGGCTCTTCCCTGCCGGGAATGTCACCGGGATCTTTTTGAGTTCTTTGCCGTTTTCCTTCAGCGTCAATTCACCCTTGCCGGCACCCAGGGCAGAGATGACCATGGTCGCCTTGTAAGGCTCCCCCAGCTTTACAATCCGCGGGAGGTCCAGCCTTTCGAGCCACACTTCACGGTCGTAGGCGTAGCTGATCGGCAGGACATCGACCGCGATGCCGCGGGACTTCAGCTCGCCCAGCACCTGCTGCAGATTCCCTTCCGTCTGGGTGGCATCGCTGATGAGCACCACCCGCCCGGTCGTGTCCTCCGGGATCATCGCTGCCGACAACGACAACGCCTGCTCAAGGTTGGTGGCGTCGCGGTCCATCTGCGAGGTCGGAACAATCTCGTTTTGATCAAGCCAGAACGATTGCCGCGGCGGCTGCTCGACCGCGGCATTACGGGCAAAGATCACCAGACCCGCCTGATCCTTCTCGGGCTTCTCAGAGATCGTCTTGGCGACGAACTCGAACGCCTTGTTGGACGAAGTCTCGTTCTGGTCTTCCGAGTCTTCGGACACCGAGGCCGACACGTCGACACAGAAGACGATGCTTTGCACGTCCTGCGTCCGCACCGAGCGTGGCTCAGCCAGCACCATCGCGAACAAGCCCGCCAGCGACAGCCGCACGAGTGTGGCCACCGCTGCCCGCGATTTGCTCAAGCCGGCGTAGCCCGCCACCGCCATCCACCACACCCACGGCGACACAGCCATCAGGGCGAACATCTGTGGCCGGGCAAACATCACCCGCTTGGAGAACACGAGCCACAGGCACAACCCGGCGTAGGCGGCGAGAAACCCCACCACCGGCCACGCGTCGCGCCAGGAGACGGGTTGCCGGGGACGGGGGAAAAAGCTGGCGGCGAGCCGATATCCCCAGGCGGGGAGGCGGGTCAGCCACTCTGTGAACTTTTTCCTGCGTGTCATGGTTGCAACTCCACCACGCGGCTGTTGCCGGTGTCGGCCACATACACGCGGCCCTGTTTGTCAGCCGTCACTCCCCAAGGGGCCTGAAATTCTCCCTCATTGTGACCCGTCTGCCCATAGCGACCCACCAGCCGCCCCTCGCGCGTGAACCGCGACAGCCGCCCCGCGCCGTTCTCAATCACGACCAGATCGCCGTTGGGGGCCTGCCCCATGCTGTACGGGTAGTGTAGCGCGGTCCCCGTCTCGGCGGAAACCAGAATCCGCAGAAACTTGCCGTCCGCCGTAAATTCCTGCAGCCGGTTGTTGAAGGCGTCCGCCACATAGACCCGCGCCCCAACCGGCACACTGCCCTCGGGCGCGTGGCTCCAGATCATCCCGCTGGGCCGCTGGAACTGTCCGGGATCCGTCCCAAACCCACCGAATTGCAGGATGAACTTGCCGTCCAGATGAAACTTCTGAATCCGGTCGTTCGAGCCGTACTCGGCCACGTACAGGTCGCCCTGATCATCTTCGGCGAGAGCCACGGGGTAGATGAATTGCCCCGGCTCCTTGCCATAGGTCCCAAACATCGAGAGGACCTGACCTTGGTCGTCAAAGATCACCACGCGATGATAGTGCGTGTCGGCCACCACAAACCGCCCGTCGCGGAGTTGGATCACGCCTTCGGGCCGGCCGACATCGTAGGCCGGCATGAACCATTTTCGCTCGACCTTGCCGCCCTCCGCATAGACCAGCACGCGGCCGATGCTGTCGAGCACCACCAGGTGTCCTTGCTGGTCGACTCCCACGCCGCGCGGGGCGGGAAGGCGACGGCCCTCGGCGGGGATTGTGACGGCAGAAAACTTGGACACTGGCAGCCGTGGCTCAGCGGCATTGTCGCACCCGGCGAGGGCCAGAACCGCGCTGCACAGCATCAGCAGGCAGCCGATCCTCAGCCAGTTCAGCCTGACCCGCATCCCGCTTCGCAGCACCGGCAGTGCCGGTCGATGCAGAAACGTCCGCACCAGGCCGCTCGATTCATGCCGCAACGTGGCTTCCGCAATTGAGCCGGTAAACCGGGCGGTATCCACGACGATGTTGCTGCCTTCGTCCGGTTCAATGCAAAGCTGTTCGGGGCGGGCGATGCGCGGCACCGCCTCGCGGACACCACTCCAAATTTCCGTCTGATTGGCGGGAACGCAGTTGACCGGCCCCAGAAACGTCGCAATCTCTTCGCTGGGCGGATACGCGTAGAGTTCCGTGATCGTGCCGGAGTAGACCACAGCGCCGGCCCGCAGACAAAGGATCCGGCCGCCCAGCCGCATGGCAAGTTCTGGCGAGTGCGTGGCGACGATCAGCGTGGTGCCGTTCTCGATGGCCGCCTGCTCCAGCACCGTCCAATACTGGCCGATGCGCGCGGGGTCGACGTGTACCAGTGGCTCATCGAGCACCAGCACTCGGGCACGAGTCGCCAAGCCACGGGCGATCGCCAGCCGCGATTGTTCGCCTTGGGACAACTGGTCCGGCCGGGAGTCGGCGAGATGTGCCAAATCAAAATCGGTCAGCAATTCCTGCCAGTCCACACCGCTGGCGGCCACATCCCGCACATGCCGAGCCACGCTCCAGTGCGGCCATAGGCCGTTGTCTGAAGGCACCCAGTACAGCGGCAGCCGCGACGCCGACGGAGTGCCCTTTACCGCTGAATTTGGAGATTTATCAAGATGAGTGTGCAGTCGGCCGGAGGATGGAAATTCGAAGCCGACCAGCAGGTTCAGCAGCGAAGTTTTTCCCGCGCCGGAGTAGCCCAGAACGACCGTGGTCTCAGCACGAATCTCCAGCGACACCGCCTCCAGCCGCGGCCGGTTGCCACCGGCCAACGTGACGCGATCCAGAGTCCAGAGCGGTTGTGACACGCCGTCTGATTTTCACAAATCGGCTGGGGAACCGCCAGAGAGTCGTTCTGCTGATTCCCCCCGCATTTTAGCGGCACGGCGCAAGCCGTCCGGTTTTAGCGGGCACGGCGCAAGCCGTCCGGTGATCAATTGCGAACGCTTCCCATGAGCCATCACTGAATTTCTCCCGAACTCTAGAAACGCCATCACCCGGCCGTCTGACGACGGTCGGGCGATGGGTTATTAGCCGACGGGCTGCAGCTTCATCAACTGGTCCCGCAGCCGGTTGCGCGCCGTGTGCAGCCGCCGCTTGATGGTTCCAATGGGGCTGTCGAATTCGGCGCTCATCTGCTGCAGCGACTGGCCTTCGAAGTAGAAGGCGAGCAGCGTCTGCCGGTCCAGTTCCCGGAGCTGGCCCAGGCCGTCCCGAAGCTGCGCGGCATGCTCGCTCCGCAGGATCTTGTCGAGCGGGTTGTCCCGTTCGACATTCACCGCTTCCAGAGCATCGCCGCTCAGAATTTCCTTGGGCCGCCGGACCGCCCGGTTGATCGCCATCCGCACTGCGATCCGCCGCAGCCACCCACAGAACCGCTCGGGCTCCCGCAGTTGCGGCAGCTTCCGGAGCACCTGCAGGAACACGTCCTGCGTGATTTCGTGGGCTTCGGCCCGGCACCGCAGCCGCTTCAGCACGATGGCGAAGACCGTCCGCTCGAAGGTCTGCACCAGAATGCCGAACGCCTCGTGATCGCCCGCCTGAGCCAGCCGAACGCAGTTTAAAAGTTCCTGTTCTTCCACGGTATCCTCCGGGCCGATCCTCGGCGTGGGAGCAAAACGCGATGGGCAGGACCATCGGCGTTTGGATGTATGGGACCGTGACAGAAACCGCTTCGCCGGAAATGCCACTCTGGGGCTGGTTTCTGGCTTGCGGGCAGGTGCGCGGCTGAGCCCCGGGCAGGACTGCCCACGGCCAGCAGGAAGAATTTCTCGCCTGGGCCTCACTGTGAAAAATCAGTGGGAAACCCGCGGCGGGAATTCGACCGGCACCTCTTCCGTCACACAACGCTTGTACGTTTTCAGACTCGCGATAACCGGCTCAGCGTCAGGGCGGCCCGGAGGACTGCCTGTTGCGAACCGGCGGGCTGTTCTTGCCATGAGTACGGATAGCCCGTACCGCCGGCAGGTTTCGAGGCTGGTTTACCGGCGGCACATGGGACCGGCAAACTTGCCGGCATGTCCGCCAGTATTCTGACTGCCGGCATCAGGGCCGCGGGCAGATGCCCGTGGGCCGGATGTGCAATCGCCTCTGCCATCGCGAAACGTACGCGTCGTGTTCCCACGCTGCGGCGCTCGGTGACCCGATGGAACAGCCCCGTATCCTGAACCAGTCCACAATCAACGGTGGAGAGGACGGAGACGACCGAATTACGGTTTTGGCTGTTCTGACGCATCGAAGCACCTCTTCTTGCGTTACCGCAGACACCGTGACTACTGGATGGGGATCGAACCGCGGATGAAACTCCGCCGCGTTCTCCCAACACTTTTGTGTGCCAACCGGCACGACCCTCAGATTGTGCCACGTGGCACAGACATCTGAAAGTCCAACTTTTGAAAAACCGCCCTCGCCCAGCGGATGAGGCATGGACGATGCAGCTTCCCCTTAAGGACGACACTTTCGCAGAAAAGGTTCACCCGTTTTTCAAGAATTTTGGAAATTTGCGGACGGTGACGACTTCCACATCGAATCTGGCTACAGGTTGTGCCGCAGCCGCCGTGCAAGGCCAGCACCACAAGCCATTATCTGACAAATAGTTATGCATCAACAGATATGCGGGAATGGCGTCGCGGTCGAATTTCAATTTTCAGATTTCACAGTCTGTAAAACGGCGATCGAACTTTCGGCAGAGAATGGATTAGGCACGCGCTACTTTGCTTGCCCACGTGATGGGCAGCAATCCGGACTCCACAATTCCCGCCCAGAACTGTCGGTCCATCTCTGTATATTCGTTTGCGTCCAATCCGAGATCTCTGAAGCGCATTCGCATCAGTCGCGGCGTTCGTAGAACCGGCTCAGGGCACGGACGCGCTGGACTTGATAGCCGACCATGAAGCCGATGCCGATCACCTCGACGCAGTAGATGCAGGCGAAATGCAGCGGCCGCGCCTCTTCGGGATGCAGCACCACGAGTAGCGAGAATGCGATCAGCGTCGCGAACGTCGTGAAGGCGACCAGGGAGACGCGGAAAAAGAGCCCCGCTCCAGTGATCAGCATCGGGTAGGTCACCATCAGCAGCCCCCGCGGGGCGTGGGCGAGCCACAGCGTCGCGGTGACCAGCACCACATCCGTCAGCACCCAGCCATAACGGGCTTTCTCCGTCCAGCGTTCGTCATCCAGCAGCCGCTGCCAGACCAGGCAAAGAACGGTCCAAATGGCGAACACGCTCATCTGCGCGGGCAGATTTGGTAGGTCTGTGGATCCACCGAGCCACCAGCGGAGATTGACGATCACCGTGGCGGCAGCGACCACCCCCAGATGGGCGACAAGGTTGGGCATCCGCCGCGTCAAACGGCGCAGCGCGGGGTACCAGCCGGAGGGGCGGGCCGTGGTCGGTTCCTGACGGCAAAACCGTTCCAAGTCTTCGGCGAACTCTGCGGCCGAGCCGTACCGCGCGGCGGGATCCTTTTCGAGCGCCTTCAGGCAGATCCACTCGAGTTCAAGCGGGATGGCCCGGTTGAGCCGCGAGGGCTGCGTCGGTTCACTTTCGATGACCTGGACCAGCGTGTCGAGCGGCGAGGCTTCGCGAAACGGCGGCCGGCCGGTCAGCATTTCATAGAGAATCGCCCCCAGGCTGTAGATGTCACTGCGGGACGTGATCAGCGCGAGCCGGCCCGCCGCCTGCTCGGGCGACATATAACTCGGCGTGCCCAGGATCGCCCCGCTTTGCGTCTGCGTCGAATCGTCATCGAAAAACTTGGCGAGACCAAAATCGGTGACGAAGGGATGGCCGGATTCATCCATCAGAATGTTGGCTGGCTTCAAATCACGGTGCAGAATGCCGCGCTCATGCAGAAAATGAACGGCCCGGGCGACCTCCGCGAGCCGGACCGCCGCGGTTTCCGGCTCCAGCGGACCGTCAGCCAAGATTGCCGCCAGACTGCTGCCGGTGATGCAGTCCATGGTGAAATACTGCTGGCCTTCGACCTCGCCCACATCGTACAGAGCCACGATGTGCGGATGCCGCAGGCTGGCGGCCGCCCGCGCTTCGGCATGAAAGCGGCGGACCTCCTCATCCGAAGCGAGCTGATGCGACCGGATCATCTTGAGGGCGACGATGCGGTTCAGATCGATTTGCCGCGCGCGGTACACCACGCCCATGCCGCCCCGCCCCATCTCGTTCAACAATTCGTACTTGCCGAACTGCCGGCCGGGAGGCATCGCGGGAACGGACCGGCTTCTGTGAAGCACGACAGTCGATTGCTCATCGGTCGGCGTATCATCCGGCCGACCGGTGCCGGGGTGTGCCCCGGGATCAGGATTCCCCTGAGACGACTGCAGGAGCGTCGGCTGATGATGCGGATCGATGACCGCCGGAAACCGCGTCAGGTCTGGCGGAATGGACGAATCGGCCACCTGTTGCAGGGCATCCAGGCAATTCAGCAACGGCAGCAGTTGCGGGTATTGGTCCAACAACTCGATTCGCCGCGCACCATCGCTTTGGCCCACGGCTGCCAGGTACTCTTCGAGCAGGCTGCAAAGCTGCTCGTCGCTCAGATTGGGAGGACTTTCATGGCCCAACACGGGGAATCCGGGAGGAGGCTGTCCGAGAATTGTCTCGCGACATCATCGCGACCTGCCCTCCAGCATAGTCGGCAGCGGTCGTGAAGCAAGGGCGGACGGACTGCGACGCAGGGGTGGCCAGTTCTTGGCGATGCCCCTCGCTCACCGGAGGGCTCGCGCCGGCTCGCGCCCTTCCGCTTTCATGGGATTGCCGGTCGATGCCTCTATGCCTCAACCGGCGTCAGCCCCAGTTCGCTTTCAATCTTCTCCAGCGCCGCGATGCAAAAGGCGATGTGTTCGTCGAGATCGACGCCCAGATCCTGCGTGCCACGGAAGATGTCCTCGCGATGGATCGAAGCGGCAAAGGAGAGCTGCTTGAGCTTTTTCTTCACGCTGGACGGAGTCAGGCCACGGAGGCGTCCGGGACGGACGAGGGCGCAGGCGGTGATGAAGCCACAGAGTTCGTCGCAAGCATACAGCGTCTTGTCGAGCTGCGAGACGCGCGGGCAATCGGTGAGATAATCCGCGTGCGACTTGATGGCATAGATCAATTCGGCGGGGTAGCCACGCTCTTGGAGAATCTTGGACCCCTGGAGCGGGTGGTCCGGCGGATTGGGCCAGCGTTCATAGTCGAAGTCGTGCAGCAGGCCGACGGCACCCCACAATTTTTCGTCAGCTCCAAACTTGCGGGCGTAGGCTCTGACGGCCGCTTCCACCGCCAGCATGTGCTTGATGAGGCTGTCGCTCTTCGTGTACTCCCGCACGAGCGCCAGGTTTGCTTCACGGTCCATACGCCAGTTCTCCGTCGACTGTCTCGCGTTTTGCGGTTCCGGGCAGGCTGCGGCAGAACCCAACGCGACGCGGTCGCCATTATCGAGGACTGGAATGAAACTGGCAAACGAAGTGAGTCTGAGCCACCGATGAACACGGAGAAACCACGGATTACGTCGATGCCTGATCCAAGTTTTCCCGCTCCATCCGTGGCTCATTTCACAGCCAACACCGCGTCATTGCGCGTACTTCATCAAGATCCCTGTGGGCGAAGTCGTACTGACACCCGGGAAGCCGATTTCCGAAATCGTGGCTCCCAGCTTCGT
This sequence comes from Planctomycetaceae bacterium, assembly GCA_021732845.1. Classification (GTDB taxonomy): domain Bacteria; phylum Planctomycetota; class Planctomycetia; order Planctomycetales; family Planctomycetaceae; genus JAKFUF01. Next base: position 26,193 of record JAKFUF010000128.1, on the reverse strand, counting down.
GACCTTGGAGTAATACCGATCCTTGGGCCGACGCCCCAGCAACCGGTCTGTCAGGGCCGTGCAGATCCCTTCGGCGGCCAGCCGGACAGAATTTTCCTGCCGGGCACCGTAGAGACTCGTACACAGGATCACTACCGCCGTTTGCACGCGGGCGGAAAGCTCGGCCATGCGACACTGCCGGTCCGCCAATTTCAACTGATGCTTGCGCATCGCTGAGGAGAGTTCCATCGACGACCGCTGCAGAAAGTCCGCGGCGAACTCCGCATGCTGCCGCAGTTCGGCGGGCATGGAGGGCAGTTCCGGCTTGGCACTGCGGTGCAGCTTCTGGGCCATCCACCATTTGGAGTAATCCCACAGCGGCTTCCGCAGCGCCCAGGCATGTGCCGGGTTGGCCATGTTGGGGTTCTTGATCTGGTGGGCGGCCAGCGCCTTCCCGATCGGTTCGAAGTAAGTCCGGCCGTGATGCTTGACCAGCGACTTGAAGAACGACATCCCCAGCACCTCTCCCTCGCCCTCGTAGATGCAGGGAGCAAGGAAGTCGTGGATGTTGTCGCCAAACAGATGCCCGGACAGGAACGACCGGCCGCCATGCGTTTTCATGTGCAGCTCAATCGCCGCTTCCTTCTGCGCCTCGCTGCCAAAGATCTTGGCGATGACACATTCCATCTCGCCGCGATAACCCTGATCGAGCAGGCCAGCGCACCATTCTGTCAGCGCGTCACAAGCCACGATCAGGCCGGCCAGATGGCCGACGCGACGACGCACCAATTCGCGACTTTCAATCGCCGCGCCATAGGTGCGGCGGAACCGCGCCCAGGGCAGCATGTCCGACATCATCAACCGCATGGTGCCAGCCGCGCCGGCACACAGCGCCACCCGGCCGCGGTTCAAGCCGTGGTAGGCGATTGTCAGGCCGTCACCGTCCTCGGGAACCAAACGGTTGCTGGCGGGCACGCGGAAGTTTTTGAAGACGATGCCGTAGTTATGCGCGTGCTGCAGGGCATACAGCCCATACCGCTTCAACTGAAAGGTTTCGTCCTCCTGCGGCGGCAGTTCGGCGATCAGCACTGCTGGGACATCGTCAATGAGACAGACGACACCGATCATGCGGCCGGGCAGCACATTGGTGATGAACAGTTTCTCACCGTTCAGCACATAGTCATCGCCGTTGCGGACCGCCGTGGTCCGCAGGGCGGTCAGGTCCGAGCCTGCACAGGGTTCAGTCAGGGCGAAGGCAGACAGCCGTTCGCCGCTGGCGAGCTTGGGCAGCAGCCGCGCTTTCTGTTCGGCATTGCCGAACGCCAACAATGGGTCCACCGCGCCGATGCAGCCATGCACCGAGCCCAGGCCGGCGACTGTGGGGTCAACCGTCGCCATCTGTGTCAGCATCGGCGCAAACTGTGAGAATGGAGCGCCTGAGCCACCGTACTCAGGACCGATCAGCAGCCCCCAGTATCCAGCGTGACCCAGTTCGTCCATCACCTGGGTGCTGATTTTGCGCTGCGAGTCGAAGATTGTTTTGTTTTCGTGATGCCGCTTCACCACGTTCAGCGAACGCCGGATCGCCAGACTGGCCATTTCCGAGGGGATGGCCGGGCTCTTGGGAAACCCGAACAGATCGGCCGGGACCTTTTTTCCCCAGACAGCCAGATGGATCGGACTGTTGATGGTTTGATACCGCGCGGCGAACATCGCTTCGACATCATCGTCGGCGGTGTCGAGCGCCCCAGTCCGGCGGATTTCTTCTTCGGCCTTGCCGCCGAGTTTCAACGCTTCCGCCGCGAACGAGTTCTGCTGCCGCTTGTGCAGGGGATCTTTCGAGTCCGGCTCGTGGTCGTGCGGAGTGACCGGAACGGTTGAAGTCACCATGATCTCCTCCTTTGTTATTCGATGGGGCTGGCTCAAGTCGAGCGAACGCTGTGATTGAGACCCCGATGTTGAACGTGCTGATGTTTGGGTTGTTCACTGTCGTAAAGAGTTCCGCTTCACATCGCATTGACTTCCATCACTTCGACATCCCGTTCGATGTGGGCATCGTGGTAAAAGGTCTCTCCCCGCTGGTGCATGTCGCGGAGCAGAGCACAGGCGTTGAACCTTGGTCCGCAGGTGGTTGCCAGACGGTCCAGCGTCGCGACCACATGCTGCAGGCCCCAACTGTCGGCCAGCCGGAGCGGGCCGCCCCGGAACGGTGCGAAGCCAGTGCCCAGCACCATCCCCAGATCGACGATCCACGCGTCGGTGACCACTCGTTCCGAGAGGCAGACGGCAGCCGTGTTGACGAGTGACAGAATCAGCCGTTGGGCAATGCCGCCGACCATCTCGCCGTCGCCGAACCAGACCGGCGGCGACAGGGCCGGTTTTCCGTGCGTCACCTGGGCAGCGGGAGCCACGCCCTCCTTGTCACCCTTGCTGCTGTATTTGTAGAAGCCGGCCCCCGACTTCTTGCCCAACTGCCCCTTGGCGACCATCGCCGCCAGCCACTCGGGCGTGGGGCTCGGTTCGCCGCTGAGGGCAGAAAGCGAATGCGACACATCGCGGGCGATGTCGACGCCGACCTGGTCCAGGAGTTCCAAAGGTCCCATCGGCATGCCGAACCGTTTGGCTTCCCGATCGACCTCTTCCGCCGTGGCTCCCTCACTCACCAGCCGCACCGCTTCGTCGAGGTAGGGGAAAAGGATCCGGTTCACGAGGAAGCCCGGACCTTCGGCGACGACGATGGGTACCTTGCCCAGGTTACGCACCAGTTCCACCAGCGTGGCGATTGTCTGTTCGCTGCTGTTTTCCGTTTTGACGACTTCGACAAGCTGCATCTTGTGGACGGGGTTGAAGAAGTGCAGGCCGGCCACCTGATCGGGCCGCTGCGTGACGCTCGCCATCTCGTGAATCGGCAGGGCCGAAGTGTTCGAGACCATCAGCGACATTGGCGGCAGCCGGCGGTCGAGTTCACGGAACACATCCTGCTTGACTTCCATCCGTTCGACGACCGCCTCGATCACCACATCCGCCGCTTCGACCGCCTTCCAGTCGACAGTGCCTTCCACCGCAAGGCGGGCGTGGTCGGCTTCAGCGGACCCGAGGGCTCCCGCCTTCACGGCATCGTCAAACAGTTGATTGATCCGCTTGATGCCGGCGTCGACCAGGTCCTGCTGAATGTCTTTGAGGACGACATGATATCCCTGGAAGGCCGCCAGTTGCGCGATTCCGGCCCCCATGGTGCCGGCCCCCAAGACCGCCACTGTCTTGACGGTGTGCGGATTGTTTTCCGTGCCCGAAACCCATGTCGCAGGCTTTCGCGCCCGCTCGCGCTGGAAGAACAGGTCCAGCAGCCGGCGGCATGTGGAGGAGAACAAGACCTTCCCGAACTCGGCGCGCTCTGCGGCCAGACCGTGGTCGATGCCGCGCCGCAGGCCCGTCTCCACAGCGCGCAGGACCGCCGGCAGGGCCGGGTATTGCTTGGCTTTGCGGCCCAATTGCCTTCGCGCCAACTGGAACAGCACCCAGCGGCCGGCGGTGGTTTCGTCGCGCAGCCACGCGAGCCACGCCAGCCACTTGGATTTCTTGCGGCGGACCGATTTTCCGGCGAGACGATCGGTGAGAAACTTGTCGAGGGCCGCCTCAAACTGTTCCGGCGGGGCGATCATGTCGACCAGGCCACGCGAGTAGGCTTTCGCGGCCGAAAGGCGCTGCCCTTCCAGGATCATCCGCAGCGCGGTTTCCGCGCCGACGAGCCGGGGTAGTCGTTGCGTGCCACCCCAACCAGGCAGGATCCCAAGCTGCGTTTCAGGCAGGCCAAGCCGGGTCCCGGCATCATCGCGGGCGACGCGGTGCGTGCAGGACATGGCAAATTCCAACCCGCCGCCCAGGCAACTGCCATGGATCACAGCCACGGTTGTCGCCTTCAACGCGGCGATCCGGCTGAACAGATCCTGTCCCACTTTGAGCACCACGTCCGCCTGCTCGGCAGTCGAAATCTCATGCAGTTGCTTCACATCGGCCCCGGCGAGAAAGCCGGACTCTTTGCCGCTCCGGAAAACCACGAGCCGGACCTGCGGACTCTGTTCAAGATGCGACACCAACGTGGCCAGATCCTCAAGCAACGATTGGTCCAGAACATTCACGGCCCGGTCCGGCATGTCCACAACAACGGTCATCACGCCGGGGTTGTTGCTGACCAGCTTGAGATTGCGAAAGTTGAACATGATGTGGCTCCCGTTATTGGTTTCAAAATCCCAGATATCTCGGATATCTCAGATTTCAGATTTCAAATTTCACAGTGATCTCACTGGAGGAAACGCTTCCCGGAGGAATTCGTAAGAATGGAGGACGCGCGATTGTTAACAAAAGAGTGGAACCACGACTCTCACAAATAACACGAGTTCAGAGGGTCACCAAAATCGACAGTAGTGCGCAGTGCTGGCTGCATTCGTAACATTCGTGTTATTCGTGAGATTCGTGGTTAATCCAAAAAGGTCTGAGCCCCGTATCGCGTTTTAGGCCGGCGCTTCCGTCTCCAGCCACATCGCCACTCCCTGGCCGCCGCCAACGCATAAGGAGGCCAGGCCACGCCGCAGGCCTTTCTCCTTCAGCGCCCGCAGGAGTGTCAGGATGATGCGTGTTCCCGACGTGCCGACGGGATGTCCCAGCGCGATGGCGCCACCGTTGACGTTCAGCCGATCCAAGTCGATCTCGCCCACGGCGGCGTGTTCCTGCCACGCCTGCTGGGCGAAGTCCGCCGAGGCGAGCGCCTTGCGGCAGGCGAGGACCTGTGTGGCAAACGCCTCATTGATCTCGAACAGATCGAAGTCCTTCAGTGTCAGCCCCGTCTTCTGGAGAAGTTTGTGAATGGCGAAGACCGGACCGAGGCCCATCCGCCGCGGGTCGCAACCAGCGACTGCATAGTCACGAATGTATCCGAGCGGTTTACCGATCTTTTGCGCCCGCTCGGGCGGTGCCACGACCAACGCGGCAGCGCCGTCGGTGATCGGGCAACTGTTCCCAGCGGTCACCGTCCCGTTCTTCTTGTCGAAGATTGGCTTGAGCTTCGACAGGGCTTCGAGTGACTGATTGCCTCGCGGGGCGACATCGCGATCCACCGCCTGACCATGACCATCGGCGGGAACGGGTGTCGTCTCGCCACCATAAAAGCATCGGTCCCATGCGGCGGCGGCTCGCAGATGACTTTGCAGGGCGAAGGCATCCTGCTCTTCGCGACTGATGGCAAACTCTTTGGCGAGAATTTCCGCAGTCTGACCCATGTTGAGGCCACAGGTGGGATCCGTCAGACCCAGTTCCAGACCCGGCACCGGCTTGAAGAATCCCGGTCGCAACTGCGCCAACAGCGTTGCTTTGTAAAATCCCTTCGCTTTGGCGAATTTCAGCATCCACTCCTTCATGCCGGGATCCCACAAGAGGGGGACACTGGACATCGACTCTGTGCCGCCGGCGACGATCAGTTCGGCCCGGCGCTCGCGGATTGTCTGCCAGGCCGAGATCACCGATTCCATCCCGGACGCACAGTTCCGGTTGACGGTATGGGCGGGCTTCTCCCATGGGATGCCGGCTTTGAGGGCGATGACGCGGGCGACGTTTGACGCTTCGGGCGGGCTGGCGACGTTGCCAAAGATGACTTCGTCGACTTCAGCGGGTTTGACCTGGGCTCGCTCCAGGGCCGCAATCAGGGCGACCCGGCCCAGTTCTTCCGCGGGGCGATCCATCAGCGCGGTGAACGCCTTGGCGAAGGGTGTCCGCACACCGGCGATCACTGCCAGTGGCTCAAGCGTACTCCTGCCGTTATGAGTTGAAGTGTTTACGGAAGTATCCATGAGATTGCCCCTGGGTGTGTCCAGCACACCGTTTGTCGCCCTGCCTCCGGCGGCATTCCTTGTAGCGGGCGCGAATCGCTTCGCGCGGCTCCACAGGAGATGCCGCAATCAGAGACAGGACAGTGGACAACGTCATTCGACGTTGAAGGCTTCGTGATCACGTTTGAGTGCCCGAGTTGGTTCTGTGGATCGCGGCAACAATAGTGGTTTTGAGTAGACTCTCGATTAAGAGCAGGTTCATCAGCCGGAACGCGTTAGCGTCCGGTTCATGGCGTTGGGGTCTTCCGATTGTCCTCCAACCGGGGGCTAACGCCCTCCGGCTCATTCGCTGTACGGCTTGCCCTAAAGTCGAAAGTAATTGTTGCCGCGATCCTTATTCGTTCTTGATCCGATGCTGATGCAACCCTACGGCGCGGCACTGGCCAGTGGCTCAGCCGCCTTGGCTCCTTCTTCCCTCAGTTCCCGCCGCAAGACCTTCCCCAGGAAGTTTCGCGGCAGGTCCGCACTTTGAGCTTCAACAAGTTTTGGCCGCTGCTGGGCCGAGAGATGTCGGTGAGTGAACTCGTCGAAATCGCGACGGTTGAATTTGTGTCCGGACTCCAGCACGAGAATGGCTTTGACCGTTTCACCGGTATCATCATTCGGCACGCCGACCACCGCGGCATCTTGAACGCCGGGGTAGTTGCGCAACACACTTTCCACGTCCGCCGGGTACACATTGAACCCGGAGGTGATGATCAGATCCTTTTTCCGGTCGACGATGCGAAAGAAACCGTTCTCGTCGCAGGTGCCCAGGTCGCCCGTGTGCAGCCACCCATTCCGCAAAACCCGTTCCGTCTCGGTGGGATTCTTCCAGTAGCCGAGCATCACCTGCGGTCCGCGGACGATCAATTCCCCCACCTCACCGTGCGGCAATTGCTCTGTTCCCGTGGCGGCATCGACAATTCGCGCTTCGGTGTCGGGCAGGGGCAGGCCGATCGTGCCGGGCACGGCTGTGCCATCCAGGGGGCCCGCGTGGGTCACCGGACTGGCTTCTGAGAGACCATACCCTTCGACCACTGTGCAACCTGTGAGCGCACTAAACTCTTCCGCGACCGATTTGGGCAGTGGCGCGCCACCGGAAATGCAGACCTTCAACGAGTGCAGGTCGTGCTTATGCTGCCGGATCTCCTTAATAAACGCCGTCAACATGGCGGGGACCGCCAGTAGGATCGTCGGTTTGTACTGCTCAATCAGCCGGATCGCCCCAGCCGGACTGAACCGATGCTGCAGCACGAGCGTCGCCCCCATCGCGATCCCGTTCAGCACGCAGGCCGAAAGACCATAACTATGGAAGAACGGCAGCACCGCCAGCATGGTCTCCGCACCCGCCTCGCCCATCGACCAGTGACGAAGCTGCCAGGCGTTGGCCATCAGATTCTTGTGCGACAGCAACACGGCCTTGGGCGCGCCTGTCGTGCCACCCGTCGGCAGGATATACGCTGGCTCCTCGGGATCCACCGCGACCGAAACCACTAGTTCCGGACTAGACTTGAGCGCTTCATTAAAATCCATCACCCGCATGCCGGGACAGGGCTTCCCGAATCCGAGGCGTTGGAAGCGAACCCAGGCGTAACCAATCCGTTCGAGCCACGACAGGCGGTCATTCAGCGAGGTGAGCAGCACGAGTTCCGGCTGATGCTCCAGATGCTCCATCAGGGGGGCCAGCACATCCAGGGAGACGATCACCTTGCACTCGGACTTGGCAACAAGGGACGAGATCGCTTCGCGGGGGTTCATGGGGCTCAAGGCGACAACTACGCCGCCGGCCATCCATGTGCCAAACAAGCTGATGAGATATTCCGGCAGATTGGGGAGCAGGATTCCCACCCGGTCGCCCGGCTGGACCCCCTCGCGGATCAGCATGGCCGCGAACCGCCGGGCGGAGTGCAAAAGCTGTGAGTAGGTCAGATGCTGGCTGTAATAATGACAGACCACCCGGTCGGGGAACTTCGCTGCCGTGTGCTCCAGCAGGAAGGGGAGCGGCCGCTGCGGGTAGTGCAGACTGACCGGCACTTCGGCGGGATAATGCGCCTCCCATGGGCGCTGCGAGGCTTCCTGAGGCAGGAAATTGCGAGGAGCGATCATGATGTCACCTCACTGATTCAATGCATGAATCAGCCGTGCCTGCCGTGAACCGGCGGCCTGAGGTCACCCATTCACGATCGGCAGGACTGCCGCATGCGAGGATCGAACTTACGATCAAAAGGCATGAAGACTTGATTCACAAAGCCACGGGCTGATGGAACGAAACGCTTGCTGCGCGTCGTTAAATGTCTTGCATCCTGTTGGATTCCGGGCGGGAGGTGGACGCGCGCCGCGCCGTCACTCCCGCACTCGGAATCCTGACTCCTGAAGCCGCAAAAATTCGGGATGCGGTGGTTGGCAGAGCGATTGGCCCTGCTGAATCCCGGGAGCCCGAACTCTTGCGAGCTAATTTTGCTGCGAGTGGGCCGCGGCCGATGGATCGTACAACGGGCGACCATCAGACACCGACGGCTGAACTGGCGTGTCGGTAATATTCTCTGCAGATTCTTCTGTCGACTTCGAGGATGTGACTTGTTGGCGGGGCTGCCCCCGTTTTTTCAGATCCTGCTGGTGGACAAAATATTATTCGAGCGGTCCACTTCGAGGTCAATTGGCGCAACGCCGAAATCCTGGCGAGTCTGGCGACTTTGCGTTGCCACGACGCGCCGTTCTATCGGGTCATGTCGGCTGCGCAGGCTGGGACCCCAACTGCGCCTGCAGTTCCTTGACGCACTCAATTGCCGTGCGGAAGGCCGTTGTTTGGGGGACGCCGATGGCATTCTGCAGTTCCGACTGCAGTTGCCCCAGAACCCGCGTTCGCAGGAACTCGACGAGCCACTCAACACGGCGGCTGGCGCAGGCGGAATTGAGGCGACGGAAATGAGCCTCCAGTTGCCGCAGCCGCCCGGCCGTCTGAGACATCGCCGCCTCGCCGACCACGACCGCTCCGGCACCACCGGCCACATCGCCCACGACATGCACCAACGATTGCGCCGCGGCATCGGTGACCATCGGCAAGACAGCGTGGCCCACCGGCCCGGCGGCAGCGAAGAAGAGGACCACCGAGGTCAGCGGGCGGGCGGCAGCCGCCACCGAATCCAGCCTCCGCAGCATGCTGAACGCCCCGGGGTTCTCCGCCGCGAAGGCCTGCATCTGCACTGCAACAATCTCGTTGAACTCCGCCTCCAGATCGACCTTGGCATGCTCCAGCCGCAGGTCCTCAATCAGTGCTGAACGCGACGACCCCGCCAAGACGCTTTCGAGCCGCGGTCGCAGTTGTTCGTTCCCCAGGTGGCTCAGCCGGCTCAACTCCTCGAACAGTTGATTCACCGTCTGCAGGATCACATCCCATTCCTGCTTGCGATAGACCTCCAGCAGATCCGGTGGCTCACCCGTGACGCGGCGATGCACCCAGCGAAACGGAAACGACAGACCCTCCCCGAGCTTCCCATAGGTGTCGTGAATCGTCCGTGTCCAGCCCTCGCGGTGGCTCCGCCACCACTGGCGGACCTGACCAATGAGGAGGCTGTTGGGAGGCGTTGGCCAGTTGTCCACCTGGGCCAGCTTCTGGGCCGACAAGAGGTCCGCTGCGGCCTGAAACGCAGAACTGGAGGCCTGGATTTCGGCCAGGTAGGCGGGCACTCCGTCGCGTTCGGCAATCAACTGCATCAGTGAGCCACGGAGCGTGCGGAGCTTGATCTCGGAAAAATGCAGTTCCGCCAGATCGGCCCCCAACAGCCGGGGCATGTTGGGATCGAAGCCGTCGCCTGCCGCAGTGCCAGTCACAGGGACCGGCCAGGCGCGGGGATAGAACATCAGGCTGTTGGACTCGGCCGCCCGCCGGTCGATGGGGGCGACATAGACATGGTCCGGCTTCACGCCGGTTTCTTTGGAGAAGGTTTCGAGCCACAGTGGCCAGTAGGCCTCGTCGTCGGGCAACTGGCACAGATTAAAGACCACCAGCACTGCCTTGTCTTCCGCCGCCGCCTTGCGAAAGAACTGCTTCACCGCCGCATCGTTGTACTTCTGCTGCGTCAGCACCGCCACGAGCACATCGGCGCAGGCCCGAATCCGGTCGGCCCGCAGCCAGTTCACGACGGCGTCGCCATCGATGTCGGGAGTGTCCAAGACAAGCAGGTTCTGTGGCACTTCGGCACTGACCCGCCAGTACAAATGGTGTTCATCGTGGCTCTCGATGGCGGCGTTGGCGTCCTCCCACTCCAGCAGCTTGAAGCCCTGAAAGATGTTGGCCAGCTTGTGGTGATCGGCGAAACCGACGGGCACCAGGCAGACGGGATGCTGCGTTTTGGAGGCCAGCGGACTGGTGGCACTGGCGCGACAGCCGGCGATGTGGTTGAACACCACGCTCTTGCCGATGTTCGTGCCACCGACAACCGCAGCCACGAGAAACGGCTGCTCGGCCAACTGCGGCAGCAGCTTGCGGAGCAACTGCTCGTACCACTCGCGTCCCGCCAGCGGCGGAAGCTGTAACGGTTCGGCGAGCCGGGCCAGTTCTCGAACGGCATCGTTCAGACGGAATACGGTTTGAACGCAGGCGGAAAACGGTGTGGACATAAGATGAGTGTGAACTTCCGCCCAGCCTGCTGCAATTGAACTGCCACGCGGTGCTGCGTGGGAAGGAACGAATATACCTCGCTTCAGGAACGCCATGCACGTCGGGCAGGCTCAAATTGCAAGATTTGGGTCGAAGGCAAAGTGAATCTCAGATTTCACAGACTGCGCGGCCGCATCGAGCTGGCGGCGGCGGCTCCGCTCGGCAGGACGCAACTCGCCCTGCAGACAGATTCTTGAAAAAGCATTTTACTGTGAAATTTGAAATCTGAAATTTGAAATTCTGCTCGAGTGGATGCGACATATCCGCCAACAGCGACTTTGCGGCCTAAGCCGCCCATTTGCCAGGATTCTTCAACTTCCTAATGACAAGTTCGCAAAACGCGTAGTATTCTTCAGGGATGCTCACCAACACGCCACAACGTTCCGGATCGGGGGCGGGCTCCGGAACTGCTGACGCCTGGGACGAAATCGAGCGGCTGGTCCGCGAGGTTGCGGAACTGGCCCGCGCCGATGTCGACACACTGGATTTCTACCAGGGTGTGCTGGATCGGGCGGTGCGCGCCCTGAGCGCCGCCGGCGGCGTGGTGTGGCGGATTGATGACGACGCGGGGAGCAACATACTCTGCCAGATCCGGCTGAAAGACGTGCTGCCCTCCGATCCTCACAACGAACGGCAGCATCAAGTCTTGCTGGCGGGCGTCTGTTCCGGCCAGGATGTGCGGCTCGTGCCGCCCTCGTCGGGCTCGACAACAGAACGCGGCGGCAACCCCAGCGACTACGCTGCCCTCATCTGTCCGGTGCTCGTCAACGATGCTCCCGTGGCCGGGCTCGAACTGTTCCTGCGTCCGGGCTCCTCTCCCGCGGCTCAACAGGGCTTTCTGCAGTTTCTGGCCGCGCTGGGGGAACTGTGTGCGGAGTTTGAGCGCAACCGCGAATTGCGGCTGTTGCGCGATCGCGAAGCGGTCTGGCAGCAGTTTGAAGAGTTCACGCAGCGCGTGCATACGGCGCTCAGCACCCGTCAACTGGCGTTCACCGTGGTGAACGAAGGCCGCCGAGTGATCCAGTGTGACCGGCTCACGCTGGCGACCAAGGTCGGCGAGCGGTTTCGCCTGCAGGCGGTCAGCGGCTTGGACGCGCTCGACCAACGGGCGAATGTTGTCCAGCGGCTGGAAGAATTGACGCGCGTGGCGTGTGCCACGGGTGAGCCGTTCTGGCACACGGAACCTTCGCCCGTGTTGTCGCCGCAGATGGAGACGGCGCTGACGAATTATCTGCCCGCCTCGCGGGCGCGAATGCTGGCCGTACTCCCCTTGAAGGGTGAGGCCACAGCGACGGCACCCGCGCCCATCCTGGGGGCGTTGATCGTGGAACGCTTCGAATCCGCCCGGGCCGATGACGCCTTTCGGCAACGGATTGCGGCGGTCACCCGGCAGACTGGGCTGGCGCTGCGCAACACCCACGAACATGAAAGCATTCCGTTTGTCCCGCTGCTGCGGCTGCTCCGCGTGCCGATGCAGGCCCTCAAGACACGCAAGGCCGCGTTGATCGGCTGCGGCCTGGTCCTTCTTGGCTTCCTCGCGTGGCTCATTCCCTATGAATTCGAGGTCTCCGGCCAGGGCGAACTGCAACCTGCCCTGCGGCGAAACCTGTTTGCGCCCAGTGACGGGGTGGTTGACGAACTGAAGGTGCGACCCGCCCAACAAGTCGCCAAGGGCGAAGTGCTGGCGGTTCTGCAGTCGACTGAACTGGATTTCGAGTTGAGCCGCGTGCTGGGCGAGAAACTGACCGTGGAAAAGCGGCTGGCGAGCATCGAAGCCGCCCGGCTCGGCGGACCGGGAGAAACTGACATCACCAAGCTCGCCGCCGAGCAGGAAGAACTCCAGATTCAGCGGAAGAGCCTGCTGGAGCAACAGGAGATTCTCAAAAAGCAGCAGGCCGAACTGTCCGTGCGCAGTCCGATGGCCGGGTATGTGCTGACATGGGATCTGGACCGCGAACTGCTCACACGGCCTGTCCAGCGGGGCGACCAGTTGCTGACCGTGGCCAGCCTGGAGGGCGACTGGCAGTTGGAAATGCAGGTTCCCGACTACGACATCGGCCACGTCCTGAACGCAAGCAAAAAAGGTCCGATTGGCCTGCCAGTTGAGTTCTTGCTGGCGAGCGACCCAGGCGTGGTCTATCACGGTACGGTGGAGAAGGTGGCCAACGCCGCGGAAGTCCATGGCAATGCCGGCCCCGCCGTGCAGGTGGTGGTCAAAGTCAAAGACACGGCTGGCACGGCCTTCCGCCCCGGCGCGAAGGTGATCCCCAAGATCCAATGCGGCCGCAAGTCCATCGGCTACGTGTGGCTGCACGACGTGATCGACGCCGTCCGGACGCGACTGTTGTTCTAGTTCTCAGACTTCAGAGGCGACGACAATTCCCAGTTCGAGACGTTAAAAAGTTTAACCACGAATAAAACGACTCACGAATGAAAGCTCTTCATTCACGCCGCACGCGATGGTGACGTCGAACTGACTCGTTCGGTTCACTTGTTTCACTGAACAGCCGACTTCACGTGCAGATCACACGTTGTGTGCCATCCAATCGAACATCATCAATCGAAAATACCTGCCATGAATTGCCTCCACCTGTGTCTGCGTCCTTTGTTCCAGATGAAGCGCAGCTTGTACATCCTGGCCTGCGTTGGCTTGTGCACGCTGGGAATTGCGGGCGACGATCCGCCCGCACCGGGAGCCAAGCCTGCGCTGGACAACTCGACTGGCGCACCTTTGCAGGTGGAAAAGGCGATTGTCACGCTGATTGAGCAGGTGGAGGTTCCGGCCAGTGAAGCCGGCGTGCTGGTGCAGATTGCGGTCAGCGAAGGGCAACTGGTTCAACAGGGCACGCCGCTCGCCCAAATTGAAGACCGGGAAGTCAAACTGGCGGAAACCAAATCCCGCATCGAAGCGGAGATCGCCAAAGAAGAAGCCAAGATTGACGCCAAAGTGCGTTCAGGCAAGAAGGTGTACGAAGTCGCCGCCTCAGAACTGCGGCGGGCTGAAGAGTCCGTCCAACGGTTCAGCAAGGCGCTGCCGGAAGCTGAGCTGGACCGGCTGAAACTGACCGCCGAACGGGCGGCCTTCGATGTAGAGCAGGTGGAACACGAACGGCGGATGGCGCGGCTCACGCAGGACCTGAAGGCCAGCGAACATGAGCTGGCGGTGTACCGCGTCGAGAAGCGCAAGCTGCTGTCGCCGCTCCCCGGCATGGTCGTTCAACTGCACCGCCACCCGGGGGAATGGGTGCAGCCCGGTGAAAAAGTAATCCGCATTCTGCGGCTGGACCGCCTGCGGGTGGAAGCCTTTGTGAGCCACCGCGATCTGGAAGCCTTGGGAACCATCGTCGGTCGTCCCATGCAGTTGACAGTCACGATTGGGCAGAAGAACCAGCAATTCCCCGGCAAGATCGTTTTCGAACATCCGGAAATCAATCCGGTGAACGGCCAGGTCCGCGTCTGGGCCGAGGTCGAGAACCGTGGCTTGATCCTCCGCCCCGGCATGCACGGCCAAATGGCGATTGCTCCGGGGAAGATGGCGGAAGAACAGGCCCGGGCGAAATAAGCGGAAATGCTGCCATGGGTTACTGCCGCGTCCTCGATAATCGGTGGAGCGCGACTGCGGTGGCTAGCATGGCATGGCACGGCAAATGCTCCACAGTTCATTTTCATCCAACAACACACCAATTTACAAAAGACCCCTCCCGCGCCGCCCATGACAACGGCAGAACTTACACGACATTGTAATTTTGGGAACGCCGACACCACCGCAAGTGGGACCGGAGAAATGGCAGCGACAATGCCGGTGACGCAAATAAAATCGATCTGGCGAAAAAAACTGCGGAGGAGTATCATCCCGCTCCTCTCTCTCGCCGATAAATCGTTAAGTACAAACTGTTGAATCTCTTATGGCACAGGGCGGAAGCCTAGGCATGGTCGCCAAGGTCTCCTCCCCGCAATGCATTGCGTTGCGGGAGCTTCCGGGAAGGATCCTGAACCCGATGTCACACTCTACGCGTGTTGCTGCCGTTATCTTGGTGCTGGGCACCTGTTGTCAGGTCGTGGCACAGACCCAGCCCCCTGCCAAACGGCCTGCGGGCACGCAGGTCCAGAAAAAGCCCGTCGCTGGTACCGGACTGCCAGCCGGCGGAGTTGCTCCCACGACGCGCACCGCTGGCAAAGAGCGTCCGGTTGGTCAGCCGCTCCGGGTCGATGCCGTCTCACCCGAACTGGAACAACTGCTGGCGGACTGGGAGAAGTCGTCTGGTCAGATTGAGACGATGACTGGCTCGTTTTACAAATACACCTACAACCATCGTTTCCAGGTTGAGGAGCGGGCGGTCGGCGAATTTCTCTATGAGATGCCCGATCGCGGCGTCTACCGGACGATGCCGGCGAAGATTAAGAAAGGCGACATTGGACGCTCGAAGGATGAGGCTGGCAAGGAGTGCGATCCTTACACATTGAAACCCGCGGAAGAGGCCGAACGATGGATTTGCACGGGTAAGCAGGTTAAGCAGGTCAAGGAAGGGTTGAAGACCTATACGGTGACCGACGTCCCCGAGTCGAGCCAGGGAGCCAACATAATCGAGAGCCCACTCCCGTTTCTGTTCGGAATGAAGGCAGAGCAGGCCAAGCGGCGGTATCAGATGAGGATTTTGAGCCACGACAAGGGTTCTTATCTGTTGGAGGTGATTCCCAAGCTAGCGATGGATTCTGTGAATTACCGCAAAGCCTTCTTATTCATTGACGACAAGGAATTCTTGCCGCGGGCAGTCCGGTTGATCGACGCCGCCGGCCAAGAGGAAACCGTTCACAACTTCACGGGACTGCAGGTCAACCAGCCGGCCGGTGCCTTGGCGAAACTCTACACATTGACCGCCGATTACCGCCGCACTGTGGAAAATGAGAACGCCGCGGGTGCCGCAAGACCAGCCGTGCCCGGCGGACCAGGTCGAGCCGTCCCACAGTCGGACAAGTCGGTGCCCAGTCGCACCGCGACTCCCGAGGCTCGCACACGGAGTGCTCAAGGCCCCGCGAAAACCAAGACCAACTGACCCCTGGCCCTGCTCCTCTCCTGAAATCTGAGATCCGAGATTGAAACTTCGGTGGCTCAAAATTTCGCTCGCCGCCTTTGTGGCACTCGTTGCCCTGGGCGCGGGCCTGTGGTTTGGGGGGCTGCGGTATCAACTGACGGCCAAACGCTGGGGCGAAGTTGAACCGGGCCTCTACCGCAGCGGACAGATCTCCTCACGGCTGATCCGGCCGATGCTGGAAGACCACAAGATTCAGCTTGTGGTCGATCTGATTGGCACCGATCCAAACAACGCCGATCAGCCTGCGGAACGCAGGGCCATCGCGGATTTGGGGATCGAGCTGCAGGAATGCCCGCTGATCGGCGACGGGACGGGCGACATTGAGCAGTACGCCAAGGCTCTAGAGGCGATTGTCAGCGCCAGAAACGCGGGCAAGGCGGTACTTGTCCACTGCCATGCCGGCAGCCAGCGCACCGGCGGCGTTGTGGCCTGTTACGAGATGCTGTTCCGGGGAAAGTCCGGGCAGGAAGCCTATACGGATCTTGTGCGTTTCGGCTGGCGACCAGGCCGGGACGACATTCTGCTCGCCTATGTCAACCAGCACATGCCGCGATTGACCGCCGACCTGCATGCCTCAGGCACGTTGGCGAAGATTCCCGACCCGCTGCCACGGCTGGGACCGTAAAGTTGAAGCGCGACCGGACGTAGCTCGATCACTTCCCGCGCTGAGACAGTTGCTCCTGCAGCTCTTGGACGGTCCGGGACAAGTCCTCCTCGCTGGCGTGCAGGATTTCGTCTGGTTTGAGGGGCATCAGCTCCAACATTCTCTGCAGCAAGTCAATCTGGCCGAGAAGCATCCCCCGGCGAAGCCCCCGCGCCTCACCTCGCCGCGTGCCTCACCCTCGCGACGAGCACCCGCCAATCGCGCTCGTTCATCGCGCTGCACCTTCAGACGCTCTTCGTAAAGTCGTTGTTCGGTGGGGTCAAGCGAGATCATTTCCAACACTCCTGCGGCTTCGGCGAATTCTGGATCGGCGGGCGGCTGGGCAGAGATGACATTCTGCTCGCCTCGGGCGCACTTCCGGAAATCCCCGACCCGCTGCCACGGCTGGGACCGTGAGGTTGATGGGTGATCCGGTCGTGGCTGGATTATCTTCCGCGTTGAGCCAGCTGAACCTGCAAGGCCTCGACGGTCCGCGACAACTCTTCCTCGCTGGCGTCCAAGAGTTCGTCGGGCTTGAGAGGCGTCAAACCCAGCATTCTCTGCAAAAGGTCAATCTGGCCGAGGAGGATGCCCCTGCGAAGGCCCAGAGCTTTTCCTCTTGCTTCACCCCTTGCCTCCCCTCTTTCCTCACCCTCCCGACGAGCGCCGGCCAATCGCGCTCGTTCATCGCGCTGCACCTTGAGACGGTCTTCGTAGAGCCGTTGTTCGGCGGGGTCGAGCGAAATCATTTGCAAAACTCCTGCGGCTTCGGCGAATTCCGGATCAGGAAAGAGGTTCGCAATTTCTTGCGGCGTCAAGTCTTGAGCTTTCAACAAGAAACAGGCCCACTGCTCGATGGGGCTTGCGTACCGGATATTCTCTAATTTTACCTTCAGATGGGACAACTGCAGAAGGTGGATTTGCAAATCGTTGGTCAAAATTTGGCCGGACGCTTCCCTGAGGCGGAAGTCGAGATGAAGGGCACGACGTGCGGCAAACAACGATTTCGTGAGCACGCAGATGCTCATGGCGGGGAGCAACTCCACGTAGTTCTCGCCTGCGGACAGTTGTCCGGCATATAGCCGCGAACCGTAGTAGGCCAGCCGCTGTGGCATCCCCTCGGGCAAACTGGTCTGCATCTCGATGTTCAGAGTGCGGCCATGGTTATCCTTGGCCTTCACATCGAGAATCGCCAGTTTGTCGTTCTCCGAGACCCTTTCGAGAAAGGGATCAAGAAACTCCACCGTAGTGATCTTCGGATGATCACTCGGCTGATCCCCGAGGATCGCGTTGAGAAAATGGATCGTTATGGCGGGGTGTTGGTCATTTCCATACAGCCGCTTGAAGGCAAAATCGACCGTCGGACGAATGCCAATTCCCATACCAGCTCCTCAGCGTGTCACACCAACTCCCATGTGTTCCAGGATGCGGTCACCCAGGCGCTCGACGCTCAGTTCCGCAGCGGTTCGCAGCCCAGCTTGTGACATGGCAGTCCAGCAGGCCTCGTCGGTCAGCACGGTATGGAGCTGGGTGGCCAGATCGCCGGAGTCCCAGGCACGGAAGATTAGTCCGGTTTTTTCACCGCCAACGCGGGCGAGTTCCGTGACGCCGCCCTTGTCGGGAACGATGCACGGAGTTCCGTGAGCGATGGCTTCGCCGGGCACCATTCCAAACGGTTCGCGATGGATGGAGGGGTACACGACACAGCGGCTCGCCCGGTACAGGGCGCTGCGAACTTCGTCCGAGATCTGCCCGCACCACGAGACCGGCAGCCGCAGGTGTTCGGCGATGTCGCGGCAGACGTGGCGGTAATGCTGGCCCATTGCCGATGGGCCGCAAACAACAAATTGAAACTTCACGCCGCGCTCGGCCACCATGCGGGCAGCATAAAGCAGCAGATCCAAACCCTTCTCGGTGTCGACGCGGCCGAAATAGGTGACAATCGGCAGACTGTCGTGGACGTCGATGTTGTGCTGCTTGAGCAGCGAAAACGCGCGGCTCCGCTCCATCAACCGGGCAGGGGTGAGCCCTGGCGGGATGACGGTCAACTGTTCGCCAGGGACGCCGATGTCTTCCTGAATCCGCTGCGAATAATCTTGGCTGACGGCCACCGCCGGGAAATCTGATTCCAACGCGACATTTCGCAGCCGCGCGTAGAGCGGCTGCTCCAGGCCAATGGCGCGGGCGTAGTTGGCGTAAATTTCGTAGCCCTGAAAGGTCACCAGCAGCTTGATGTCGCGGGCCGACTGGCGGCGGGCGTGGATCACCAGTGGAGCGAGCATCTCCAGGCTGGGCAGCATGTGGGTGACGTTGTATTTGTCCATCTGGCGGGCAAACCGCCGGACAAGCGACGAGTCTTTCTCGACGCCGCCGCACACGAACTTTAGAAGGCCCCGCAGCATGGTGTCGATGAGGCCGGGAAACCATTGAACCGAGCGGACACGGAAGCTGCCGGGCGAGATGGCGGTATTGATCCGACCCAGCGTGTCCAGGATCCGGCTGGGCTTCCCCGAGCGGATGTAGCGGAAGGCGTGGAACAACAGGTGCTGGTGGATTTTGGCATCGAGCCCCGGGTTTGGGGGCAGATCGAACACCCACCACACGTGGACTTCGTGCCCCCGCCGCGCCAGTTCATTGGCCAGCCGGATGTCGCGCACCGTCGCTCCCAGGATCGCCCCGCCCAGCAGCACAAATCCAAACACTGCCGGAGTTTCCGGCACTGACACGACGCGCAGATCAATGTGCGGAGCAATTTTCGGCCGGAGGCCCACCGCCGAGGTAGTAGCGATTTTCAGTGCTCCGCAATCTCGAGGGCAGCGTTGCCCAAACACTTGTGGGATCGACGCATGCAAATTCGTCGATTCATGGACGAGCAGTGGCCTACGTTAACACAGTTTCCGTGCCACTCCACGCATTTTCGGCCACTCGTGCATCAATTTGACTCGTCCGGCTTACCAACAGACTGGTCCGTGGACACAAGTATCGGCAAAATCGATCTTTAGGGTTCAACAAATGCCATTGCGCGGAAAACCAAAAAAACTTGCCGATCGCGTTAAGAATCCCGATCGCCCGTCGAATAACTCCATGTAGAGGTCGATTGGCGACCGCTCAGGTCAGCGGACAACAGAGCTTGTGGCTCCGCAAGACAATACATCAGGGGTTTGGATCATGATTAAGAAAGCCATTATCGGTGGGGTGGCGGTCGCCGTGCTTGGCGGTCTGGTGATGTGGACAGGCGCGCGAAGTTACGTCCGGACTGTCGGAACAGAAGTCCGGCAGGCGTTCAAGGGTGCGGTACCGCTGGAATTCGAACTTAAGCGGGCGCGCGTCCTTCTCCAAGACGTCGATCCCGAAATCAACCGCTACAAGCACGTGATCGCCACGGAAGAGGTAATCGTCGAGAAACTGCAGCGTGAAGTGCAGGATCTCAACAACGCACTGGCGGCGCACGATGCCGACATGAAGAAATTGTGGGAGAAGAGCGGCGGCGGCAAGAGCAGCGTGCAGTTGACCGGCCGGACGTATTCATCTGACGATGTGCAGCGTGACCTGGCTTCGCGGGTGAGCCGCGGCAAGGCCCGGAAGCAGGAGCTGCAGGCTCGCACGCGGCAGTTGGAAGCCAAGTCAGCAGTCGTCATCGCGGCACACAACAAGCTTCAGGCAATGGTTTCCAAGAAGCGCGAGCTGGAAGCCCAGGTCGACATGCTGGAAGCCAAGCTGCAGGAAGTCCAGGCCCGCGAAACCGCCAGTAACATTGTCATCGACGATAGTGATCTGTCCCGCACAAAGCAGTTGATCGACGAGATCGACACGCAGATCCGGGTCAAGGAGAAGGTTCTCAGCTCCACTGGCAGCGATCTGGGTGAAATCCCCGTTGGCTCTTCCGAAGCAGTCACGCCGGAAGAGGTCAGCAGCCAGGTGGAAGAATACCTGAAGGGCTCCACCGTGCCTCCGACCGTCGAAGAGGGACCGAAGACCTGATGCTGGAAGAATTCGCGAAGGATGCGGCAGGCTGGCGGACATCTCAGTCCGCCAGCCTGATCGCAGGTTGGGCGGGTGCCGGGGTAGAATCTGTTGCGGGTCGTTCACACGTCAGGAAATCAGAAATGCTCTTCGCCCAGACCATCTCCGCATTCCGGTTCCTGTCCGACCCGGCCTTCATGTTCTTCGCCTGCATCACACTTTGTACCTGTGTGCCGGTCCTTGCTTCCGCGTGGCAGAAGGTGAAGGAATCGGAGCATCGGGCGGCGTTGAAGCGGGACTTGGCGGAACGCGGAATGTCGGCCGCGGAAATTTGCAGCGTCTTGGAAGCCGGCGACAAGGGCAAGAAGGCTTGAGCGAGGCTGGTGGGAGAGGCATCGTGAAGTACGAACTCTGGCATTCAGCCACCGAAAACGCCTTCACCTTCTTCCCCAGTGAGTCATCGCCAACACAAGGCGCGTTGGAGCCGGATGCCCGGCAGCTCTGGACTGTGGAAGCTGCCACTTGGAACGAAGCCCAGGCAAAGAAGCACGAGTTTTTAGGATGGGAGCCGTACATTCCCATGGAAGATGATGAACCCACGGGATCGTTGCCGCAGTAACTCATACCAGCCCGCAACCTGAGTCCATCGGAACCGCCGCCGATGGAGGACCACTATGTTCAACCTGCAACCTTCACCCGCTCTCTCCACGCTCGCCGGAACTTCCAAGTTCCTGCTGTGGATCGACCGGGTGGGGGTTTTTCTGGTTTGTATGACAGACCAGGTGACCATCGGCGGGCCGGGCATCGAAGGCGATCTGCCCGACATCGGGCTGATGGCTCCACTGTCGAGAAAACATGCCACTTTGATCCGCTCGGGCGAAAGTTACGTTGTTCAACCACACGCCGCGGTGCACCTGGGACACAAGCCACTGCACGACCGGGCCGAGATCTATGATGGAAATGAGCTGCGACTGGGAGCGGGAGTCCGGCTCCGGTTTCGGCTGCCAACCGTCATGAGCGGTTCGGCGCGGCTCGAATTTCTAAGTGATCATCGGCCACGGCAGGTGGTGGACGGCATTGTCCTGATGGACGACACCTGTCTGCTGGGGCCACAAGACGACCACCATATCGCGTGCCCGTCCTTCACCGCGCCGGTCCTGCTGTATCGCAAGCAGGGCGAGATCTGGTGCAAGTCGCGCAATGAACTGTTTGTGAACGGGCAGTTTCAGCCGGGCGGGGCTGCCATCCCGCCGGGAGCCATCGTGGAAGGCAGTGACATGCGGTTCCGGCTGGAGAGTCTTTCGAAGTGAGTGAAATTTCGCGGGGTTGGCACCGGACTTGATGAGAAATCTTGCGTCCTGCTGGCTGTGAAGTTTGAGATCTGAGATTTGCAATTCCGACAGGAAGCGCGTCAGGGCAAGTGTTATGAAATTCATGTTTGCACCCGAAGCGCGGCCCCTCCCGGGCTACACGATCAAGCGTGCGATCGACCGTGGCGGGTTTGGCGAGGTGTATTACGCGCTCAGCGACTCTGGCAAAGAGGTTGCACTCAAGCTGCTCCAGCGAAACACCGATGTGGAGCTGCGCGGGATCGCTGAGTGCCTGAACCTCAAGCACCCCAATCTGCTCTCGCTGTTCGATGTCCGCACCGATGAAGAGGGCTCCCACTGGCTGGTGATGGAGTACATCTCGGGCAAGAGCCTGGAACTGACACTGGAAGGCCACCCACAGGGGCTGCCGCCGGCCGAAGTGGAAAACTGGTTCACGCAGATGTGTGCCGGCGTCAACTACCTGCACGAGCGGGGCGTCGTGCATCGCGACCTGAAACCGGCGAACATTTTCCGCGAAGGCCCTATCGTCAAGATCGGCGACGTGGGGCTCGCCAAGTCGATCACCCCCAGCCGCCGCAGCATCCAAACCGAAAGCGTCGGAACCGTGTACTACATGGCTCCGGAAGTCGCCAAGGGCAAATATGGGAGCGAGATCGACGTCTACAGCCTGGGCGTCATGCTGTTCGAAATGCTGACCGGGCGTCTCCCATTTTCTGGCGAGAGTACGGGCGAGATTCTGATGAAACATCTCACCGAGAAGCCGGATTTGGAAAAGGTGCCCGAGCGGTTTCGGCCAGTTGTCGCCCGCGCCCTCGCCAAGGATCCCACGAAACGCACCCCATCCGCCAGCGTGCTGGCCGAGGAGTTTCGCGCCGCCGCGGGAGGCAAAGTCGTGGCTCAGGAACTCACCTGGGACGACATGGTCGCTCCCCCCGCACCGCGACGATCCGCACCTCCGGTGGCGCAGCCACGGAAGTCGAATCCCCTGGCTGAGACGCAGGCCTCACGCCGTTCTGGGGCCGCTTCCCCAATGAAACCGCTGGTGATCGCCATGTGCATCATGGGAGTCATCTTCGCCATGAAGAGCGGCGCGGGTTCCGCGGGGATGTTTAGATTATTGGTGCTCGGTCTGGTTGGAGTGGCCGTCTACAAAGGCTGGGGAGTCTTCGGCAGTGCGATGCGCGGCGCCAACCTCGTCCCGGTGTCGGCCCCCCGTCCGCCTGTCATCCCACAAATCCCCAAGGCACCTCGGTATCGAAGCGAGGCGACATCGCCTGCGACACTTCGTCGCCTGCCGCTCTCGTCGCGGATGGAGGATCTGACCACCTCCATGACCCGTGCCGCGTTTTGGACCGCCATCGCCACGGTCATCGTGGGGTTGAACACGACGCTGCTGGGGCAGATCGGCGATCTGACCTCCGACCCGGCGCGGCTCGCGTTCTACAGCATCACGACGCTGTTGGGCACGTGGGCCTTGCTGATCCCCGCCAAGTTGTGGGAGGGAAAAGAAGCCCAAGGACCCGCGCGGCGCGTCATCCTGACGGCAATTGGTGCCGCAGTCGGAGTGGGTGCCGCCTGGCTGCATGAGCAGTTGTACCTGGAAAGCATGACGATGACGGCGAATACCTTCCCCGGGCTCCTCCGGACGGTCGGCGATCGACCGTTGTTCGGGCCGGACCTCCAGCCGTCCACCGCGGGGTTTGCCGTGTTCTTCGCCGCCCTGTTCGGCATCCGCCGATGGTGGTGGCAGGCCGACGCCTTCCGCTCCGCCCGGTTCCGCTTCAGTTCGACAATCCTGACGGCTCTCCTGGGCTTCGTGATTCCCGCCGCCTTCGTGTTCCCGCAGAACTGGGCGGTCCTGTGGGCGGTGAGCCTGTCCTCCATCGTGCAGTTGTCGGCGGGTTGGGTTCCTGTGGCAGAGAGGTCTGAGTTTCTGACGAAGGCCGCGTGAGTGGATGTGAGGTCCACCGTGTGCGACAAAAGTTGGGTCTCGCTCAGTTCAATAAAATCTGAAATTTGAAATTCCATGAAACTGAGACGCCCGACTTTTGTCGGACACGTCAAATTTGAAATTCTCGCGCCGACACCAAAGCCTGATTATACGCACGACGCTGTTTACAAACTGATTTTCTTCGCCATCGACAGAGAGTTGCCGGTTCGTTCCGGAAGGGATTTGACATGCAAGCGCAAGCGACATTCGCCTGGGGGTTGCTCTTCGCCCTGGTCCTGGCGGTCGTGGGGTTCTTCCTCCTGATCGCCCTGGCGGTGGTCCTCATCCGCTATCCGGCTCAGGCCCCCAAGATCCTCGGCGGCGTGGCTCTCGGCGGACTCGGCCTGGTGCTGTTCGCTGCCACATTTTTAGTGGGCGTTCGGCAGGCAAGCGTCACTTCGGTGAGGAGCATGCCAGATGGCAGCCACGTCGAAATTCGTTGGGATGACGGGCATCGGCAGGAGATTGTTCATACCCAACAGGCCCAGCAGCGTGTCACCGTCGTGCCCGAAGCGGCCGGGGCTCAGGATTCCGACCACGGCCATGCCGAAGAACACGGCCACGGTCCGGCTGACATCGAAAGGCCCGCGACCCCTTCCGATTCCGCGCACGCCGAGAGTGATGACCATCCACAGGACCACATTGGGGCACCCGTCCCCACGCCCGCGACCAAAGTGATTGAACACTCGTCGAACCTTCTTTGGGCTCGACAGCAGGCCAGTGACGCGCCGGCCTGGGCGAATCTCGCGACGTCCCCAGACTCGCCGCTGGTCGTCGTCAGCACTGATCCTTACGCCACGGAAGAAGAAGCCACGCGGTTGCAGTTGACGCCCCGCGTGGTGACCGCCGTCACCCAGAAACTGCGGGCCAGGTTTCGTGATGTGCCACAGGACAGCACCGTACCCGTGGAACTGATCAATCAGTATGGCGTCCGCGAAATCGTGCGGGAGGAATTTCAGAAGGACTTCGGGCTGGGCAAGCCAGAGCCGATGTACAAGCTGCACGCCCGCGTTGAGGTCACCCCGGAACTCCAACAGGCCGTGCATCGTCTCTGGAAGAAGTCCATCGTCAACGACCGGCTGTGGCAGTTCGGCGGAGCCACGGGTTTGGGTGTCCTGGTCGTCGCCCTGACGGCCGGTTTCCTGCGGCTCAATTCCGCCACCATGGGCCGCGCCCGCGGAATCCTGACCGTGGTTCTGGCGGCGATCGCCATTGGCATGGGGCTTCTGGGAGTGCTGTTTCTGGCTTGACCCAGGCTGGGCGTCCATCCGCGGTTGGTCCTCACTCATCGGACGGCTTGCGCCGTGCCGCTCAAAGTGAATGGCGGCATGTCGCCCTTTGCTCACGCACGCGTCCTCGCGGCGGAGCGCGAGTCGACAATCGGTTGCCAGATCGAGTCAGGGAGTGACTCGTCAACATCGAAACTTGTGGCTGGTCCCAGCCACCCAGCCACTGTCCGGTGTTTCCGCGACTCGTCCCATCTGGTAAAAACCGCCCGGCCAAACAATTCGATATGATGGCCGAGCGAGAACACCAAGAGATTCTGCTGGAGAGGCTTGTTTCGGGAGGTGGACCGGCGGCAGAATGGTCTTGGAAAGGATGTAAAACTTTTCCGTCGCCGATCGATTTTTCTCATCGCTTTTGTGTAAAGGCATGGGCTTGCTGACGCGTCGTGCCACATTCGTCCCGCTTGCGGCAGCCACTTTGTGCCTGCTGTTGGGCGGCGCTGTCGCGGCGGATGAGCTACCAGCGGTCGAGATGCACTCCGGCGTGCCCCGCTTCGAATCCGGTCTCAAGGTGGGTGCGAAAGTCCCGCAATTCTATGTGCGGGCGGTGAGCGGCGCTCATCAGAACAAGTCCGTCTGCTACGTCTGCCGCAATGGCGACCGCCCTGTCGTGATGCTGATCGCCCGCGACATGACTCCCGAACTCACCCAGTTGCTGCAGAAAGTCGACGCACTTGTCGACCAGAACCGTGCGGCAGGACTCCGTGGCTTCGGAGTGTTTCTCCCGCAGGAAGGCAAGGAACTGTTCCCCAAGGTTCAAACCCTGGCCTTCAACGCCCACCTGTCGATGCCCCTGACCATCGCCACCACGGCCACTGAAGGGCCATCCGGTCAGGAGATCCACCCGGATGCCAGCCTGACGGTGATCCTCTATCGCGACCAGACGGTGACGGCCAACTTCGCCTACCGCGCCGGTCAGCTCGATGCCAAGGCGATTGAGGCAATTTTGAAAAGCACCCGGGAACTTGCCGGCATCGAGTAACAACCCCGTAGCGTCGGCTTCAGCCGACCTGCAAAAGGCCCGACTCAATCCATGTTACACAGCGACGTGGGTTGAAACCCACGCTATTACCCCGGCACGAAAGACTCGCACGGCGAAATCGACCCGGGAGCCATTGACCTGAACTCGGCGTTTTCTCATTCCGTGAAGGAATAACCACGAAAGGCACATCACCGTCAGGTTGCTCGCTGGCCGCGACGATCTGGCCAGCGCGGGCTGGAAATCAGTGATCAATCGCGGGCTCTGCCTCTGATCAAACTCTGGCCAACCGCCCCCACGGGGCAGGATTCGACAGCGGCCAAGAGCGGCACGGCGCAAGCCGTCCGGTGATGTTCCATCACCCTCGCCCTGTCACGGATCGCAGAGATGTCAAAACTTTTTACG
>JAKFUF010000202.1 GCA_021732845.1 Planctomycetaceae bacterium | reverse complement strand
AGTTTCACCTTCAGGCGTGCGTCGCGGAGCGCTCTGGCATAGTTGATGCCGTCGCCCTTGTCGCGGGTCACCACATTGTCGAAGAAGCTGGCCATGAGGGTCGCCGTCGAATCGTCGGCGACGCTCCAGTGGCTCGCCAGCACGCGGCGGGCACCGGCGGCGAGAAACGCCTGCGCCAGGCTGGACGCCGTTTCCAGCGGCCGCTCGGGACCGACGTTGGTTTTGCAGGCGCTGAGCGCCGCCAGATCACAGTCCTGGAGGGGCAGTTCGAGAATTTCGTTGTATGACAGGAAGCCGTCGCTCAGGGTGGCCTCGTCCGCCGCGGGAGGCGTGAGCGCCAGGGCACCAAACAGGTTGTCGTGGCGTTCGTCCACCAATCCGTGCGCGGCCAGATGCACATATCCCCGTTTCGGAATCAGCCGTTTGACGGCCAGTTCCGTGGCCTTGTCGAACTTCAAGGTTTCGACGTTCCGTTTGGCATCATTGAAAATCTTCCTGATCAGATCGCATTCCTTGGCGGTTCCAGGAAGCCGTTCCAGCCGCCCGCCCAGGGCGATAAACGCGTCGCGCGTGGCTTCACCCCGCTTGACCCCGTCCTGAACATCCGCGGCCAGCGCCACCGCTTCTGGTCCCGGAGCCTTGACCTCCGCCACCGGCGTAACTGGCGCGTTCGCCGCTTGGGGGGCGACCGCCACGGCCTGTGGCTTCTCGGCATAGGCCGGGTTGCCCACCGACAACAGCTCTTTCCGCATTGCCGCGGAGACGGGAGGACGGGACTTCAAGGCCAGCATCACGCTCGCCGACGGAGCGTAGGCAATGGGCGGAAATTCGTCGAGAACATACCTTGGAGTTGTTCCGCCCTCGACAACCAGCGCTTCCAGCGGCAGTTGATGCAGCGCCCCGTCGGGAATGACCAGCACCGAGGTGGCCTGGCGTTCCCGGATCCGCTGGCGGAGTGCGGCGGGGAGAAAGATCTCGGTGTAAGCCAGAAGTGTCGGGGTTTCCTCAAGCTGCCCGCCGCGCTCCGTCTGCTCGGTTCCCACAACTTCACGGGTGATGGCGACCTGCTGGTTTTGAATAAGCCGCAGGTACCAGGCGACCAGCCGGACGGTGGAGGAGCGGGTGAGATTCTGCGACAACGCGCCTTCACCGGCCTCCAGGATTTCATCTCCCCGCTTGGTGCTGTCAGTGCCGACGACTTCGCGGTTCGGTTGCGCTGCCGGTCCTGATGACTTGGCCACCTCCACCAGAGGCTTCGCGGCAGCCGTTTTGGCTGGTGCCGCCGCAGGCGACTTCACCGGCCCACCGGCGGCCGCGGGCCGCGCCACGGACCGCCGCGCCAGTGCCTGGGAGAGTCGGGAAGCGGCCTCCTCCGAAATCTTGAGTTCGATGGACTCCGGCTTTCTGTTGGGATCGCCATCGACGATGACCACATAGCTGCGTTCGAAGCCCAGAACATAATACAATAGGATTTGACCGGGCTTCAGCAGCGACTGGCGAATGTCGGCAAAGCTGGCGAGATTCTCGGACTTCACCAGCATCCGCTGGTAGACGGCACTGTGAGCCCGGATCTGTGACCACACCTGGGCCAGCTCTTCCTGGGCGTTGTCGAGTTCCCGGATGTGAGCCTTCACGTGCGAAGGGTCATCGGCGACCGCACGCCGCTGAATTTCATTGATCGTCTGCCGCAGTTCCTGTTCTCTGCTGAGAGCGTCTTTGGCCTTGTCCCAGGGCTGGCCGTTGGCATCGACCAGGTTCTGGCGCAAATTGCCCTGGGCGAGCTGGACCTGGTCCAGGAAGGTGCGGCTCCGCCCCTGTTCGGCGGCGTCCAAGGCAGCGGCGATGTCGCCCGCCTCCAGATTCCAGACGACCTGCAGTTCCACCGCCGAGGCGAAGCGGGCAAACAGCGTGGCCCGGTCGGCTTCGTCCCCTGTCGACTGCGCCCGCGCCTGTTCCGCGAACTTCACGGCATCGTTCAGATGCTTCATGGCCGCCACCGGCTGCTTCAGCTCATGGCAGACACCCGCCAGGTTGCACAGTGTGCTGTATTTTTCCTGCGGCGAGGCCCCGGTCTTCTGCTGGACGTCGGCGGCCTTCTCGAAATACCCGCGGGCCTTCTCGTAGTTCTTCTCCTCAAAAGCGAGCAGGCCCAGGAAATTTGTGGTGCGGGCCGATGCCGCCTGCTGGCCGATCCGGTCCTGCAGTTCCAGGGCTTCCTCCAGATGTTCCCGCGCCTTGGCCGGGACCTTGCCGATGCGGTAGATGATCCCCAGGTTGTAGTGGGCCGCCGCGGCCAGCGACTGCAGATTGGCCCGGTCGCGTTCGGCGATGGCCAGCACCTTTTCCGCCATGCGGAAGGCCTCGGGGTAGTTTCCGCTGGCGCGGTACAGGGTCGAGAGGGCGATGTAATGGCCGGCCGCATTTGGCGACGAGGGGCCGAACTCCTGCTGCTGCAGTTCCAGCGACTGCAGGCAGTGGCTGATCGCCTTGTCGATCATGCCCTGCGAGCGGTAGACCATGGCCATGTTGAGCAGCGTCGTGCTCCGCAGTGCGTTGGCCCGGTCGCCCCGGTCCCGGCACGCCTTCTCCACCTGCTGGTAGGTTTCCAGCCCCTTGCGGTACTCGCCCAGCGCGACATACACGCTCGCCAGATTGTTTCTGGAGAGCGCGACCTCCGGGTCGTCGTCGCCCAGCAGCTCTTCGCGAATCTTCAGGGCCTCTTTCAGGGAGCTGGCCGCCGCCGCATAGTCGCCCCGGCTGCGGTGCACCGCGCCCAGGTTGTTGATGACCGAGGCCAGGTCGCGCTGTGCGTTGTCAACTTTTCGCCATTCCTCGACACACTTCTCCAGCACCGGCAGGGCGTCGGCAAATTTCCCGGCTGCCCCCAGCAGGCTGCCATGCACCGATCTGGCTTCCAGCAGCGACCGCGGCGGTGTGTTGACGGCATCCGCGGTCAGCTGCGCGACCAGCCGTTCGGACGCCTCCAGCGACGCCGGCAGGTCTCCCAACTGTTGATGCAGGTTCCGCAATTGCCGCCAGACTTCGGCCAGTTCGACGCCCCTCCCTGGCTGTGCCATGAGCTTCGCGGCATGCGCGTTGAGTTTCTCCACGGCTTTCCGATACTCCGCAGCCGCGCTCTGTTCGTAGCCCGCGCTGCGCCACAGGTCGCCCAAGAGCAGATCCAGCCGGGCCTCGGCCAACAGATCGGTGTCAGGGGTCAGCTGGCGGACTTCCTGGAACAGCTTCGACGCGCCATCAAAATCAAGCCGCCGGCCGCGGCGCATTGCCAATTCCGTCAGCAGTTGGATTTCCAGCAGATCCGCCTGTTGCCTGACCGCCCCGCCGAGCTTTCGCCCCTCGTTGACGAGTGTCCGCAGCTCCTTCAATTTGTCGGGAGCATTTTTGGCTTTCAGGGCTTCCAGGGCACACAGCAGCCATTTCGTGCAATCCAGACGCTCGGGAAAGTTCAGGGGCTTCTCCAGCAGGGCCGGGGCCAGCGTTGTGATTTCCTTCCAGTATGGCTCTGCGAGGTCTGGGCGTTCGGAAAACTCTTCCAGCGAGGCCAGCCGCGTCAGCACGTTGAACCGCTGCATGTTCTTCAGGGGAATCTTTTTGTTCGCCAGCAGATCCTTCAGCAGCTGCCTGGCCTCACCGGGGTTTTTGAGATTGGCATGGTCGTCCGCAAGCTGCAGGGTGGTCTCGATAATGTATTGGACGATCTGTGCGGTAGGCGCATTGTTCGGTGCGGGAGGCACCTTTTGGAGAGCGGCGAGCAGCTTGTTGAGGGCAGCAAGCTGCCGTACCGCATGGTCTTTCGCCCGCTCATGGTTGCCATTCTGACGGTACATTCTGGCCAGCAGCGTGAGGATTCTGAACTCCACCCGTTCACCCATGGGTGCCTCGGGCAACTCGGCCACCCCCTGGTCCAGACAACGCTGGGCTTCGGCCCAGGCCCCGCGTTTCAAAAAGCCCTCGGCGTTGTCCAAATGGCGCTCGGCGGACTTGGGAATTGCGGCTCCGGGGACCTGGGCAAGCGCCACGGTCACCAGCAGGGCCAGTCCCGCCATCGAGGCCGCGAGGTGAGAAGTTCGCATCACAATTCCCTGAATCGGGCAAGACTTCAGAAACGCGGCAGTTGCAGGATTTCGCCGAGCGCTGCATTTTGCAGCGTTCATTCTACCCGGAGCGCTCCAGCAAGACACAGCCCAGCCAAAATTCGACAGGAATGAAAAGGATGAGACCGGATTAGAAGGATGTTGTCGCGGAGGTCGTTCCCAACAGATCCTATCCAATTCCTTTCCAATCCTCTTTCATCCTGTCCCTGCACTCTGCTCCATCTCCGTAACCGTTGACGGCCCCGGTGGACCCTCAAAATTTGTGCTGGCAGTGCGCCCTCAAAAGGCAAAAGCCACGCTGACCAAAGTCAGCGTGGCTTGAATCTTCACTTCTGCTTGAACTCCGCAGCGCGCGGAATTTTCAATTCGCGGTCACCTGCACCGGTGGCTTGGGAGCTTCGAACGTCCGCAGAACCTGGCCATTGGTTCCGTTCCAGACGCGGAGGGCTCCGTCCTGGCCTCCCGCCGCCACAACTTTCTCGTCATCCGAGGCGGCCGCGGCATACATGAAATCGGTCGCTCCGGCAAAGTTGCGGAAGTTGTTGCCGTTGTCCGCCTGATGGAAGCGGACCGTCTTGTCACCGCTGCAGCTCGCCATGTTCTGGCCACGGCCCATGAACTGGATCGACGTGACCTGCTTGGTGAAGCCGACGATTGTCCGCTGCTGTTCGCCGGTCTCGACATTCCAAATCTTGATGGCGTTGTCGGCACCCGCACTGGCCACCAGCTTGCTGTCGGCCTTCCAGGTGACGTCCAGCACATGGTTGGTGTGCCCTTCGAACGACTTCAGCTTGTTTCCGGTGGCGACATCAAAAATCTTCACGAACTTGTCGGCGGCACCGGTCAGCAACTGATCTCCATAACGGGAGAATTCGATCCCGAAGACGGTGTCGCTATGCGCATCGGCAATGGTTTTCACCGGGGCCTGGGTCTTCACGTCCCAAATCATGACTTCACCGCTGCGGGACGGGTCGCCGCCACCGGTGGCCAGCAGTGAACCGTCGAAGTTGAAGTCGACGCACAGCACGCGGTCGACAAAGATCGAGTCCTTGAGTTCCGTGGGCGTTTCCTTTTTGGGGCCGAGCACGCCTACCAATGACCAGCCCGGGTTGACGTTCCAGCTCTTCGCCGTCATGTCCGCCGAACCAGTCAGCAGGGTCCGGGCCGCGCCATAGGTCACGGTCAACACCGGTCCGGTATGGGCGTCGAAGACTTCAAACGGCACGCCGGTCGTGGCATCAAACGTGGAGACGGCCCCCAGGTCGCCGGCCACGGCGAGTTCCTTGTTGTCCCGCGAGAACGCCACGGCGCGGAACGGCTTCTCCTGTCCCGTGGCCTTCATCTGCCCCTCGGCCAGGGCGGTTTTCGCCGCCGCCTGTTTGGCCGTGTTGGTCTCGACCAGGGCCTTGGCGGCAGCGACTGCGTCCACCGCCTCCTTCGCGGACTTCTCGGCCTGCGTCAGTGCAGCCACAGCGCTGTTCTTTTCCGATTCGGCCTTCTTCGCGGCGGCTTCGGCATCGGTCGAGGCCTTCATCGCGTCAGCAGCGGCCTTTTGCAGGGCAGCGTCATCCTTCTTGTCTTCCGCAGCCTTCTTCGCGACCGCGTAGGCATCGGCAGCGGTCTTGGCCTTGGCGGCGAGATCGTTGTAAGCCGCTTCGGCCTTGGTCTTGGCTTCGGTGGCCTTGGTCACGGCCTCGTTCTTCTCGGTGACTGATTTTTCAGCGGGAGCAACGGCTGCCGTGGCGGCAGCCAGATTAGCCGTGGCTTCCGTATCGTCCAGCGTCAGCTTGGCGACGAATTTGACAGCCCGATTGTCGCCCTTGAGTTCGGCCACCTGCTGGCCATTGCCGGCATTCCACAGTTTGGCGGTGTTGTTGGCACTGGTGGAGGCGAGGAACTGCCCATCGGGGCGGCAAGCCACGGAGGTCACCGGAGCGCCATGCGCCATCGACTTCACCGCGTTGCCGGAGGCCAGATCCCAAACCTTGACCGTGCCGTCTTCGCTCCCCGAAGCCACCTGCGTTCCCGGTGGCAGGACCAAAGTCACGCAGTTCACGGGGCCGGTGTGGCCCTTGATGACCAGCGTCGGCATCGTTCCGGCGGCGGTAGCCGGAGTCGGGGTGTCGAACACATACAGTTGATTGTCAGCGGCACCGACGATCACCTTGGTGGCGTCGAGGTTCGTGGTCAGGCTGGTCAGGGCGGCGGGAGCCTCGACCTGCCCGGCGGCGGCACCGTCCGCCAGATTCCAGACGCGGACCGTTTTGTCCTGCGAGCCAGAGATCAGCTTCGTTCCATCGGGAGAGAACTTCAGTCCGGTGACGGCGGCCGTGTGTCCGGTGATCGTCTTGCCCGGCTGGCCATCGGCCAAGTTCCACAACTTGATCGAGAAGTCAGCGGCGGCGGTGGCGAGCCACTTGTCATCGGCACTGAGTGCCAGCGTGGCGACCGGACCGGTCGATGCGGGAAGGGTGAATCCCGGAGCGGCATCGGGACGGGTCCAGAGCTTCACTTCACGGAAACTGCCCGACGCCAGCGTGCGGCCATCGTCGCTGAAGGCCAGCGAATGCACGTAGTCGCGATGGGTGGAGCCCGGCTGATACATCGGCTTGCCGTTGTAGACGATCGGCGCCAGCGAGGGGTCGGCGAGTTCAGCCACGAGGTCGCCGGTGGGGATGTGGTACACCACCACCTTGTTCGCGCGGCCGCAGGCGACGTACTGGCCATCATGCGTGACCGAGACGGCATAAATCGGGTTGACGCCGGCGGGCAGCGGATGCCAGTCGATCGACTTCGACATCATCCCCTCACCCGCCGCGGCACCTTCCAGAATCCACTGCTTGATGATCCCCAGTTCCTTCGGCGTGACAGCCGCCGCTTCGACCTTGTTCGGGAGCGGTGGCATGGAGGCGGGAACACCCCGTGCCGCCAGCTTGAACAGCGGGCTCTTTTCCAAATCCTTGGCGACCACCGCCGGACCGCGCTTGCCGCCCTTCAAAATGCCGGCCACGCCTTCCAGATTCAGGCCGTTCTCGGTGATCGCCACGTTGTGGCAGGCGATGCACTTGGCGTCGAGGATGGGAAAGACATCCTTCTCGAAATCGACCGGTCGGCCCAATTTGGCCTCTTCCGGAACGATCGCGGCCTCGGCCGGCTTCTCCTGGGCCGAAACGCCGTGCGTCCCGAAAGGCTGGAGAATCATGGACAGGGCGAAGAGCCCGAAGCAGACACTGGCAATGAGTCGACGCATCTCATGTCCCCGCAACGCAGAGGTATTATCTTGGTGATCGCCCGGCCCGCCGGGGCGGAACATTCTCGGACTCGAGTTTCAAATCCCAACGGCAAACAGTCACCTGTTGACCGTGAAATTTGAGATTCTTTTGACTACTGCACATTGATGGCAATCGGCTGGTCGACCGCCGCCTGTCCGTTGAACTCCATCGAGCCCCGCACCACCATGTTGGGCAACTGGCCCATCGTGGCGTCGGCGGCCGTTTCGATCACAAACACGCCTTCGTTCTTGTCGGCGGGAATCACCACGTCCGCCGCCTTCAACCCCGCGATGCCTGGGGGCATCGGCAGCGAAAGCGTGACCGGACCGGCAAAGCCGTTGGCGCGGGCGACGGTGACCTTCACTTCGAGCTTTTCACCCCGCTTGACCGCGCCGCCGTTGGCCGGAGCCACGCCGAGCGTGCCCGGACCCTGCTTGACCGTCACGACGATCGAGGGGGCCGGGGAGAAGGCATTGAGATTCTGGGGTTTGGCGACGTTGGCGGCATCGGTCGCCTTCTTGTCGGCAGCAGCCTTCGCCGCCGTGGCTGCCTTGAGGGCCGCATCGGCGTCGGCCATCGCCTTGACAGCAACCGCCTGACCCTCGACCGCCTTCTTGGCGTCGGCTGCCTTCGCAGTCACGGCCGTATCGGCGGCAACTTTGTCTTCCGCGGCTTTCTTCGCCAGCGCCAGGGCGTCGGCCACTTTCTTCTCGACGACAGCCTTGGCTTCGGCCGCCTTCTTGGCCACTTCCGTGGCTTCGGCTGCCTTCTTGTCATTGGCGATCTTCGCTTCGAGCGGCTTCTTCGCAGCCTCGGTGGTGCTGATCACCGCCTTGTCGATGGCTGCCTTCGCTTCCTGCAACGCCTTGTCATCGGGGGCCTTGTCGGCGGCTTCCTTCGCCTTGACGGCAGCTTCGGTCGTGGACTTCACGACTGCATCCGCTTCCGCGCTGGCCTTGTCGGTGACCGCTTTTTCTTCAGCGGCTTTCTTAGCCACGGCTTCCGTGTCGACAACCAGTTTGTCGGCAACCACTTTCTCTTCGCCCGCCTTCTTGGCGGCAGCATCGGTGTCCGCCGCCACCTTGGCGATGGCGACCTGATCGTCAGTGGCTTTCTTGGCCAGCGCGGCGGTGTCGACCACGAGCTTGTCAGCGGACACCTTGGCCGCAGTGGCCGCGGTCATTGCGGCCGTGGAGGCGGCGAGCACCTTCTCAGCCTCGGCCTTCTCGGCGGCGGCCGCGGCCTCCTTTTCGGGGTGCCGCTTGTAGCTGACCTGTGTCTGGCTCTGCTGAAACAGCGTGTAGGTCCCCGGTGCGGCGTTGGGCTGCACGAAGATGCGGTACACCAAATCGGCCTGCCCCTTGGCGATCGGCTTGTTCTCCACCTGCACATTGGGCGGCGGCGTGATGTAGGTGAGCGTCACCGGATTGTCGAACCCGGCGCGCTTCATCAGCTTCAACGGAATCAGGATCTGACTGCTCTGACTGACCTCGAATTTCGCCACCTCGGTCACCAATTGGTATTGGGCGACTTCCTTCAGGACGGCAAGGGTCAACATTCGGGCCACGCGCGACTGGATGGGGGCCTGCACATTGCCGCCCCACACCACGGTCCCACCGCGGGCGTCATGCACCAGGGTCTTGACCGCCTGATCGCGGGCAGCCACGGCTGCGGCCAGCGCGGCGGCGGTTTCAGTCACTTTCTGGTCGGCAGCAGGCTTGGCGTCGGCGGCGGCCTTCGCGGCTTCAGCCACGGCGGCCTTGGCAGCCGCGTCGGCGGCGGCTGCCGCTTTGGCGAGGGCCGCATCTTCCAATTTCGCCTTGCCAACCACCCGGATTGTCCCGGCCCAGTCGGCGGCGGCTTCGGTCGAACTCAGCACCAGCACGGCAGCGGACTGCCCGGCACCGATGCTGGCACCGGGAGAAGTCACGCCTTCGGGCAACCCTTCGAGGGTGACATCAATGACGCCATTGAAGCCGTCGCGGCGATAAGCCATGACATTCAACTGGGCCGTGTCACCCTTGCGCAGCCCCAGGTCCCAAGTCGCGGTCTGTGCGTTGGGGTCGTTGGTGGGTGTGACCGGAAGCGCAACGAGGCGGAAGTCCGGCGATTCCTGGCGAACCGCCATCCGGTAGGTCAGTGTGGGGTCGCCACGGCTTTCGAAATTGCGGTCCCGCAGGGTGATCCGGAACGTTCCGTCGGCTGGCGCGGCGAACTTGAAGACCGGGTCATCGCTGCTGCTGTTGAACGCCGGCCCGCCCACGTTGAGCGGGTTGTCATCCAAGGCGGTGATCCGGCTGACGGTCTCCACCCCTTTGTCGTCCTTCTTCACCTGCTCGATGACCATGTAGGGGTCGGCAGCGGATCCATTGCGTTCACCGAAGACATCGACCCAGTAGATGTCGCCCGCTTTGGCGTCAAACTGGAACAGATCGCTGTCGCCCCGCGCCTGGAACGCACCAGAAATTTCGATCGGCAGCGTCACCACCTGTGGCTGGGCTGGCGTGTCGTTGGGCTCGGCTTCCACTGCGGTGGGAGCTGTCGCAAAGAAGATCGCCACCGGGTTGGTGCTCCCCTCCGGGGTGACCAACCGATAGGAGAAGCCATCCACCGCAGCCTCGGCGGCTTCAAGCGGTCGGCTGGCCTGCTCAATCGTCGACTCGGCCGGCAGGGCGATCTGAACCTTCAACATGTCCAGAGGTCGGCCAAACGACTTGCGGTCGGTGGGCTGACCACCCGGCAGGTTGCGGCCATACAGCGTGTATTCCGCAGTCGTGCCAGGAATCCCCGACGATGGGGAGATCGAATCCACGTGCGGGCCGGTGTGAATTACAAGGCGGTAGCCGTACTCGGCACTGCCGCCATAAACCGAGTCGTAAACCTTGACGACATAGTCGCCGTCGGCAGGCAGGCTGTAATCCAGCAGCGGATCGTCGGCGGTTCCCGGCCGGAAGGCCAGCTTGCGTCCAGCGGCATTGTACAGTTCAAGAATGGGCGTCATCCGCGAGTCGACGCGCTGTGCGGCGGCATCCACCAGGAGCCGCTGTCCGGCTTTGCCCGACACTTTGTAGAAATCGACATCCGCCCCGCCATCGGAGCGGCCGTTGATCACGGTGTTCAGCTCGACAACCTGTGGCTTGGCGAACTCGTTGTTCGGCTCCGCTTCCAGGACTTCCTTCCGTTCACCCACGGAGAAAGTCCGGGGGTTGCTCACGCCGAACACGCCTTTCACACAGACATCGTACAGCCCGAGCGGGACATCGGTCGCCACCGAAACGGTAAACTGACCAGGGGCGTTCATCTTGGGAACGGCCGTGATCCCGGGATGGGAAAACAGCAGTCCCGTGGCATCGTCCAGATCGGTGCCGCCCAGGCTGCTGATGTCGACACTCGTGCCTCGCTGTGCCCCCAGCGGGAAGACGCTGGTCAGCCGGGCCTGTGGCAGTTGGGCCGCGACAAAGGGAGCAGAGTATGAACCCCACAGAATGGCCAGCAGCGCGAGCGATGCGTGTCGAAGCCGTAGCATCGAGTACTCCTTCGGGAGGGCGGTGATCGTGAGACGACGTTCGGGCGGGAGCCGATCGAAGTTTCAGTCACCCATCATTCAGTGTGATGCGCCCATCGTACCGAGAAAACAACAGCACGGTAAAGCTGCGAGGACACTGACGATTGGGGATTTTGGCGGGAAGGTATGGAGGGTAATGAGATTAA
Organism: Planctomycetaceae bacterium; assembly: GCA_021732845.1. Lineage (GTDB taxonomy): Bacteria > Planctomycetota > Planctomycetia > Planctomycetales > Planctomycetaceae > JAKFUF01. Next base: position 37,698 of record JAKFUF010000202.1, on the reverse strand, counting down.
TGACCTAATGTCCAATGAAACAATGACCAAGGGAGGTTGCGGCAGTCTGATTCACGAGCACCATCGCTGGATGCGCGCGGCAAATCTCATTGGTCATTGTGACATTGGTCATTGAGTCATTCATTGTTAGTGATTGAACAGGAATTCCTTCGTGTTCACGAGCGCCCAGATGATGTCTTCATAAGCCACCTTCTTGTTGGCTTCGTGCTTGGCGATGTGCTTCATGGCGATTTCCAGTTCTTCCGCACTGGGTTCACGGGAGTAGACCCAGCGGTACAGTTCTCGCAGACGCATGTCGTCCGGCCGATCCTTCTCGGCGGCCATCAGGGCTGCGCGGCCATTTCCGGCGGAAATCTTGCCCTGAACTTCGCTGCTGTTGAGCAGGTGCAGGCTCTGGGCCAGATTCGCCTCCTGGGACCGTTCGCATTCACAGGCGGTGTCACCCTGCGGCTGCCCGAACACCTTCAGGAAGTAGGGGCCGATCGTGGGATCCGGCAGTTGCACGGCGGTGGTGCCCGTCGGCAGGCCGGAGTAGGCCTGCGTGGTCGCGGTCACCTGGTGGAGAGCGTCGTACAGAACTTCCGCCTTCAGCCGCTTCGGGTAGTATCGCGAGAAGTTCTGCTTGTCCTTGAGGTTGTAGTCATTGGGCAGCGAGCTGAGCTGGTAGGTCTTCGACTGGCAAATCGTCCGCACCAGCCCCTTGAGATCGAAGCCACTGTCGATGAAGTTCTTCGCCAGAGCATTGATCAGCTCAGGATTGGTCGGCGGATTGGTTTCCCGCATATCGTCTTCGGGTTCGACAATGCCGCGGTCGAAGAAATGCTTCCAGTAGCGGTTGACCACGGCCTTGGCGAAGAACGGGTTGTCCTTGGAGGCCATCCAGTCGGCCAGGAACGCGCGGGGATCACGGTCGGCGGCGATCTCCAAGGCTGGCGAACCCAGCCCAGTCGGCTTCAGCGTCTTGCCAGAACGTGGATTGGCTTCACCCGCCGCCCCTTCATTGTGGAACACGCGCTGTTCGCGAGCCGTGGCTCCGTTCTTCTTGCCCACACGGCTGAAGAACGCGGTGAAGCCGTAGTAGTCGTCCTGGCTCCACTTCTCGAACGGGTGGTGATGGCATCGGGCACATTGAATCCGCAGCCCCAAGAACAACTGGGCCGTGTCTTCGACCTGCTCATTCTTGGCGGCAACTTCGCGGAACCACACCACCGGTGGGTTGGACTGCACGTCACCCGAAGCTGTCAGAATCTCACGCACGAACTGGTCGTAGGGCTTGTTTTCATACAAGCTGTTGCGGATCCAGTTGTAGAACGAGTACATGCCGCGGGCGTCGTCGGCCTGGCGTTTCTTGTTGCGCAGCACCATGTTCCACTTGTTGGCGAACAGGTCGGCGTACTCCGGACTGTCGAGCAACTGGTCGATCAACCGATCCCGCTTGGCGGGGTCCGTGTCGGCAATGAACGCCGTGACCTCAGCCTCGCTGGGCAACCGCCCGGCAATGTCCACCGAAACCCGGCGAATGAATGTCGAATCGTCGCAAACTGGCGAAGCGGGAATTCCCAGCAGTTTCAGTTTGTTGAACACCGCGGTGTCCACCAGATTGCGTGGCTCAGGCAACCCGGCAGTGTCGGCACCCAGCGGTATCGTCGCTCGGAAGGTGGAAACCTGACCCTGATAGCGGGCCATGATCGCCACTTCACCGGCAAGATCCAGCGTCTTGACCAAGGCACCCGTGGTGACTTCGGCCATTTCCGTGTCGTTGGGTTCGTACAGTGCCATCCGCGTCACATCTTCGGTGGTTCCATCGCTGTAGTAGGCGATCGTGGCGATCTGCTGATCGGCACCGCGGTCCATCAACCGCCCTTCAGGCAGACACTTGATGCCGACGACGACAGGGTCGGTCTCGGCGCCGTACGGCATCCCCTGGTCAATCCAGCGGGCGATCAGGCGATATTCATAGCTTTCCACTTCCATGCGCTTGCCGCCACCGTGCGGCGACTTGCCCACGGGCTTGGTCAGCAGCAGGCTCTGTCCCGCAGATGACGGGAACATCCGGCGGCCACGACCTTCCTTGACCAGATATTCGTAGTCTTCATCGGGATAGAATCCGAGCAGCGACAATTTGAAGCCGTTCTGGCCGCTGGACTTGCCGTGGCAGCCACCAGAGTTGCAGCCGAGCTTCGTGAAGATCGGAACAATCTGGTTCTTGAAGTTGATGGGGTGCTCGACCGCCAAACCTTCAACTTTGACGTTGATCGCGGCGGTCAAACCAGCTTCATTCTTGACGGAAATCACAGCGTTGCCGTCTGCAAGCGGGTTCACCAGGCCCTGCGCGTCAACGGTGAGAATCCCGGCGGGCTCCACGGTATAGGTGACGCCGCGGGTCTGGTCACGCAGTTGGCCAGACGAATAGGTGCCGGTGACGAACAGTTGCTGGCGTCCATCGCGACCGCGAATGGTGAACCCGCCGTCCTTGATGTCCGGTTCGACCTTGAGGGTCATGAGCGTTCCCGGATCGCCCAAACCCTTGGGTTTTGGCGCATCCGCGAATGAGAAATTCGACAGGGCGGCCACAAGAGCCACGCTTGCTGCAAACTGCCAGCCACGGTTCATCGAAGGTTCTCCCGAATGAATCGTCGGCGTCATCCGTGGACGCCTCGTGTGTGAATCCCTTCCGCTCTGCCAACCGTGGCAAAATCTGCACAGCGGTCCGCGAGCCTACAAATCACAGAATCTACATATCCAAGAGTATCAATGCTTCCGACCAGTCGCAAGAGGCGCGTTGTGGGAGCGACGGAGGACTTTGACACAGGGAAGCCGGTGGTTGGATGATTTTCGATTTTTGATTTGTGATTTTCGATTGAAAATGTGGATCTACGCGGACCGGTCTGGCAGCGTCGACCCGGCAACACGGCGCAGCACCGCCAATGAGCTGATCGCGTGGTACGCGGCCAGCCCATTGATGCATTGATGCATTGGGTCATTGGGTCATTCAAACCCTATTCCCAGTTCGACTTCATGAACTTCAAGGCGTTCCGGGCCAGCTTCTCCTCGGTGTCATACATCCGCCGCCAGATCTTGGTCGCGGCGGCGATGGCCGGCAGGGCCAGGCCGAAGGCCTCCACGACGAACCAGCCGTCGTACTTGACCTCTTTCAGCGTCTTGAAGGTCGTGGCCCAGTCGACGTGACCTTCGCCGGGCGTCGACCGGTCGTTCTCGGAAATGTGGACGTGCGCGGTGTATGGGGCACAGGTGCGGATCGCCTGCGCCAGATCTTTCTCTTCAATGTTCGCGTGGAAGGTGTCGTACATCATCCGCAGATTGGGGTGGTTCGCCTCCTTGATGAACCGCGACGTTTCCACAGCCGACGTGAGGAAATAGCACTCGAAGCGGTTCAGATACTCCATCACCAGCGTCACTCCGGCGGCTTTGGCATGGTCGGCCGCCTGCAGCATCGATTCCTGGCCCCACTTCCACTCGTCGGCGGTGGTGCCAGCACCGCTGAACTGACCGATCGCCGAGTGGTACGGCCCGCAGAGCAGCTTCACCCCCGAGGCGTGGCACATGTCGATCGCCTGCTTCACCTTCTCCACGCCCGCCTTGCGGATCGCCGTATCCGCGGCAATCGGATTGGCTTCGCCGGTGGAAATGGTCACCGCCGTCCGTTCCAGCCCGATCGAGTCCAGTTTTTTCCCCAGCCGCGTGTAGTTGGCGGTGTCGTAGCCGAAAATGGGGATCTCAACCCCGTCATAGCCCCAGCTTTTGATCTGCTCCAGCAGCGGGTCGCAGGCTTCGTTGACGTCGGTGGTCCACAGCAGCAGGTTGAAACCGTACTTCATGAGAGGGATCCCGGTGGAGGTGAAAGCAACTGCGGCGCGCTCGCTTCGACGATCTCCCGAGCCACCGCCAGCAGCGTGGTTGTTTCGGGGGGAAGCGGTTGCAGTTTGACGCGTCGCAGCACCTGATTCAACCGAATCAACAGCGTTTGTGGCTCGACATAGTCCGCCAAAAACCGCTCCTGAACAAACAGGGGGATCAGCGGGGCCAGACGCTCGGTCGGCCGCCGGGCGATGGCGTTCACCGTGGCTTCCACCACCGCCGCGTCGATCTGGGAAAACGCCGTGTAATACGCCTCCAGCACGCCGGGGTCGCGCTGGATCAGCACGGCATCCAGCAGCAGTTCCGTGACAATGTGCCCCAGAAAGCTGGCCCGCGGACTGTCGTCATCGACCAGCAGTTCGCGGAACAGCGCCGTCAACTGCCCCGTGGTCGAGTAAAACGCCGGGGTCACATGGAACCAGGCATCATCATGCAGATGCTGCAGGATTCCCGCAGCCAGCTCCGCCCGCGGTGTCGCCGAACCATCCGCCAACGGCAGCGTGTCTTTCGTGCGGACACGCACCTGCCGGTCAACCGCCGACAGCATGTCCGGCACCGCCGTCCCCACCATGAAGTATGGCCGGTCGGTGTGGCGGTGGCCGTGGGAGAAGTAGTTCATGCCGTGGATCGAGTTGTATTCGCTTGGCGATTGTAAAAGGGATGACGCCGACTGGAACTTAATTTCAAATTTCAGATTTCAAATTTCACAGTACGTTGTTAAAATCACTATCGATACTTTGTCAAAGTGGTTGGCCCAGATTCCCAGCGCGTAGGCAAAACACCAGACTTCAACGAAGAGGATTTAACCACGAATCTGACGAATAACACGAATCTGCAACTTGTTGTCCATGTGATGCGACTTGATTCAACGGCTTTTATTCGTGTTATTCGTGAGATTCGTGGTCAAAAAATTTTTCGCCCGAGGAAGGTGCAACTTGGCTGCGGTCTCGTGTAAACGGTTGAGCATCGCTTCTCGTCAACCCTTTATCGGTGATTCACAATAACGACCGCAGGACGCGCAGGTTGATCGCATCGAGCGTTTCGCCATCGCGGTCGCCCTTGGCGGTTTCCAGGTACATTGGGGTTTGTGCGAACCGTGGGTCGCGGAGCAGATGCCGAAAGGGGTTGAGTCCGAGCTGGCCTTCGCCGATGTGCGCGTGCCGGTCGACACGGCTGCCGCGGGGCTTGACACTGTCGTTCAGGTGAAACGCCTTGATCCGGGACAGGCCGATCCGCCGGTCGAACTCGGCCATTGTCTCCGCATACTCTTCCGCAGAGTCGAGCGGATAGCCGGCGGCGAAAATGTGGCAGGTGTCGAGGCAGATGCCCAGGCGATCAGGTTCAGTCACGGTGTCGAGAATCTGCTGAAGATGTTCGAAGCGGTGCCCGAGGTTGGTGCCTTGCCCGGCCGTGGTCTCCAGCAGGTTGAGGGTGCGGTATCCGGCGGTGTCGCGGTGCAGTTGGTTGAGGCCCAGGGCGATCCGCTCCAGTCCGGCCGCTTCCGTGGAAGAGACAAAGCTGCCGGGGTGCATCACCACGCCCATCAACCCCAGCGCCTCCGCCCGTTCCAGTTCGCAGGTCATCGTGTCCAGCGATTTTTGCCACAGATCATTGTCGGGGCTGGCCAGATTGATGAGGTAGCTGTTGTGAGCCACGGGCTGCGAGAGTCCGCTGGCTTTCATCGCCGCCCGAAATCCGGAGACCGTGGCTTCGGCCAAGGGCTTCCCCCGCCATTTGGGACCGCCGGCCTTTCCCAACTCCGCCGCGGGAATTGCTGACACCGACCACTGCGAGGGGCTGAAGGTAAAAATCTGCAGCGTGTCCATCCCGTGAGCCACCGCGGCCTCGACCGCCTTGTGCAGGCCTCCGGCGATTGACATGTGCGCACCAAGCAACGGCATGCTTCAACCTTGTCCAGCAATTGAGGGAGAACCCAAGTGTCCTCGTTGGTCATAGCAAATCTCGGGATTCAGTCACAGCATGCACGACAGGCCTAATATTGGGCTTCAACCGGGCTGCAGAGTCCGATTTCTACGGTTGATCCCGTCGCCTGTCTCTCGACTTGCTGCTGATCAATCCTGTCGAGCTGGCCGAGATTCAATTGGAGTTGGCGTTTCTCTTCGATCGACTAATAATGCCCGCCACTCACCACGAGCATGACCTGGAAGCTCAACCCGACCAAGGGCGGAATGCGAATCGCAACGATCATCTAACCGGGCATTTCAAGGATGGAACAACAGGCATGAGATCGTCCCTTGAGCTGTTGGGTATGGCAGTGCTCTACGCGACATTGATCCTGCTTTCCCTGATCGCATGGATCCACCAGTCGTCCATCCTTCGCACAAAACAGGAGGAAGAGTTCGCAATAAAGGTGCAGATGTCCATGTGGCCAACTGATTACTTTTTATGGCAGCCCAATGGAAGGTCCAGCGGAATTGATCAGTTGTTCGCAATCTTCGAGGGTTCGGACGCTGTCTTTCCAATTGGCGAATGCATGGTGGGTTCCAGCGGAATGAAGACCTCATTCAACTTCAAGACATTGAACAGATTTTCGGCACTGAGTGTTCTGGAGTTGTATCAATGCGAATTGTCTGACGACCAATGGGAGGAAATCTCCCGCAACCCGACGATCAAGACTGTGCTTCTCCATGCCGGCACCGAGATTTCTGATCACGGACGACAAACGTTGAAGCGAGCGAAGGTCAAAGTCCTAGAGTAATTTTGCACACTCATTGAGAGGGGAGCGTGAGAGTACTTTCACGGATTCGATCAGCTTTTCGAACTCGCAATCGCCAGCAGTTCCGCTGAAGTGTGACAATTGGGGTTTTGGCCGAGGCGAGCCCTCTTTCATATCGGTGCATCAGGGAAATCGATGCGCTCGGGGCACCGGAGTGCAGGCTCCCATACGGTTGTGGTGTGTTGCGCCACGCTGGAGAAACCCTATGAGCATTACATGCCGCCTACTCGGGATAACCGTGCTTGCCCGGCAAATTCGGCAGACCGGTCGAGGGACAGATGAAGCCACGGATTCAAGGATGCACATGCTTGACCCGGCTTGTTCCGCGACGAATGGTTCTCTGTGAAAAGGTGCGACTGTTTCTGCGCCTCCACCGGCGAACGGCTTATGTCAACGATTTTCGATGATGAAACCGATGTCTCCACCGGCGAACACCGGTGGACGTTGTGCGGCCGGCTGACGGCCGAAGGAGAACTCCACGTCCTGCCTTTGTCCAAGCTGCCGTTCCGTGTCGGCCGCCGCCCGTCAGTCGAGCTGACCCTGCCGCGGCACACGATCTCGGGGGTGCATGCCGAGTTCTATCAACTCGACGAGAAGCTGTTCCTGCGTGACTTGAAGAGCACCAACGGCACGTTTGTGAATGGCCAGCGGCTGAACGGCTCATGCCAGCTCAAGGAGAACGACCTCGTTCAATTCGCGGACGCTCCGTTCCGGGTCGTCGACAGTGTCGAGGTCTGCCCGTCGCGGACGATTTGCGCCGATGCCGATGGGCAGGCCCTGGCCTTCGTGCAGTTCGACCAACTGCTGTCGGGTGCGGGAATCATCACCCACTACCAGCCAATTGTGGACATCCAGACGCTGGAAACAGTCGCCTATGAGTCGCTGATCCGCAGCCGGCTGGTGGGGCTGGAGTCTCCGGCGACGATGTTTGCCGTGGCCGCCGAACTGGAGCGAACCACCCTCCTGAGCCAGGTCGCGCGCCGGGTCGCCGTGGCCGAGTGTGAGAAATACTCGTGCTCGCACCACCTGTTCCTGAACATCCACCCGTCTGAACTTTCGGTGCCAGAACTGCTTCGCTCCTGCGAGGAACTGCGGTCGAACCACCCGCTGCAACCACTGACGATCGAGATTCACGAAGGGGCGATCACCCAGGTGCAGGAGATGGCGCGGTTGCGCCGCGATCTGGACGCGTTGGGGATGGATGTGGCCTTTGACGATTTTGGAGCCGGGCAGTCGCGCATCGCCGAAATGGGTGAGGTGCGGCCCCGCTACCTGAAATTCGACCGCTCCCTGATCCGCGACCTTCACGCCGCCGAAGCATCGCACCGGCACGTGATTGCCAGTCTCGTTCAAATGGCCGAGCAACTGCAGATCACTCCGTTGGCCGAAGGTGTCGAAACCGCCGAAGAACACGCCGCATGCGTCGAGGCTGGCTTTGTTCTCGGCCAGGGTTTCTACTACGCCCGTCCGATGTCCGCGGAACACGCGTTCAATCCCGCGCGGGCCGCGTCGACCCTGCAAGAGGCCGCGACATAACACGCAACCTCTGGTCCATCGGCCTACATTATGAAGATGGCGAAGCCATCTTGTAAGGATCGCGGCAATAATAACATGGTGAAGTTGATTGGGATGGACGCCGATTGAGGGCAGATTTATCAGCCGGCACGCGTTAGCGCGCGTTAGCGTCCGGTTCGTGGCGTTGGCGTCTTGCGATGATCCTCCAACCGGGGGCTAAGGCCGGCTAATGCCCTCTGGCTCATTGGCTGTACAGTTTGTCCAAAGTCGACAGTTATTCTTGCAGCGGTCCTAACCCGATGCGTCAGCGAGGGCGATCAATCTCCCGGCCTCGCTTACGCGTCGGGTTACAAGAAGTCGCTCCGATTGAAAAACTGGCCCGGCCCTGATCGGCCTACGGCAGACCGTACACATCAAGCGACCAGTCGGGAAGCGCCCCTTTCAGCACGATCTGCTGTCCATTGCGCCGCACGGTGACGGTGACGAGGTCTCCCGGGCTGTAGCGCCGGAGCAGGTCCGACTTGAATTCATCCAGGGTTCGGTGTTTCCTCTGGTCTTCCAGGGCGATGATCACGTCGTCCTTACGCAGTCCCAGCGATTGTGCCAGCCCCTCTCCGCGCAGGGAGACGACGCGCAGCGCCATGGGGGCTGCGGTGGCATTCTTGTCCATCACCCCCCCGGTCCGCAATTCCTCGGCGTCCAACGGATACCCCAAAAATCCCAGCGGCAGCGGCACGCTTCGCAGCGACTTTCTCCAGCCAAGCTCGGTCTGCCGCCAATTGCCCGACACCGTCAGTTCAACCCGGATCGTCTCGTCGGCCTGTTCTGGTTTCGCGCGGGTGACAGTCACGGCGACCGGCTTTGAGCCTTGGGACCGATGCAGCGCCCAGCGCACATCCTGCTCCGAATGGATCGGCACCGCATTGACGTGCGTGACCAGATCGCCTGGCTTCAGGCCCGCCCGCGCCGCCGGACTGTTCCTCCCGACTGCATCCAGCCGATGCCCGTGGCTCCGCACAAACCTGAGCCCGATGCTCTCCGGCAAGGGAAACCCGAACAGGGCTTTCTGATCAAACACGCCATCCAGATACGATTGCCGCAGCCGATACTCCTGCACCTGGTGGCAGTGGACACAGCCCGCGTGCCGGCTCTCAAGCAGCGGAATGTCTTCGGGTGTGGAGGAGGTCGAAGGTGCGGGCTGCAGTTCTTCGTCGGTGTCGGTCGGTCCGCGTTTCATCCGCCGTGCATGCACCTCCAGCACCTCGCGCATGGTCTGCAACAACGCCGCCTTGTCCAGCCGCGCCTCGGGATCGGTCTCATCCCGCCCGCCAAAGCGGCTGTAGATGTGGCCCTTGGCATCGGTGAAATACGCGGCCCAAGTCGTGTCGAAATCGTGTTCGAACTTTTGGATGTCGACCCCGTTCATCTGGGGAATGCGGGCGCAGACAAACTGTTCGCGGAGTTCGGCGATCGCCTCGTCCGCGTGCGCCACCTGGCCGTCCCATTCCCAGCAGGCCCCGCAGGGAACACAGCGGAACACGATGAACACGGGCTTGCCCGACGTCCTCGCGGTTTCCGTGGCGCTGTCGAGCGTGGTGTGCCAGCGAGCCACACGCGTCTGCGCGTGGACCAAACCGGGAACGAACAAAAGCAGGCAGCAAGAGATGACGAAAAAAACGGACTGCATGCGGTGCTCTTGTGAGACAACAGCCGGAACGCGTTAGCGTCCGGTTTGGAACATTGTCAATTCTCGATCCTACGAAACCGGGGGCTAATGCCAGCCGGTTGATCGTTGGTTAACAGCAACATCAGCCGGAACGCGTTAGCGTCCGGTTTGTTGCATTGGTGGTCCTCGGTTCTTCGAAACCGGGGGCTAACGCCGGCTAAGGCCCTCCGGCTGATGGGGTCAGACCTTACGAGAGGCCACTCAACGCCGCTGCCAATTCCCGTTGCAAATCTTCCGGGCACTCCAAGCCGACGGACAGTCGGACGAGGCCATCCTTGATGCCGAATTCGGCGCGGGCGGCGGCGGTGATGAATTTGTGCGAAGTCCCCGTGGGATAGGAGACCGTGCTGCGGGCGTCGGCGAGGGTGGGTGAAAATGGGATGATCTCGGCCATGGCACGGAACAGGGCGGCGACGGCGGGCCGGCCCCCGCGGAGGTCGAAACCCAGCATTCCGCCGTAGCCTTTGGTCAACAGCCGACGGGCAATCGCGTGGGTGGGGTGTGTTTCCAGCCCGGGGTAATAGACACGCTCAATCGCCTTGTGTGACTGCAGAAACAGCGCGATGTGGGCTGCGGTTTGGGACACCCGCTCCATTCGCAATGGCAGGGTTCGCAGCCCGCGCGAACCGAGCCACGCTTCGAAGGGGTTGGTGTTCACGCCGAACAGGCTCGACATCGCCTTGGCCCGGCGGATCGCCTCCTTTGGCCCAACTAGGACGCCCAGCATCACGTCGCCGTGTCCGTTGAGATACTTGGAGGCGCTGTGAAACACGTAGGTCGCCCCATGTTCAATCGGCCGCAGCAGGCAGGGCGTGGCAAAGGTGCTGTCCACCAGCACGGGAACATGTCCCACCGCCTTGGCGATGGCCGGCAGGTCGGCCACCTCCATCAGCGGGTTGGAGATGCTTTCTATGATGCACAGCTTCGTCTGGGGGGTGAGTGCTTCACGGAAGGCATCCGGATGATTGCCATCGACATACGTCACGTGGACGCCGAAGGCGGACGCGAGGTGATTCAGCAGTTGAGAGGTGCGTCCATACAGCACCCGCGCCGAGACGACATGGTCCCCCGACTTGAGGAGCGTCATCAGCACCGCGGTCATCGCCCCCATGCCGGAGGCGCAGGCCACGCCAGCCTCGGCACCCTCCAGTTTGGCAATGTCGGCGGCGAAGGCCTCATGGTTGGGGTTGCCGTCGCGGGTGTAGATGTAGCCCGTTTCCGTCCCCGCCGCGACCGCCTCGAGCTGTTCCAGCCCGTGCATGTCGAAGGCGGTTGTCATGTACAGCGGCGGCGCGCTGGGCCGGGTCGTGAAATCCGCGGCCCAACCGCCCCGGGCGCACAGGGTGTCCAGGGAATCGTGCGGAGGTGTGTCGGCAGGCTGAGCCACGGTGCTGCTCCGGAACAATGTCGTGCTGATGAGCCGGGATTGGCTGACCCGGCGATTATAGCGACGGCCGGTGCAAATCTGGCATCTGGCGTGTCCGACAATTGCAGAACGCTGCCATTCGGGGAGAATGCCGGAAGCACTCTGTTTAAGTTCACACAACTCCGGCACACCTGTCGCGGATCCGCTCGGCGGGCCTCGCACTTGATCCGCTGCAGGTGTCCCAGAATCGTGCAAAGGTGTTGAGGTGACTCGATCTCCATGGAGCCGACACGCATGAAACGCATATCCACACTGGTACGGCTGCTGTCATTTGTGGCCCTGTTGGGAGTCGCGTCCGCAGCGGTGGCTCAGCCGACTCAACCAGCCCAGCCCACGGTTCAAGAGCTGGCGAACAGCCCGGCCCTGTTTCTCGAATCCGCGAGAAAGCTTTTGAAGTGGGATGAGCCAGCGGACCCCACAAAAATTGTCGGGCCGATCTATTTCGTGGGCACCAAAGGGTTGAGTGTCTATCTGCTGACGACCGCCGAAGGCCACATCCTGCTGAACACCGGGATGCCTGGTTCGGGGCCGCTGATCGAGGCGTCGATTCGCAAACTGGGGTTCAAGCCGGAAGAGATCAAGATCCTGTTGGTGGGCCACGCACACATCGACCATGCGGGCGGCCATGCCTATCTGCAAAAACTGAGCGGCGCGAAGATCGCCGTGATTCGTGAAGAGAAAGCCCTGTTCGAGTCCGGCGGCAAGCTGGATTTTCACTATGGCGCTTACAAAGAGTTCGCGTTCGAGCCGGCCAAAGTGGATCAGGTCTTTGATCACGGGGACAAGATCAAGCTCGGGAATCTGACCATCACAGCCCTGCTGTCGAGCGGTCATACCCGTGGCTCGACGACGTTTGTCACCGCAGTCGAAAACGGCGGACAGACCTACAATGTGGTGTTTCCGTCCAGCGCCAGCATCAATCCAGGATATCGGCTGGGGAAGAACCCTTCCTATCCGGGGATTGAGGACGACTACCGCCGGACACTGCAGGTTCTCGAGTCGCTCAAGCCCGACATTTGGCTGGCGCTCCACAATGAGTCCTTCGACTTCGACGCCAAGCGGATGCGGGCCGCTCAAGCGGGAGTGAAGGCCTGGGTGGACCCGGACGGGTATCGAAAATGGGTCGCGACCCAGCGGGAGAAGTTCATGGCCACCGTTGACCGTCAGGATTAGTCGAGAGCCAATCGCAAATCCGTCTTCAAAAACTCGAAACTTAAGGCCCCTGCCACGGCTGCGGAGTCACCACCGGTCCGCCCGCGGGCTGCGCTGACTGTGGCTGCGCTCCGCGGCTGTCGAGTTGTTGGCGGCGCTGGCGAATCTGCTGTTCCAACTGACGGGCCTGTTCAGACAGCCGGTCCAGTTCGGCCTGCTCCTCGACGGTCATGGCCGGCAGAGAGTCAAAGCCATCGGCCTGGTCGATCTGAGGCTCAATCCAAACGGGTGCCGCCGGGGCAGGAGAGATCACGGGCATCCGGTTGTAGGCGGCGGGCGGCTGACGCTGAGCGTTCGGTTGCGCATTGGTGGGCGGACTGTTGTACTGCGTGCCAGGCTGCTGGCGGTTGTCTTGTGGGACACCATACTGCGGGGAGTTGGCTTGAGCGGCACCACTGGCCAGAGCCTCCATGGGGGCGTCGCCCGGCTGAGTCCACTGCCGGGCCGGACCAACCGTGATCCGCGGAGGCGGATTGGTGGATTGCGGCGCGGCCGGGGCCGAGTTGCCATAATCTGTCGGGAACATCTGTAATCCGCCGACGGCCATCCCGATTTGTGCCGCTGCGGTCCGGGCCTGGTTCCAGTCAAGCTGCTCGCGCTGGCCGGACATCGGCTGGGCCAATCCGCGGTTTCCCACCGCGACCGCAGGCTGTACGGCATTAGACGGAGATGCACCGGGAGCGGCGGCTTGTTCCCTGCCCGGAGATGGAAGCTCGACATATCCCTGGCCCGGCTGCATGCGCGGATCGGCCTGGCGATAAGGTGCCCCCCCTGGCTGACCCTGATACCCCTGATAACCTGGCGCGGGTTGCCGATTGATGCCGGCTGGCCCCTGGCCGGGCGTCAAGCCGCCGGCATAAGCGCCCTGGCTCGTGCTGGGATACTGTTGCGTCTCTCCCCGGTCGATCTGGCTGAGCGCGTTGTTCCATTGTTCTGGGGGGAGTTGGGCGGGTCGTTGTGCCACGCCTGCGCGGGGATTGCTTCGCGGCGGATTCTGTGATGCCATGATCGCGCGCTCGCGGGCCATCGCTTCGGCAATTTTCCGCGTGGCCTCGTTCATCTCCGCCGGCGGAGGTGGAACAGCGGCATTAGGCGACCGTTGTGGCAATGACGCCTGGGCATTCGGCTGCAGCCCGTTCCCAGCATCCGGCGGCAGCCCTGGACCCGGACCAGCGGTCGGTGGTGGTGAGGCTGGCGCGACCCGGGCCATGATCGCTTCGGCCTCCTGTTCGCCAACCGCGGTGCGCAGGGTGGCCAGCGCCCGGCCGTATTCACCGCGACGGGCATACAGCGTTCCCAGGTTGATGCGCGTATGCACATGACCGGGATTGATCTCCAGCGCATGATTCAAGACCCGTTCGCTGTCGTCGTAGCGCTGCTGCAACAGGTAAGAGTAGCCCAGGTCACCGAGGAGGTCACAGTTGTCGGGGGTGATGCGCCAGGCGGCCAGATAGTACTGCTCGGCTTCGGAAAAATTTCCTTCGCGGTCGGCGACGGTTCCCAGCCGATGCAGGGCGGTGGGCTCATTGGGGAACTGCCGCAGGACGGCTTCGTAGCCACGGCGAGCTTCGTCGAGGGAGCGGCGGTCGCGCGGATTCATCCGGTTCGCGTTGTCGTGGCTCATCGCGGCGGCCAGCAACTGGCTGGAACCAGACTGTGCCTGTGCGGGCTTCGGTGCGACGGCTGCCGCGGACAGTTCGGGCGAATGATGGGGCTTCGCCGCCACCACGGTCTGTTCGGGGAGCTGAGTCGCCGCTTGCTGCCAGGGCAGCCTCCCGGTTTGGCATCCGCACAACACGCTGGCAGACAGGCACGCCAGCCAGGCCATCCGTGAAGTCCGCATCGAGCGACTGTCCATAGCCCCACCGATTCCGGTTGCATGGCCCGATAATGCGCCCAGGCAAAGGGCTGACAGAAACGCCAGCGCCCTTGCAGAGACGCCCGCCGGCCGGCCGACTGGCCAACCCGGCAAGATTGATCATTTTAAGGGAGAATAGCTTGAGAGAGGCGGGCTTATAGACGTTTTTTTCCAAACTGTCGAGTTCAACCCGGACTGCTTTTTTCACGCGCAAAACGAGGCGTATTACGGCAATTTGTTGTGCGGGGAATCTTCCGTGAATTCGATCAAGTCGCCCGTCCGACTCCGTCGATAGCCTAAACGTGCGATTCTCGATCAAGAATCGCGCCGGAAAGTGAAGCACGGGTCTGGACAGGCCGACGGAGTCGGCCGCGAGCAGTTTCTGCTCGGCGAATCGTCATGGAGCGATGCCCAATGCGCCAAAGATTGCGGTTGTTCACTGGTGAAGAGTCGGTGCGCGCCTTGAGCCCCGAGCCCGAGGTGACCATGTCACTGGGGGAACTCACGCAGATTCTGAGTGACGCGTCCCGCACGCGGCGGGCGTGGCTCGCCGACTTCTCCGATGACGAGGTGCGCATCTCCCCCGATCTTTACGAAGTGCTCACCACCTACTGGAACATGCGCCCCGGCGCGTGAGCCGCCCGGACATCCCCTCTTTGGATCTGGCTGCCATTCGTTCTTTCGCCGGCCCGACGGCGGCGAATGGGAACCACGCAAAATTGCCCCGTCCCAATATCGGAACCGGACATGCGCCCACGCTGGTGGTTGATGGCAGCGGCGGCGCTGGTCGCGGTCGGCTTTCCTGTCGGCCGCCACGTTTGGCTGCAATACGCCCCGCGTCGCGCGGTTGTCGCCTTTGTGGAAGCCCTGAAGGCCGGCGACCAACAGGCAGCCCTCAAGCTCATCGACCCGCACTGCGCGCCCGCCCTCACTTCAGCCACCGAAGCCTGGGAACCATCACCCCGGCTTCAATATCGGATCGTCAAGCTGGAAACCTGGCCGGACATGGCCAAGGTCCAGGTCCGCATGAGCGAGCTGGGCTATTCGGTCCAGCCTGAGTTCTCGCTGGAGCGCGACCCGAATGGAAATTGGCTGGTGACAGAGATCGCGAATGTGGAAGTCGATCCGCGCTGGGTGGCGAAGCAGCGTGAGCGCCGGAAGGCGGAGAACGACCAACTGGCACGCGAACTCCAAACCGCGCTGGGGGGAGTACCCGGAGTGGTCGGTCGCGAGACAGAGGTCCGCCGGTAAACGGCAGCCCTGTCGCTGCGCTGCCAGGGATCGCGGCATCATCATCGTGATCTTGATTTTGGGGATGGTCGCCCAATGGGGGCAGTTCCATCAGCCGGCACGCGTTAGCACGCGTTAGTTAGCGTCCGGTTCTTGGGAACGTCAAACCGGACGCTGACGCGTGCCGGCTCATTGGCTGAAGAACGTGTCGAAACCGAGAGTTGTTTTTGCCGAGTTGCTACGTCGACTTCGGCTCATCGGCACGCATCGTCCGCAGTCCCTCCCGGTAGCCCAGCAGGGCAAACGGCAGCCGCGACTGCGCCTTCTCGACAATCATGCCCGCCCGCAATGGCCGCCGCGTCCGCTGCTTCAGGGATGGCGTGTCGACCGGCTGGACCAGGTCTTCCGGCAGTCCAAATTCACGGGCGATCTGCCGGGCAAATTCGAACCGGTGGCACACGTCAGCACCGGCCAGATGGAAGATTCCGGTGGCGGCCTGACTGGCCAGCACCCGTGACGCCGTGGCGATGTTCGGGGCGTAGGACGGGTTGTTGTACTGATCGTTCGGGATCGTCAGGGTGCGGCCCTCGCGCAGATTACGAACAGCCCGAATGGCGAAATTTTTTCCCTGGGATTCCCAGCCATAGACGACGGTGACGCGGAGGACCAGCCAGTTGCTCAGACGGTCGGCGATCGCCTGTTCGATGGCCACCTTCTGCCGGGCATACTCCCCCAGCGGATTGGGGGTGTCGGATTCTCGATAAGGTCCGGACTCGCCGTCAAACACATAGTCCGTGGAGTAATAGACCAGCTTGGCGAACGAATTTCGCAGCAGCCCAATCAAGGCCAGCGGGCCATCGACGTTGATTGGACGCGACTGTTCGGGATGCTCCTCCACCCAGTCGACATTGGGGTTCGCCGCTGGCAGGTAGATGATTTCCGGCTGCAGTTCGTCGAGCAGCGCGGCGGTGGCGCGGGTGTCCGTCAAATCCAACGGATGCAGGCCAGGCTTTGGATGATGGCAGTACGTCCCGTGGATGTCCGCGCCGTTTTGCGCGCCATCCGCCATGAGAAACGAGCCCACCAGGCCTGAGGCGCCGATCACCAGTTCCTTGGTCATGATGTGTCAGGCTCTCGTCGCAACTGGCGGGCCAAAGTAAAACGGTCATCGCCGGAGTGGCGATGACCGCTCATCTTAGTGGGAAGGCCGAAAAAGATCAGGCCGCGCGGCGGATGTGGCGGCGGGTGTCCAGGGTGAAGCCGGCCTTGACCGAGTCGTCGCGGAACATGTGGACGGTCTCGAGCGAGAACTCTTCCAGATCCTTGCCGACGCTGGACAGCTTCTTCAGCACGTCATTGGTGACCGTGATGATGTCGCAGCCAACATCGCTGGCCTGGAAGATGTTGAGCACTTCGCGGGGGCTGGCCCACAGCAGTTCTGTGTTGGGGATCATGTCGACCAGGAACCGGGCGGTGCGCATCAGCGGCACGGGATCGACACCCGTGTCAGCCACGCGGCCGGCGAAGACCGAGACCACGGCAGGAGCACGGCCGGCCAGGGCGTCGCACGTTTCGCGGACCTGCTTGAGCGTGAAAATGGCCGTGACGTTGAGCTTCACGCCGGCAAAGGAAAGCGTCTTGAGCAGCGGGGCGGTGGACTCGCCCTTGGTGTTGGTGACCGGAATTTTGACGTACACATTGTCGCCCCAGGAGGCGATGAGGTGCGCCTGTTCTTCCATCTCATCAATGTCGTCGGAGAAGACTTCGAAGGAGATGGGGCGATCAGGAATCGCGGCCAGCACATCGTGGGCGAACGTTTCGTAGTCGGCGATCCCCGCCTTCCGCATCAGCGTGGGGTTCGTGGTGAAACCCTGGATGGTGGGGTTCTTGTACATTTCCAGCATGCCGGCTTTGTCGGCACCATCGGCGAAGATCTTGACTTTCAGGTCGGCAACAGAGGGCATGAGGAGTTCCAGAAGAATGGGCCAGTGGATTCGGGAGACGCGGGCCGTGGCCGCCGCGGGGTCACGCGGCGGCGCGGAGATTGAACGAGATGGGCAGAGGCAACACACACGACTCCTGAACGCTCAGCACGATCCAGGCGGCCGCTTCAACAAAGGAGTTCGTCGAGAAATCCGCCGGCGGACAAGGGGCCGGCTCGTCATACAGGTAGTCAATGAACACGGTCTTGCAGCCGGCACGGCGGCCGGCTTCGATGTCCTTCCAGCGGTCGCCGATCATGACGCTCCGGGAGAGGTCCACCCCGAATTCTTCAGCGGCTTCGAGCAGCAGCCCCGGGTTCGGTTTTCGCCGCGGCGAGTCGCCGTCTTCGTAGCTGGTGTAGATCTTGTCCAAGGGCAGTTCGGCCATCAGGCGGGCGTTGATCGCTTCCACAACTTCGCGCCGCTGCTTGCCGCGGGCCACGTCCGGCTGGTTGGTCGCGCCAATCAGCAGGTACCCCTCGGCCCGCAGCGCCGCGAGGGCGGCGGGGACTTCGGGGATGATTTCGAGTTCATCCAGCGTCTGTGGAGGATAAGGCTTCCCATTGCGGACGACGGCCCGGTTGAGCACCCCATCCCGGTCCAGAAATATGCAGGGACGGAGTGAGGTGGTCATGCGGCGGCCGCCTCCCACTTGGTTTGGACCATTTTCAGCGCCGGGTGCGTGACACACAGGTGCCAGACAACCGCCTGGAACGCTTCGGCGTGGGGCGTGACGTGCTGGGAATTGACCGTGGGGACAATCACGCAGGCGTCGGCAACCTGGGCCGTGTAGCCGCCATCGCGGCCGACAATGCCGAGGACCGTGGAGCCCACGCGCTTGGCGAACTTGAGGGCCGCCACCAGGTTGGCGCTGACATTCTTTTCGACGTTGCCGCCGCCGACGGAGAAGATCAGCAGGCAGTCATCGGCCTTGAGGCGGCTGCCCTGCAGCCACGCGGCGAAGACTGTTTCCCAGCCTTCGTCATTGGTGCGGGCGGTCAGCTCGGAGACGTTGTCGGTCGGGGCATAGGTTTCGATGCCGACAATCTTGCGGAAGTCATTGACGGCGTGGGAGGCGTTCGCCGCGCTGCCGCCGACACCCAGAATGAACAGCCGGCCGCCGCGGGCGCGGGTCTTGGCCAGGTGTCCCACCAGGTTGTCGATCGCATTGCGGTCGAGCTTTTCAATGACCTCGACGGCTTCGTCAAGAAATTGTTCAGTAAACGTCTTCATGCGGGCTTCCTTTCCTGAGTGACGCGGGTCTGTAGATACGCCGCCGTCTCTTGCCATCCCTGGAGAGAACCGATTTCGTAGAACCGTTCCAGCACTTCGTAACTTGCCAGTTGCCCCTGGGTCAGAAGGGACTGGAGCAGTGACGCCAGATCCTGCGGCTGGTCGCTGGGGACGGCGTCAAACGCACGCGCCTGGAACAACTCCAGACCATAATCGATATGTTGCAATTTGGGCGAGACCAGTTTCTTGTCATACACGCGAATTTCACCGTCCGCATATTCGACATTGCTGGCGTCGAACAGGCCCTGGTTCTTATAGACGGTCATCAGTGCCTGCCGCCGCGACTGCAGAAATGTCTGCTGGATCGCGGAGAAATCGCAGGGCAGATAGGAGTCGCCATACATGACAAAGAAGGCTTCACCCAACATGGGCAAGGCCCGCTTCAGCGCGCCGGCGGTCCCCATGAGTTTTTCGCCGTCCTGTGAATAGCAGACATGGCAGCCGAACTGGTGGCCGTTCCCAACATAATCGGCGATCATCTCGCCCAGGTGCGCCGTGCATAACACGACATTCGTCACGCCCTGTCCCACCAGCAGCCGCAACTGGTGGGCAATGAACGGCTCGCCGTTCAGGTCCAGCAGCGCCTTGGGGATTCTTTCCGTATGCGGCCGCATCCGCGTCGCCAGACCGCCGGCGAGAATGGCCACGGGCAGGATTGAGTTTGCAGTGAGGTTAGGCATTATGGCTGTTGTGGCTATCCAGTCAGGGACACGTCACGAATCCCACCGCATTGGTCATTGCTTCATTGGTCATTGGGACATTTCTGATTCACACTGCGCTCACCACCCGGGTCCCTTCGAAGTCGAACCGGAACCGGACTTCTTCCAGCCCCGCCTCGTGCATCGCCTTCCGCAGGCGGACGCGGTCTTCGGTGTAGAACATCAGGAAGCCGCCGCCGCCGGCACCGATCAACTTGCCGCCCAGGGCGCCATTCTGCAGCGCGAGCTGGTACCACTCATCGATATGGTCGTTGCTCATCTTCTGGGAGCGTTTCTTCTTGTGCTCCCAGTGAACATTCATCAGTTCGGCGAACTTGCGCAGGTCGCCGGATTCCAGGGCGTCCTTGCTTTCGCGCCCCAGTTCCTTGACGAAGTGCAGGTTGTTGACCATCTCCTTGTCGTTGCTTTTGGTCTTGGAGTCCTGCTCCTTCAACGTCGTGGCTGCGGAACGGGAGTAGCCCGTAAAGAACAACAGCAGGTTGTCTTCCAGCGTGTAGAGCGCATCCTGCGAAATATTGAGCGGCGAGGCGTCGACATACCCGTTGGGGTTGAAGCGGAAGCAGGTCAGCCCGCCAAACGCGGCGATATACTGATCCTGCTTGCCAATCGGTTCTTTCAACCGGTCGAGTTCGATGTGGCACGCCTGCTCGGCCAGTTCCCGTGTCTGAATCGGGTTCTTTTTCAGGGCATGCAGCGCCCGCAGGAGCGCGGTGGTGAAGCTGCCTGACGAGCCCAGGCCGGTTCCCGAGGGGATGTCGGCCATGCTCGTGATTTCCAAACGGCGGAAATCGGTGTCCAGCAGCTTCAGGGCTTCGCGAATGATTGGATGTTCGATCTCATCCAGGGCGTTGACGCGTTCCAGCTTGGAATACTTGATGATCAGCTCCTGCACGAACGTCCGGTGCAGGGTGATGTAGACATACTTGTCAATCGCGGCCGCGATCAAGAACCCGCTGTGTTCCTGATAATACGATGGCAGGTCCGTGCCGCCTCCGCCGAGCGAGATTCGCAATGGGCTGCGAGTGATAATCATGCCAACCTCGTCCTTGAAGTATTCTCAGCCAGCCTCGTGCCGGCAGTTGATTCTTGATGTAAGTCGTCGCCTAAGGATCGCGTCAACAAAAACATGTTGGTTCTGAATGGGCTCTCGATTCAGAGCAGGTTCATCAGCCGGAACGCGTTAGCGTCCGGTTCATGGCGTTGGCGTCTTCTGATTGTCCCAACCGGGGGCTAATGCCCTCCGGCTCATTGGCTGTACTTCTTGCCGAAAATCGAGCGTAATTCTTGCCGCGATCCTAACCGGCGCGGCGGTGGCTCACCGTCATTGCGCTGGTGGACTGCAGGATGTTCGACTGGCGGTAGATTTCTTCCACAACCGCCAGCGCCCTTTGTGCGTCACGGATGCTGGCCGCAGGGGTCCGCCTGAGGCGAATGTCTTCCAGGAACTCGTGGAATTCCAATTCCCACGAACGGTCGCCGCGGGGGTATTCCCAACTTGTTGTTTCTGGCGGACCCATCTCTGGCAGCATCTTGTAGTGCGTCAGTTTCTCGACACCATAACTGCCGCCCAGGCCGTTGATCTCCAGCTTGCCGACGCGGCCGTAGATCTCCAGCGAGAAGGTGTTCTTCCACTCGGAGCAGCTTGCATGCAGGAAGGCGGTTTGATTGGCCGCTGTCTTGAGGAGCATGAAGCCGTTGTCTTCGACTGGCATGTCCCAAAAGTAGGTATGGGCAAAGCCCTGCACCGACGTGAACTCTCCCAGAAACATTCCAGCCAGATCGATCAGATGCACACCCTGGTCGATCAGTTCGCCGCCGCCGGAGAGTTCGGGGTTCGCCCGCCATTCGCGGTCGTAACCGACGCGCCCGCCATGTCCGTAGCGGCCGCGCAGAAACATCAATGGGCCGAGTTCGCCGCTGGCCACAATCTCGCGGGCCTTCAGCAGCGCCGGATGATAGCGGTGGTTGAAGCCGACACGGACCAAAGCCCCGGTCTTGTCACAGGCTTCAAGAATCGGATCGATCTCATGCGCGCGGCAGGCGCCTGGCTTCTCGACCAGCACATGTTTTCCCGCCCGCACGGCAGCGAGCGTGATTTCCGCCAGCACGTTGTGCGTGGCGGAGACCATCAACATCTCGACGTCTTTGCGGTCGACGGCGTCGCGCCAGTTGGTGCTGTGTTCGGCTCCAATGATGGCGGCCAGTTTGGCGGCCCGTTCGGCCACGACATCGACACAGAGCACGGCCTTGCACGGGGCGAGCGCCTTGGCCCGCTTCTGTCCGATCAAGCCACAGCCAATCATCGCGATGTTCATCGAGTTCCTTTCGGCGGATCGCCCCACGTCTGACCCCGGTCGGCCGGCACGATTCGCCGCAACGTATAAATGTCCGATTTCCGCAGGTCAGCCGCCCGCTCACCCAGCTCGCGCCAGGGATCCCACTTCGCGCTGAGCAGTTTGCCGCTCAGCCCGGTGCTCTGGTCCGAGGCCAGCCAGACACACAAGTCGGCCCCCACTTCCAACGAATCGCCGCCGCTGGCCTTTTGCTTCACGGAGGCCTGATAGAAAGCCTGCCCCACCTTCTCGGGTCCGGCGGCCAGCACTTCGTCAAGCAGGCGGGTGTTCAGGGCACCGGGAGCCACGGAGTTGACGTCGATCCCAAACTCGGCGAGTTCTTCCGCCAGAGTTTCGGCGAAGCGGACCACGCCCGCTTTGCTGGCGGCATAGGCACTGAGCTGCGGCATCGGCTTGGTCGCGCCGCCGCCGGAGATGATGATGATCTTCCCCGCGCGACGCGACTTCATTCCCGGAACCACGGCGCGGCAGGTGAGGACGGTGCCGACCAGATTGATCTGGATCGCCTCGACCCATTCCTGCCAGTCGACCTCTTCAATGTACCCCTTGGGGCCGTAGATCCCGGCGTTGCAGACGGCCACATCCAGGCCGCCCCATTCGCGGTCGATGCGCTGAATGAGATTCTGCAATTGGTCGGCGTTGGCGATGTCCGCGGTCTGGGCGATCACCCGGCCGCGAGCCACGGCTTGGACCGCATCGCGGGCGGCGGCGAGTTTGGCTTCGTCGCGGGCGCACAGGCAGACATCCGCACCCTGGGCGGCATACGCCGTGGCGATTGTCAGACCCAGGCCCTGATTGGCTCCGGTGATCAGGCACCGCTTCCCCGCGAGAATCATGCAGCCCTCCCCACGGTGAGGTACCGCACTTGGGAGTCTTTGCCGAGTGTCTTGTCGAGGAAGCCCGAAGCGTCGAGGACGAGCGGAATTCTGCCGGCGGCCTGCACCAGTTCGCTCGCGGTCAACACGCGGAACTCCGGCCACTCGGTGGCCACCAGGACCGCTTCAGCTCCTTGAACCGCCTGCTGCCACGATTCGCACAGCGTGATTTGCGGTGACAGTTCCGCCGGCAGTGATGTCACCGCCGGGTCGAACGCCTGCACCGTGGTCCCTTGCGTGTGCAGCCACTCGCACAGTTCGACGGCAGAGGATCTTCTGAGTGTGTCGGTGCCCGGTTTGTAAGTCAGACCGAGCACAGCCACGGTCTTGCCTGCCAGTGTTCCCAGCAGTTCCTGCAGGCGGCGGCGGGCCCAGTCTTTGTGTTGCCGATTGCTGGGATGCACGGCGGACAGCAGGTGCGACTTCAGTCCGACCGCGGCACAGCGTTCCGTCAAGTAGCTGATATCGCGGGCCAGCGTGCCGCCGGCAAATGCTCCGCCCGGTTTGACGTACGCCTTGGGGCCGATCCGCTGGTCCGTCTTGAGGCCCAGTTCAACCTCGCGGGCCGAGGCCCCGACCTGTTCGCAGAGGACGGCGAGTTCGTTGATAAATGTGACCGACACCGCCAGAAAGGCGTTGATCGCGTGCTTGGTCATCTCGGCGGATTCGACCGACATCCACTCAATGTTCGTGGTGAAAGTTCTCAGCAGGGCGTCCAGCCGAACGCGGTCGTCAGCGCTGCGCGTCCCAACCACAAACCGGTCGGCCTTGAGGAACACGTCCAGCGCCTTGCCCAACCGCAGGTTTTCAGGACTGCAGGCGAACGTCGCCGTGCCTGCCGGGACAGCCGCGCGATACAGCGATTCCAGCCGTGCGATGGAGCCGACCGGCAATTGGGAAGAGACCAGGACGATGCTGCCGGGTGCCAGGTGCGGGAACAAGCCACAGACCTGGTCGACCACATAGTCGACGTCGGCGTGGTCATCGTCGTCGACAGGCGTGTCGAAGGTGACCCAGACGATTTCCGCTGCCGAGACAGCTTGCGGGTCGGCGGAGAACTGCAGGCGACCAGTCGCGAGACCAGCGTCTGTCATTGCGGCGAGCCCCGGTTCAGAGACCGGCATGCGGGCAGCTTGAAGCCCTTCGATCAATGCCGGGTCGGGGTCATAGCCCACAACCTGATGTCCGGCCGAGGCGACGCAAGCGGCCGTCACGGTCCCCAAATGCCAAAGCCCCACCACTGCCACATTCATCGCGTGCCCACCCCTGGTGCCGCAAATTCGTCGCTCATCGACTTGTCTTCCGTTGCTGAGTCCTACGCCGCGCGGGCGTCGAAGACCCAGGTGTTCGCCTTCAGATACTTCACCGTTGCAATCACGCCCTCCCGGATCGACAGCCGTGGCTTCCACCCCAGCGAGCGAATCTTCTGGGTGTCGAGGAAGATGAACGGGCTGTCGCCGATCCAGCCACGCTTGCCGCCGGTAAAGTCGAGCCGCGGTTTGACGCCGAGTGTTTCGCAGATCCAGCCAATCGAATCCCGGACCTCGCAGTACTCGTTCGTCCCCAGGTTGTAGATGTTGACCTTTTCGGTCGCGGTGTTCACGGCCGTCAGAATGGCATCCACACAGTCCTGCACGTGCAGGTAAGACTTCCGCTGATGCCCATCGCCGAGCACCTTGAGATGGTCGGGATGCTGTTCCAACTGGTGGAAGAAATCGAACACATGCCCGTGCGTGTAGCGGTACCCAAGGATCGACACGAACCGGAAGATGTAGCTCTGATACCCGAAGCCCTCGCTGTACGCCGCGATCATCCCCTCGGCCGCCAGCTTGGACGCCCCATAGAGGGATGTCTGAACCGGGAACGGCGCGGTCTCGGGCGTGGGGTGAATTTCGGGTTCGCCGTAGATCGATCCCGTCGAGGCGAAGGCGATCCGGCGAATGTTGTTCGCCCGCATCCCTTCCAGCACGTTCGCCGTGGCGATGGTGTTTTGTTCGAGGTCGCGGCGCGGATGGTTGGTGCCAAACCGGACATCGGCGTTGGCCGCGAGGTGGAACACGAAGTCGCAGCCAGCCATCGCGTCGGTCAGTGCCGGCAGGTCGAGGTTGTCGCCCTGGACAAAGCGAAAGTTTTCGTTTTGCTTCGCCCCATTGAGAAAGCGGATCTGCCCGGTCGAAAGATTGTCCCAGCCGACAACCTTCAGTCCCGCTGCCAGCAGACGGTCGACCAGGTTGCTGCCGATGAAGCCGGAGGCACCGGTGACAAACGCCGTGTTCATGGATGAAGATCCGCAGTGGGGCCAGACGCGCCGTCGCCTGAAAAGCGGCCCGAGAACAGGCTGCCAGTCGAAGGGGGCGGAGACTACGCCGTGACGAAAAAGTCGTCAAGGGGAATTTTTGAGAATGATTTCAGATCCATTCAATCTGAGCCGACAACTTCACGCGGCCTTCCGCAGAACCTGGCTGCCACTGGCCTGCACCTGCGGGTGTGGCCTGAGGGTCATGCCGATGACGAGGTTGCAGAATTCGGCGGGAACCGGCAGCGGAAAGAATGACCGCGATTCGATGGCAAAATAGGGGGCGAGAACCTCGCGAATTTCAAACGGGCGGTTGAGGTGTTCGCGCTCGATGAACCACTTGTACGGCTGCTTGTACCGCTTCTCAAAGATCCGCTGGGCGGAGACGCGGCGGGCCAGTGTGTAGGCCATGCTGCCTTCGCAGGGGATCACGATCGACAAACTGCCGTGCTGCTTGTTGCAGACGCGGTACAGTTCCGAGACGGCGGCCGGCAGGTCCGGCAGATGCTCGAGGACATGCACCGCCAGCACGCGGTCGAAGAAGCCGTCGGCAAACGGCAGCCGCTTTTGACAGTCGGCCGTGACAGTGTTGACGTCCGGAAAGCGCCGGCGGATCTCCTCGCTCATGTTTTCGCGAAGCTCCAGCGCGTAGTAGTTCTTGCGCTGCTCGGCCGTCAGCTTCTCATGTTCGAGATGCTCGCCCAGCCCCGCGCCGATTTCCAGCGTGCTGACGAAGGACTTGGGGGCGTGCTGTACGCTGTAGGTATGGTTGAAGCGTTCAATCATGCCGAACCGCTGCGGCAGGACCTCGTGCCAGTGCTTCATGAAGTCGTTGCTGATCCGCTGCTGTTCCGCGGTGAGCGGCGGCAGCACCTTCGGCCACTTGTTGTCCGACATGTTTGCAATCCTTGCTGTGCGGTTTTGTGCCTGATGTGGGAGCGATCGTCGCGGGGCCGAAAGAACTGTGGGCTGTGGCTCAGGCAGCCTTCCGCTGGGCGGCAGCCACGGGGCTCAGGGCAAACCCGGCGAACCGATGGACGGCAAGCCGCAGGTCCCGCTGGGCAACCGCCGTCCAGCCGTTGAAGAGCGCGCTGTATCCGGCGTGGTCGCGAATGTGCTCGCCCCGGTCGCGACGGAGCAGCCAGGTGCTCAGGGCATTGTTGGAAAAGGTCGGCTCGGCGCAGATCACCACGCCGGTGGGCCGCACCACGCGCCGCAACTGCTTGAAGCAGGCGTTGATGATTTCGTCGTCCATGTGGTGCAGCGCCCCGATGAACAGCACCACATCAAAGCTCGCATCGGGAAAGCTGAGTTCCCGCGCATCCATCGTCATGAACGTGCCGTGCGGGTGCAGCTTCTTGGCCCGCTCGACATAGCGCGAATCAATGTCCACGCCGACGTAGCGGTTGTCCTTCATCGAGATGATGGCCTTGGCGCAGGTCCCGGTCGAGCAGCCGACATCAAGGATGTCCTTGCCCTCGACATCCAGATACTCCGGGAAGGTGTCGCGAATGGCGCGGTAGTTGTTGCAGAGTGTCTGCTGCAGTTCAAAAATGGCGGGATTCGACAGCAGGCGGTGGACCAGTCCGATCATGGTATCCTCGTGAGGTGCCGCGGGTCAGGAGAACGCTGGGTGAAGTTCTGGGTCTGGCCGCGAGATAATGAACCGAAGGGTGATGGCGCGTCGGAACTCATGCAAACCGAGTTCCGCTTCGAGGGCGGCGTTCAGGCCGCGCGTTTGAGGCAGGTCTGTTCTTCCTCAAGTTCGCGGGATTCCGCGACCGCGCCGCGCATCGAGGCGAACCGGATCCGGAAAATGTCCAGCATGTTCTGCCAGTTGCCGGACAGCAGGTTCAGCCGGCTGTCGCCGTCATCCTGCCAGCGGACGCCCACCTGCTGGATTCTGTAGCCGAGCTGCTGGGCCAGGTGAAGAATCTCGACATCAAACATGTATCCGTCGATCCGCTGCCGGGCGAACAGGTCGCGGGCGGTCTCACCGCGGAAGAACTTGAACCCGCATTGCGTGTCGGCGATGTCCCACAGGCCAATTGCCAGACGCAGGCCCATGGCAAAGGCCTTGGAGCCCAGCCGGCGGTACAGCGCCGCCGGCCGTTCGATCTTGGAGTCGGCCATGCCCCGCGAGCCGATGACCACGTCGAACCCCTGGTCAAACCAGGGCAGGATCTTGGCCAGCTCTTCGATCGGCGTCTTGTAGTCGGCGTCGGCAAAGCCGACGATTCTGCCGCGGGCGCGGGCGACTCCGGCACGGATGCCCCGCCCCTTGCCGCCGCGTTCAGCGCTGCCCAGCACGCTGAGCCGCGGGTCGCGCCGGCCCATTTCCGCCACGATCTCCCGCGTTCCGTCGTTGCCGTCGGCGGCCACGATGATCTCATACGAGATCCGCTGGTCGTTCAGATAGGACTGCGTCGCGTCGAGGGTCCGGCGGATGCCACGGGCCTCATTGTAGGCGGGAATGATCAGGCTCAGTTCAGGCACCCCGGGCATCTCGATCTCCGTGCAAACAATGGTGGGTTCGATTTCTGAATCGTCCGTGTCAAGAAGCTTGGTCACGCTGGTGGGCACGGCAACCTCAGGCCGCCAGCCTCCGCGGGGCCGCTGTCGTATCCGTCGCTGGAGCTGCCTGTGGCTTGCGCATGAACCATGGCGTGCAGGCGGCGCCCGCCAGGATCGCGGTCCCGACCATGCTGAGCCAGAAGAGCCGCATCATGGGGGTCGGGCTGAATTTCCACGTCACATCGCAGACACCGGCCGGCAGGGAAACGGCCATGAAGTTGCCGTTTGCCGAGATCACATGCAACGGCTTTCCATTGCAGGTAAAGGTCCAGTAGGGCGAGTAGCTGTCGTTGAACAGCAGCATCGCCGGTTCAGCCAGCGTCAGGCGCGCCGACAACAGGCTCGACCCCCGCGGTTCAAAATCCACCGGCTCGAAGCGGCTGGCGGCGGCCGGGGGCTGCGGCGGAGCTTCGCTCAGCAGCAGCGTTTCGGCGGGCTTGAAGTCCGGCGCATTCAGGCGGGCCAGCAGGGCGGCCTTGTCCGTGTGGACTTCATAGTTCTTGAACAGTGAAACTCGGGAGATGGCGTCCGGCCTGACTACCAGCTTCCCATCCCAGTCGTACTTGACCCCCGACAGATCCATCGCCCGCGGACTGGTCAGCGTTCCAAAAATCCCGCAGCGCGGGTTCCAGCCCGGTGGATTGCCATCGAAGGCACCAAAGAACTGTGTCAGATTCTTTTTGACGTCCGAATCCACACCGGCATACGTCGGCACACCGTACACGACGTTGATGTTGCTGATGATTTCGTTGTCCTGCCAGCGGAGCACCTGCGTGGGCTTGTTGACGCGATAGTTCTTCACGTCGAACACCGGCGGTCCGTCTTCCGCCCGAGTCAGCAGCGGGGTCACATGCACAACTCCCGCAGGCCGGCGGGCCACATGCGACACCACACCTTTGCAGAGCGACGCCTCCGCGATTTCCAGTTCACCCACACCCGCCAAAATCACATGGGGCCGGCACTGGCGAATGCCGGGATGCAACACCGTGACCTCCAGCCATTCCCAGGCACCGTTGCCGGCATAGGGGGCCGATTCCGCGCCGCGGACATCCGCGTTCAGAGCGAGCTTGACCGGCACTGTCGATGTCGAGCGAACCCAGGCCCCCATCGTCAGCGCCTCCAGTGGCTCAGGAAATTTGATGTCCTGGTAGAGCGTCGATCCGTCGGCAGCCGTGGCTGCCAGGATCATCCCGTCCTGCGTCGCCCGCGTGGCAGACTGGCTGCCGCCCACGGACCAGCCGGTGGGGCCGTCGTTCTGCCGCTGGAACTGCGGATTCTCCAGCAGGCTGGGATCCTTCCCCGCCGCCACCCAGTCGCTGTGGGCCAGATCGTGGCGATGCCGCTTGGGATACAGTTCTGCGACCGCAATGAACGGCTGCGTGCCACAGTGGCTGTAGAGCTTCGTGTGGCCCACCAGTTCACCGACAGTGAGCAGCCCCAGCAGCGGAATCAACTGCTTCCGGCCGGCGACGCTTGAGCCACACAGCACGACAATTTCCAGGGCCACAGCCGCGAAGAAGGCGAATTTGGTCATGCTGCTGACACCCGAGATCAGCAGGACGCTGGCTTCACGGGAGCCGTAGTATTCCGGAATCGGCAGCAGGCACACCCCCAGAGCCACGACGGCCACGGCGATGATCTGGCCCCATTGCCGGCGGGTCAGCGCCTGCTTGTTCACGATGGCCCGCGCCGTCCAGATGACAGCCAGTCCCCACAGTCCGCTGGCGACGGTGTAGGCAAACCCACGCAGGGTGATCCACGTGTGAAAGAACAGTTCATAGTGCAGCGACAACGCGCCCAGCACCACGAGGGCCACCCCGAAAATGATCGCCGTGATGTTCGTGATCCGCCCGGTGTTCAGGGCGTTCAGCTTCACCCGGCCCACGGCGACGAAGCAGATCGGCAGCCCCACCACCACGCAAACTTTGGCGACCAGCAGTGCCAGCCGGGCATGGGAGTGGACAAGTTCCGGACGCTGCTGCGAGACCCGGACAAAGAACGCCACGCAGCAGGCCAGCACGATGCCGGTCAGCGAGATGAACCACCGCAGCCGCCAGTCGTCAGCCTCGACCCCGTGGTCCCGCACCGATTTGAGAATCGGCACCAGTGCCGCGCACATCAAAAACATGCCGCCCGTGCGGCAGATGATGTCGTGATGCACCGGGAAGATGGCGATGTTGACCAGATCGCTCAGTGGCTGCAGCAGGTACAGGGGGGTCAGGGCCACCGCGAGGTACAGCGCGGTCATCGTGAACGACTTCGAACCCAACCCGCGGAGCATCGAGAGCCACAGCAGCAGCACGGGGGCGATGCCGTAGTACAGCAGGTTGTGAAATTGGATGTGCCGCCCGCCGAGCCCGAGGGCCTCGGAAAACCGCACCGTGTCACCGTGATGCAGGCCCATGACTTCCGGAGCGAAGCCGGTCAGGGCGAAGTATCCAGAGTCTTTCAGGCTGGGAAAGCCCAGCGTGTCGACGACGTTTTGTTCAAAGATCAGCCCCTGCATCACCGGCCAGATCCGCACGGCCGACATGCAGCCCGCCGTCAAAAAGGCGAGCGTGACGGTCAGCATCAGGCCCCGCCATGGACGCAGCAGGCTCTGCGGCCAGGTCCACAGGAAGAACACCACGACCACTGGCAAGCCAAAAGCGGCGATGTACGCCACGTGGCCCATCATCAGAATGTCAAAGAAGCACAGCGTCAGAAAGACGTAATTGAACACCGCGCGGCGGCCCGCACTGGAGACGATGACATAGATCGCCGCCGCCGCCGCAAACAGGAGATGGGTCCCGATCAGCGTGGTGGTGGTGAACCAGGCGAATCCGCCGAGTTGAGCCACCAGTGCCACGAACAGCGCGATGATCTCGTCGTCTTCGATGCAGCGGACAATCCTGAACGCCAGCAGGCCGATCAGGCTGATTTCCAGGTAGCACTGAAACGTGACCCCCAACAGCAGCAAATGCTCCGGCAGCAGGAGCAGCGGCCAGTTGAGGGGATGCAGCATGTGGTGGTGGAAGCTCGTGGAAAAGTCGATCCCGTTGAAAATCAGCGGGTTCCACAGTCCAAAGTCCCCCTGCCGCAGCATCCGATGGCCATAAATCAGGTTTGGGTAATGGCCAAACGTATGGTCGGACGACGAGAGCAGTGCCTTCCCTTCCAGAAAGAAGCTGGAAAAGACAACGAAGGCCGTGAAGAAAAAGAAGGTCCAGGCGTAGGGAGAACGTGCCCACCGGCGGACGGTTTCGGTCAGATCGCTGTCGACCGCCAAACGCGGCAACTGGTCGCAACTCTTGGCTGCAAACGGTGAAAACATCACTGTGCCTCCCTGCACATGTCTTATTTTGGCACGGCTTTTACTGATGAATGGATTTACTGTCAATATGGAACACTTTGCGCCGTGCGCCGGAACTTGAACAAATTCCTGCGGATTCGGTGAAATTTCGAACTTTGCCTTCAAAGCCAAGCTTAAATCAGCCGGAGGCCGTTAGGCCCCGGTTCTGAGCTCGCTAAAAAGCGGCGATCGCGCAAATGCGAGAACCGGACGCTAATGCGCGCTAAGGACGGCGGCAAGAATAACTGTCGATTTTTGACGAGCCGCACAGCCAATGAGCCGGAGGGCCTTAGCCGGCCTTAGCCCCCGGCTGGAGGATGATCGGAAGACGCCAACGCCACGAACCGGACGCTAACGCGCGCTAACGCGTTCCGGCTGACTTTTTGAGAACTGGTCTGCCCCTCCTTCAGCGCACGTCGTGCTGTGGCATCCAATTCTCAGCCGATATCATCAGCCCGAGCCGCTTCTCTTGCTCTGGATCCCCATCCCATGAAAATCACGCAGCTTGAAACCTTCCTCACGCATGCGGGTCTGCGGAATTACCTGTTTGTACGGCTCACCACCGACACCGGGCTGACGGGGATCGGCGAGGCTTCGCTGGAATGGCAGGATCGGGCGGTGCAGTCGCTGCTGCGGGAATGGGTCGAGGAGCGGGTGTTGGGTGCGGATCCCTTTGACATCGAACGCCTTGTCGGCGACCTCATTCGCGACCAGTATCAGGGCGGAGCGACGATCCTGACGGCGATCAGCGGAGTGGAAATCGCCCTGTGGGATCTGATTGGCAAGGCCTGTGGCCAGCCGGTGTACAAGCTGCTGGGGGGCCGGGCTCGCGAACACCTGCCGGCCTATGCCAATGGCTGGTACGGCGGTGCCGTCACCCCCTCCGACTATGCGGCCAAGGCCCGCGCTGTCGTCGCCCGTGGCTACCGGGCGATGAAGTTCGATCCTTTCGGCACGGCGTGGAAGGAGATGTCCGCCGAGGCGATGCAGGAGGCGGAGGCGATTGTGGTCGCAGTGCGGGAGGCGGTGGGCGACAAGGTCGATCTGATGATCGAAGTCCACGGCCGGCTGTCGGTGGAGTGCGCCGTGGAGATGGGCCGTCGCCTGGGCCACTGCCGTCCGGCCTGGTACGAAGAACCAGTCAGCCCATGGAGCCTGGACCTGCTCCGGGAGGTCAAACAGCGGCTGCCGTTTCCCATTGCCGCGGGTGAACGCGTTTACTCTCTCGAAGACTTTTCCCGGCTCGCCTCATTGCGGGCCTGCGACATCGTGCAGTTGGACCTGGCGCATTGCGGCGGCCTGTCTGTCGGCAAGAAGGTTGCCGCGCTGATGCAGCCACAGGATCTGCGGCTCGCCCCGCACTGTTCCATCGGACCCGTGGCTCTCTGCGCCGCGATCCACTTCGGCTGGTCCACGCCGCATGTGCTGGTGCAGGAAAACTTCGGCGACTTCGACGTTCCCTGGCGGCGGGATTTTGTCCACGGTTGGGATCCGTGCCACAACGGCGAATACCACCTGCCAACCAGGCCCGGCCTGGGAATCGAACTGAACGAAGCTGCCATCGCCGCCCACCCGCCCCAGCGCAACCCGTTTCCGTCACTCTGGGATGGCCGGTGGATCAAGGAGTTTACGAAGGCGTAGAATTAGGAGAGGTCACCGGCAATTTGAACGTCCGCGCATGGGTGGCGTATCGCAAAGAGCGACGAGGTAAAGCTATGGAAGAATGCCTGATCTACTTTCGAAAAGCGGTTCATGAACCGCTGAGCGTTCCGCCCTGGTCTGAGTGGTGGGCCGAAAACGCATGGCTGGTGGAACGCGCGTTCTCGCTGGTAGATTTCGTCCGCCTGCGGCATCGTCGCCTGCTGGGCGCGCGGCAAATTCTGCAGCGCCGCGGAGAACTGCCGCAAGGTTTTGAGCCACCCAGTTTCACTCAGACTGGATCGTGCGAATCCTGCGGCGAGCGGTGCGAGCGGGTAGCACCCGAAGGTGATTTTGCCAGGTGTCCGGTCTGCCGCCAAGGTACGCTGTGATGTTGCGCTCTTGGAATTGCGGGTGCCGACAACAGTCATTTTCAAATCTCAATTTCAAATTTCACAGTCACTGTGGCCACATCGAAATGTTCGCCACGCCTCCGCACTGAAGTACGTAACTCTCGCTCGAGAGGCCTGATGCCGTGAAAAGACATTTTACTGTGAAATTTGAAACCTGAAATTTGAAATTGACTCGTCCAAGGCCGGACCTTGTCACCCGCGATTATACATCACGCAGCATCGCCGATGATTCTGAGCGTGCCCCAGCCATTTGCTATAGTCGGCCTCGCCACTTCGAGCGTGCTGCTCAAATGGTGGCACCGAATGCCGCGAACGCAAGGTCCCGCCCATGCCGTCTGTGTTGATCATTCACGAAGTCGAATCCTACGCCGCCTGGAAAGTCGTCTTCGACCGGGCCGCTGGCATCCGCAAAGCCGCCGGCGAGATCAGCTACCAGTTGCTGCGCTTCGACACGGATGCCAACCGAATCGTTCATTTCTCGGTTTGGTCGTCGCTGCAGAACGCGCGGCAGTTCTTCGAGTCGCCGGAACTCGTGAAAATCCGCCAGCAGGCCGGCGTGAAAGCACCAGAGTTCCTCTATCTCGAGGAACTCGAACGCGGCACCTTGTAGACCAGTCACCCAGCGCACTCCACCGTCCACATCTGCGCGGCCCCGGCGGGCCTTTGTCCGCTGCCGAAGCCACCGGTTTCCAAGAACAAGCTGCCAAAGCAGGCCAAGCCGAAGAAGCCCGCCAAGAAGGGCGGTGGCTGCGGGCGGAGCGCGATGGTTCCGGCGGGGAACTGCTTCCCCGGCGACGCGCTGGCGCAGTTGCCTGACGGGTTCAGGCGGCTGGATGAGCTTGCGGCGGGCGACCGCCTGGCCACTTACAACCACGCTGAACGCGACCATTTCGAAGAGACCGCGGAAACCCGCATCGACCCGGAGACCTGGCGGTTGGTGACCGTCCGGCAGGACCAGGGCGACGCTGGGACAATCGAAGCCGACCTGCTGCGACCGATCGACTTCTTTGGCGGCCAGTGGCCAAACCCTGGTGACGAGTTGAACCTCGACCTGCCACGCCTGGGCCTGTCCGGCCCCGTGCAAGTCACCGCCATCGCCGCCTGCCCCACAATTCCCCCTGGCCCCGGCCGCATCGTCCTCAGCGTCTTCCGCCACAGCCGTGGCTCAACCGGCGCGCTCTATCTCGTCGGCCACACAGAGCCAATTCGCGTCACCCCGCTGCATCCGATCTGGTCCCCCTCACATGAGGCATGGATTCCAGCCGGCAAACTGACGCCCGCACACGATGTGTCGCTGTGGAAATCCACGTGCCGCGTCGAGCGGTACGAGTTGGATGCGCGGGAAGAGCCGGTGTACAATGTCGAGGTGGACGGAGACCACTGCTACCGCGTTGGCCAGAGAGGCTTGCTGGTACATAATGAATCGGACAATGACATTCCCCTGGCTACTGGTGGTGCAGAAGAGCGCGAAGATCGAGAATGCATCGCGTCTTGCAATTATTTTGGGCAAGGAGAAACTGTCACACCTCCGGTAACTCCTGTGGCCCCCCCGATTCCTGCAGGGGCTAAAGGCGGACCATGCGCCGGGAAGAAGATTCCCCAGTCAATGAGAGATGAAGAATTTCCCGAAGGTGAGAGTCGGCCCCCGTGTGCATACTGTCGACAAAATCCATCTACCGACCTGGATCATGTACATCCCAGGAGCAAGGATGGAGACCTGACCCCTCCAAACATCACTCCAGCCTGCAAGCACTGCAATTGCTCAAAAGGAGCAAGAGAATGCCCAAAAACTCCGCCAAGCAATTATCATGGTGATTGGCCGCCTCAATGGTGGCCTCAATGGATGAAGGACTCCTGGCAAAATAGATATGGGAGTTGACGATGGATAATCTCGCTTGGCACTATGACCCCGTCCACACATCCGACTTCTTCATCCGCGCAGACCTGTCAGTTTACGGGATGCCCGGTCGCTTTGAGCAGTTATGGGCTAAAAGAGTAACTGAACGGACATTTAAGATTTGTTGCGTGCCATTCTTCACATACGGAATCGCTCTCGGTGACACTGTTGAAACCGATGAAGAGTTCACGTTTCAAAGAATCGTACACAAAGAAGGACACAGGGTCTTACGAATTGCGATTGCAAACAACAATGAACAGGCTGGCACCAACTCTATTGTCCAGCAATGGGTTATGCACTCTGGCTTGCAGCATGAATGGTATTCTAGCACTTACGTGGCCGTTGATTTGCCACTTGGCCTAGGGCAACTGGGTAACAAAGATATCCTTGAGGACTTGGAGCACAGTGGCAAGATCTCTGTGGAAATAGTGGAATGACTTGCGCTTAATATTCGGTCACCGATCTGAAAATCTGCGTTGCACAGAGAATCTTAATTGGGCGTAATGTTCAATGTCGGCATTTAACGTAGTATTCTTGCCGAATTTTCAACTGCTGTCAGTCGTACGGTTTGAGCAAGCGTAGTGTCCGCTTAGCGGACCGTGAGCGATTTCCCTCGCAAGCCATGCGAACTGTGCTTCGTGGTCCGCGAAGCGGACACCTGGCGTTTGGTGACCGTCCGGCAGGACCAGGGCGAGGCTGGGACAATCGAAGCCGACCTGCTGCGGCCGCTCGGCTTCTTCGGCGGCCAGTGGCCCAACCCCGGCGACAAGTTCAACCTCGACCTGCCACGCCTGGGCCTGTCCGGCCCCGTGGAAGTCACCGCCATTGCCGACTGTCCCATAATTCCCCCCGGCCCCGGCCGCATCGTCCTCAGCGTCTTCCGCCACAGTCGTGGCTCAACCGGCACCCTGCACCTCTCCGGCCACCCCGAACCAATTCGCGTCACCCCGCTGCATCCGATCTGGTCGCCATCACACGACGCGTGGATTCCAGCCGGAAAACTGACGCCAGCGCACGATGTGTCACTGTGGAAATCCACCTGCCGCGTCGAGCGGTACGAGTTGGATGCGTGGGAAGAGCCGGTGTACAATGTCGAGGTGGACGGAGACCACTGCTACCGGGTTGGTGAGTGGGGAGTCTTGGTTCACAATGATTCGGATGAACCCAAGTCAACGAATTCAGATGATGACTTGGATCCTTGTGACCCATGTAAGGCCGCAAACACAGAGGCTAGTCCGAGTGCTGCGTTTCCTCGTTCGCCGTCAGGAGCGATACAAGCAACAGCTGAAACCGGCAAACTGGTCGAAGCCGTTCCCTCACGAGGCTTCCACGGGACCAGTGGGATCACGGTAGATGAGGTAATTGCAAATGGACTACCTGATGGTGGAACCAACATAAACCTTGCGGAGCACGTCGGTGGTGCCAAAGACAGTGCGTTTCGAGGACTTGGACCTGTTCCTGGCAGAGGCGGTTCAGCGGGTCTTAGGACGCCTGTGGAGTTTGCCGGTGAGGGCGGAGTTGTAGTTGAAGTTGAAGGTGTCCCCGGTTTTGACACGGGGTTACATGCTCCGAATGCGGTCCAGCAACTTCCAAAGGGCGAAGCGGAGATTGCTACCCCGCGTCGAATTCCGACGGAACGCATCAAAAGAGTTGGCAAGGTCTCTGTCGACTGCAAAGGTCGGGAAGTCGTTAAACCCGGCGATTGGACTCGGAATCCGAACTACACGCCAAATCAATAAGCAAGAACTGGTTCTTTCCAGCGGGCGATTCACAATGTCATCATCTGAGCACCAGGCCGAAACACTTCTAGAAGATGCGATATTTGCCTACAATGAGGGCCGATTTAGCGATGCGTTTCCCGTTTTTGAAGAACTGGCGGAAACGGGCAATGTTGAAGCAACGTGTGGTTTGGCGGATATGTACCTTAGAGGGGAAGGTGTGGGCAAAGATGTTGAGAATGGATTGAGGCTTCTCAGGTGTGCCGTAGATTTAGGCCATGCCAATGCAGCATTCAATCTTGGAGCATTGCACCGCACTGGGGCGGATGGCGTTCCAATAGATATAAGTCTGAGTAAGAAGTTCTTCCTTCGTGCTAAAGAGCTAGGATGCGAGCTGCCGGTCGACAAGTATTTATAGTCGACTCACAATAAATTCGTGGAGTCGAGAGATGGATGTGTTTATCTATTTTTACGAGCGACTACCAGCAAGCGTAGGGTCCGCTTAGCGGACCGTGAGTGATTTCCCTCGCAAGCCATGCGAACTGTACTTCGTGGTCCGCGAAGCGGACCCTACGTTTGCTACGGTGAGTCTCAAAGTCGCCCAGTCACTCCGGCCGGGTTCGAGTCACGGAGTGACTCGGCTACGTTGTTGCTCACGGCCGCCGCAACCGGTCCTTGCCACGCCTGTGATGGTCGCCGCTCCACCGAGTTTACCTCGGTGGTTGCCGGGCCTATGCACTACCTACGCGCGCGTCGTAGTGCAAAGGCCCGAACCCACCTCGACCAACGAGGCGACTTTACGCCGCCGGGACAGCCGCAGTGTCGTCCAGCACTCTGTGACCGCCATGGAGTGACGGAGTGCGTCAGCGACTTTGCGCTCCCACGGCAATTTGTGTCCGCCGACATCGTCATCTCTGGGTGGCGAAAACACGGCCCGAGACAAATCGCTCGGACCCACCTATTCGTTCGGATTTGCGGCTGGCGCGGCTGGGGCCGCTGCGGGATCGGCGGGTGCCGCGGGATCC
>JAKFUF010000072.1 GCA_021732845.1 Planctomycetaceae bacterium | reverse complement strand
CTCCGCCGGCTGATTGCTCGCACCGACGCTGGACAGGCTACATGCGTATCGAGCAACTCACATGGTGAACTCCTTTCAGTCCACAAGATCAACCAGGCTTGGCCTGGCGCACCGAATTTTCACGAATCAGACAAATGTCACGAATGACAACGTGAAGGATCCTATCGCCCGTGATGCCATACCGGTGATACCGGTGATGATTCGTGAAATTCGTAAGATTCGTGAAAATTCGTGGTTAGGGTCGCGGCAAAAATAACTGTCGGTTTTTGACGCACCATCCAGCCAATCA
The DNA here is from genome assembly GCA_021732845.1 of Planctomycetaceae bacterium. Lineage (GTDB taxonomy): Bacteria > Planctomycetota > Planctomycetia > Planctomycetales > Planctomycetaceae > JAKFUF01. Next base: position 49,222 of record JAKFUF010000072.1, on the reverse strand, counting down.
GCCGGCACGCGTTAGCGTCCGGTTTGGACGTTTCCCGGAACCGGACGCTAACGCGCGCTAACGCGTGCCGGCTGATGGAGCTATCCATTTCGGGCAGCCAACTCCGAATCAAAATCACCCTGTTATTGTTGCCGCAATCCTTAATTTATGACCATGCGATTCCCGCACCGTCTTGCCTGACTGGCCGACGTGACCAACAACTTCTTCCTCCTTGAGGTGTTTGCTGCCGGATGTGCACATCAATGTCACAGTGATTGTTGCTGCGATCCAAATCGCATGATGATTAACATGGACCGGCAAAATCATTGCGTGTTGGCCACGTCCTCTACTGGACGCCAATTTGTCATTTGTCATTTGTCATTTGGATTCTTCCCTCATGTCAGCCAACATCGTGCGAACAAGCAAATTCCTCAGCCTCGTCCTGCGGCATAAGCCGGAGGAGATTGGGCTGACGCTCGACGAGCAAGGCTGGGCCGTTGTCGAGGATTTGCTGCGACTGGCGAATCAAAGCGGCCGCCGGCTGACAGCCGAGCTGCTTGAACAAGTCGTGAAAGAGAACGACAAACAGCGGTTTGCCTTCAGCCCTGATGGCCTGCGGATTCGTGCCAGCCAGGGGCACTCCGTGGAGATTGATCTCGCGCTGGAACCCAGTGAGCCACCGGCGTTGCTGTATCATGGGACCGCGAGCCACTCGGTGGATTCCATCCGTGGGCAGGGGTTGGATAAGCGGAACCGGCAGCACGTGCACTTGTCACTCGATGCGGCGACGGCCACCAAGGTCGGGCAGCGGCACGGCCGGCCGGTCATTTTGGTGGTCCGTGCCCGGCAGATGCGCGAGGCGGGGCATCAGTTCTTCCTGTCCGCAAACGGCGTGTGGCTCACCGATCATGTGCCCGTCGCCTTTCTCGATTTTCCGTCCTGACTTCGACCGCTTCATCCCTCCAACAGTGCCGCCTCAATGGTCAGACCGGGACCAAACCCGAGCATGACGCAAGGCCCCGCGGTTGGCGTGCGTTGAAGCCGTTGCAGGATGAACGCCAGCGTCGGCGAGGACATGTTGCCGAACTCCGATAACACCCGGTGCGATGTCGCGAGAGCGTTCGCTGGCAGGTTCAGGCAATCCTGCACGGCTTGGAGAATCTTGGGACCGCCGGGGTGTACGGCCCAGTGCCGGATGTCACCCAGTTGCAGCCCGGACTTTCGCAGCCAGTCGGTGAGCCACGGGCGGAGGAGTTCGCCGATCAGTTTTGGGACGGAGGGGGCGAGCGTCATCGCGAAGCCGTGGTCGCCGATCCGCCAGGACATCGCGTCTTCTGAATCGGCGACGACATGCGAACCGTTGCGCAAGAGTTGCCAGCCCGCTGGACTCCCAGAAGCCGGTGTGCCACACACGATCGCCGCGGCTCCGTCGGCAAACAGCGCGTTGGCGATAATCTGTCCAGGGTCGCTGGTGTACTGCTGGTGCACGGTGCAGACTTCCAAGGCCACCACCAGCACTTTGGCGGAGGGGTCGGCGGCGTGGTAGGCGCTTGCCACCCGCAGCCCGTTTAACAATCCGTGGCAGCCCATGAACCCGAGATGCGTCCGGGACACGCCGGGCCGCAGCTTGAAGTCCCGCATCAGTTCCAGGTCGAAGCCGGGTGCCGAAAAGCCGGTACACGATACCGTGATCAAGTGCGTGATTTCTGCCGCGGCGACGCCCGAGTCGCGCAGGGCATTGGTCACGGCGGCCCCCGCCAGTTTCGCCGCCTCCTGTTCGTAGCGGCGGATCCGCTCGCCGGTGGTGGGGCCAAGATCCAAATCATCCAATGCGGCCGGATAGAACGACTGTGGGACTTCGTCCGTGACGGGACCTTCCAGCACAACCGAGTGCCGTGAACTGACGCCCGATCGGCGATAGGCGATGGACACGAGGCGTTCTTCGCCGCGTGCGACCTTCAGCCGCGAGGCAAGTTCGGCCGCGGCCGGCTGCTGAATGGAGAACGGGGGGACGGCTGTGCCGAGACCCAGAAACGGGAGGGGAGTCATGGCACGAGTTCCGCGTGATCGAGGCTGCGATTGAGTCGAAGAATGAGGGTTTCAGTGCACTGTGGAAACTGCTGCACCAGCCGGATCGCGCCGGCGGACAACCATGGGCGGCGAACAATCATGGCGACCGCCCGGCAGACCCATTGCCGCCGCCGCACAATTTTGGCAAAGGTCTGCTCCCAGCGTGCACTCAACCGGTCGTCCCACTGCTCTCGGGCCTGTTCGGCCAGGGGCACCACCGCCAGGGCCGCTGCCAGCGCCCAGGCCATGCCTTCACCAGTGAAGGGTTCGACATACCCCGCCGCGTCTCCCAGCAGAAACAGCCGCCGCATCGCCAGGGGTGTGGTCCGACGCGTCAATGGCGGCGTGCCGAGCCAGTGAATCTCTTCGGGCGGATCTGGGAAGTTTGCCCCCGCCTCGCGCCAGATGTCGCGGACCATCTCCCGCGGACCCGTGGCTCTCAGTTTCGCCGGATCCACCGCCACCGCCACATTGATCTCGCCCTCAGCCGTGCGGACCGCACCGACATAGCCATGTCGCCCCACTGACATGGAGACACAGTCGGCCGCATCCGGCCAGTCTTCCACCTTCCAGGAGGCACCCAGTCCAACCCGGCTGGTGGGCTTCACGGCTGTGTGAAAGCCCGGCAGGTTCTCCAGGCTGGGATGAGCGAGTCCGTCCGCGGCGAAGACCAGGTTCGACTCGACTTCGAACTCTTGGGCACCTGCGCTCGGCAAACCTTGCAGGCGGACCCTCAGCGGGGCGTCGCTGTTGGCCTCTCCAGGGAGTACATGCGCCGTTGTTGCAGGAAGAAAAGTCACTCCAACGCTCTGCGCCTGCTGGACCAGGGCCGCGTCAAAACTGCGGCGGAGCACGGCCCGGCCCATGGGCGCGCTGATGGTGATGCTCCTTCCCCCCTGCCTCAACCTCAGGCGAGACAGGTGCGGCGCATGGAGATCGTCACAGAGTGTCGGCATCCCCGCAGCCTCCAGCGCGGAAATCGCCAAGCCATTGAGGCACCCGCCGCAGACCTTGTCGCGCGGGAACGTCTTCCGCTCGACCAGCAGCACCTTCCAGCCACGCCGGGCGAGTTGGTGAGACAGCACCGCCCCGGCCGGCCCGGCTCCAATGACGACCGCCTCCCATGCCGTGGAAGCGACTGCCCGCGCGTCGTGCCCGCCATTCACGCTGGCACCGGATTATCACGCGAGCAGCGCATCAAGAACCGCTGGGGCCAGTGGCTGTGGGCCTCGACGCCCTCCCAGCCGGCCTGCTGGGCGAGAGTCACGGCCTCCTTGATGGTGAAGGCCCCGCGGACGGATATCGGCCCGTCGACGCGCACCACTGGCGAGCGGGTCAGCGTTCGGGACACCACCCACGCCATGGCATATCCCAACCCCGTCCGCCGCAGGTCATCCACCAAGACCGAAACCCGCGCTGCTTCGTGCATCTTGCGCAGCACATGCACCACTTCGGGTTCGTCGAGGTGATGCAGGAACAGCGTGCAATAAATGATGTCGAAGTCGGCTGGAAACGGGTCGCGCAGCACGTCCAGCGTGACATATTCCAGCCGGCCCTTGAGTTCCGGATGGCGGGCTGCCTGCTCGCGGGCAAACCCAATGGCAGTCTCGCTCATGTCAGCACCGGTGACCGACAGCGAGATCCCCTCATGCAGGGCTCGCCGGGAAATCTGCAGTGCCACGTCGCCGCCGCCACAGGCCAGATCCAACACCCTGAGCGGCCGGTCAGTCCTGGCATGCCGGGCGATCTCTTTCCAAATGACGGTGGGCGTGCGGCTCAGCCAATTTACCCGCTGCAGCACCCGCAGCGCGACATGATGCGCCTGGGGCAGCAGCCCCGGCTGATCCATCACTTCCGGTTGCCGCAAGCGTGAAGTCCACATTCCTTGGTCTTATCGAACTTCCGGAAGAAGTGCAATCTTTTACTGAAAGAGTGTCATGGTTTGGACGACATCAGGCCGGCTTGCCCGGCTGCAACCGCGCCGCTTCCTGGCGGTAGCGTTCGGCAGTCTCCAGATTGAAATGCGCCCGCTCTGCCATGCCGGGGACATTTCGGTATCGGGCCTGGCAGCGGTAACAAACCAGAACGTCACGCATGACCGCATAGAGAATCATATCCACCGCGGCAAACCCCAGCAGGATGCTGATCGCCACGACCGGCAGGTAATACGCGATGGCGATGGTGCTGAGGAGCGCGCCGAGCGCCACCATCGCGACGCCGAGCTTCTGTGGAAAGTCCTTCTGCCGCCACAGGTCGTCGCAGCCACAGAGCAGACATTTGGTGGGAGCCACGCGGTCCCCTTCGTCAACAGGCCGCACCCAGGCACAATGCTGGCACTTGAGCTGGGTGGTTGCCGGCCCCACCTCTTCACGCACTGTCCGCAGGCAACTTGGACAGGAACAGAGAACTTGCATCAGCGACCGACCTTGGGGGGAAATTTTCGATTTTTGATTTTTGATTTTCGATTGTGGGTGATCAACGCTCTGTGGTCAGGGCCTTGATCTCCGCGGCTCGGCGGATGGCATGTTCTTCCCAATCGCCTTCTGTGGCTTTGAAAAAGCCCACGGCGGACTTGTAGGTGCCATCGAAATCCGCGGGGACGATTTTGTCGACCAGGGTATAGGCGGCCACCTTGCGATAGCTGCCGGGTGCATCCACCAGTAGCAGGGATCCCTCGGCCATCGGCGGGTGCTTCAGGAGACAGCAGACCGCTCCCTTGCCACTCGTCGGGTCGAACACGGCCATCCAGTTCGCGTTCCGGAAAACGTGGCTCACCACCTTCCCCTCCGGCAGAAACCGGCCGCGCTGCTGCACGCCGGTTTTGTCGGTGAACAGATAGGCCGTCGCCTTGGGTGTAAAGGCATACATCCACGGGTAAGAGTTCTGCAGGTCCATCGGCGCAGTAGCACGAAAATGCACCGTCTCGGTCAACACATCGTCGTGAATGGCAATGGACGTTTCCAGATTCATCGTGCGAATCTTGGACCTTCTTTCCATCCGGAATGACTTGCCCCCCAGCGTCATGGCTGGGGTCAATTCCGTTACGGGCTTATCATCCACAAACAGTTGCAGACGGCTGACCTGTTCCTTTTCCACTTGTCCGGGCTTGCCCGGCACGTCCAGAAAATGCGCCGTGCCCAGGTGCCCGACACCGCGAATGGTGAGCACGGAACCGTAGGCGCTGTCCTCAGTCGCCATCGCCTCGCCCTCAAAATCGATCCCGCTCAGCGTCCACAGCTTCGGACCATCAATCCGCGTGCAAATGCCGCCCGCCGTGATGACAACCTTCCGCGGCCACGCTGTCACTGCCACCCGCGTCCCAGGTTCGTCAGCGAAGTTCTGGCTGACAAGAAGACTCAGGAACAATGTGGCGAGAACGAGAATTCGGCCAACTTGAATCCGCTGCATTGAGGCACCCATTGAAACGTGAGCCGCGTCTCGCATGGCTGAGCCAGACAAACAGGCGACGCCTTCTGAATCGCAGCCCCGACAGGATCAGTCCTGGCGGGCCTCCAATCGAAAATCCTTCTTCGAAAATCGAAAATGCCTACACCGCCGGCGGGTTCCGGTCGGCGAACTGATGCTGGTGCCAATACGGGTAAGCCACGGGCACCTTGCTGGCGGCCTCCAGTTTGGCCACTTGGGCGACAGACAGATTCCAGCCGACAGCTCCAAGGTTTTGTCGCAGTTGCTCTTCGTTGCGGGCACCGATGACCAATGTCGCCACCGAGGGCCGCTGCAGCAGCCAGTTGAGGGCCACCTGTGGCACAGTCTTGCTGGTCTCCTTGGCGACTTCGTCCAGGGCGTCCACCACGTTGAACAACAGTTCGTCGCTCGGTTGCGGACCGGCGTTGCGGGCGGCGGCGGAATTCAGTCGGCTCGAGGCGGGCATCGGCTGGCCGCGGCGAATCTTGCCGGTCAGCCGGCCCCAGCCGAGCGGACTCCAGACCACGGCACCGACCTTTTGGTCCAGCGCCAGCGGCATCAGCTCCCACTCGTACTCCCGGCCGATCAGCGAGTAGTACGCCTGATGAGCCACATACCGCGACCAGCCGTAGCGGTCGGAGACGGCGAGCGACTTCATCAAGTGCCAGCCGGAAAAGTTCGAGCAGCCGACGTAGCGGATCTTGCCCGCCTTCACCAGGCCGTCGAGTGTCGATAGGACTTCTTCGACGGGCGTCAGGGCGTCGAATCCGTGGAGTTGGAACAGGTCGATGGAGTCTGTTCCCAACCGCTTCAGGCTGGCCTCGACCGTCTGCAGGATGTGGAACCGCGAGGAGCCGACATCATTGGGACCAGGGCCGGTTTTGAAAGTCCCCTTGGTGGAGATCAGCACCTTGTCGCGGCGGCCCTTGATCGCCGCGCCCAAAATCTCCTCCGACATGCCCTGAGAATAGACATCCGCCGTATCGAACATCGTCAGCCCGGCGTCGAGGCAGATGTCAATCAGCCGCGAAGCCTCGGCGACATCGGTCGTGCCCCAGGCCTTGAACATCTCGCCGCCGCCGCCAAACGTGCCTGTTCCCAAGGTGAGCACGGGAACCTTGAAACCCGAGCCGCCAAGTTGTCGATAGTCCATGAATGCGTCCCGAATCGTGGTCGAACAAAGCTGGGCCGGGCGCAAGCCCGGGTCCGTGGGTGACAGCGTAGTGGAAATGGTTGGCGGAAAACCACGGACCGTTTTTGATTTTTGACTTTTGATTTTTGATTTTCGATTGGGGCTCGCCATGATCTTCGTCGCTTGGGAGGTCCAAGCCCCATCGCAACCGGAGACCGGTCGAATGCCACCACGCTCAATCGAAAATCGAAAATCGAAAATCACCTTGATTGCTTGGCTGCCCACACCGCCAGTTCCTCGCGCGAAATCTTGACGTTGTGCCGGATATCGACGGGCAGTGAGGGATGGAACAGGAATTTGTCGATCGCCTGCGTGTGCGGATGGAGTCTGGCCATCTCACGCAGCTCTTGGATCAACGATTCATTTGAAGCGGTTCCGCCTGGAGACCGTTCGACCACGATGACCAGTGTCTGCTGGCCAGCCGGACCGACGCCGACCAGCGCTGTTCGAAACACCTGGGGATGGGCGTTGAAGATCGGTTCCACACAGTCGGTGTATTGCGGCCCAATCGCGGTGTTTACGATGTGCGCCTTGCGGCCGCAGAACCATAGACGCCCCTCGGCATCGAAGTAGCCGACATCTCCCATGCGGTGCCAGAATGTGCCGCCATCGGCGATCTTGGCCAAAGCCGTGGCTTCTGGTCGTTGAAAGTATTCGCGGGTGACAACGGCTCCCCGCACCACAATCTCGCCCACCTCACCCATCGGCAGTTCCTGCACAGCCTTCCAGTCGGGAATGGGTGCGGTCGAGATGGCGATGATCTTTACCTCGATCCGGGGCACAGGTTTGCCAATGCAGGTACCGGCTCCCGTGCGGGTTTTGGCGGCCGTCTCAAGCAGGACCTCATCGGCCCCAATCGAAGCCACGGGCAGTGACTCCGTGGCTCCATACGGCGTGAACATTTCCGCGCCGTTCGGCAGGGCGTTCTTCACCAGTTTCAAGACGGATTCCGGCACCGGAGCTCCCGCCGACAACACACGTTTCATTGAGGGCAGGGTCAGCCCCAACTCATGACAGTACCGGCCCACGCGCAGCCAAATCGCTGGCGATCCAAACGCCTGCGTGACTCCATGATTCTCAATCGCCTCGACGATCTTGCGGGGATCGACCCGCGCGGGCCGGGTGGGGTCCATATCCGGGATGACCGTCGTCACCCGCATGGCCGAATTGAACAGGGCAAACAGCGGAAACCCCGGCAGATCAATTTCGCCCGGCTGAATCTGATACAGCTCCCGCAGCCATTCGACTTGAGCGGCAAACATCCCGTGCTCGTAGAGCACGCCTTTAGGAGGCCCGGTACTGCCGCTGGTAAAGAGAATCGCCGCCGGATCGGTGGCTTGAGTCGGAGCGATGGGAAACGCTCGACGAATCGTTGCCTCCCCTGCCCCGCCAGCCCTTTCGGCTTCGACATCGCCCATCTTCAGGAGCGTCTGATAGGTCGGCCCGCCCCAAAACCAGCGGCGGCCGACCGTCACATTCAGTGTGGCTTGCGGAAACTTCCGGCTGGCGACACGGATCGCCTGCACCAGGGGCACGGCCACAAACCCCTGGGGCTCAACTTCCCGCAGGCAACCCAGGACCCGTTTCCGCCCCAAGCCGGGGTCGATCAGCACCACCACCGCCCCGGTCTTGAACAGGGCAAAAGTCAGCGCGATGAACTCGAGGCTCGGCCGCACCATGAGCACGATCCGCGTCCCCTGCCTCACACCGAGCGCCGTCAGCCCCCAGGCGAGCCGGTCACTTTCGGCATCGAGCTGGGCGAAGGTGAAGTGCGTGTAAGCCACGCGGCCCGCGCGGTCGCGGCCGGCGGGAAACACAACGGCCCGCTGATGCGGGGCTTCACCCGCGGAACGGGTGAGCCACGCGGCGATGTTGACGGTCGCGCTGCTCACACTGAAACCGGAACCGGAAGAGAGAGAACCGGCTTGGGCTGATCCTTCAACCGCTTCAACTCGTTGTCGATTTTGCGCACGAGTTCCGGCAGATTCCGGCCAGTCACGGCGGAGATGCACATCACCGGGAGGCCCGGCAGATCGCGCCGCAGCAAGTCGGCAATGTCTTCCGAAGTGGGCAGTTCCGCCTTCGACACCACGACAATTTCCGGCCGCTCGATCAACGAGGCATCGTACAGCCGCAGTTCTTCGCGGATTTGCCGATAGTTGGTGACCGGATCCGAGCCGTCCATCGGGTCGGGCTCAATCAGATGCACCAGCACCTTGGTCCGCTCCACGTGCTTCAAAAACTCGTGTCCCAGCCCTGCCCCGGCATGTGCCCCTTCGATCAGGCCGGGAATGTCGGCCATCACGAATGAATCTTCGAAGCCGGACTGCACCATCCCCAGGTTCGGGTATTTGGTGGTGAACGGGTAGTCGGCGATTTCCGGATGAGCGCGGGACAGGCGGCTGAGGAGCGTGGACTTGCCGGCGTTGGGTTTGCCGATCAGTCCCACGTCAGCGATCACCTTGAGTTCGAGGGTGATCATCCGCGACTCGCCGGGGAAGCCGAGTTCGTAGGTCCGCGGCGCGCGGTCGACCGACGTGGCGAAGCGGGCATTCCCACGGCCGCCCCGTCCGCCGGCGGCAACCACGACGGAATCGCCGTGTTCGGCGAGATCTTTCAACAGGTGACCGCGTTCGGCATCGCGGACCAGTGTGCCGATCGGCAGGAGAATCGTGAAGTTGTCGGCACACTTGCCCGTCCAGGTGCTTCCCTTGCCGGGCATCCCGTTGCCGGCCCGCCAGTGCTTCTGGCCAGACAACACGGCCAGACTGTCGACATTGCGTTCGGCCCGCAGAATGATGCTGCCGCCGTCTCCGCCGTCGCCGCCGTTGGGGCCGCCTTTGGGAACTTTGAACTCACGGCGGAAGCTCATGCAGCCATGGCCGCCATCCCCACCCCGCACATGAATGGTCGCACGATCGACAAACATCTTCAGACTCGCATCGTCAGGAACCGTCACGGCGCGCCGCGACAACCGCCCGCCGTAACCCGTCGAGCCACGTCTATCCTGATGCTTGATGCAATCGATTGTCAAGTGGAGCGGAGAATCGGCCGTCGTTCAGTACCGATTACAGGCCGTTTTGCGGATACTGAGAAGTTGGGCCGTTCCGTGCCCTGCTGATGTTTCTCGCAGCCAACCGGACTTGGATTCTCGAAACGATGCCGACTTACGAATACGTGTGCGACGCCTGTGCCAACCGCTGGGAAGAGTTTCAGTCGATCACCGCTGAACCGACCGCCAAGTGTCCGGCCTGCAAGAAAAAGAAGGCCCGACGGCTGCTCAGCGGCGGCACGGGGATCATCTTCAAGGGTTCGGGGTTCTACGAAACCGACTACCGCAGCGAGTCGTACAAACAGGGAGCCGACGCGGCGTCGAAGGCCACGGAGACGCCGAAAGAGTCGTCTGGCACTGACACCGCTGCGAAAACCGAAGCCACACCCGCCAAGGCGGCGGACAGCACCAGTTCCACGCCGAAGGCCACGGAAAAGTCCTGACCACCAAGGTCGTCTGAACTCTGGAGGCCACCATGGTCCGCGCGCCCAGTTGTCCGATCTGCGATGCCACCGTCGCCCCGGACACCCATGAAAAGACCTTCCCGTTTTGCAGTGCCCGGTGCCGAAACATCGACCTGTTCCGTTGGGCCGAGGGACGGTACGCGCTCGTCGAACCGCTCACGCCGGACAAGCTCGCGGAGATTGAGCTGCGGGAAGAGATGGAGGGTGAAGACGGGGGTTGAGGCCGCCGCTTCCCAAAACGCCCGTGCTCAACTCACGGCACTTGAATTGACGAGTGATATCACTTGCGATATCATTACCTGGCGGCGTCTGTGATCATTTGACCTTCGAAGGGAGGTGCCGGGTGAAGTTCACCACGCTGATTCCGACGACTCGCAATGACGGCTCGGAAGTCTCCGAAGGCGAAATTCAACAGATTTTGGGAATGTTTTGGCAACGCTTTGAGGGAGCCACGGTGGAAGGGAAAACCGAAGGCTTCTGGGTCGATGGTGACCAGCTCTACAAGGATATTTGCTTGAAAGTATCTGTCAGTTGCGACAGCAATCGATTGGCTGAAGCCGAAACGCTCGTCAAGGAAATCGGCAAGCAACTTGGCCAACTGGCGATGTTCTTCGAGGTTCAGTACTTCGATGGGGTCAGGATCCTGAAGATCGACTAGCCAGCCACAGTAGGAGCAGGCGTATGGCCCTGTTGTTTCCTGTTGAGTTTCACTCGGCGCGCAAAATCGAGTCGTTTTTGAAAGGACCGAAATCATGGCCAGGACCAGCAAGGCCCAAGAGGCTTTGGAGTTCGCCAAGCAGATGGCGGAACAGTCTGCCGACTGGATTGCGTTTCACAACGCACTTTTCGGCATAGGCGGGAAGATCTCCGTGCTGTTCCCGCCCGGCGAGGAAAAAGTCGAGTTCGTCAAGTCACCCGAATACAAGCAAATCACCGAGATGATGGGGGAGATGCAATCCGCGTTGGGGGCGGCTGTCCCCGAAGCAAATGGCAAAATCCTGCTGCGGCTGCCAAAGTCGATCCACTCCGCTTTGCTGGTTGAAGCTGAGGGCGAGGGCGTCAGCTTGAATCAACTTTGTCTGGCGAAGCTGAGCTGCCAATTGAAAGCGGTGACGCTGTAGGAAACGAGCGGGAAGTCGCAGAACCGAAACACGCTTGACTGCCGGAGCGAGAACGAAGTCGCTATGAAACGTGTGTCACGGTCCTTTCCCCGACCTGAGGCGCACATGGTCATTACTCGGCACCCGTCTGCACTTGCCCATGAACAGGCCATCAAGAGCACACACCGCCAACCGGTCACGATCCGTGTGGCCCAACCACACGACCGCGAAGCCATCTACCGGATGCGGCACGCGGTATATGCCGCGGAACTCGGGCAGCACCCGTGCAACGAGCAGCAGTCGTTGTCGGACAGTCTGGATGAGTTCAATCAGTACCTGGTCGCCATGGATGGTCCACGTCTGCTGGGGTTTGTCAGCATCACGCCGCCGACACGCGACCGGTATTCGCTCGACAAGTATCTGCCGCGAGCCGACTGGCCGTTTCCGACCGGTCCCGACCTGTACGAAATCCGCATCCTCACGGTGATTGAAAGTTGCCGGTCGAGCTTCATTGGGCCGCTCTTGATGTACGCGGCGTTTCGCACGGTCGAGCAACAGGGTGGCCGCCGCCTGCTGGCCATCGGCCGCAGCGAAGTTGTCAGTCTGTATCTGAAAACCGGCATGCAGCGGCAGGGGCACGTCTTTCAGGCGGGAGCCGTCCACTATGAACTGCTGGCGGGTGAAATCGCCCAGATGTACGCACCGCTCCAGGCGTATGCCGGCCATTTGCGAACGCTGAAGCCCAAGTTTCATTGGGAGCTGGAGACGCCCTGGCAATTGCCAGTGATCGAACACAAGCGGGAACCATTGCCTGGGGAACCGGCCTGCTATCACGGTGGGGCATTTTTTCAGGCCATTGGTGAAGATTTCCAGCACCTGAACCGACGGCACGAGATCATCAACGCGGATGTACTCGACGCTTGGTTTCCGCCGGCCCCAGCGATTCTCGACGCGCTGCGGGAGCATCTGGAGTGGCTCGTGCGGACCTCGCCGCCGACCAACTGTGAGGGGCTGATCGACGCAATTTCACAGGTGCGGAAGATTCCCCAAGAATCACTCGTCGTGGGCAGCGGGTCCTCGGATCTGATCTTCCGTGCCCTCACCGCGTGGCTGCGGCCCGCCTCCCGTGTCCTGTTGCTCGACCCGACCTACGGCGAATACCAGCACCTGCTGCACAAGGTCATCGGCTGCCATGTCGAACGCTTCCGGCTGAGAGCCAGTGAAAACTATCAGCTCGACCTGGACAGTCTGCGAATGGCCCTGCGGGAGGAATTTGATCTCGTCATTTTGGTCAATCCCAACAACCCGACCGGGCAGCATGTGCCGAGAGAACGGTTCGAGCCGGTGCTGCGGGAAGCCCCGCCCGCCACGCGGTTTTGGATCGACGAGGCATACCTGGAATATGTGGGTCAGGACCAGTCGTTGGAGCAGTTTGCAGCGGCCAGTGAAAACGTGGTGGTCTGCAAGTCGTTGTCCAAGGGATATGCGCTGAGTGGAGTTCGCGCGGGATATTTGTCCGGCCCCCCGGCCCTGATGCAGTCGCTGCGGCGGATCACACCGCCTTGGCCAGTCAGCCTGCCCGGGCAGTTGGCGGCGGTCAAGGCGCTGCGCTCGCACGACTATTATCAGGCACGGTACGCCGAGACCCGCAGCCTGCGGGCCGTGCTGGCCGCAAAACTGGAAAACCTGGGCCTGCAGGTGTTTCCGGGCGTGGCGAATTTTGTTTTGTGCAAACTGGCACCCAGCCACCCGGACGCCGCCACCGTGGTTCGCCGCTGCCAAGCCGAGGGGGTGTTTCTGCGGGACATCGGGTCGATGACACAATTCCCCGACGGCCGCACGATTCGCATCGCCGTGAAAGACCGGCCCACACTGGACCGGCTGCTGACCGTTCTGCAGCGGCAGCTTGAACCGTAAAACGCCTTACGAACCGCGCGTCACAGCTTGCCGGGTCCCCAGACTCGGTGCTGGCGGGCTGGCGGCACGGAATTCCACACGGCAGGGTCATTGATTTGGACCGAACCGTGGTACAATTGCGGGGTTAGCCATTTCTTCACATCGCCAGCGAATGATTTACGCATGTCGACCGCTGTTTCGTCCACCGCTGCAAATCCCGCTGACAGCGACAAGGTGATTGGTCCCGACTACTTCCTCAACCGCGAGATGACGTGGGTCGAGTTCAACGCTCGCGTCCTGGAAGAGGCGGAGGATGAGACCAATCCGCTCCTGGAACGGATCAAGTTTCTCAGCATTTTCAGCGGAAACCTCGACGAATTCATGATGGTGCGGATCTCCGGCGTCCGCTCGCAACTGTTCGACATGGCCGAGCCGGAAGACCGCCTGCCCGAACGGCTGCCGGTCTCCGAAGTCTACCAGCAGTGCCACGCCCGCACCCACGAGCTGGTCGCCCGGCAGTATCAATGCCTGAAAAACGACGTGCTGCCCAAGCTGGCCGAACACGGCCTGCGATTGCTCTATCCGCATGAACTGTCGGACGAGCAGAAGCTGTACATGGACGATTTTTTCCGTCAGACGGTGTTCCCCGTGCTGACGCCGATGGCGATCGACCCGAGCCACCCGACGCCGCACTTGCGCAGCCGTGGGTTGTACATGGCCGCGATCATCGAGCAGGAGGCCGACCGCCATGGCGGCACCCGCAAGATGTTGGCGGCCGTGCAGTTGCCCGCCGTGCTGCCCCGGTTGATCGCCCTGCCCGGCGAGCAACTGGCCTACATCCTGCTGGAGGAAGTCGTCGCCTCGCGGCTGGACCAGCTCTTTGGTGGTTCAACGATCCACTGCTGGACGATGATGCGGATCACCCGCGACGCCGACTTCGACCTCGACGGCGACCAGGTGCTGCAGGATCTGTCCCACGCCGTCGAAGAGGGGCTGAAAGCCCTGCGGCACCGGGAAGTGGTGCGCCTCGAAGTGAAGGCCGGCACGGACCCCCAGTTGATGGATTCGATCCGCAAGCCCCTGAAGCTCAGCGCCCAGGAGATCTACGAGATTGACGGTCCGCTGGACCTGACGGCGTTCATGGACTGGCACAACATCGACAAGCTGGCCGCCCTGCGCGACGAACCGTTCACGTCGCACCGGCCGCCCGGGCTCGAAGAAGACACGGACATGTTCGAGACAATCCGCAAACGCGACGTCTTGATCCATCATCCGTACGAATCGTTCAATTGCGTGGTCGACTTTCTGAAGCAGGCCTCCGAAGACCCGGATGTGCTGGCCATCAAGCAGACGCTGTATCGCTCGGGCAGCGAAAGCCCGATCGTGCGGGCGCTGATCAACGCCGCCGAAAAAGGCAAAAACGTCACCGCCGTGGTGGAACTGTTGGCTCGCTTCGACGAACAGTCGAACGTGAACTGGGCCCGGCAGATGGAACGGGCCGGCGTCCACGTGGTGTTCGGCTTCGTCAATCTGAAGACTCACTGCAAGATCACCCTCGTCGTTCGGCGCGAGGGCGACAAAGTCCGCCGCTACGTCCATTTGGGCACCGGCAACTACAACGCCTCAACGGCCCGGATCTACACCGATCTGGGCCTGTTCACCTGCCGCCGACGGTTCGGCGAGGATGCCACCGCGTTGTTCAACCTGCTGACCGGCTACTCCCGCGGGCACGAATGGCAGTGCTTCACCGTGTCGCCGTTCAATCTGCAGCAGCGGATTCTCGACCTGATTCACCGCGAAACCAGCCGTGGCTCAGCCGGCTACATCGCCGGCAAGCTGAACGCCCTAGTCGATCCGGACGTGATCGAAGCCCTGTACCGCGCCTCACAAGCCGGCGTGACCGTCGACCTGATCGTGCGCGGAAGCTGCTGCCTGCGACCGGGCATTCCCGGCATTTCCGACAAGATCCGGGTCATCAGCATTCTCGATCGCTTCCTGGAACACAGCCGGATGTATGTGTTTGGGCAAGGCGACGACGCCGATGTCTTCGTCGCCAGCGCCGACTGGATGCCCCGCAACTTCCGCCGCCGCGTGGAGCTGATGTTCCCGGTCATCGAGCCGGCCCTCAAACGGCGGCTGCTGCAGTCCTTCATTCCCACGCTGCTGAGCGACAACGTCAAAGCCCGCGAGATGCTGCCCGACGGCAAATACCGCCGGGTGGAACGCAAAGAGGGTGAACCCGCCGTGCGGGCACAGATGAAATTCCTCGAAGAAGTGCAGTCGGCGGAGATGGCGAATGAGATTCACGAAGAATGAACTCATTTTCGATTTTCGATTTTTGATTTTCGATCGCGGTGGTTCGGGGGCCGCCCTGCTGCCAAGGCGGCGACTGTTGGTTAAGATGGGATCGGTGTTTGAACGTTGATCCCGCACTCAAAGATGCCTAGGTGCCGCATGGACCCGATGGATCTCTCACGCAGGCAGTTCCTGGGAGCCACGGCTGCGGTCAGTGGACTGTGGCTCGGCGGAAGCGGCCACCATAACCAGTTGGTCGCCGCCGAGGCACCGATGCTCAAGGGCAAAGGCGCGCTGACGGTGCTTTCCAAGACGCCGCTGGTGATGGAGACACCGCTGGAAAAGCTGGCGGCGGAGCGGATTACGTCCAAGGAGTGGCTGTTCATCCGCAACAATCAGGATCGGCAGGAAGCGGCCAGCCTGGAGCCGGTTTCCCCGGCCGGCTGGAAGATTGAACTCACCGGGTTGATCAACCGTCCCGCAGTGCTCGATGCCGCCAAACTGGCGGAATGGACCCAGGTCGAGCATGAGCTGGTCCTGCAATGCTCGGGCAACAGCCGCTCCCTCTATTCCAAATTCTCGCCGACCGAGGGGACCCAATGGGGGCGGGGCGGGTTTGGCAACGTCAAATTCCGTGGCGTGCCGCTGTCGACGGTGCTAGACAAGTTGGAAGTCAAAATCAACCCCGAGGCAAAGTTTCTGACCGCTGACGGGCGCGATTTGCCGCCAGCCGGCAAGCAGGACTTCGAACACAGTCTGCGGATTTCAGACGCCCTGGAAAACTCCTTCCTCGCCCTCGAGATGAATGGCGAGCCGATCCCCGCCATCCACGGCGGCCCGGTGCGGCTGATCACGCCGGGGTTCTTTGCGACGATGAACATCAAGTGGCTCGCCAGTCTGCGGTTTGAAGCGAAAGAGACGACGGTGAACCACCAGATGCCCCGCTATCGGATGCCACTGCATCCAATCGCGCTCGGCGAGAAGTATGAGTTCACCTTCGAAAACAGCCGCCCCAACTGGGCCATGAACGTCAAGAGCGTCACGCTGCTCCCTGCTCCCGAGTCGAAGGTTCCGGCCGGGTTGGTGAAGGTCCAAGGTGTGGCCTTCAACGACGGTGCCGCCAAGATCGATTCCGTCCTCGTTTCCCTCGACGGCGGCCAGACGTGGCGGCCAGCGATGCTCGAACCCGGCCAGGGCACCTACGCCTGGACCCGGTGGAGCTTCAACGCCATGCTCCCCGCCGGGCGGCATGAAATCCTGGCCCGCGCCAGCGACGCCCTCGGCCGTACCCAACCCCTGGATGGGGCAACGTTCTGGAATCCCCATGGCTACGAGTGGAACGCTGTGGAAGGCATCGCCATCGAGTGCGTTTGAGCGCGAAACGCGACGCCAATGACAATCCGTGCCGTCAACACCAATCGAAAATCATAAATCGAAAATCGAAAATCCCGCCTGTCGAAATCGTCTGTTCGCCGCCACGCGTTTGAAATAGGATTCCCACAGTCCCGGAATCCCCTCGCATCGGTGCCGCCGATGATTGTTCGTGTCTGTCAGTTGTGCGTCCTGTCGTTCGGCCTGCTGGTGGCCGTGTGTGTCGGGTACTCACTGGCGGCACCCGGCACGAGCCCCCGCCAAGCCAGTCCGTCACGGGCGAACCGCGACGCGCCGCTGCATGTCCGGCAGCGGGCGGACCTGCTGAAGAAGTACCAGTTGGCCATGGAAGAGGTGGCCGCTGCCAGTGAGACGAGCGGTCAGCCGGATGAGGCCGCTCGCATCCGGAAAATGATCCAAGAGACGCCCTCCAGCCAGAGTGCCCTGCCCCGCGCTGTGCGCGGTGAATTGCCCGCCGACCTGCCTCCGGATGACAAGTTTCGGGAGGCCCAGATTCGCCGGCATCAGTCGGAACTGGCCAAGGGGCTGTACCTGCTCTCGCGGCAAACACTGACGGCAGGCATGCCCAGCCTGGCGTATGACCTGGTTCGGGAGACGGCCCTGTACGACCCCGATCACCCCGTGGCTCGGCGAATCCTGGGGTTTGTGCGCTCCGAAAACGAATGGGTGACGCCGTTTGAAGCCGAAATGAAGCGGGCGAAAAAGGTTTGGACCCCCCGCTTTGGGTGGCTGCCCAGCGCCCACGAAGATCGGTATGCAAAAGGCGAGCGGTTCTATCGCAACCAATGGATGAGCACCGCGAAGGAAACCGAGATTCGCCGCGACTTTCGCTATGCCTGGGAGATTCGCACCGAACACTTCAAGGTGCTGACGAACCACAGTTTGGAACGCGGCGTCGAACTGGCGACTAAGCTGGAAGACTTTCACGGCGTCTGCACGCAGACTCTGTCAGGATTCTTTCAGTCTCCAGAGCAGTTGCGTCTGTTGTTTGAAGGGAAAAATCAAAAGAAGACCGTGTCCGGGCCGCTGGAGGTCAATTACTATCGCACCCACGAGGAGTACCTGAAGGTCATCAAGGGCCTCACTCAGCAGGAGGTGGAAATGACCAAGGGGATCTTTTTCCCCAACCTCGCTCGCGCTTACTTCTACGATGACCCCGAGAACGACGACGATTCCACCCTTTATCACGAAGCCACGCATCTGCTCCTGTCAGGGAACAAGCCCCAGGCCAAGCCGCTGGGGATGCGGTCGGATTTCTGGATCATCGAGGGGATCGCCTGCTACATGGAATCCTTCCGCCGTGACGGTGAAACGGCGTCACTGGGTGACCCCACGCAAATCCGCATGCGTGCCGCCCAGCACCATTTGGTCACCGACCAGTACTACGTGCCGCTGCGCGACTTCTCCGCCATGGGCATGCAGGCGTTTCAAACCGACAAGAACATCCGCAAGAACTACAGCCAGAGCGCGGCGCTGGCCCATTTCTTCATTCACTACGAAGACGGCAAATACCGCGACGCCCTCGTGCAATATCTGACGCAGATCTACAGCTCCCGCTCGGCCATCCGTGATTTTCCCCAGTCGATGGAGGAACTGACCACCGTCCGGGCCGCGGAACTCGACGCTGAATACAAGGAATACCTGACGGGTTTGAACACGGTGACGGAAGAGGCCGAGGAGGCACCGTGAAGCCGTGAAGTTCGGTAAAAGCCCATGTAGCGGCTGTATCTACAGCTTCTGAAACATCACCAGCGCATCGACGTACCCGATTCCGGGATGTGCGAAAGCCCCTGGTAGTATGCCGACGACCTCAAATCCGAGGGCTTTCCACAACCGCACGGCAACTTCGTTGGTGCTCACCACGAAATTGAATTGCATGGCCTTGAAGCCGCTCGACCGAGCCAGTTCGAGCGAATGCAGGCACATCTGCCGGGCCACACCTCTCCCGCGCGCTTTCGTTGAGGTGGCATAGCCGCAGTTGGTGACGTGTGAGCCACCGCCGGCCTGATTCGTTCGCAGGTAGTACGTACCAACGATTTGCCCCTCAAAAATGGCGACGAACGTCTTCCGGTCGTTGCCGGTCCAGGAGGCGATGGCGTCTTCTTGGGAGATCTCTCGGGGAATGGCGAAGACTTCACCAGCCCGAATGATCGGCTCGAGGATCTCCCAAATGGCTCCCGTGTCGCTCTCGCGTGCAGGCCGGATGGTCAGTTCCGAATTGGGTTGAGCCATAATGCCACTCGCGTCGGAGTTTTAGGGTGTGCGCAGCACAGCGCAATCTACCACGAATGCCAAGTGACGTGATGCGAGCCGACAACTTGGGCGGGGCTGGCCAAGTTTTGAAAATGGCGAAGCTCAATCAGCCGGAGGCCGTTAGGCCCCGGTTCTGGCCGTGACAGATAGCGGTGTCTGCGCAAAATCGGGAACCGGACGCTAACGCGTTCCGGCTGATTTTTTGAAAAACTGGCGCCAGGACAGTTCAGCACTATTTTGAACAAAATAAGAAAATAACAGAGATTTCCCCTTCGATCGACACCTCCTCGCACGTCAAATGAAATGTGTACGCGTGTATCATGTCGGGGATCGGTACGGGAATTCATCATGATTCGGCAGGTCAAGGCGCGGCGGTTGAAGGTGATGGATACGGAAGTTGGCGACGCGCTCTGGAAGTGCCGGGGGGTGGTGACGGAGGCGGCGGACAGGCTGGGGGTCAGCCGGACGTTGGTGTCCGAGCGGATCCGGAAGAACCCGCAGTTGCAGTACATCCGCGACTCGTCCCGGCGGATGTGCTTCGATTACGCCGAGGCGGGGCTGGACGATGCACTGGCTGAGAAAAAGCCCTGGGCCATCCTGTTTGTCCTGAAGACGCTGGGACGGACGGATGGGCTGTTTGATCCCGAGCCACGCCCATGCGGGGAAGACGCCGGCGTGGCTCAGGCAGGCTCTGGTGGCCCGGAGGCGGCGAGGGGGAGTGAAGCCACGTTGGTCGGGGAGGCGGGCAAGGCCATGGGTGGGCGATCGCGGAAAAAACGCAGCTCCGAGGCTCCGATCGAACTCGATGAGGAGCGTGGTCGGAAACTGGACGGTAGCCACCGAAACCTCCTGGACGCACTGGAGGACGGCGCTCCGTGGGCGATCAAGTACTGCCTGAAGACATTCGGCGCGTCCAAAGGGTACGCACCTCCCAAGGAGCATGCCGGCCGGCCGACATTTCCCAAGGAACTCATGCTGGATCCG
Organism: Planctomycetaceae bacterium; assembly: GCA_021732845.1. Classification (GTDB taxonomy): domain Bacteria; phylum Planctomycetota; class Planctomycetia; order Planctomycetales; family Planctomycetaceae; genus JAKFUF01. The sequence goes on along the minus strand of JAKFUF010000072.1, from coordinate 29,119 downwards.
ATCCGCAGGACGCCGGAGACGACCACCTATTACGACGTCACCGAGCACAACGAACTGTGGGTGGCCGGCGATGGGACAACCATTGATGACAGCACTCTGGGCGACCTGGTGATGCTGATCGAGGACCCGTATGCGGTTGATCGATCGGAGGATGAGGAGGTGACCGTTGATCAACCCGCGGAGAACGCTGTCGATCGACAGACTGTTGAAGCGCACGAGGTCGGCACCTCGCTTGAGAGCGAACCGTCGCAGACGATGATCGTTCAGGAGGTCGAGGGGGCGCAAAGTTTGGGTCAGACAAATGACGGATCGGGCGAGTTGGAGATTCGGGTTATCAAGGATGTGCGACCGTTGACGGCACAAAAAACCGCTTCGCAGGGGGCGCAAAGTCAGCGAGAACTGAACCTGAGCCACCGGCGCGGTGAGAGAACCGCCGTTGTCGAAGACGACCAGTCGGTCGCCGACAACAACCCCCGTGGCTCAGACCCAGCCGGCCCGGGCCGCGTCCCACTGCGGTTGGAATGGGCGGGGAATGAGGTCGCCAAATCGCTCGATCCCGATGTGGAACGGTCGCAGGTCGACGCGGAAGATCACGCTGCCGAACAGCAGGGCGATGCCGCAAGAGGGCGATGCTCCTGCTGAGCCACGATAAACTTGAAACTCGCGTTGGATAGACGCATGCTTCTGACGATGGATGCATTCCCAGCTCAGCCAATACCAGCAGACCAAGTTGCCGAGTCACTCCGTGACTCGAAGCGGCTCACACAGTGAGCATGTCGGCTGGCTTGTTGAGTTCGGACGTTGAACAATGGGATCGCCGAGCGAGTCACGGTGTGACTCGGCAACTTTGTGTCGCCTCTCGCTCCGCGAGAGGCCGCGGGCGTGGTCCGGCGCGGACAAACACGGAGGCTCTGGAATCACGCTGTCGACTTGAGTTCGGTCGTTGAACGAAAGGGTAACGCCGAGCGAGTCACGGTGTGACTCGGCAACTTTGGATGCCAGCAATGCAATTCAATCTTTTTGATCCAGACGGCGACCTGCGAATAGAAGCCGGCGATCTGCCGCATTGGTATCAGCCGGGGGCAACCTACTTCGTTACGTTCCGCACCGGGGATTCGATGCCGAAGGAGGTCGCGGATTTGTGGCATCGCCGCCGCGATGACTGGCTGCGTCGTCACCGAATCAATCCAGGCGCAACGAACTGGCAGGCCGCCTTTCAGCGGCTGCCAGAACCGCAGCAGCGAGATTTCCATGCCACGTTCTCGCGCGAATATCAGCAGAGTCTCGACAAGGGCCACGGAGCCTGCGTTCTTCGTCGGGCCGACTTGGCGGACATCGTTGTCAATAGCCTGCGTCACTTCGACGGACAGCGCTACCATATGGGCGACTTCGTCGTGATGCCAAACCACGTGCATCTGCTGGTCGGATTGCTCGGCGAGACCGAGGTCGAAACACAGTGCTACTCTTGGAAGAAATTCACGGGGACAAAGATCAACAAGGCTTTGGGTCAAACCGGTGAGTTCTGGCAGCCAGAGAGCTTCGACCACCTGGTGCGCAGCCCGGAGCAATTCGAACGGTTCCAATACTACATCGCGGAAAACGGCCCCATGGCCGGACTTGGGAACGGCGAATACAGGCACTGGCGACGCCCAAACCAGACAGACCAAAGTTGCCGAGTCACTCCGTGACTCGAAGCGGCTCACGCAGTGAGCAGGCCGGCTGGCTTGTTGAGTTCGGTCGTTGAACAATGGAACGCCGAGCGAGTCACGGAGTGACTCGGCAACTTTGTGTCGCCTTTCGCTCCGCGAGAGGACGCGGGCGTGGTCCGGTTTACGCCGTCTTGATAGCGGCACGGCGCGAGCCGTCCGGTGATCGGTTTCGCAATTTGTGGTTCACCGGAGAGCTTGTGCCCTGCCGCGCGCGTTGGAGGACAAGCCGTCGAGAAAGCCCCGATGCGAGTCACGGAGTGACTCGGCGACTTTGTGTCGCCTTTCGCTCCTGCGAAAGGACGCGGGCGTGGTCCGGCGCGGACAAACACGGAGGCTCTGGAATCACGCTGTCGACTTGAGTTTGGACGTTGAACAAATGGTAACGCCGAGCGAGTCACGGAGTGACTCGAAGCTGCTCACGCAGTGAGCAGACATGTCGAGCTGGCTTGTTGAGTTCAGACGTTGAACAATGGGAACGCCGAGCGAGTCACGGAGTGACTCGGCAACTTTGTCGTCACTCCGTGACTCGAACCCTGCTGTCACGGAACCACGAACGCTCACGACGCGATCGTGTCCGCCGCTGTTGCCGCCTGCGTGATTTCTTGGGGGACGCCCTGAGCCACGCGGAGTTCGTTGACGTCCAGAAGTGTATTGAGCACCGTGGCCACCAGGTGTTTGTTGGTGATCGGCGTGGACGAGGGTTCAGCGGCGTCGCGTGTGGACTGCCCGATCACCTGGCCCATTTTCAGGCCGCCACCGGCAAGCAGCAGCGGAGCGAGGCTGCCCCAATGGTCGCGCCCACCGGACTTGTTGATCCGCGGCGTGCGTCCCATTTCACCGCAACAGACCAGCAAAATCTTGTGGCTCAGCCCCCGCTGCTCGACATCATCCAGATAGGCAGCCAGGGCATGGTCCAGTGGCCGCCCCATGTAGCCCATGCCCTCCGTGACCGTCGCATTGTTCACGTCGGCATGCATGTCCCAGACGAAGTTCGTGGTGACCGTGACGAAGCCACAGCCGGCTTCGCACAGCCGCCGGGCCAGCAACAACAGCTTGCCGAGCGACTTGGCATTGTCGACGTAGTTGTTGTAGTTGTTCCAGACCTTGCTGATCTGGTCGGGCCGGACCAGTGGCGCGGTGTCGTAGCGTGCCACGGTGGCGGGGTCTTCACGCGACAGGTCGAATGCTCCCGCCACGCCACCCAAGAGACTGCTGAAGGCCTGCTCGCGCAGAGCGTCCAGCCCAGTGCTGGCCGCTTCCGTGCGCCATCGCAAACGGTCGAGCTGAGACAACAACAACCGCCGGTCACCGAGTCGGTCGACAGGAAGCACCAGTTCCAGGTCGCGCTGCAGATCGCCGCCGGCACCGGGCATGAACGGCGCGTAGCTGCTGCCCAGGGTGCCGCTGGAATCGAAGCGGCCGAACGTAGAGATCCCCGGCTGTGTCGAGGGATCGACCGCCCGGGGAAAGAGGAGCGCGTTGGTCGGCATGCCGCTCAGCGGATGGTTGGCTCCAGCCACGCGCGCATAGAGTGCCCCGAGATTCGCCCCCTTCGTATCGCGACCGACAATCGGTTTGATGTCGTGATTCGCATCACCCGTGGTGAAGGAACGGACGATGGCGACCTGCTTCGCCCGCTGGGCAAGCTGCGGAAACGTGCCCCCGAACGTCACGCCCGGAAGACTTGTCGCGACTTCCCCCGTCGTGCTGCGGATGTCCACAGGCGCGGACATCTTCGGGTCGAAGGTCTCGAACTGGCTGGGGCCGCCGTGCAGAAACAGGAAAATGACCGATTTTCCGGTGGTGAGCCGCGTGCGTTCCGCCGCGGCAACCTGCGCCGCGGTCAACCCAGCCAAAGCGAGGCTGCCGACGGCGACTGAGCCACTGCGGAGAAATCCGCGACGATCACAGCGGCCAGTGTGCAATGAAAGCATAGGATTCCTCACGCGGTTCATCGCACCATGAAACTCACAAGCCCAATGATATCGAGATTTGTCGATGGGTTCAATCTTTTATCGTGTACAAGGGCACGAAGTATGAGAGGGCAATATTACGTGGGGTTGCCGTCGTCAACTTCCAACATAGCGGGCGTACAGGCCGCGGGCGACAGCGGGTTCCTGCGTGCCTTTAATGATCGCCCGGCCGTCGGGAAAAACGGTTATGATAAACTCGCCGCTGTTGACCGTGAGCCGCAGCAGGAACGGGTTGACCGCGACCTCCCCCACGCCGCGCAGTTTGTCGGCGAGATCGGACAGAGACACCGGTGCGCGTTCCGCGGGTGAAACCTGCACGGCGTTGCGTCCACACAGCACCGTCGTTTGCGAACCCCGCGTCCCGGCCAGCCACTCCCGCACGCCGCCGACACAGGCGGGGCAGCGGCCCTGGTCCCGCAGGTTGCGGGTGTTCATTTTTCTCAGTGTGCCATCCCATACATCGACAATCGTCAGGGCGGGGTCAATCTGATCCCTGTGACCCGACAGAATTTTGAGTGCCGCGACGATCTGCAGCGAGGCGATGACATTGATGACCGGAGCCAATATTCCCGCGGTGTCGCAGGTCTCCGCCGCGCCGGCACCGGGCGGGGCTTCAATCAGGCAGCGCAGACAGGCGGTCTCTCCCGGAAAAATGGTCATCGTCTGGCCGTGGCTGCCGATGCAGCCGCCATAGATCCAGGGGGTTCCGGTGGCCAGCGAAGTGTCATTGATGAGAAACCGGGTCTCGAAGTTGTCCATCCCGTCAACGATCAGGTCCACCCCGTCGGCAAAACCGAGGATGTTCTGGGAATGGATATCGGCCACAAGCGGTTCCAACTGGACCTGGCTGTTGATGCGGGCGAGTTTGCGTCCGGCTGCGACCGCCTTCGGCAGCCCCTCGGCCACATCGGCTTCGTCGAACAACACCTGCCGCTGCAGGTTACTCAGCTCAACAAAGTCGCGGTCGACAATTCGCAGGAACCCCACCCCCGCGCGGGTCAGTCCGTCGGCCAGGACGCTGCCCAGAGCACCACAGCCACAGAGCAGGACACGGCTGCCGCAGATCTTCCGCTGTCCCGCTTCGCCGATTTCGCGAAAGAGAATCTGCCGGCTGTAGCGTTCCAGTGCGGGGTCGAGGGCCATGAAAACAACGTATCGACGATGGGGTGAAGTGCAGCGGGGTTGAATGGGCTGCTGATGATACCAGCCCGCCACGCGGGTTTAGAAGGTGCGTCATGTCAAGGATTGGGTCGTCTCGGGCAGTGTCGCGTGAGGGCGTGTGGGCTGAAGTCCGCATTACAATTCGGTTGACATCCGGTACGCTGGCAACTCACAATGCTTGTGTCCGTGCCACGCATGGAGTTGATGAAGCTCTCGCCAAACCAGCCCACCGCTCGTCGGCGACCTGCCATTCGAGGCCAGGTTGCTCTAGTATTTTAGCAAGATCTGGAAGTTGATGCCGGTGAGGTTCTTGGAACCTGCATCCGGTGTATCCCACTGTCCACAGTTCGACTGACACCGTCCGCAAGCTGTTGATCCGCAAAATCGAGGAGTCCGCAATGAAGCCCGTTCTGATGAGTCTGGCCGTGGCCGCCCTGGCAGCCGCCCTTGTCCTCCCGACGTACGCTGCCTCTCCGGTGGCTCTGGAAAAGGTCGCCCCTTCGGCGGAGCTGGTTGCCGCCGGCGATGCCAAGATCGCGACGCTGGAAGCCGCCCTGAAAGATGGTGACAGTTACGGTGCCGCCAAGGCGAAGGCAATTCCCAAGGATGCCGGCATCCTCGCCGTCGTGGCTCAGGCTCTGGCCGAACACAGTGACAAAGCCGCTTGGAAGGGTGCCGCCGCCGATGTCCGCGCCGCCGCACTGAAGCTGGCCGAAGCCAAATCTTACGACGATGCCAAGGCCGCACTCGCCGCCGTGAAGGAAGCCCAGGGCGGCAAGGCTTCGGGTGCCAAGGCCGAGCATGACTGGGCGAAGTTGACCTCGCTGGACAACGTGATGACTGAAGTCGCGTTCCTCAACACCAAAATCCGCACCGCCCTCCGCAAGACTTCGGACGACACGGCCGAAGCCACGCGTCAGGCCAGCACCCTCGCCGTGTTGGCACTGGTCGCCCATGCCGACACTCACGAAGTGAAGAACAAGAATGACATCTCCAAGTGGCAGAAGTTCGCCGCCGACATGCAGACTCACATGACCGAAACCGCCACCGCTCTCCGCGCGAAAGATGCCGCCGCCGCCAAGACCGCATTTGCCGCCGCAGGCAAGCAGTGCGCTGGCTGCCACGCCGATTTCAAGGAGTAGTCGCCGCGAAGCGAGCAGTGTTCAACGTTGTTGAACGACTTCCGTAACAACACCACAGCCCGGTCGAGATTTCGACCGGGCTGTGGAAATTCATGGGCGAATCAAGCCACAGGGGGTTAGCGAATGGCCGGCGTGTCGCGGTGTGTCAGCACGCGGTAGTTCACGGAGCCGAGCTTGAGGTTGAGGGCATGCGCGGCGATCGGTGTGATTTCCCGGGAATCGATCGACATGGAGGGCGGTTTGCCGGTGGTGGCAACTTCATACCCCAGGCCAAAGATGCGGGGCTGATGCACCTGACTGTCCTTCGGCAGCAGCTTGATCAGCAGCAGCTTGACGTGCATGGGGGCGCGTGGAGTGGCACTCGGGATGGGAATCCAGGCGTCCTGCGAATCGAGCAGCTCGACATTGTCCGCGAACTTGGGGGACGTGTCGGCTGGCAGCCGAGTGGTCAGACCGGCGGTGGCCAGCCCGGCGCTCAGAAAATCGCCGCCAACGGCGTGCAGTACATTACCTCCGTTGACGCAGTGGGGATTGTTGGTTCCGCACCCCCCCAGGGTGAGTCCATTGATGGAATCGAAGCTGGCATATCCCACGAAACCCGGGTCGCACAATGCGGCCTGGTAGGTCGTGTAATCACCGTATTCCATCATCACCGCGATCGGGCAGACCTTGACGGTCAGCAGCGCCCGGTCGCCCGGCTTCGGCAGAGGCTTTGTATCTTCCGGTTTCGGCGTTTCGCCGGGCTCGACCGCCGGAACGGCGGGTGTGCCTCGTTCCGCAACCTTTGTCGGTTCGGCACCTGACCGGCCGACCAACACGCCCACGGCCGTCAGGCCCAGAGCCACGCTCAACACACCGCGTCCAATGAGTGTCCGCATTCTTGTTGCTTTCTGCGAGAGGAAGAGGAACCGTCAACACGGTCCGATCTTCCAGCCGGGTGTGACACCGGATGTCACCCCTGTTCGCAGTCCGCAAAAATCCTTGGCAGTACCGTTCTCCCGCCGCAGTGTCATGAAGCCACTGACCGGCGTCGGAGCCGGGGGACACCATGGTGTCCGCTGCTTACAGCGCCCCGCTGCCGGTCAGCACCACGCGGATGGTGCGAAACAGAATTTTGACATCGTTCCACAGGCAGCAATTCTGCAGGTACAGCAGGTCGAGGGCCACTTTGCGGCGGAACCCCTGTATGTCATTGTCATAGCCGTTGACGATCTGCGCCAGACCGGTCAGGCCTGGCTTCAGGCCCAGGCGATTCAGGTAGCCGGGAATCTCGGCCGAAAGACTTTTGACGAACTCGGGCCGCTCTGGACGCGGACCGACCAACGACATCTCCCCTCGAAGCACATTCCACAGTTGAGGCAGTTCGTCCAACCGGGTCTTGCGGAGAAACCAGCCGATCGAAGTCACCCGTGGGTCGCCCTTCACCGCGAACTGCGCCCCGTTCTTTTCGGCATCGTTCCGCATGGTGCGAAACTTGTAGAGTACGAACGGCTTGCCGTAGCCCGCGAGGGTCCGCCGGCTGGCGGCAGCCCGGCGATCGGCTTCCTCAGGCGATTCATCATCGCGCGCCCGGCGGTCGGGGTGCTTTCCCCGCAGGTTGAGCCCGGTTCGCACCTGGCTGAAGATGATGGGACCGGGAGAGGTGAGCCACACGGCGAAGGCCACCAGCAGCATGACAGGTGCCAAGACAATCAGCAGCGTCACCGACACGACAACATCCATGATCCGCTTGCCCATCCGCGTGGTCTCGTCCAGGCAGCGCAAGTTTTCCCGTGGCTTCTCCAGGTTCAATTGCGACAGCCACGCCGTCGAAGGCAGCGACTTCGGCTGGCCAAACCGGCTCACCAAATCGTGCAGATCGGTTTCGGTGAGGGTCGCAACGATTTTATCGGTGGCAACAGGCATGGCGGTTCACGGAGGGCGCAACGTGAGAGTCTGACTCGACAGTTGCACAAACCTAGGTCGACAGATCCGGCAGTCAAATGACGAGGCGGCATCTGGCAGAATCTTGCGCTCCCTATAACATTGCTTCATCATACGGACTCGATTCATCCGGCTTGGCGAAGGGAACTCTGTGAAGGTCGATGTGGCGATCCTGGGCGGTGGCTTCGGCGGAAGTCTGCTGGCGCTGATTCTGCGGCGGATCGGGCTGGTTCCGGTGGTGGTGGATCGCGGGCGGCACCCAAGGCTCACGCTGGGCGAATCGTCAACGCCGGTCGCGGGCCTAGTTCTGCAACAACTTGCACGGCGGTACGACCTGCCGCGCATCGCGCCGCTGGCCGAGTACGGGAGCTGGCAGGCCGCCTACCCTGCCCTGCCCTGCGGCCTGAAGCGTGGCTTCACCTACTACCGCCACCAGGCCGGCCGCCCGTTCGAGCCCCTGCCAGGCCATCCCACCGAACTTCTCGTGGCGGCCAGTCATGCGGAAGACGATGCCGACACCCACTGGTTTCGCCCCGACTTTGACGCCTTTCTGTGGAGTGAAGTCCTGCGCGAGAAGATCGCCGCCTTCGACCAGTGTGACATTCAACGGATTGCACGGCCGCAACCTTGCGATTGGCACTTGAGCGGCACACGGCTGGGAAAGCCGATCGAGATCCAGGCTGATTTCGTGGTTGACGCCACAGGCGACGGTCGGGTTTTGGCGCGGTGGCTCGGCCAGAGCCTTGAGCCACGGAGAATGCACACCAACTCTCGGTGCCTCTACGGCCACTTCACGGGTCTCCGCCGCTGGGAGGATTTGCTGGCCGACCGTGGCTGCCACATTGGCGATTATCTGTTTCGCTGTGATGACTCCGCCCTGCACCACCTGTTTGACGATGGCTGGATGTATGTGTTGCCGTTTAATAACGGGGTCACGTCCGCCGGCTTCATGATCGATGCGGAACAGTCGCCGCTGGACGCCGCGGTCTCGGCAGAAGCGGAGTGGCAGCAGTGGATGAGCCGCTACCCCTCGCTGGCCTGGCAGTTCGCCGAGGCCCGATTGACAGAACTGTGCGGCCCGCTGCGGCGAACGGCCCGGCTTCAGAAGCGTGTGGAGCAGGCGGCGGGGCCGGATTGGGCCATGCTTCCGCTCACCGCGTACACCTTTGACGCCCTCCACAGCACCGGCAACGCCCACAATCTCTGTGGAATCGAGCGGCTCGCCTGCATTTTGGAGGATCGTGACCCCCGCCGTCGGGCAGCAGCGCTACAGAGGTATGACGAGCGGTTGCAGGTGGAAATCGACCATGTCGACCGGCTGGTCCACGGTTGTTATCTGGCGCTGAATTCCCATCCACATGCTCCACTGCCTCCGGATGTCTTCGCGGGGTTCAGCATGCTTTACTTTGCCGGAGCCACGATGAGCGAGCATCTCCGCCGGAACGTCCGGGACTTGGGCCGAGCAATCGCGGAACCGCCCGCCCTGCTGTTGGCGGACGATCCCGTCTTTCGCGGCATCGTGGCGGAGTGCCACGCGGAGGTTCTGGCCCGCACTCAGGGACGCGGTGAATCCGGCAATTTCAATGAATTTGTTGGGCGTCGCATTCGCAACTACAACATTGCGGGCCTGTGCGACGTGACGAAGTGCAACATCTACCCGTTTGGATGAACGTGTTCGCGGCGGCCCAGCGTTGCCCCCGCGCGGTCTGTCTTGGTCGGAATTGGTCAGTAACTGGATTTCGACTCCCAGTTCGGATCGAAACCGGTACCCTCTGCCGCGAGTTGCCGCAGATCGCCGTGGCACTCGCTGAGAAGGACGGGCGGGAGCGACCCCAGCGGCAGCGGCGGGGCGTAGGCGGCGAAACTCTCCCGGTCGGACTGGACCCGGGTGAAGGAGAGCGTCGTGAGGGCGCAGGGCCGGTCTTCCTCGGGGAGATAATTGCCCGTGAAATGGATCACGGCATGCAGGCCCAGCGAGGGAAATGGCTTGCGGTACGAGTAGAACCAGCCGGCGTCTTCCGCCTCGCCCCGCACATACCCCAGTTTCGTCGCCCGTCCGCGCATCTTGAAGGTGTTCAGCATGTGGCCTTCGAACGTCTTGATCTCCGTGGTGTTCTTCATTTCTGGGTCGAGCACGAACGGATCGCGGCCGAACTGTGTGAACAGCGGGGTGATGTCATAGTCAGCGAGGTGCTGTGGCCAGAGTTTGCCTTCGGCGGCGGGGAGGTTGCAGGGATGCGCCACCCGGACCATTGCCGTGGGCGGAAACTCGACGGCGTCGTCTTTGGCACTGGTCAGGGTGCCGTCCTCCAGTGGACGAAAACTTCCCAGAAGCTTGCCTTTTTCTCCGGCCTCGTTCACCACCCACACCACGCGTGTACACAACCGCCCGACAATCGGGTGCATGGCCAGGTACCGCTGCCAGTCGGAAAAGACCCACGAACGCTGCGTGCAAAGGGCCTCGTACAGGCGTTCGCGCTGCCGGGCCACGACCTCTTTGATGGATTTTTTGGCTTCGGAGAACTGCTTGGAGGCCTCTTTGGCGAGTTCTGCATCGTCGGTCTTGGCCGCTACGGGCAGGCTTTTGATCACCTTGCCTTCGGCATTCTCGATCGTGGGCTCCAGGTTGTCGTTAAGACGGACCGTGAACTTGCGCGGGCCGAAGTCGAGGAGGAGTTGAGCCACATGCCCGACCGGTTCGCCCTGATCGTTGACGGGGCGTTCAAAGCCGGCATCGGGAATGGTGCGGTCGGCCAGTTCATCAATGGTCCAGCCGTTGCGGTCGGCGATCTGCTGGACGCGCTCGGTCGCCTGGTCGCGGAGGGCCTTGGTGCGGAAACGTGTGGAAATCGCCAGCAGGGTCTGCAGTGCGCCGGGATCATCCAGTTCGGCCAGCACATCGATCAGGCACTTGCATTGGGCCAGCCGATAGCCAAAGTATTTTCGAATGTACTGGGTGGCCAGCTTGACGCAGTTGGGCGTCCCCGCCGCCGCCACAAGGGCCAGCATCCCCTTTTCTCCGATGGCCGAACCAGTGAACTCGCCGAGATATTGTTTCAGCAACTCTTCAGCGGAATAATATTTGTTGGCGTATTTTTTCGCCTTGGCGAGGGCCTCGTCATGCGAGAGTGTCTGCGTGTCGTGACTCAGCCACGACTGCAGAATGAACTCGGCCAGCTTTGCGGCACCTTCCGGGCGGCACAGGCCGACATACCGCCGCAGCAACGGACCCGCGACGGGCACCTTCTGCTGGACCGCCTCCACCAGCCACCACCGCACGATCTGTGGATCGACTTTCTTTCCCGTATCGGCCCAATGCAGTGGCGGGAGGGCATCGAGCGGGAACCAGTCGAGACCGGGAAGTTTCTTCTTCTGCAGTCCCGCTTCGGCAACCTTCAACAGCTTCTTGCGGTCGATGAATTCACTGACATCGGCCCCCAGCTTGTCGAGCGCGGCCAGGAATGCGCCTTTGACCACTTCCTGCGACTCGGCTTGGTAGGCGGCCTTCAGCGGATCGATGGCCACCGGGTCGCCGAGTTGGCCGAGCCACTCGGCGGCGCTGGCCCGCGTTTCGGGCTTCTTGTCCTTCAGGATGAGACAAACCTTGCGTGGCTTGTCGGGAACGGTCTGGAGCGCCTGCCGCACGAGCGGCCGCTCGGCTTTCGGTGCCGTGACTGCCAACTGCCAGAGAACCGGGACGAACTCTGCCGGCAGTTGCGGAAAGTAGGACATCACTTTGATGGCGTTGTCCCGCTGATTGCGGTTCTGCTGCGCGGGCTCCAGCGAGGTTTTCAGCCGCCCGGGATCTTCTGCGAATGCCGGCCAGATCGCTGGCGGCTCCCAGTCCAGATACCGGTACCAGTGCGAATTGTTCCTCAAATAGTCATCCAGGACCAGACCCCGCTGGCCGTTCGCGAGAGACGCCACGACGGCATCCATTTCCCTGAGACCGAATGGCGGCTGGCATCGCGTCCGATACTGCTCGAGGAGCGCGGTTTGTCGTGTCCAGAACTGCCCTTCGTCGACCTGTGCCTGCCGAAATGCGACCATCAGCCGCAGGACATGGACCAATTTGAAATCTGGCGGGGCGAACCAGTCTCCCAGCGCACGCAGTGCGTAATGGTTGTACGGCCACTTCGCGTCAGCGGTGCTGCCTTCGACGAACTTGAACAACAGGTCGAGTTCCGCCGCCGTGACCGCCTTCGGTTTGACCGGCTGGCTCATCCCCTTGGGCCGATCGGGAGATTTCCACCGTTCCTGTTCACGCTGATAACCTTGCAGCCGGGTCTGATGGTCTTTCTCGAAATGCTCGCGCAGCCCGCTCCGCGCCGCTTCGGACAGCGGGACGATGCCCGTTTCGACAACCAGTGGCGGGAGGTCCGGCATCTGCGAACTTCCCTCCGCAGTCTGAGCGGACGCTGGTCCAGAATCCGAGTCGGCCATCAGCAGCAGCGTGTCAATCGCCTGGTTGACGCGTTCGTTCTTCTCAACCTTCCGCTGCTTTCGCAGCGCGGCTGCCGCGTCGGTTCCGTACAGCCGCCACAGCGCCTGCACCGCCTCTTGTCGGGTACCCGTGTTCCCCTCTGCCAGCAGTCGTTCCAGGTGCGGCCTGGCCTGCTTCGCGTGGTGTTGAATGACTGCCAGCGCCGATTCCCTTAAGGATTTCGTGGACTGGCAGCAGTCATCCGCCACCAGTTCGATGGACGGCATCGGGTTCCACTTGAGGTCTTTGAGGTGGTCGTACATCCGCCCGCGAAACGCCGGTTTCGCGTTCTTCAGCGTTGTCTCCACCACACTGGCGTGGCGTTGGAGATATTCGGCGAAATCGCCAAACGCACCAGCGAAAATGATCGGATAGGAGCCGATTCCGTTTTCAACCGCATGGATTGCCACGAGCGTCGGCGTGAGACCATGCTCCTGCAAGAACCCTTCGAATTCCGCCAACGGCCAGATGACCCCCGCCTCTCGGTGCCCCACCTGCGATTCCACCAACAAGTCGTACAGCCAATCCGGAAAGGCCGACGGACCATGCGAGTACGAGTGCGGCATCGCATGATAGACCTCACCCAATCGCCGCAGCACCGCATGCGGAAAGCGTGGCTGCGCGGCCAGCATCTCCTGCCGCCGCAACTGCAGCTTGCCTTCCTGGTCCCAATTCCGCGTGCCGAACTCCGCGAAGCTCAGCCCCAACAGCCCCGGCCCCTGCTTGAGGTTCGACAGCTCAGTCAGCACCGCGACGTCCTCGCCATCGACGAGGTACTTCAACACCCGTGGCACAACCGTCGGCGCGATCCCCGTCAGCGGCGCGAATTCGATCGAGAGCGCCTGCAACTGCGCGGGGCTCAAGCCCAGAGGATTGCTGAATTCGCCGGTGCCCTTGGCCCCCTTGCCAGCCGCCGCCTTTTTCCGCGCCATGGTGTGCTCGTCGAATGGGAATGCAGGATCGAAGATGATGCCCGATGATACCCACGCACTGTCCGCGATTCTTCATCAGTCACAATGATTTCACGGACCGACGTGGCGGGAGGGCGAGGCACGTGCCGAGCCGCGAACTGCTCAATCATCCTGCTTCGCAACTTGGACTCGCTCCCGTACCGGACCGCGGCCGATCAGTAACAGATTGACCTCCCTCAAAAACAACGGCCGGCGCTCCAAGACGGTGAACTCCCTGTCCAAGAGACGCTCCAAGGCCGGCCAGTGTTCCTCACGTGTCACCAGAAATGCCTGCGGGTTGCTCTGAAGGTAAGCGGCAGCCTGCTTGGGGTCTGGAAGGTCGGCGACCGTCTGCCCCGTGTAGAACACGAGACTCGGCTGAAATGCATCGAGCGTGCCGACGGAGGGTGCTGTGGAATCAGAGCGCACGGTCTCTGCAAACAGCGGACTCGACTGGGACTGCGACACCTGAACCGCCGCCATGCCAAACACCCCGGCTGCCAACACAACCGCCATGCCGGCGTAGGCCGTGGCGGCCTGCCGCCATTGTCCGCCGCGGGTGAAGTGCCAAACCGCTGCCCCGCCCGTGGCTGGAATCAATGCCAACAAGCCCCACCACTCCATGCCGGGGACGACGAGATGCGCTACGATCGGCAAGGCGACTCCCAGCACGACTGCCAGAGCCACGGCGAAGCCTGCCATCCAGTACAAGGCGCGGGCGGCATCTTTTCTGGTTACTCCGTGTGCGGTGAATTCCTTGGGGGCAGTCTTGTGGGAGACGACCGCTTCGAGCCACAGGCCGATGAACAATGCCAGCGCGGGATAGGCGGGCAGGACATAGCTGGGCAGCTTGGTCCGCGCCAGGGAGAAGAAGACAACATAGACTCCAATCCAGGCCAGCAGGAACCGGTCGACGTCCGTCACAGACCGCTGGCGAAAACGTTGCACCAGCGCCAGCGTGGCTCCCGGCAAACAGACCGACCAGGGGAGCATTCCCGCCAAAATCGCCGGGATGTAATAGAAGAACGGCCCGCGGTGCCCCTCCAGTGGCTGCAAAAAGCGGTCGATGTTGTGACGGCCGAGAAACCCGGCGACCCAGGCGCCATCCGTCTTCCAGGCCACGACCGCATACCACGGCGCGGCGATCAGCAGCGTCAGGGCGAGCCCCCGCACCGGCCGCAGCGATTTCAGCGTGGTTCGCAGAGTCGTGGCACCCCAGGCCAGCATGCCATTCCAGCGAGTCTCGCGGCCATGCGACCAGAGCGTGAATGTCCCCAACACGCCCAACGGCAGTATCACCCCCGCCGGACCTTTGGCGAGGACCGCCAGACCCAGGGCAACATACAGGCCGCACCATGCCAGACCGTTCGTTTCACTCTGCTGAGCAACGTGGCGGGAGGACGAGGTTCCTGCCGAGCCGCGAGGCCACAGCTCAGCCGGCGCAGCACCCGACCACGTACGTCCGCGGACAAACGCCCAGAAGGCCAGCGTCGTGCAGAACAACAGCGTTCCATCCGGAGTTGCAGCGCGGGAGGCCACGCCAAACAGCATGCTGCCAATCAGCACCAGCCCCGAACAGAAACCGGCCCGTTCACCGGCCAGCCTGCGTCCGATGTCATAGGTCAGGACCACCGTTCCCATTCCCAGCACCGCCGAGGGGAGCCGCGCGGCGAATTCACAGACGCCGAACACGCCGTAGGCCGACAGCATCAGCCAGTAAAGCAGAATCGGCTTGTCCGTCCGCAATTGGCCGTTAAACGTCGGGACGATCCAGTCGCCGCGCTCCAGCATCTCGCGGCCGCAAACGGCGTTCTTGGGTTCGTCTTCATCCCACAACCGGACCTGGCCAAGTTGCAGAAAAATCACGAGCCCGGCTGCCGCCATGAGCCACGCCAGTTGCCGCTGCATCATCCCTGATCCTCAAGCCCCATTCCTGGCCGCCGCTCCCGGCGACAGCCCGCGGCGGAAGTTTAGCGCGAGTGGGAGATTGCGACAATATGAGGTGCGTGACGACTTCAGCCAGCCGAATGGGAACTCGTTTTGCCACCTTCGCCATGACACAGACCGCATGGCTTTGTCATAAATTTTTCAAACTATTCGCCTTTGTGCTTGACGCCATCACTGAACGTCCGTATCGTGCTGAAATACGAACCGAGGTGCATTAGTACATTGGGGATGAAAATGGACGCTTTCAGCGTTGGCTATAGGGCGGGGGTTGCAGCCAGACGGCAGGCCGAGGCTGACCGTTTGGTGACGGAGGATCCGTTGTTTATTGCGCTGTGTCAGAATTTTGGGGTGCTGGCCTGCGCCGCCATCCATTTGGGGGTGACTCTGGCATCGTTGGTGCAGCGGGTGGCCCGCTCGAAGCGGCTGCGGACGTGGAGGGATGCCGGGCGGGACTTCTTGGTCCAAAAGGCGAGTGAACGGCTGCAAGCGGCGGTGTCGGCTGGCGAGGGGTGGGCGCTGCAGTTTTGTGCGCGGGCGGGCGTTAAGACCGCTGTTCCGGCAGACGCGGGAAAGCCGGTGGCGTTGGTGCCGGTTGTCTCTCATCGCGTGGCTCAACCGGTCGCGCAGGGTGAGCCACGGCCGGATTTGGCAGAGGAACTGAACCGGCGGCTGGTCGTCGCGCTGGAGCGCGGCGAGCCGTGGGCGGTGATGTACTGCTTGAGCCACTTGGATCCAGAGGGGCCGTACTTCGCCAAGTGCCGCCGGGGCTGGCAACACGACCTGTGGGCAGAGCAGCTCGCGGCAGCTCCGACGGTCACGGAGAGTGCGGCAGAAGTTGGTGACAACAACGGCCAGATGCGGCCAGTGGAAGGGGCGGTCGTTGTGCCGGAGGAAAATGGAGATGAGCCACGGATGTTGGTTGACGCTGATGAGGGTGCCGGGGGAGCGCCGCCTGTCTGCGGCGAGTTGGAGCACACCTCAATGGCCAGCCTTGCGCCCCCTGTCACGAGAACGACCAGTGAAACCGCGCCCCCTGTCTGTGCCCGCCAATCTGAACGTCGGTCGCGACCGCTCGCCGGTGAAGCAGGGGTCGGGTGTTCAGATTTCAAAATTGGCGGTCCCGTTGATGGTCTGGACCGGCTGAACATCGCGCGAATTTTGAAAGTTGAACGCTCAACCCCAGTTGCTGCCGCGCCCCCTCTCAGCGCCCGTGGCTTGGGCTTCAGTCCACACGCTTCGGCGCAAGCCGAAGCCACAAGATCAGCCTGTCTTGCGCCGCCTGTCGGTGGCGGCGGGCGGCGTAGTGCACAGGCCCGTTCACCACCGAGACGAACTCGGTGGGGTCGGGGCGGCGCGATCCACTGCGTAGTGTCGCCTCTCGCTCCGCGAGAGGCCGCGATCGTGGTCCGACAACGGCCCCCGCATCATCCCCCGATGGCTGTCGATTGGCACCGCAGTTTCCCGTCGGTAGTCTTGCGGAGCAAAAGACAACACTAGGCCGTTCATTGTTAGCGGCACGGCGCAAGCCGTCCGGTGATGGATTATCCCACTGCGTGGAGACTCACCAAAGGGCTCGCGCCGGCTCTGGTCCTCCAGAACCGTGAGCAACGATCGAGTCGGCTTGTCTCTTAGCTTAGGACCGCTCCTCCAACTCACTGTCAAGTAAGAATTCAAAGAAGTCAGCGTAAGAATTCCATGATTCCGGGTTGCGAAGGGATTCAACGTCGTTCCGGTTCGGAGCATCAATACTGTCGAGCCAGAGCACAGCGGGGCGAGCCATTGAATGATCGGTTACGAGAATGATCAGGCTTTCGGCAGGTTCTGCAAGCACGAGCATCGAATGCGGGAGGGCGATGCTCTTACGAAGTCTCAGCGTTTCTGCCAGGATGTTGGTTTCCCGGCCTTTGGCCGCGATCGCATGGTGGCTGATTCCACCAACCATTCCGCCACTGTAAAAACTGGCGATCTGCCGAAAATCGCTGGGAATAGCCACGCCCAGTCGTGATTGAATCTGGCCCAACACGCCGTCATCCGCTGGTTCGTTTCCAAACAGCTCGATGTATCGGGTTCTTAGCGGGTTTAGTGTCATCGCCTGTGCATTCGATCAATGGCTATCACGAGCGTCAGTAGACAAGCAATTTGCCATTTGGGAACTCTGCAACCCAACCACATGGCCATTGGCCCTTGAGGAACCAACTCCATTGATCATTCAGGTCGGGTGGTGCGGGGCGTTCTAAGAAATGACACAATCCGATCAATCCTGCTGTCCAAGCGGCATGCCACACCGCAGCATTCGGGCCATGCCACGTATCGCGCTCATTGTCATACGGAATGGTTTCCCTCGAGGCACGGAATACCTCCGCACGAATGTGCTCCCAAATTGGACCCACCTTTGGCACCGTTTGGCTGGCTGAGGACTCAAGTTCGTCAAGCAGTTCCTGCTGTCGGCAACTGATCTCCACCAATCCGCTGTCCTCTGGGCCTCGCCACTCTTTCCAACTGTGGATCTGCTCGATGCTTGACGATCCAACAGTCTTGCCGATGTTCGAGAACCAGCGAACTTGCCTCAGTTCGTGCAAGAACTGCGCTAACTGTCGTCCACCTTCAGATTCGTTCAAAAGCTCTGGTGACACGATCTAACTCGTTTTGACTTGGTGTCACGGTCGCCGCGGAGCGGAGCCTAGACTAGATATGTTGGGCTCCGGCGGAACGAATTCGACTGGGAAGAAGTCGCACTCCATTTGCATTGCTTTCAAAGCTTCGGCAATATCGCTTTTTACGATGAATGTATAGCCGAATGGACCATCCCACGAAAAGTCGCCGATCTTGTCTGTCGACGGTTCCCACTGTACCCGCAAAGGGGAAACGATCGTTTGCCAATGCCAACCGCAGGCCTTGCACGGTGCTCGCTCATCGACCCATGTGCCTACTGCTGAGAAATGGGCAAATGCGACTTCCTTGATGCGGACGATTTGGTCCGCTGTCGGGTTCATAAACATACCAATACGATAAATTTTCAAATGCCGAGCTCCTTTACCAGTATTTCCCGGGACCCGAGCCTCTTCATACGACGCCGATCTGTCGGCAATGGATCGGGGGATTGATGGCACCCCGCTCGCGTTGATCGCTTTGGGTGTGTGGCCTCAAGGTTGGACCGACTTCAAGACTGATGAATCAGATTACGCGGAATTGCCGTGAATCCGCTATAGTGTGTCTTCTGGCGTGCGTGTGTTGCGCTGCGCTCCACACACCGTCCGCGGTTGATCATGCTTGTCGCCCTCTCCCCTGCCCTGCTTGCCCGCTGCTGGTTCTTGGCGGGGCCGACGGCGGCGGGGAAGACGGCGGTGAGCGTGGAGTTGGCGGAGCGGTTGAATGCGGAGGTCGTGGCGCTCGATTCCATGTCGCTGTATAGCGGCATGGATGTGGGGACGGCGAAGCCGGATCGGGCCACGCGCGAGCGGGTGCCGCATCATCTGATTGATATTCTTGAGCCACATGAGGAATACAGTCTGGCGGATTATCTGCAGGCGGCGGAACAATGCTGTCAGGCGATTGTGGATCGCGGGCGGGTGCCGCTGTTTGTCGGCGGGACGGGGCTGTATTTGAGAACGGTGCTGCGCGGGTTGTTTGTGGGGCCCGCCGCAAACTGGGAGCTGCGGCACGCGTGGGAGGAAGAGGCGCGGGTTCATGGACCAGAGTCGCTGCATGCGAAACTGGCGACGGTCGATGCCGTGACCGCGGCACGGCTGCATCCGAATGACGTGCGCCGAGTGATTCGGGCGTTGGAAGTGCATGAGATCACGGGACGGACGCTGTCGGAACAGCAGCAGGAAGGACCGCGGCCCGAGCGGCCGCAAAACGTGTATTGGCTGGAGCCCGATCGCGCGTGGCTCCATGAGCGGATCGAGACTCGGGTGCGGCAGATGCTGGACGAGGGCTGGCTGGACGAGGTGCGCAGGCTGGCTTCCGCCCCGCAGCCACTGAGCCGCACGGCGGGACAGGCGGTGGGCTATCGGGAACTGCTGGAGCACCTGGCGGGTCGCCTAAGTTATGAAGTTGCAATTCGGCAGACGGTGGAACACACGCGGCAGTTCGCCAAGCGGCAGTACACCTGGTTTCGCAACCTGGAGGAATGCACCGCCGTTCCGGTCACGGAGAAGGACACGCCGGCGCTGATTGCCGACCGGATCGTCCTGCTGTCGCAACGGTCGCGATCGGCCCCTGCAGATGGTCTGTTGGCATGACGATTCCGCCGACGACCGCCGACGCCTTCGTGCGCGAGGCCGCAGCCACGGCTCGGGGACTGCAGCGTTTGGCGGCTGTTGAGGCTGAAGAGGCGACGGCCAGCGATGTAGCGCAGACGGCCGTCTGCCTCACCGTTTGCGCGTGGCTCGAACATACCGCGGCTGGCAAGTTTGAGCCACCAAGGATTGGGGAACTGAACGATGCGGGACAGGCGGTGATTGGCGGATTCGCGGAGTGGCTCAACCAGTGTTCGCTGGCGGAGTTGCTCGTCGATTTTCAGCGGACGCATTCCGGTGAGCAGTTCGGCCTCCGGTTCTTTGAGCTCTTTCTCCACGCATTTGACCCACGAACACGACTCAAACGCGGTGTCTTTTTCACCCCGGCACCGGTGGCTCAGTTCATCGTCGAACGCGCTGATGACGCACTTCGCACCCAACTTCGGTTGGAGCGTGGATTGGCCGATCTCACCTGCTGGGCCGATGTGGCGACCCGATTTGCACGGCCCGCGCCGAAGGGCGTGTCGCCCGATGAACCGTTTGTGCAGATCCTCGACCCGGCGTTGGGAACAGGGACGTTATTAATTGCCGTGATCCATCGTGTCTGGCAGACATTCCAGAAGTGTCATGCCGGCGCAGAACTTAGGTCTCAGTGGAACTTATTCGTTCCAGGCTTCGTCAAACGGATGACGGGGTTCGAGCTGATGGCGACCCCGCTCGCCATCTCTCGGACGCAATTGTTATTGAAGTTGGCGGAGACTGGCTATGCGTTTGAAACGCCGCTTGAGTGGCAGTTGTTTCAGACGAACAGTTTGGAATTACCTTTGACCGTCGCGCCTGCCGTGGCCGATGCCAAGGTCACGCTTGTCCCAACAGTGATCTTGGGAAACCCTCCCTACCGGATCAGCTCGCAGAACCAAAACCCGTGGATCGAGGAACTCTGCCAGCCGGTCAAGCAGGCGGTCAAGCACGAGAAGAATCGGCAACCGCTCAACGATGACTATGTCAAGTTCTTTGTGTTGGCGCTGCACTACGCCAGACGAAGCGGCCTCGCAACATTGGGGTATGTGACCAACCGGTCGTATCTGGATGGGATGCTGCATCGCGGACTGCGGCAGCAATTGCTGGAGGCGTTTCCGCACCAAGAGATTATCGACTTAGGCGGCGATACACGCGGTGGCACCACGGGTGACCAGAACGTCTTCGACATCACGCAGGGGGTGGCGGTCCTCGTGGGGTCGCCTGCAGGCACCAAGGTTTCGTATGTGCGCTGGCAGGGCTTTCGTTCCGACAAGCTGGCACGACTGGAGGCTCCGTCCGACGACGACCTTTCTGGAGTAGTCATCACCCCCGAGTCGCCTGACTACTGGCTGGCTCCCCGGGCGATGGTCCCTCGGGAGTATTTGGCGTTTCCGAGTCTGAAAGAACTCATGCCGTTCTCTTCGCCCGGTGTGAAGACCAGCGCGGACAGCGTGTTCATTGGGTTCACACCAGAGGAACTGCGCTCGCAGGTTCAGGCCGCGGGACACGAGTGGAGTGAGTCCTTGCTCCAGCGCGTACTCTACCGGCCGTTCGATGTCCGCTGGTTGTATTACGACCCGGCCCTGTTGGGACGCCCGCGGCCCGAGCTGGCGCGGCATGTGTTGGGACACAAGAATGTCTCGTTGATCGCCATGCGGCAGGTGGTTCAGGACACGATCACCCACTTTGGGGTTTGTGAGGGGCTGTGTTGCCACGGCACGTTCTATCTGGGCAACAAGGGGCAAGACTATCAGTTTCCCCTGTGGCTCGCGGGGGATGAGCCACGGGTAAATTTGGAATTGTCCTCACTGCCGCGGAGCGCCCAGGACTACTTCGCGGGGGAAGCCGGCGCGATGCGGTTTGTGACCTGTGTCTATGCCATCTTTTATTCGACCGACTATCGGCAACGGTACGCGGCGGGTCTCAAAAGTGACTTTCCGCGGCTTCCCTTGATGCACGAGCCCCTAAGATTGTCGCGACTGAGCGTGTTAGGGCTGCGGCTGGTCAATCTGCACCTTGGGTTTCAGCGCGGCGAGTTTCAGCGAGACGAGCCATCCAATGGGACGTCTGCGTTTCCGCTAGTCGGTGGCGGCACGGAAAAAGAGTTGCCAGACACTCGAATCTCGCCGGGCTGGCCGAAGCACGAAAACAACACCGCCTGGCTCAACCCAGCCTGTGGAATCGCAGGGGTGTCTTCCGCGTTGTGGTCCACCGAGGTCGGTGGATATCAGGTCTGCCGCAAGTGGCTCAAAGACCGGACCAATCGCCCCCTCAGTCCGTCGGAGTTAGGCACGTATCAGTCCCTGCTGGCGACGGCCGAGGAGACCAGGCGAATTACCGTCGAGATCGACGCGATTGGCGTCGTGTAAAGTGATGGTCAGCAGGGCGACGCCACGGGAGGGCGAAGTTCCTGCCGAGCCACGGTGAACACCAAGTGTCGATTTTTTAGGACCGCGGCAAGAATAACTGTCGATTTTTGACCAATGAGCCGGAGGGCCTTAGCCCCCGGTTGGATGATGATCGGAAGACGCCAACGCCACGAACCGGACGCTAACGCGCGCTAACGCATGCCGGCTGATGAATCTGCCCTCAGTCGGCGTCCATCCCAAGCAACTTCACCATGTTATTGTTGCCGCGATCCTTACGTCAGTTCCCCCATGAAGCGGCTCGAAATTCGTACCAAGAAGCCGTGCCGCCCATTGCTCGCGGCTCGGCAGGAGCCTCGCCCTCCCACCACGTCGAACGCCAGATGGAAACCAAACTCTTCCATCAGCCTCATAACCCTCATCTCCGCCGTCATCGCGCCATACTGCGCAATCAGGCAGGCAAGCACAGCGCCATGGAATTTACGCGAGCAGATTGCCCAACAGTATCGGATGATCGACCGCAACCAGAGAAGTTGCCGGCCTAATAATCGGCACTATCGACACAACTGGTTTGTCTGGGCTTGGGCTCAAGAGATGGCGGCCAAATCCCGGAGTTCCTGCCGCATTTGTGCAATTCGTGTCCCACTATCAATGGATGACCTTTGATTGGAGCCATGACTATGCACCGCGATACAAAAATCGGATTGTCACTCGGGCTGTTGTTGATCGTGATTGTGGCCGCGCTGTTCTTCAGGCGGCAACCCGAGTCGTTTGAGACCCTGCCGCCACTGGCCGATGCCGACGCCATCAACCAGCAGATTGCTGAGCGGGAACAAAGCCCGTACGCGCCGGAACTGGACAACTTTCCCGCGGCACCCGCGCCGGCCCCTCCGCCGTCAGCACGGCAGAACCGGCCCCAGGGTCAACAGTATCGCGTGCCGGGCTTCCTCACGGCCGAGGACGAAGCGGCCAACCGCGGCATTCTCTCGCCGGAACGCGCGGACGTGCCGGATCCGATTCCAACCAGCCGCAACCCGGCCCAACCTGGCGTGCATTCCGTGAGTGCCACGACGGTCGCTGGCTCTGCCAATGAAACTCCCCGCACGCATGTGATTCAGGCGGGCGATACACTCAGCAGCATCGCCCATAAGTATCTCGGCACCAGCGCCCGGTTTCATGAGGTCTACAACGCAAACCGGTCTGTGCTCAAAAGTCCCAACGTGCTGCCGGAAGGGGCCACAATCCAAATTCCGTCAAGGGAGCCCCATGACGCAGCCGTCGCCAATTCGACTGCACGTGGGATCCCCGCCATCCCCACCGCCCAGCCAGCATTGCTTCCGCAGGGTGAGCTTCGGGGATTGGAGAATCTGATTGAAGAGGAGCCGATTCCCGGCACGCCTCCGGCAGCACCGCGCGATGAGGAGCGGCCCGTCGCCCAGCCTGCGGCGAACCCGCCTGCCCCAACGGCGCCGCCCGCAGATGAGCCACGCCTGTTGTCGCGCCCCAGCCGACGGACGCCGTTCTCGGCAGGGCGAGTCTCGCCGGCCGATCGGAACCGCGTGGCTCCGGCCACCGAACCAGAGGCCCGTCCGCAACCCACTCAAACGCCCCCCGCACCAGCGACGCCGAATGCCGTCAGCCCCCTGTCGATCCCCCGCGACCACAGTCAGGACACTCGCGGTGGGCTGCCCCAAATCAATGTCGGTGACCACTCCGACTTGCTCGACCCGGAGAACGAACGGATTGCCGTGCCAGCCGCGCCGACGCCAGCCGCTGCTCCCCGTGACACAGCAGTTCGCCCCACAGCTCCCCGAGCCCCGGAAACAGAGTCTCTGCCATTGATGAACAGCAAACCCAAGACCTGGAAAGTCCAGCGCGGCGACACGCTGGATGGGATCGCCATCAAGGTTTATGGACGCCGGAACCGTTCGGCGGACATCCTTAAAGCGAATAGTTCACGTTTGAAAAATGCTGCCGGGCTGCAAGCCGGAATGGAACTGGTGCTGCCCGAGTGATCGAAGCCTTTGCTTGAACCGATACCGAATTGCCAGCGCGGGAGTTGCCCGCGCTGGTATCTTTCATTTGGCCATGCATCATGGCAAGCGGGTGGAGAGTCGTTGGTATGATGGCACGAAGATTCACACCAGTCCCAGCGCAATGAGCCTCAATCGTTGCACTCATCGATTTTTAGGTGCCACATCCGTCCCGCGACCCACACACTCATCCCAGGCATTGCCGAGCGGTTGGCGCGGCTCGTTCTCGGGTGTATTCATCGCGAGTATCCGAATCATCTGCTGCATGCCTTGGAGAGCGACGCCGATGTGCGGCCGCCGCGAGAGCTGACGCCAGCGTTCTTTGGGAGTTTCGATTGGCACTCGGCAGTGCACGGCCACTGGTCGCTGGTGCGGTTGTGGCGAACGGCCGCAGCGGAGCCTGCCGGCAAGCCAACTCCCACATGGGTGACAGATGCTCGGGCTGCCGTGGGGAAGAGTCTCTCGCCAGACAATCTGGCAGCGGAGCTGGCCTACCTCGCGCCGCCGCTGCGGGCCGGATTCGAGCGGCCGTATGGCCTCGCGTGGCTGCTTCAACTGCATGCCGAACTCCACGAGGAGTTCGCCGAAACCCCACAACCAGACACCGCCGCGTGGCTCAGCAGTCTCCAACCGTTGGTTGAGCTGTCTGTGCGACGGATTTCAGAATGGGTAGTCAAACTGACCCACCCCATCCGGTCCGGTGAGCACAGCCAAACCGCCTTTGCCTTTGGGCTGGCGATTGACTGGGCACGGACGGTGGGAGACACGAAGTTTGAACAGTTGCTCTGCGAGCGGTCGGTGGATTTCCATGGCAAAGACCGCAAGGCACCCATTCTTTATGAACCTAGCGGGCATGATTTTTTGTCGCCCTGTCTGGCGGAAGCCGACCTGATGGGCCGAATTCTGCTCCCTCCCGACTTCGCCAACTGGCTGACGGAGTTTTTGCCAGACGCCTGCCAGGCGCAGTGGCTCAAGCCAGCCGCGTGTGGAGACCGGAGCGATGGGAAACTGGCGCACTTGGACGGCTTGAATTTGAGCCGTTCCTGGATGCTGGAAGGGATTGCCGCCGCCTTACAGGAGACAGACCCCCGACAGGCGATTCTGATGGGACTGGCCAGCGAACACGCAGCGGCCGGTCTGCCGACTGTGACGGGCGAGCATTACGCTGGCGGCCACTGGCTTGGCACATTTGCCATCTATCTGCTGACCCGCCGGGGAATTCGCACGTCTGCGTAGGATGGGCTTTCCTAGCCCGTCCGCAGTTCGGCAAACCAACGGCGAGAACCGCAGCGACTCAGCGCAAAAAAATAACCCTCAAGGAACTTGGCGTTCGTCGACCGGACTCAATTTGTCTCACCGAGGTCAGACAGTGTGGCACCTGCATGTGGGTCGGAATTGCAGGAGCGACTTTGAGTCAGGCGATGAACGAAGTTCCTTGAGGGTCAGGCTGGGTCAGGTAAATGAATCTTTAGGGAGCCATGCGGTGTACGTTGGGTGTGTACGCCAGGTGGTGCAGAGTGGGTCGCTGCAGTCGCTTGTATTTCGCTTCAAAAAGCGCCGCATGCACTCCCTAAAGATCCGGCTGGGTGGTTTTTTGAATATGCAGGTTCCGTGCCAATTGAAAAATAAACATGTGCGATTGAAAAATGCGGGGTTTGTTGGAGAGAATCAGAATGTCAGCGCCGAAACTCAGCGCTTCGGCGCTGAAAATTTCAAAATGTTTCAACGATTTCGGCGCTGAAACGCCTCAGCGCCGAAGCGCCGAGACGAAATTATCGATCAAAGTTCACCAATATGAAATACACCGAGTTCAAAAAATGGTCCCTTGCCATCCTAGGTGGCATGGTGTTGGTGTATTCCGTTCTTGTCTTGGGATTTGTGGCAACCACACCCGATTTGGGACTGCGTTGTCTGATCGATGACCCTGAACGAGATGGCCCAAACATTGAATTAGTGTCCAGTGTTTTTCGCGCCGATGGCGAAAGAGCGCCGAAAATCGGCGATGTCATCACGGAAATCGGTCGCCAACCCATCAACACATTTCTCGATTTCACCTACAGCCTCGTCAGATTGCGCAGTACCTCTATTCCCCCAGGCGGGCACATTGATGATGACTTGGCCATGTTGGAGATGGGTGAACTACTCCCTCCGGTCGTGGTCAAGGACTACCGCGATGGGGAGCGGTGGGTGGAAGTGAAGTTTCGCGGCGCGAACGATCCGGTGATCCACCGCTGCTGGCTTCAGGTTCAATCTCTTCCGCCCGGCGAACTCGCGCTGAGCTTTACTTGGTTTCTGCTCTACCTTGGCATCTTCGCCATCGCGGCACTCGCCGCGTGGACTCGACCCTTCGACACGCCAGCGCGCCTGTTTTTCGTCATGTCGATCGTGAACGTCGGCGCGTTTGTTGGTGGCTACAACTGGTGGCTCATCTCCGGTTCGCCAGCACTGGTGGTCCCATTCATCGTCTGTGCCCTGCTGCTGCCGATCACCACGCTCCACTTTTTTCTGGTTTACCCCGAGCGCAAAAGCTGGATGTCGCGGTTTCCGCGACTGATGCTCGTGGTGCTCTACACGATCCCGGTGATCGCGATCGTAACGATGCTTTCAGTCATTCTTTACGCGCATTGGCAGACAAACCACGGCGGACCGGCGGCGCAGGTCCAAGGAACTCTCGACGTTCTTGGCCAGCTCATCTCCTGCTGCTTGGGAATGGCCTCGCTGCAGTTCGGCGGGGCACTGGTGGCAATGCTTCATAGTTATGTCACGGCCCGCACGCCCTTGGTCCGCGATCAGGTCCGATGGCTGCTTTGGGCGGGACTGCTGGCGGGGATTCCCGTGGCTTACACCCTCTATCTCGCGATCACGGACAAGGTTGCGTTTGCCCTCGGCCAGGCCAGCCTGCCCATGTTCGCCGCCAGCCTGTTGTTCATGTGCGCCTACGCCGTGGGCATCGCGCGCTATAAGCTGATGCTTGTCGATCAGTTGCTGCATCGCGGCATGTTGTATTACGGCATGAGTTTAGGGATCGCTGCCGCCTACAGCGTGTCGATTGCCCTGAGCAGCCTGGCTGGGTTGTCGCAGATGTCGGCGGCAGGACATGCATGGGCGGGCGTGGCCACGGTGATGTTGGCGGTGTTGTTGCTCGGGTGGTTTCGCGACCGGTTGCAGCAGATTGTTGACCGCCGTTTCTTCCACGAGAAGTATCCGCTGGACCGCGCGCTGTTCCGCATGAGCGAGGCGGGGCGACTGCTGGAGCCTGAGGCCCTGGCCGACCGGCTGCTCGCCTCCTGCCGCGACGTTTTGGGCGCGGAACGGGCAGCACTCTACTTGAAAGATGGAGACAGCGGGGATTTCCGGATGATCGCCGTCGTCGGTGCCTGGCGTGCGCCGGTCCGCATGGCGGCGAGCCACGCGCTGGTGTCCGGGCTTTCGGCGGAAAGCTCGGTGATGCTGGCGGGTCAACGCGATGCGGCCTCTCTGGAAGCGATGGGGGCCATGGATGTGGACCTGGTCCACGCTCTGGAAGTTGAGGGCGAGGTGGCCGGCGTGTTGCTGCTGGCCGCCCGCCGCAACGGAGCCCCCTTCGCCGCCGAAGATCTGGCTTTCCTCACGGCACTCAGTCAGATCACAAGCGTTGCCCTCCATAGTGCCCGGGTCCACGCTGCGTTCAAGCGGGTCAACGAAGATGTGAGGCTCAAAGCCGAGCGGATCGTTGAGCAGCAGCGGCTGATTTCGATGCTGCAATCCGAAATCACCAGCCGGGCGAACCCCGTCATCGTGACCGAGGCCGAACCGTTCCATCGGGGCCTGATCCGTGGTGACAGTCCGGCGATTGTCGGTGTCTTGGAAACGGTGCGGAAGGTCTCCAGCAGCCAGTCCTCGGTGCTGGTGCGTGGCGAAAGCGGCACGGGAAAAGAGCTGTTGGCCCAGGCGATCCATGAGAACAGTCCGCGGCGTGCCGGCCCGATGATCAGCGTCCACTGCGGCGCGCTCTCGCCCGGACTGCTGGAAAGCGAACTGTTTGGTCATGTGAAAGGTGCATTCACCGGTGCCCACCGCGACCGGATGGGCCGATTTGAACTCGCGAATAGCGGCACTCTATTTCTCGATGAAATCGGCGACATCTCGTTGGAGACACAAATCAAGTTGCTGCGGGTGCTGCAGGAACGCACCTTCGAGGCTGTCGGCGGCTCCAACGAGATCCAGGTCGATGTGCGACTCATCGCGGCGACGCATCAGAATCTGGAGCAACTGATTCAAGAGGGCCGCTTTCGCGAAGACCTGTTCTATCGGCTCAACGTGATCAGCATCACGCTGCCGCCACTGCGGGAACGCTCCGACGACATCGTGGACCTGGCGCTGCACTTTTTGAGCCGCACGGCGCAGCGGGTGGGCAAGACAATCACCCACTTGGACGACGAGGCCCTGCATGCGCTGGTGCGCTACCGCTGGCCCGGCAACATTCGTGAACTGGAGAATGTGATCGAGCGGGCCGTGGTGCTCACCGACGGCCCGAACGTGACACTGCGCGACCTGCCGCCGCATGTCGTCCATGATGAACCAATCCAAACCACCCGCGGCGGCCCCCGCCCTGCCCAGGCTCTTCCGGGTTCGCCACACCCGATGCCTGCCTCTCACGGTGCGCGGGAGCCGCACGCCACCCGAGAGGGAAAGAACACCGAAGAGCGCACCCGTCTGGTCGACGCCCTCGCCCGCACCTCCGGCAACAAGGCCGAAGCCGCGCGGCTCCTCGGCCTGCCCCGCAGCACGTTTTTCAGCAAGCTGAAGAAGTTTGGGTTGAGCTGACTGCCAGCCTACTGCAACTTGAGGGCAGTTCGGCTTTGATTCACACCGCTTTGGAACACCCATCTCAAATGCAAATCGTGCTGCAAGTTGGTTCTTCCGGAAGGACCGCGGCAAGAATAACTGTCGATTATTGACGAGCCGCACAGCCAATGAGCCGGAGGGCCTTAGCCCAATGGCACTTACTTTACTGTTGTTTATGATTGGCACGAATCTTGCGCCTTATAATGACTCCTCGATTTGGGAGTCATTTTGGCATGTCGAAAACAATCAACGCTTCTTCGGATCCCGCGCGGGACGCCGAGTTTGACCGTGCGTTTCAGATGCTGCAGGGGCTGGTGGACTGGCAGGAGCTTGACCGGCTGCA
>JAKFUF010000157.1 GCA_021732845.1 Planctomycetaceae bacterium | reverse complement strand
CCACAAACTCGCACTTCAACCCTGTCCCAGGTAAGACCATCAACTGGAGAGCCGGATGCGGGAAATCCGCCAGTCCGGTTCGGAGGGAGGGGGGAGCCGAAACCAATCGGCCCTCCCTACCCCTATCCGCACCGTCGCCCTGCGGGTAGGTGCCGTCGAACTCGGCATTCGTTCCGCCTTGCTGCGGAGTTGTCTGTAACAGCGAGGTGGTCGCCCCAGCCCCATCCGTCATTCCGACGCTATTACCTCGTTCAACTTCTGCTCGAAGGATTGACCATGGCCGATCCGCACACGAAAGCTGCGTTGTCCCGCCGCAAACTGCTGACTGCCGGGTCGATGGCCGCCGGGCTGGCGATGCTGGCGGATGTGTCGCACAGCCAGGACAACCCGGCGGCGAATGTCGAAGACCGGGGCACCAACATTCAGATCACTTCACTGAAGGGATTTCGGGTCGGCACGAAGGCCTACATCAAGATCGAGACCAACCGGCAGATCACCGGCTGGGGCGAAGTCACCGGGCTGGAGCCGATGGTCGCCGTGGCTCTTGCCCAGTCGCTGTTCGAACTGCTGGATGGCGAGAACCCCACGCGCGTTGAATATCTGTGGCAGAAGCTCTACCGCTCGCACCGCGACATGCGCGGCGGCCCGTTCATGACGCACGTCATTTCGGCCATCGACATGGCGCTGTGGGACATCGCCGGCAAGGCCTGGGGCCTGCCGGTCTACCGTCTGCTGGGCGGTCCCGTGCGTGACAAGGTGCGGTACTATTCGCATGCCAAGGCTCACAAGGTGGGCACCGGCGGGCCGCATCCGCATTCGGGAGACCCGCGCGACATTGAGCCACTGGTGAAGAACATCAAGCAGACGCGGGAACGCGTCGGTCCCGATGGCACGGTGATGTTCGACGCGCATTGCGCCATTCCACCGGCGATGCTCATTCAACTGGCCGCGGCGATCGAGCCCTACGACATCCTGTTTCTGGAAGAGCCGGCGGTCCCTGGGAACATCGAGGTCTTCAAACGGCTTAAAGAAAGCATCAAGATTCCGCTGGCCACCGGCGAACGCGACCGGACGATCTGGGGAATGATCCCCTATCTGCAGGAGCGCTGTATCGACATCCTGCAGCCGGACTGCGCGCATACCGGCGGCATCAGTCAGATGCACAAGATCGCCACGCTGGCGGAGGCCTACATGGTCCCGCTCGCCCCGCACTGCACCTGTTCGGAATTGGGCGTCTCGGCCAGCCTGCAGGCGGCGTTCGTCGTTCCGTTTCTGGTGATCCACGAGATGTACCTCGACGGTCACTTGATGCCGCCGGGCGTGGCCAACAAGACCTTCAAGGTGCTGGACGATGGCCATGTGACCGCCCCGGAAGGCCCCGGCTTGGGCGTGCATGTGGATGAATCCCAGTTTGAAAAGGTCAACGCCGACCCCAAACGCAAGTTCGTCTGGCCCAAGCTGACGCTGCCGGATGGGAGTGTCCGCGATTATTGAGCGGCGAACGGCGCGCGTTGCTTTCCCATGCTACCGGCACGGCGCAAGCCGTCCGGTGACTGTCGCCGTCATCACTTGTCCCCCACCCCCGCGGACGCAGCAGGTTCCAAGTCCGTGGACACCGCCATCGCCTTGGCGCATACTTCCGACAGCATGTCTTCTCCCGGTCCCCGGTCCGGTGAGCCACGCAGATCCTTGAGGGAGTATTGGAATGCGGTCAGTCCATTGGATGCGGAACGGCGGAATCCTGCTGATCACGCTGGTGACGTTGTCGATTGTCGTGGCTCAGACCAAACCGGCAAAGACGCCCTCCCCGGAGACGCTGCTGCCGGCGAACAGCGTGTTGTATGTGGGTGTCGATGGGATCGAGACGCATGCCGCTGCCTGGAAGAAGACGGCGGCCTATGAAGCCCTGCAGGCAGGCCATGTCCTTGAGGCACTGGACAAAGTTCTGGCGTATGCCACCAAGCAGGGCGATGGCAATAGTGGAGAACTGATTCGCCCCATTTATGACACGGTCTTGAAAAACGGTGTGTCGCTGTCGATCAGCCTGCCTGACGCCAAGGGCGATGGTCCCGCGCTGCCAATGCTGACGCTCGTGCTGCACAATGCCGCTGGCCTCAAGCCGGGCCTGGCCAAGCTGATGAACAGCGAATCGAACAGGTTCAAAGACCGGCAGATGTCTGGGCGGACGGTTTCGGCAGACATGCTGCCGGATCTTCCGGGCGGCGAAGTGGCCTTCTGGAACGAAGGCGGGCATCTGGTGGTTGTGGCCGGTGTCGATGCGGCGGACACGGCGATCGCCGTGGCCAGTGGCAAGTCGCCCAACATCACCACGAACCCCCTTTGGGCCGGTGCCAAAAAGGCGGGCGACTTTGAACTCACCTCCGTGAGCTGGGTCGACGCGCCGCTGCTGCGGAAGACGTACGGCAAGCTGGCGATCCCCATGGGTCCCGGCACCGAAGTCACCGTCGACCAACTGCTGACCGCGACCGGGTTGAACGGTCTGGGTCCGGTTGTTTCCCGTGGCGGTCTCAAGGATCGGGCGCTGGTGACGGAGATGCAGGTGAATGCCCCCGGGCCGCGCGAAGGGCTGGTGACGATTCTGGACCAGCCAAAGTTCAAACTGGCCGACCTTCCGCCACTGCCGCCGGGCGCCACCTACGTGCATGCGTCATCCCTCGACCTGAAGAAAGGGTACGGCGAACTGATCGAAGTCATCCGCAACCTGGCCAAGCTGGGACCGCCGGTCACGGTGGACACCATTGAGTCCTTCATCAGCCAGATTCCCATCTTTGTCGGTGTCGAACCCGATGAAATATTTGCAGGTCTGGGTCCAATCTACTGCACGTGCAGCACTCACCATTCGGTGTCGATGCTCGTGGCCCTGCAGGTGAAGGATGCGGACAGATTCAAAGATGCGCTCGAAACCGTGCTCAATAAAGTCGGAGACTCCACGGGAGCGGTCTCCAGTGAATGGAGCAAGGAGGGCGGCCGGGATGTGGTCAAATTGGACCTGGGGAGTCCGGCTGGAACCCCGATCGAGGCCTGGGTCACGATCGGCAAGGATTGGGCATTTATCAACGTGGTCAAGGATGACCAGAAGGCACTGCTGGAACGACTGGACAAGAAAGGTCCGGCGCTGGATCTGAGGACGGCCTTTGGCAACGCCACGAACGGCCTTCCGGCAGAGCTTTCCTCCCTGACATTGATGGACACCGCCAAGGCCTATACGGCTTTGCTGGCGCTGGCCGACCAGAGCCTGGCGAACTTCCGGGCCATGCCTCCGGACTTTCCGCTCACCGCGAAGGACATCCCGGATGCGGGACCGTTCGTCAAGCCGCTGTTCGCGAACGTCTCTTACTCCGTGGTCGACAAAACCGGGGTGCGGAGTTTCTCGCGTTCATCGCTGCCCACGGGAGCGGGCGGACCTGAAACCGTGGCGGTGACGGCCGTCGGCGTGGCCCTGCTCCTGCCCGCGGTGCAGCAGGCCCGCATCGCCGCGCGGCGGGCCCAGTCCATGAACAACATGAAGCAGATCGGCCTGGCGCTGCACAACTATCACTCTTCGTTCAACACGTTTCCCCGTGGCGCCGTCGAGAATGAGAAACTGAAACCAGAGAAGCAACTCAGTTGGATCACTCAGATCCTGCCGTTCATTGATCAGGCCGTGGTCTCCGAGAGAGTCAAGCAGGACCAGGCATGGGACAGCGGCGACAATGCGACGATGGCGGCACTGCGGCTGGTGACGCTGCTCAACCCGCAGGTCGTGGAGCCTCCCCAGCAGAAATTTGGCCACACCAGCTACGCCGGCATGGGCGGCGTGGGCAAAGACTCGTTGACCATGACCAAGCCCGACAAAACCTGTGGCATCTTCGGCTACAACCGCAGCACACGGATTACGCAGATCACGGATGGAACCTCCAACACCATCATGGTGACCGAAGTCTCCAAGGACTTCACCCCCTGGGCTCAAGCACAGGGGTCCATTCGCGCGCTGACCAGCAAGCCCTACATCAACGGGGCCGATGGCATCGGTGGACCGTTCCGCGGCGGCTGCCATGTGCTGCTGGGCGATGGCTCCGTCCGGTTTGTGTCCCAGGACATTGACCCGCAGACGTTTGAGGCCCTGAGCACGATGGCGGGCGGGGAAGTGATCGGTGACTTTTAGAGCCTCACATTCTGCGGCGCGGCAGCGACCATGAAAGCTGACGCGCTCTCCCGGCAAGGGTAGAATATGGGTCCGCTCGGGCTGTATGCCCGCTTCTTGCGGCAGCCTGGCAGGATCAGATTCAAGGAAAATCATGCGAAGCCGAATTCCGCACATACTGTTCTTGGCAGTTCTCACTTCGATCGGGAGCGTGGCTTTCACGCAGGCCGATGAGCCACGGCCGCCGGAGGGGTTTAAGGCGATTTTCAATGGGAAGGATCTCACCGGCTGGCATGGCCTCAATCCGCACGGGGTCGAGAAGCTGACGGGTGAACAGAAGGAGGCGAATCTGGCCAAGCAGCGCGCCGAGTTCCCCACGAACTGGAAGGTGGAAAACGGCGAGCTGGTCAACGACGGCCACGGTCCGTATGCGAACACCGACGCGGACTATGGCGACATCGAACTGCTGATCGACTACAAAACCGTGCCCAAGGCCGACAGCGGCATTTACCTGCGTGGCTTGCCCCAGGTCCAGATCTGGGACTGGAACCAGGTCTACGACCTCAAGGCACCGACGCGCCGGCCGCACCTGGGCTCCGGCGGGCTGTTCAACAACACGCCGGGCACCTCCGGACGAGATCCGCTGGTCCTGGCGGACCGGCCCTTTGGCGAATGGAACCAGTTCCGCATCCGCCAGGTGAGTGACCGAACCTGGGTGTGGCTCAACGACAAGGTCGTGGTGGCTGATGCGGTCATGGAAAACTACGCCGACCGCGCCAACCCGCTGCCGGCCAAAGGCCCGATCATGCTGCAAACGCATGGCGGCGAAATTCGCTGGCGCAACATCTTTGTGAAAGAGTTTTCACCGGAAGAATCGCAGAAGATTCTCGCCGACGCCAAGGCGGAGACGCACTCCACTCTGGCCAAGGCGCTGACGCTGCATGCCTCGTTCGACGCGGGGTTGGATGCCGAGTTCGCCAAGGGGGACAAAACGTGCTACGCCCAGGGCAAGGGAACTGCCAAGGCAAGCCCGACGGACGAAGTGCGGCTTGAACCAGATGCGGGACGCTTCGGCGGAGCGCTGCACTTCACGAAAAAGAATGACTTCCGCCCGGCCTACAAGGACGCGGGGACCGTCGGCTACAACGCCGAAAACTGGACGACCTCCGTCTCGACGTGGCTGCGCCTGACTCCCGATGAGGACCTGGAACCGGGCTACTGCGACCCGATTCAGATTGTCGGGGACGACACCAAGAAGGGCTACATCTTCCTGGAATTCTCCAAGGACGAAACACCCCGCTATTTCCGGTACGCGATCCGGCCGCTGTTCCACATCTGGAACCCCACGGGCGTCACGTGGGCCGACATCCCGTTTGAAAAGCGGCCGATGGTTCAGGTCGCGAAGCCACCGTTCT
Organism: Planctomycetaceae bacterium; assembly: GCA_021732845.1. Classification (GTDB taxonomy): domain Bacteria; phylum Planctomycetota; class Planctomycetia; order Planctomycetales; family Planctomycetaceae; genus JAKFUF01. The sequence continues at coordinate 44,187 of JAKFUF010000157.1, read as the reverse complement.
CACGGGATAAGTGGACCCACGTGGTCTTCAGCCTGCAGAACGTGAATGACAAGACCAAGCGGCAGATGGGCCGGCTGCATGTGAACGGGAAGCTGCAGGGCACCATCGAGAACTGGGATCTGAGCTTCGGCTGGGATCCGGCCCAGGTGCAACTGATTCTGGGAGCGTCCTATGTCGGCCACATGGATGACCTCGCCGTCTTCAACCGCGCGCTGACGGATGCCGAGGTCAAGCACCTGTTCGAACTGGAACATGGTGTCAAGGATCTGCGGTAACCGCACAGATACACGAGGTTGCCACGGATGAAACACAGATCAACACGGATTTAGGATCGCGTCATCAATAACAGGGAGTTTTATGTCGGCGTGTTGAGGAGCACAGAACAGCAGTTGATTGAAAGAGCAGCGTCACCAAGGATGATCCCGGAGGGATCACAGCTCTTAGCCGGGGGTTGAGCGAAGTGTCGACAGACACGCAGCGACACCCCCGGAAAAGCGAGAGTGACGAATGCACCCCGGCAGGGGTGCCAGCACCGTTCCTCGCTGTATCAAATTGCGAGATTCCGGAACACCTATCGTGAAGCCATTCGCTCTGGCTCCACTGGCGGTGTCCCGGAATCACGCAAGGCATGCTGCGATCCCTCCGGGATCGGATCATTTCCTGGTTCCTAACCGGGGGTGTCGCTTCGCTCAACCCCCGGCTAAGAGCTTTCATCCCTCCGGGATGATCTTTTGGCATCGTCGCCCGGGAGAGTAATTCGTTCCAAGAATGCGACAGTTATTCTTTCTCCGACCCTTAAGTTTCCTGTTCGCGGTGTGCCATCGCGAACAACTGACTCAATCCGTGTTTCATCCGTGGCTTAAATCCAGCTCCTGTAATCAGCCGCTGACTCACCAAACGCCGAGGCACTCACCGCGCTGGTGCCGTCTCCTTCGGGGCATCCAGAAATTTCAGCAGCGCTTCGATCGTGTTCGCCTGCTCCGCCGTGGCTGAAACAATCAGGGTGTTTGTTCGCTCGTCGGCCGACACTTTCAGCGCGTTGTCGAACAGTTTCTGCAACACGTCAACGGTGCCGCCCGCCTGCACGTACTTGAGGTAGTACACCTGCAGTTGGGTCACCGCCTTGGGCGCGATCGCGGGGGCCTTGTCGGCACGGGCGGAGACCAGGATCACTGTCTGCGAAGGGGCTTTGTTGTCCGTGGTGCCCGATGCTCCCGCGATGATCGTTTGCCCGTTGGGAATGCGAACCGTCGATTTCAGGTTGATGTTCAGCACGCGATTTCGGGCGATGTCCGCGACTGGTGCCGCCTGGTCGGCCTTGGCGGCGTCGGAAGCTCCCAACGACGGACCAGTCTTTTCAATCATGAGTTCCAGCAGGATCGATCCGCTCTCCTCGACGCGGGGCGTGGCGGTCACCACCGTTCCATAACTTTGCACGGTATAGATCGGCTGCCCTTGGTCCTGTCCCGCCGGTCCTCCGCGACCGACAAATTGACGTCCAGAGATGGTCGGCACCCGCTCGCCAGACTGCGCTGTGGCAATGCAGTCCTCAAGCGTCGATAGCTTCACGCGGGTGATGCCCGCCAGTTTGCCCGCCGCCTCCATCTCTTTGAGCTTCGCGATCCACGTTTCGGCTGCCTCGGCTTCGACACTGCTCGGCTCTGGTTTTTCGGCCAGTTCGAGAATGGAGACCTCGATCGTCACAACCGCCGGATTCTCCGCCCGGACGAACGCAGGCGATTGAATCCATCCCGCCAATGCCAGAACTGCCAGTCCACGAATGAGCGTGCGCATGGGATCTCTCACGGGGGTATTGGGGAGCTTCACTTTGATCTTGGTCGCGACGGCAAACGAACTCACCGCGCCAAAGACATTTCATCTTGAGTTCCGATGGGAGTCAAGATTTCGGCGTCGAGCCTGCAGTTGTCTGTGAACAATTAGTTCGATGGTAGGCCGCTTCGATTACCGAGAAAACGGCGGCGATCGCGAAAATTTGGAACTTTCAGGCAGTGAACCAGGAGCCGCTCGGTATCAGCTTTGTGAGGATTCGGTCTGCTTGGCCTCGCTTGTTTGCCGCCGCCACAGATCAGCCATGACTTCAAAGGCATCGCGAGCGGTCGTCTCGCCCGCGTGATATGCGGACGAACGCCTGCGAAGTTCCAGAAGAAATGTCTCGTCACCATTCGCTTCGTGGTCAGTCCCGGGAGGCAGATGGCTGAGCAGATTGTCTTCCACGGCTTGAGCCACAAATGCCTGATCCGCCAGCGGCAATGCGAATACCTGTTGAAGCACCAGTTCACGGGGCGTCATTGGTTACATCCCTCTCTCGCTGGGAAGGTACGGGGAGTGGTCTCTTTCAACCTCAAGCCTCAACCTCGACCAAAATCTGACGAACGGTGCGGATCCAGTCCAGCTCGATCCAATCGCTTCCCAACGGAGCGACCCGCCAATGCTTCCAACCCGACAGGTCAAATTCACCTGCCATCCATGATGCCCGCCGGGCGTTGCTTGAATGCACGATCACAGGGCGAACGATCGGCTGCGAGGTCAGCCACTTTGTCACCAGATAGCCCTCGCCAGGGTCGGGACAGCCTGGTTCCGGTTCCAAATCGTGGTCGAGCGCGATTACGGTTGCTGTCGCCAGAAGTGGCGGGGCTTCACGGATCATCACATGGGCGTCCCGCCACACGTTGAGCGAGAGCCTTGGGGAGAGGGTGCCAAGAACTTTCGAAAACCTGACGATCCGTTCGGGGTCATCTTCCAGCATCAGCATCATTCAGGTTGCCTCCAGGAGTGGGGGCCCTGTATCGAGAAGCTCAACGGCGACGTCATCTTCCAGCATCAGCATCATTCAGGTTGCCTCCCCGTCAAAAATCCAGACGAAGACACATGCACGACTATGTGAGTTCGTCCTTCATCACCGCCTCCGTCTGCTCCTGATGGAAAATTCGCAGCGCTTCGCGGAGGCCGGGACGGGTTGTGGCGAGGATCCGGACCGCGAGCAGGGCGGCGTTGATGGCACCGGCTTTGCCGATGGCCATCGTGCCCACGGGGACGCCGCCGGGCATCTGCACGATCGACAGGAGCGAATCGAGGCCGTTCAGGGCCTGGCTTTGGACGGGAACCCCCAGCACCGGCAGCAGCGTGTGCCCGGCGACCATTCCGGGCAGGTGTGCCGCGCCGCCGGCTCCGGCGATGATGACCTGCAAGCCACGGGTTTCGGCGGTCTCGGCGTATTCGACCATCCAGTGCGGTGTGCGGTGGGCGGAAACGATCCGGCATTCATGCGGGATGCCAAAATGGGTCAGGCGCTCATCCGCGTGACGCATCGTTTCCCAGTCGGACTTGCTGCCCATGATGATGCCGACCAGCGGCGCTGCGGAGTCCATATGGGGTCAATCTTGATTTGTGGGGGAACGAAAATGTGCGACGGTCGTGACAGGAACTTGTTTTGGGATGGCACGCAAAGGCGCACAGAAGAAGGCAAGGCAAGAGCATCATTGTGCCTGAAACTGCTTGCGGAGTTTGTATTTCAGACTTTCTTTGCGTTCTTTGCGGCTTTGCGTGCGCCAATTCTTCAGATCATGCAGTATAGCCGCCGCCAACGGCAATTTCAGGAAGCGCCATGCAGGTGCGGGACGGCATGGCTCTCAAACGTGAACGCCCGACTGCGCGGGTGGGACCTGAAACTGCTATCATCCACCCACAGTAATTGCGGAGAAACAGTCGTGAATGGAGAGTTTTGAGATGCTTTGGGAAGTGGAAATCCGGCCGGTGGGTGTCGACCGTGATGGCTTGCGGGTGTTGCAGCAGTGCCGCGATTTTGGGGCACAATCGATCAGCGCGGTCAAAACGGCCCGGTCGTTTCTCATTGAAGGCGATCTGGACCAGGCGGCCATCACGCGCGTCGCCTCCGGGCTGCTGACGGATGCGGTGGTCGAGACGGCAGAGATCCGCGATCTGGCGCGGAAGGATGACCGGGCGGGAGCCACGCTGAATGTGCTGTTCAAGCCGGGCGTGACCGACAATGTCGCCGAATCGGTGAAACACGCCCTGATCGCGGCGAATCATTCCGTGACGGCTGTCCGCACCTGTCACAAATTCTGGTTCCCTGCCGACGCGGCGAAAGCGGAGGTCGAGCGGATCGCCACCCGCGTGCTGGCGAACGACGCCATTCAACAGGTGGTCTGGGGCAACCTGCACCTGACGACGCTGGCGATGGGGTCGGACTATACGTTTCAGCGGATCGTGCTGCCGCTGCGGGCGATGGACGATGCCGCGCTGATGAAGACCAGCCGCGAGGGGCAGTTGTCGCTCACGCTCGCAGAAATGCACACGATCCAGCAGCATTTTCAGGAACAGCAGCGTGATCCCACCGACATCGAACTGGAGACGATCGCCCAGACGTGGAGCGAACACTGTTCGCACAAGACGCTGCGTGGCCGCGTGCGTTACCGCGATGAGCAACGCGAACACACCTTCAACAACCTGCTGAAGGAAACGATCTTTGCCGCCACGGTCGAGATCCGGAACAAACTGGGCGCGGACGACTGGTGCGTGAGCGTCTTCGAAGACAACGCTGGTGTCGTCAAGTTCGACGACAAGCAGCACGTCTGCTTCAAGGTCGAGACGCACAACCATCCCTCGGCCATCGAACCGTACGGCGGGGCGAACACCGGCCTGGGCGGCGTGATTCGTGACCCGCTGGGCACCGGCCTCGGCGCCCGGCCGATCTGCAACACCGACATCTTTTGTTTCGCCCCGCCCGATACCGCGGCGGCTTCACTGCCGCCGGGTGTGCTGCACCCGCGGGCGGTGATGCAGGGCGTGGTGTCTGGCGTCCGCGACTACGGCAACCGGATGGGCATCCCCACCGTCAACGGGTCGATCCTGTTCGACAAACGGTATCTCGGCAATCCGCTGGTGTTCTGCGGAAATGTCGCCATGATTCCGGTCGACAAAATCCAGAAGGCGGCGCAGCCGGGCGACTACATCGTGGCTCTCGGCGGCCGGACGGGGCGCGACGGGATTCATGGGGCGACGTTCTCTTCGGTGGAACTGACGCACGAGAGCGAGCATCTTTCGGGCGGGGCCGTGCAGATCGGCAACGCCATTACGGAAAAAATGCTGATGGATGTGCTGCTGCAGGCCCGCGACCTGGGTCTGTATACCGCCGTCACCGACTGTGGTGCCGGTGGCTTTAGCAGTGCGGTGGGTGAGATGGGGGCCGAAACCGGGGCGCATGTCCGCCTCGAACTGGCTCCGCTGAAATACGCCGGCCTGTCCTACACCGAGATCTGGATTTCCGAAGCTCAGGAGCGGATGGTGCTGTCGGTTTCTCCCCAGAAGTGGGAAGAGTTCCATGCCCTTTGTGCGTCTGAGGGTGTGGAAGCCACGGTGCTGGGGGAGTTCACCAACACCGGTCGACTGGAGCTGTCGTACAAGGGCACGCCGGTCGGCGAACTCAGCATGCACTTCCTGCATGAGGGCCGGCCCCCCGTCGTCCGCGATGCGTTCTATCTGCCGCCGGCACATGTGCAGCATCCGGCGGATCCCAGCCTGACAGCCGACGCGATTCTCAAAAAGATCCTGGGTTCGTTGAACGTTTGCAGCAAGGAATGGGTGATCCGCCAGTACGACCATGAAGTCCAGGCGGGCAGCGTGGTAAAACCCCTGGTTGGCGTGGCTGAAGATGGCCCGTCCGACGCGGCGGTCATCCGGCCCGACCTGACGTCGCAGCGCGGCGTGGTGATCTCCTGCGGGATGAACCCGCGGTTCGGCGACCTCGACCCCTACTGGATGGCCGCCTCGGCCATCGACGAAGCGGTGCGAAACTGCGTGGCCGTCGGAGCCGACCCCGCGCGGATCGCGATCCTCGACAATTTCTGCTGGGGCTACACCGACCGGCCGGAAACGCTGGGAAGCCTCGTCCGCGCCGCCTTGGCCTGCCGCGAAATTGCCATCGCCTTCGGCACGCCGTTCATCAGCGGCAAGGACAGCCTGAACAATGAATTTTCGTACCTCGACGCGGATGAGAAGAAGCACACGGTGGCCATTCCGGCCTCGCTGCTCATCAGCGCGCTGGGGCAGATGGACGACGTGCGTCTGGCGGTGACCATGGACCTGAAGACGGCGGGGAACCACCTGCTGCTGGTCGGCAACACGCTCGAGGAACTGGGCGGCAGCCACTATGAGTTTGTCACCGGTGCCAGCGGCGGACATGTGCCACAGGTGGATGCGGAGCATGCCCCTAAGATCTTCACGGCAGTCCACGCGGCCATTCGTGATGGGCTGGTGCGGGCGAGCCACGACTTGTCGGAGGGCGGCCTGGCGGCGGCCCTGGCGGAGATGTGCTTTGCCGGTGGGCTGGGGGCCGAAGTTTCGCTGACGGACCTGTCGGCTCAGACCAGTTTGTCGGCCACGGCGTTGCTCTTCTCCGAAAGCAACACGCGCTTCGTTCTCGAAGTCGAACCGTCCAAACTGGACGCTCTGCGAAAGATTTTTAACGGGCTTCCACTGGCCGACCTGGGAACAGTGACCGACTCGACCCGCCTGCGGATCGTGAACGGCGGCCAGACCGAGATCGAAGCGGAGATTGCCGAACTCAAAACGGCCTGGCAGCAGCCGCTGGCATGGGAGTAGTTCACAGCACGAAGGGGATTTTCTCGGCCGCGGCAAACGTTCCAATTGGTTCTGGAGCCAATCGCGAATGTCCATTCAGAACGTCCCTGACAGGCCGCGGATCCGCGATCGATTCATCAGCCGGGTTGGCATCTCGCTGGCAGTCGCGGCTGCCGTGCTGGCCGTCACGTACCCATATGATGGCGTGTACGATCCAGAAGGCAATTTTCTTCGAGGGCCGATGTGGCTCCTCCTCAACCAGAAGCCGGATTCAGACGTTGGGGTCGATATCGCTCTGCCATGTTCCGCGGCCTTTGGAATCGCCCGTGGCTTCCCAAACCGCGTTGCCATGACCCTGGGCGTGATGGCCTTGGCCGTGTGGGTTGCAACGGGAATCTATCTTCAGATGCTGGCCGCGTGTTAGGATCGCGGCAATGACCGATGGCCCAAGCCGACGGAGCCACCACCAATGACAAGATCGCCCACCCGCAGGCGTGGCCTGTCCCTGCTGCATGCGATTTGCCTGACCCTGGCGCTGGCGACCGGAGACCGGCGCAATAGCCTCGCTGAAGACGCCCCCAAGGAGGCGTCCGCCACGGAGAAGCCGGCGGCCAAGCGCGAACTCCTCAGCGGCAAAGTCGTCCTGCTCTCCGAGGCCTTGAAGCGGAAAGAGATCAAGACCTATCAACCAGAGATCAAAGGGCAGGTGGTGCTGGAAACGGCCACGGGCGAACTGTGGCCGATTCTTCCCGACTGGCGCGGCCGGGCGTTCTTCCAGGACGAGCGGCTGCGCGACCGTCCAACAGACCTGATCGTTTTACGTGATCCCGGCGTTCCCTACCTGCGCGTCCAGTCGATCTTCCTGATCGACGAGGATGGCGAACGCAAGATCATGGACTACTGGTGCGACATCTGCGCCATTCCCATGTATGAAATCAAAGAGTGCGAATGCTGCCAGGGACCGCTGCGGCTGCGGTTGCAAAAGAAATCCCTGCCGCCCGAGTTCAAGGCACCGTGATTGAACCGGGACAAATGCTGTCGCGTGGAACTCAAACGGACCTCATACTGTGACTGATAAAGTGAATTTCAAATCTCAAATTTCAGATTTCACAGTCTGAAGTGCCGCATCGAACTGTCGGCTGAGGTGTCAGCGGCTCAAAACACATCATTCGGCAGGCAGTGCGAGTTCTAAAAGCATTTTACTGTGAAATTTGAAATCTGAAATTTGAAATGACTTTAGAACCGCGCCGCAGCGAACTGTCAGTTGAGTGAGCATGCATGTGGACCGCGCGAAACGAACCACTGCCCGATGGTCGTGGCTCAAAGTTCTTCCTGAATTTTGGTCCCCGCCCCGCGACCTTTGAAGAGGTGCTGCACGGCTGGCAGGACGATGCCGAGTTTCGCACATTCTTCAACGCCTTGCTGGCCGATGCGCCGTACACCGCGTTCCGCTGGGAAACACCGGCGCTCACCGCAGCCACGGTGACGCGTCCGTTTGAGTTTGTGCTGCTGGACTCTCCGAGTCTCGCCCGCGAACCCGAGCCACTGGCGTTCGCCGAACACTTTGACGGGAGCAATCATGGAGTGGCGGTCTTCACCAATTTGGGGGCCAACGCCTTGATGGTCGCCCCGCGTCCGCTCGCCGCACCTACAACCTACGGACACTTGGCCGCATTCGTCCGGACTGCTCCCGAGACCCAGCGGCACGCCTTGTGGCAGGCCGTCGGCAAAACGCTGGCGCACCGGCTGAGCCCCAAACCCGTGTGGCTCAGCACCGCCGGCGCGGGTGTGTCGTGGCTCCATGTGCGATTGGATGACCGCCCGAAATACTATGGTTACGCGCCCTATCGGATGACTTGAGCGAACCCGGGACAGGGCGGGCACTGGCGGCAGGCGAGTGTGCCACATCCGCCGGACGCCGGGGCTTTCAAAGGTCAACTTCCGGCCTGGGAAGGCCAAGTTACGGAGTGCCAGTACCATGTCGGTCACTCCCACGTTTTCATCTGCCCCACCAAATCCAGCATCTCCTGCCGCCGCTTCTCGAACAGGCCGAAGAGGGTGAGGATGGCGAGGCCCAGGGCGAGGCCGAAGGCCCACCAGGGCCAGACGTGGTTGATGTGCTGGGCGGCGTGGCTCACCATGCTCACGATCGCCAGCAGCAGGAACGACGCCCCAAGATAGAGGAACGCGCGGATTCGCAGCATGATGCCGCACAACGCTCCGGCGACAGACAGCGTTGCCAGGACCATCGGCATCCACAGGTTTTGGCCCACGCCAGTCAGAAACATTTCACCGGCGGAACTCACATAGATCTGCAGGATCATCGCGTACCGTAGCGCTCCAAGCTGTGCATCAGAGAGTTGGCGGCGATGGATCTGTCCGGCGATGAGGACCACCAGCGCGGGCGGGATGAGCCACACTTGCGGGTGGGTGAACAGTGTGATCCCCTGTTCGTGCCACAGTGCCCACAGCGCGGCGTTGCCGGCCAGGGCTGCGGCCACCTGATACAGCAGGCCGCCGCGCGACGTGGCGAGCAGAACGTAGGCGATGCCGGCGAGGAACAGGATCGTGGAATGTGAGCCTCGCGGGGCGCCGAGCCAGAAGCCCAGAGCAGGCAGCAACGGGAGGAACGCTGCCGTCTGCTGCACGGGGTCGGCCAGCACCCGCCAGTGGCGGCGACGGAAGAGTTCGCCCACGGCCACACCGGCAAAGGCGATCGCCATCACGATGAACGGCCACCACGGACGCCACAGTTGGAACAGATCGGGACGGACCACCCACGCATGCAGGAAGGCCAGGGCCACCAGCGCCTCGGCACCGAAGACGCAACCCTTCGCCCGGCTGGGGGCGGTGTCGTCGAGAACTGGCTGCATCCGCAGGGCAATGCGGATCAACAGGCCGGCGGAAACGGCCAGGCCACCACAGACCAGCACCATGTCGACGAGGCTGATCGGCGGACGCCGGAGTTCCTGGAAGTACATCACATCCAGGAACACAAACACGCTGCCCGACAGTGACCACACCGCCATCGCCGCAGTTTGCAGCCGCCGCTTCCAAAAGGATTTTTGTCTGCAAAGGAATGACAACAGCCCCATCGCCGTCGCGGCGGCTCCGAGCATCAGCAGGGCGCGAATGACAAAGTCCATGCCTTGTCGCTGCACGGGAACTTGCAGCGGTGCCCAGCCCAGCAAGATGACCGCGGCAGTAAACGCCACACAGGTCATGTCGGCCAGTTCCGTCGACGGCACCAACCGCATGCGGCGCGGGGGAACCAGCAGCGCCAGCGCGGGCACGAGTCCCACGGCAGCCGCAGCCACGGTCCAGGAGTGGCGCTGGTCACTATCGGTGAGGCTGATGAAGCAGGCCGCGATGAGCACCCCCACTGAAACGACCATCTGGCTGCCGGGCAGCCACGTGACCACATGCAGGCTGCGTGCCATCGCCCGTGGCACAGACAATGTCCAGAGCGTGCGGACCACGGCCCTGCGGCTGAGCCACAACAGGCTGACGGCCAGCGTGTAGCCCGCCAATGTGGCGCTGCCCGTGGTCATCAACGCGGCTTCATTCCAATCGCGCCCGCTGAGGGCGAGGCCGATTCCCATCAGGCCGCAGACGTACAGACCGGAAAACGCCGCATGCGACTTCCGATCCCACAGCATGCCGGCGTGCAGCGCTGTCAGCAGCAGGACCAGGATGCCCGGCGCGGGGTGCAGCCACGGCGACGGGAAGAACAGCCGTGCATACGGATGGATCGAGCAGACCTGCAGGATGATCAAGAACAGGCTGGCGGTGAGCGTGAACATGGCCAGTGTGCGATGCACCACCGTCAATGCAGGACGCACGTCAAACGGGCTGGCGCGGCGGGTCTGCCACCAGAGTTCGACACCCAGCCAGCCGATCGCCGCGGCGACCAGGCCGATCAGGTTGGTTTCGAGGAACACGACGAGATCGCTGTCATGCTGCGCGACGCCAAGGCCGAGCCACGGCCGCAGGCTGAAGGCAACGGTGGCGGCGAGTGTCATCAATGTCGCCAGCCAGGCATACGTTTGGTTGCGGCTGCGGAGGGCCAGCGCGGCGGAGGCGCAGGCCATCAACCCCCACGCGGCGACGGTGGTCCACGGCCGCCAGGGGTCCAGCGGCAGGGCATAGAGACCGAGGAAGGCGACACCCGACCCCACCATCAACGCCCAACGGACGACGGAGTTTAGAAATTCGTTCTGGCGTTCCAGGTCGGCCAAGGTGAGGTCGAGTTCGCCCAGCCACTTGCCGGGAATGCGGTCGGCGGGAAGCGTGTTGACCAGTGTCTGCTGCCTCCAGGTCAAGATCCACGAGATCGCGACGGCCGTGGCGACAAAGAAGATCCAACCGCTGAGCAGAACGTACAGGCCGACCCATGCGCTGAACTGGCTCCAGGCGCTGCTGGTGGCGGCGGTGATTCCCGCGAGCGAGAGCCACGCCAATGCGGCGACATGCGTTCCGGTGCTGCGGGCAGCAAACCGGCGTTCGAGGGTGACGGCCGGGTCGGCCGTGAGGTCACTCGCGGGCTCGCGCAGGAGCCGCAGATACCAGCCCCAGGCCCCCAGCGAGAGAGCCACGCAGGCGTAGCTCAGACCGTTGCCCAGAATTCCGAGCACCGCCGTTGGCCGGTTTGGACTCAAGAGGACGAAGACCACGGTCCACAGGGCCAGCAGCGGACCTGCCAGTCCCGTCCGCACCATGTGCACGCTCAGCGGCGAAACCGGCACGGGTCCGCCGCGCTCGATTGAGCCGCCTTCGATGGAGCGGCGGCCCGCCAGCCAGATCCACGCCACGGCCGACAGGGCGAGGGCGTTCCATTGCACGAGTTCGGCCATGTTGTCGACGGTGAACCGCGTCGGCCCGGCCCAGTGCCGCAGCAGGTAGACCACGCTTACGGTCAGGTTGGTTAGGAGTGCCGCGGCCAGGGCATTGAGCGGCGACCGGCGGAACGCGGTCAAGCCACAGGCGACCGCCAACACTCCGAGCGGAACGGCATAGGACAGGACGGGACCAACCCACAGGGTAAGGCCGGTCAGTGTTGGCAGTGTGCCGCCCTGCAGGACGCCGGCAAAGAAGCGTGCGGTCAACCCCGCAACGAACAGCAACGCGCCGATGCAGACGAGGCTGACGCCCTGGTTCAGAGCGTCGCCCCTTGGGATTCGGGTGGGTTCAGTCGGTTCCAAGGAAATGGGCGTCACCCAGGCGAACGCGCCTATAGAGCGCAGTCCCGCGATCAGCAGTGCCGTCAGCGCCGCGCTCCATCGCAGCGTCGACGCCACGCCGAGCCACGGAGCCACTTCGCCGACGGTCAGCAGCAGTCCCCAGAAGGCCACGGTGGCCAACAAACCGACGCTCCATTTGGAGGGATTTTTGCGCGCCGAGGCGACCAGCAGCACAACGGCGACGAGGGGCATGGACCACGTGAGCCACGCCTCCGGCCCGAACGCCGCCTGTGGCTCATCAATGCCCTGCCGCCACCATTCGAGCACCGCCGGCTCCCAGAACGACTGAGCCACGACCACGGTCAGCAGGCAGCCGGCGACAAACACCATTCCCCATTGCGCGCGGCTCGCGGCCAGCGCGAGCGAGGCCAGAATGCCCATGACCAGCGTGGGAAGCATAACGCCGTACAAGGCCATGTCGACGCGTGCCGGACCAGGGCTGAAAGCGAATTCCGTGGCGACGCTGGGACAGAGCGCCATCCCCGCGAGCCACACGCCACTGGCGACCACCACCGTCAGCAGCACCTGCGGCACCCGCCGCGTGGCGGATCCCAACCAGACGACAGGCGCATTGCCCCAGCGGATGACCGCCATCCACAGCAGCGCCCACGCGGACAGGCCCACCGCCTGGGCATGCAGATGCCGCACGCTCCACCAACCCTGAGTGAAGTGGGTCCAGTTGACCCATTCGTAGCGTTCACACAGCCAGCTCACCGAGAGGACGACCGCAACCGTCGACAGCCCTTGAAACGCGACAAAGCTCAGCTCGCTGGCGGCACCCACGCGGCCCGCCTGCCGGCGGATCGCCACGGCACACAAGGCCCAGATCGCGCCGGCCCACCACACATACGCGGCGGGCATGCCGAACGGCGTCAGCGATGGCAATGGGTGCGTCGCCGCCGCCTTGAGCAACATCAGCCCCAGTGCAGAAGTTACCCATACCGACCAGCAGAGGCCTGCCACCAGGGCCGACTGCGTTTCATTGGGTGTATCAGCATGAGGATTGATCCCCCTGCGATACCGGAACAACGCCGCGCAGCCGGAGATCAACAAGCCATGCGTGAAGATCGTCGCCACCAGCGGATACACGGGAAACAGGCCCGCCGCGCGCAGTTGGCCCGCCACCCACGTGTTGAACAGCAGGCCGTGAGCCGTGGCCGTGAGGGCCAAGCCCGACAATACCCAGCCGACGATCCCTGCCTCCTGCTCACGGAGATTCTTCTCGCGCACCAATGGCGGAACTGCGATCAGCCCCATCAGCGACCAACCGGCGAACACCAGTGTGGTCAGGTTGCGGTCAAACCCCGCAGTGTGCGTGAAGCCGACATCCACACCCAAGAGCAGACTGATGACTGCCAGAACCAGCATCGATACCGCATAGGTCGCCGCCAAATCGTGCCATCGCCGCCTGCGCCAGACCAGTGCCAGGCCGCCCGTGAGTACGCCACACCCGGTGATGAAGAGGCTGCTGGTTCCAGTCTGCAACAAGTCAGGGAACCGCGCACCCGGTGGCAGGCCCCAGTCCGCTCCCAACGCGCGGTGGATCACGACCAAACCGGCAAACGTGCCCAGCCAGATCGCCGGGGCCTGCAGGACCGGGACCCGTCCGGACAGCGCCAGTGCAAACAAAGCCACACAGCCGGCACCGCTCGTCAGCAACACCAATTGCGGATTGGGCCAGGCGAGCCCCAGTGCGGCCAGGAGCATCACGCTGCCAAACAGCATCGTGCTGGTGGCGGCGGTTTGCACTGTCGGCAGCCGCTTGCCAGCGAACCGCCGCCGGACAAGCTGCCCCAGACTGATCCAGAGGGTTCCCACCAGCACCAAGACCGGCCCCAACTGGCCACCCGTCCAGCGCAGCGACTCACTTTTGAACAGCAGCAATCCGGTCGGTGCGAGGAGGCAGAACGTCGCGATCCCACTCAGCAACACCAATTGCCCAACCCGTGGCACAGCCAGCCGCCGGAAGCCATTGGTTGTCCAGGCCAGCGCCACGGCGAAGCTGGCGGCCGGGACCAGCATCATGCCGAGTACGCTTTCCGTGGGCAGGCCGGGCCGTGCCAGGCGGGCAATCATCAATTGAGCCAAGGATGGCCCCATGACGGCGAGCCACAGGGCGAACGCCCGTCGTGGCACAAGAATGCTGGCGGCCGACAGCGTCTGCGCGCCGAAGACGATCAGGCTGATTCCCAGTGCCGTCAGGTACAGCGGATCGGTGACCGGCCGCATGTCAGACAGGGCGATTGCCGCCAGGTAGTTCAGCGGCACCAGCAGCGTGGCGATGATCAACAGGGCGCGGCTGGTGGATTTGAGTCGCCAGCGGTGCAATGTGTAGACGCCCGCCCCATGAATTCCCGCCGTCACGCCGAGGAAGACCAGCGCCGGGAAATAGGGAATCGCTTGTTTCAGCGTGGCCCACAGGCTGACGATCAACCCGATGGCACTGCCCACGATCAACAGCCCGCTGAGGATCTCACCCCAGCGTATGTTGCGTTCTTCCATGAACGCCCGCAGCACATCCGACAGTTGCCGTCGTGGCTGTCGCGGTGGTTCAGGCGGCGTGGTTTCCGCTTTGAGTGCCGCAACGAGCGAAGTGGCGTGCGTCGCGGTGTGGGGCGTCGAAGTCACAGGCTGCGGCGGTGCCTCTTCATCCAAGAATTCCACCACATCCTGTGGCTCAGCATCCGGCACCTGTTCCGGGATGAGCCGACGACGGGTCTCGGCAGCCGGCGACCGGTTGATCGGGAAATACAGCGGCGTGGGAGGAGCAGCGGCCTGTTGAATCTCAATCTGCCGTTCAACCGCGTCGAGCACCTGTCGGCCAATCTCCTCCGGGATGGCGGCCTCCGCCTGAAGGATCCGCAAGCGGCGGGCGACGATGGCCCATTCCGCCAGATCGTCCCGCCGGTTGGCCGCCCCGCGAACCCAGCCACACGCGCCGCAGCGGTCAAACGGCTCGGGCCACTGCCGGTGGCAACCCGGACAACGCAGTGCCAGGTGCCCCTTGTTGGACGCCTTGCCAATCGCCACACCAATGCCAATCAGCATCGCGAAGAAGGCGAGGACCGGCAACAGGCCGAAGAGTTCGCACATCGTGTCATCCTGTGGGCGGTGTCATGCGTTGCAAGGGCCTTACGACAGGTCGTCCATCAGCTTCAGCATTGGCGGGACAACGGCAATCCCGACCAAGGCGAGCAGCAGCAGGGGAAGAAAGACGAGCACCAGCACCGAAGCGAGCCGCGTACGGGTGAGCGCCAGGGCGGCCCCGGCGAAAATGGCAATCAGCGGAACTGCCAGCCACGAGTAGCTGAGGACGACAAAAGCAGGGATCGGCAGCCCCAGGTCAAACCCTTCAAAAAACTGCTCCACACGCGGCAACTCCAAATAAACAACGAAACAGAGAATGACCCACAAGAGACCGCCAGAAACCCTCACCACGAACGTCTTAAGCGAATGACGCCTGACCCTCGCCGGCAGTGATTGTGAATGATCCATCGTCTCTCGCCTCCTTGTGTGCAGCACGTCTGTTGCAACGACTCAGTAAGTAAATCACAGGTAAACAAGGGGAATGCACCTCGCAGGATTCGGTTCCATTGCGCCCTTCTGTTTAGAAACTCGAAGAAGCGACCCCATACTCAGTCAAGGCGCGGAATCGCCAACTATATCACGCGAAAACGCCCTCCCGCCATTCTTCTGTGACAGTCTTGGGCAGGCTATGAAAGCGGAAGGGCACAAGCCCCCGCAGTCCGACCCGTCAATGGCCGACCCAATCAAAAATCGAAAATCAAAAATCGAAAATGGCCCGCGACTGGAAGCGCCCGCCGAGTCTGGGATAATTGGCGTGGCTCAGCCACAGGATTCCCGAAACGGAGTTTGCATGTCCGCGTCCGTCCCCGCCGTACTTTCTCTGCCGGTTCCCGCGACCGATTTGAACGCCCCGCAACTGGCGGCGGTGGAGCATTTCGAAGGGCCGCTGCTGGTGCTGGCGGGACCGGGCTCCGGGAAGACGCGGGTCATCACGCGGCGGATCGCGCGGCTCATTGAACGCGGCGTCGACCCGTGGCGAATACTGGCGATCACCTTCACCAACAAGGCCGCCAAGGAGATGGAGCACCGCGTCCAGTCGCTGCTTCCGGAGGCCGGCGGGAAGGTGTGGGTCAGCACGTTTCACAAAATGTGCGCGCGGCTGCTGCGGAAGTATGCGCAGGCGGTTGGGTTGCAGCCCAATTTCTCGATCTTCGACACGGCCGACCAGCGGCAGATCATGAAGGGTGTGTGCAACGAACTGGAGATCGACACCGCCCATTACTCGCCGGCGGGCATGCTGCACCGCATCAGCGAAGCGAAGCAGAAGATGCTCACGCCCGAGCAGTTCGACCTGGATGTCAACGAACGCGGGGCCAGCTTCAACGACCTGATCATCGCCAAGGTGTATACGCGCTATCAGCAGCAGTTGATGCAGTCGAACGCCGTCGACTTCGATGACCTGCTGGTTCACATCGCCCGGCTGCTCATGGAGAACGACGAGATTCGCTCGACGCTCGACAACCGCTTCCGCTTCGTGCTGGTGGATGAGTACCAGGACACGAACCTGGTGCAGTACCGCATCGTGCAGGCGCTGTCGCAGGACTATCCCAACTTGTGTGCCACGGGCGATCCGGACCAGTCGATTTATGGCTGGCGCGGCGCGCAGATTGAAAACATCCTGCGGTTTGAACGCGACTTTCCGCGGGCTTCGATTGTCCGTCTGGAACAAAACTATCGCAGCACACAGGCCATTCTGAGCGGAGCGGGGGCGCTCATCAGCCGCAACGAACGGCGGAAGCACAAGGAATTGTTCTCGGACATCGGCGAGGGGCACCCGCCGATGCTTGTCACCTTCCAAGACCAGCGTGAGGAAGCCGATGGACTGGCCCGGATGATCCTGCATCTGCACAAGCAGGAGAACCGACCCTGGTCCGACTTCGCCATCACCTATCGCACCAACGCCCTCTCGCGTGGCTTGGAACTGGCGTTTGTCCGGCATGGCATTCCCTATCAGGTCGCGGCCGGTGTCGCGTTTTATGACCGCAGCGAGATCAAGGATTTGATGGCCTACCTGAGGCTCATTCACAACCCGAGCGATGAGGCGGCGTTCCAACGGGTGGTCAACACTCCGCCGCGCGGCATTGGGCTGAAGTCATTGCGCAAGGCCCGCGAGTGGGCCAACCGGAACGGCAGCAGTTCACTGGAAGCGGCTGCGGTCGCCGACACGATCCCCGGCATCCCCAAGAAGGGGGCCTACTGTCTCAAGCGGTTTGCCACGCTGATGCAGGAACTGACGCAGTCCGCAGGCGGCGGTGTGACGGAACTGCTGCGGGCGGTGCTGACGAAGACCTACTACCGCGAAATGTTCGGCAACAGCAGCTCCGACGACGACCAGCAGCGCGTGGCCAACATCGACGAGATGCTCACGGCGACCGAGCAGTACGACCGGTTGAACCCCGAGGATGCCTCCCTGGAAGGCTTTCTGGAGACGGCCGGCCTGGCTGCCGATGTGGACAGCGTCGACGAAGCGGCGGGCAAGGTGACGCTGCTGACGCTGCACTCGGCCAAGGGGCTGGAGTTCCCCGTCGTCGTGGTCCTCGCCGTCGAGCACAACATCCTCCCGCACCAGCGCTCAATGGACCAATACGAGGGGATCGAAGAAGAACGGCGGCTGCTGTTTGTCGGCATGACGCGCGCCCGCGAACGGCTGTATCTGACCCGCGCCGAAACCCGTGAGTTCCGTGGCTCACGCGGCACCACCATCGAAAGCTCGTTTCTGCGTGAGATCGGCCCGTCCCTCAAATACATCGACGCCCGCGACCTGGATTTCTGGGACGCTTCCGCGGCCGCCGCGCTGCGCGAGCCACCGCCAGAAACTATGAGCACCCGCCGGGCCGAAGCGGCACGACGGGCGATGAACGGCATTCCGCTCACCACCGGAGCGGCCCTGCTGGCGGGCACGGCCGAGCCTGCCTCGATCCCGCAGATGTTCCGGCCTGGCATGCTGGTCCGGCACCCGCGCTATGGCATGGGCTCGATCATGAGTGTCAGCGGCGAAGGCAAGCATCGGACCCTGATGGTCCAATTTGAAGACAGCGAACCGGTCAGCTTTCTCGCCAGCAAGAGCCACCTGCAGCCGGTGGGACGCGGGTAAGATTGCAAAGTCGCCCCAGTTTCAATCAATCGGTTTCCGTCACCAGGATCTCCCATGACCACTCTCTCTCGACGGCAATTGTTGGCGGGAACCGCAGCGCTGGCGGTGCCGGCCCTTCTGGGTCCGGTGGCGGGCGGGGCGGAGCCGGCATCCAAACCGATTCAGATTGGTCAAATCGGCGTTGGGCATCCGCACGCGTCGAAGCTGGGGGTCTACCGGAAATCGGCGGGATATGAGGTGGTTGGCGTCGTGGAGCCGGACGCCAAGCTGCGGCAGCAGGCCGAGTCGCAGCCAGCCTTCCAAGGCGTGCGGTGGCTTACGCAAGACGAACTGCTGGGTAACCCGGATGTGCAGGCCGTGCTGGTCGAAACCGAAGTTCCCCAACTGCTCTCGACCGCCGAAGCGTGCCTCAAGGCGGGCAAGCATGTGCATCTCGACAAGCCGGCCGGTTCGTCACTGCCGCATTTTCACCGCTGCCTGCAAATCGCGGCGGAGAAGAAGCTCCTGCTGCAGATGGGCTACATGTACCGGTACAACCCCGGGATCGTGCGGCTGCGAGAAATGTTGAAAAACGGGTGGCTCGGCGACATCTTCGAAGTTCATACGGTGATGAGCAAGGTCGTCCCTCCAGCCCAGCGGCGCGAACTGGCCGCTTTTCAGGGCGGGATGATGTTTGAACTCGGCTGCCACGTCATCGATCTGGTGGTGGGGATTCTGGGCAAGCCACAGAGCGTGACGGCCTTCCCGCAACATGCCTCCAGCATCGACGACGGCCTGCAGGACAACATGCTGGCGGTGCTGCAGTATCCGCGAGCCACCGCGACGATCAAGACCAGCGCCATGGAGGTTGATGGAGGCTCGCGGCGGCACCTGCTGGTCTGCGGGACGGAGGGCACCTACCAGATTCAGCCGCTGGATGACCCCCAGGCCCATTGGACGGCAGGCAAGCCACGGGGCGACTTCAAGGCGGGCCACCACGAACTCACGTTCCCCAAGTACAACCGGTACGTGGACGATGCGGAGGACATGCGAAGGATTCTGCTCGGCGAAAAGACGGCCGATTTTTCGTACGAACATGACCTGGCGGTGCAGGAGACCGTGCTCCGCGCGGGCGCGATGCCGTTGACTTGATCGTAATCGGCCAAGTAGCCGAGTCACTCCGGTGACTTGATCGCGAGATCCTTTCATTCACAGGCCGAACTCTGCAGTCTGACCCAGCGACTGCGTGAACGGTTTCGAGTCACGAATGGCTCGGCGACTTGAGGTACCAATGCAATTCAACCTGTTCGATCCAGCGGGCGATCTACGGATCGATGTCGGCAACCTGCCGCACTGGTATCAACCGGGGGCAACGTACTTCATCACCTTTCGTACCGGGGATTCGATGCCGAAGGAGGTCGCTGATCTGTGGTATCGCCGCCGCGATGATTGGCTGCGACACCACCGCATTGTTCCAGGAGCAACGAATTGGCAGGCTGCATTGCGGCGTCTGCCTGAACCCGTGCAACAGGAGTTCCATTCCACGTTCTCGAGGGAATATCAGGAATGTCTCGACAAAGGCCACGGTGCCTGCGTGCTTTGCCGGCCCAACCTGGCGGATATCGTCGTGGATAGTCTGCACCATTTCGACGGAGAGCGCTATCACCTGGGCGACTTCGTCGTGATGCCGAACCATGTCCATCTGCTGGTTGGATTGCTCGGCAAGACCGAGGTCGAAAAACAGTGCTACTCCTGGAAGAAGTTCACGGCCACAAAGATCAACAATGCGTTGAACCAGAGCGGCGAGTTCTGGCAGCCAGAGAGCTTCGATCATCTGGTGCGGAGCGCGGAACATTTTGAACGCTTTCAACGTTACATCGCGGACAACGGTCCGTTGGCTGGACTTGTGAAGGGTGAGTATAGGCACTGGAAACGTCCCAAGTAGGCGAGTCACTCCGTGACTCGAATGCGCTCGCGCAGCGAGCTGGCCTCTCGGCCTGATTGTTGAATTCGATCGGCGCATGAAAGGAGATCGCGATCGAGTCACGGAGTGACTCGGCTCCGATGCGCTGCCAAGTAGGCGAGTCACTCCGTGACTCGAATGCGCTCGCGCAGCGAGCTGGCCTCTCGGCCTGATTGTTGAATTCGATCGGTGCATGAAAGGAGATCGCGATCGAGTCACGGAGTGACTCGGCTCCGATGCGCTGCCAAGTAGGCGAGTTACTCCGTGACTCGAATGCGCTCGCGCAGCGAGCTTGGCCTCTCGGCCTGATTGTTGAATTCGGTCGATGAATGAAAGGAGATCGCGATCGAGTCACGGAGTGACTCGGCTCCGATGCGCTGCCAAGTAGGCGAGTCACTCCGTGACTCGAACCCGCTCGCACAGCGAGCTTGGCCTCTCGGTTGGTTGTTGAATTCGGTTGGTGCATGAAAGGAGATCGCGATCGAGTCACGGAGTGACTCGGCTCCGATGCGCTGCCAAGTAGGCGAGTCACTCCGTGACTCGAACCCGCTGGCGCAGCGAGCTTGGCCTCTCGGCCTGATTGTTGAATTCGATCGGCGCATGAAAGGAGATCGCGATCGAGTCACGGAGTGACTCGGCTCCGATGCGCTGCCAAGTAGGCGAGTCACTCCGTGACTCGAACCCGCTCGCACAGCGAGCTTGGCCTCTCGGTTGGTTGTTGAATTCGGTCGGTGCATGAAAGGAGATCGCGATCGATTCACGGAGTGACTCGGCTCCGATGCGCTGCCAAGTAGGCGAGTCACTCCGTGACTCGAACCCGCTCGTGCAGCGAGCTTGGCCTCTCGGCCTGGTTGTTGAATTCGATCGGTGCATGAAAGGAGATCGCGATCGAGTCACGGAGTGACTCGGCTACGATGCGATGCCCGCGCCTGATAGCACTCACCCAGCCGCATCACGAGTTCCAGGGCCAACAGGTCGGCGCGGGCCATCACATGCCGGGTGCTGCGGTTGCCCAGACCCAGCACCAGCCGTTCCACATGCTGCAGATGCAGTTCCAGCGCGTGACCAGGACTCACGTCGGCGTCGGCCAGCATGTTCGCCAGCTTGGAGATTTCACCCGCCAGGCTGCCCGTCCCCATGATCACATAGTTCCGCAGCAACTCCTGATAATAGGCTCCCAGTTCCGGTGGCAGTTGCGGACGGGCGGGGAGAGACGATGGGGCAAAGTTCGCCAGAGGGCCTGGCCGCTGGGGGCTCAGCCCCGTGCCGGAGGCCAGTTGTTCCAGCTCGCTCAAGATTTGCCGTTGCTGATGCAGCAGGTGTTCGGCCTCGTCGCGGTCGCGCATCAACCGCTGCCGTTCGGCGGCGAGAAACCGCTGGTTCTCGCGCAGGACCTGCATCCGGTGCATCGCCCGCCGAATGACCGACAGCAGCGACCGCGATTCCCAGCGGGCGGGGGCCGTCAGCAGTTCCGCTTCGTGCTCGGCGAACTCGCCCCACAGCAGATCCGCCGCCCCGGACACCAGCACCACCAGCGGGTCGTCGCACCCACCCATGCGGATGCTCTGCAGCAACTCCAGCGACTCCCGTGGCTCAGCCTGCTCGGACAGCCGTCCCACGATCACGCAGTCAAAACTCTCCTCACGCAGCGCGAACAGGGCGTCCGCGGCGGAGGTCACCCACTGGATTTCAGGATCAATGCAGCCCGCCGCATCCAGTTGGAGCGCCAGATTGATGGAACTCCGCTGCTGAGAGTCGACGCACAACAGCCGGACACCGGACAGCCAGTGTGCCTCAGCCGGCGGCGCGTGAACCTCGGTGCGAAGACCGTTCACGGGATGGGCTGAAGTTTGGAGCATCGCGGAAAACTCGCTTCGTTTCGCGTCAACCGTGCAACCTCGTGAATACCCCACCGAGCTTGTCTCGGTGGATCCGGGCCTTTGCACTACGAACCCCAACAATATTGATCAACGTTTTTTGGTTGGCGGGCATGAAGTTAGCGAACCACGAATCTCACGAATAACACGAATAAGCTCGATCGCCAAAATCACCAACAACGCGGATGAACAACTTTATTCGTGAGGATTCGTGCTATTCGTGGTTAAGCACCCTTTTATTGATCAAGCACGGCCTTCAGTTCTCTGTTCGTGGTAAGTCTACTCACGTCGTGTTGGGTTTGCCGGTTTCTGATATTCGGCGGCCTTCACGCCCGAACTGGGCCGGAGGGCACCGCCCACGCCGATCAGTTCCGGATGCCGGGAGATTTTGTCGGAGAAGACACGAATGTCGCGGATCACGGGGTCGAGGTTCCGCATCAGCGTGTTCAGCGTCGAGGCCGTCTGATTTAGATTGCGATACAGCTCGGGGTCGGAGACAAACTTTTTGAGGGAGCCATCCTCGGCATTCACTGCCTGGGCGAACACATTCAGTTCCGCCAGCAGGATCTCGAGGTTGCCCATGCTGCCGTCGAGCTTGCTGACAATTGACTCGCTGCGCTTCGCCAGGGGAGCCGTGACCCGGTTCAGGTTGGTCATGTTTTCGTCCATCTTTTGGACAGCCGAACGGACGGCGGTGATTGTCATCTGTGTGTCCTTGACCATCGCCGGCAAGGCGGCCAGGGTCTTCTTCAAGTTCTCCTCGTTCTGCGGATCGCTGAGGTATTTGTTGGCGCTCTTCATGGCGGTGGTGAATTCGCTGAGCGACTCGGCGGCACGCTCCACGACCTGATCCAGATTGCCGCGGTTCGTTTCGACCAGCGAATTGACGTTCTTGCCGACGCGCTTCCACTCGTCGGTGGTCTCGTGCAGCGTGGTCAGGGTGTCGAACACCTTCGATTCGAGCCGCGCCACCAGCTTCATCGGGTCGACCGGCGGTGATCCTTCGAGGACGGCGCCGGGCTTGAGGATCTCCGCGCTGGAACCGGGGCTGAACTCGACCGTGGAATCCCCCAGCAGCGACTGCGTGAGCCGCGGATG
This sequence comes from Planctomycetaceae bacterium, assembly GCA_021732845.1. Lineage (GTDB taxonomy): Bacteria > Planctomycetota > Planctomycetia > Planctomycetales > Planctomycetaceae > JAKFUF01. The sequence goes on along the minus strand of JAKFUF010000157.1, from coordinate 21,228 downwards.
CGAGTCGGCCCGCAAGGTGTACTTTGTGTTCAAGGCCAACGTGACTGAAACGCCGCCGTGCTGTTCATCAAATGACAGGGCGCTGACCCGCCCGATGTTGACGCCGTTCTTGCGGACTGGCGTCCCCGTCTGCACGTTGGGCGCCTCGGGAAAATGCACCGTCACGTTGTACGACTTCTCCCAGAGAAACTTGAGTTCCCCAAACCGCAGGGCCAGTCCCGCGCCGACGAGCGCCGATCCGATCACGAACAAGCCCACGGTAAACTGCAGTCGCGACTCGGTCATGGGAACGCCGGAGGAAGAGGTGAATCAGGTGCTACGTCTGCGTTCGACGAAATTCAGACTTCGGAGGCCACTAGTCACGCCGTCGATGCTTGCAGAATCAATAACTGTCGTCAAAAAGCTATGTTAGTGCGTTCAATGAGAATCGCGATCACAAGGGCGGAGGTGTTGGGTGTAGTCGTCCTGTCCAACAACACGGCTCCTCGTTCAGGGCTTCTAAATTAACCACGAATCTCACGAATAATACGAATCATCACGAATGAGAGGTTGTTGATCCACGTTTTTGTTAAGGACCGGACAAAGAATAAAGCACGCTTCAAGATGCTAACCGAAGGCCGGTCTTAGGCAACGAGAAGGGGGACCACGAATTTTCACGAATAAGACGAATGTCACGAACAACAACGCGCAGGATTCCATCACCCGCGAAGCCATGCCGGTTGATCATTCGTGAAAATTCGTGAAAATTCGTGAAAATTCGTGAAAATTCGTGGTTAATTTATGACCGTACGATTCCCGCACCGTTTTGCCAGCCTTGTCGACTTCACCACCAACTTCATTCGCTGTCCTTGATGGCGTTCGCTGCTGGATAGGGAGACAAATGTCACAGTTATTTTTGCCGCGAGCCTTAGCGTCCGGTTCGTGGCGCTGGCGTCTTCCGATTATCCTCCAACCGGGGGCTAAGGCCCTCCGGCTCATTGGCTGTACGGCTTGTCAAAAGTCGACAGTTATTCTTGCCGCGGTCCTAAGTTTGGCGACCCCGCTCGTTCGCAGCATTCTTGATAACTTCTCGCACATCCATCACTGTGAGTTTTAAAGCTGAGATTGGAGATTCTTCACTATCCGCAACCAACCAACTTCCCCAAACCTCCTCTGCGCCTCCGCGCCTTGGCGTGATTCCTCTTTTCCAACAGGGGCGGCATGCCCTACTTCACCGCCAACTCTTCCAGCCGTTCGCCCGCCATGCCATGCACAAACTGGTAGACGCGGCGGTTTTCGGTACTGAAGGCTTCGGCCGGTGATCCGTCGAACACGACCTGGCCGTCCGTGGCTTCCAGCCGTGGCAGCGGATAGAGCATCAGCACGCGGTCGGCCGTGCGGCCAACCGTGGACATCTCGTGCGTCACCACGACGCTGGTCATCGGGCGTTTTTCCCGCGTTTGGGCGATGAGCGTGTTGATCACGTCGGTCATGATCGGGTCGAGGCCGGTGGTGGGCTCGTCGTAGAGCATGATCTCCGGCTGAAGTGCCAGCGCCCGCGCCAGCCCGACACGCTTCTTCATCCCACCCGACAGTTCCGCCGGCCGCTTGTGGGCGACCAGCGGCGGCAGGCCCACGTCGCGCAGCCGCTCCTGCATCTCGTTGTGAATCTGCTGATCGGTCATTTGCGTGTTCTGCCGCAGCGGGAAGGCGATGTTCTCGCCGACCGTGAGGCTGTCGAACAATGCCGCTCCTTGAAAGACGTAGCCGAACCGCAGCCGTTCTTTTGTCAGCTCGCGTTCGCTGCGGCTCGCGTGCGAGCGTCCGTCGAGCAGGACGTCGCCCGAGTTGGGGGCGATCAGGCCGATCATCAGCTTCAGGGTGACGCTCTTGCCACAGCCGCTTTCACCGATGACGGCCACCGTCTGTCCCCGTTCGAGTTTGAACGAGACGTTCCGCAGAATCATCTGCGATCCGAAGGAGCGCGTGACGTTGCGGAATTCGATGATCGGTGGCTCGGTTGTCATCAGGTGCAGGATCCCCGGTCCACTCAGCCAACCCCGACAGAGGGCATGTAGAGCAGGTGATAGATTTCGTTGAGCAGGATCCCGGCGAGGAAGTCCAGCACGAGAATGGCCACGAAGGACAGCACAAACGCCTCGGTCGCCGCCTTGCCCACGCCCTCGGCACCGGCGCTGCAGTGGAAGCCACGATGACAGGCGATGATCGCGATCGCCGCCCCAAAGAACGCACACTTGGCCGCCCCCGTGAACAGGTCGAAGGCTCCGATGAAGTCTTCGCTGTGGTTCCAGTAGTGGACGCTGTTGACCCCCAGAATCTGGGAGCCGAAAAACCAGCCGCCCACCACTCCCGCCGCATCGGCACAGAGGGCCAGCAGCGGGATCAACAGGACGCAGGCGACAAAGCGTGGCACAACCAGGTATTGGATCGGATTCGCCCCCAGCACCCGCAGGGCGTCGATTTGTTCGGTGATCTTCATCGTCCCCAGCTCGGCCGCGATGGAACTGCCCACACGCCCGGCAAGCATCGTGGCGGTCAGCACCGGACCCAGCTCGCGGACGAGCGACATGTTGATCGTCGCCCCCAGTTGGGTTTCCAGATGCATGAACTGGAACTGTTCGAAAGTCTGGACGGCGATCACCATGCCGATGAAGGCACCAGTCAGGAGCACGACCGGCAGGCTCATCACACCGATGGCATAGGCGCTTGTCAGGATCACGCTGTAGCGGGGCAGCCGCGTGAAGAGCCACGCGAGCATCTGCCCGGCGAAAATCGCCAGGTCACCCGCCAGCGTCACCCCCTCAATGGTGATCTTCCCCACGGCCCGAATCGGGGCGGACAAGGGAGAGTCGGTTTGGAGGGCGGTCTGCATGGGCCGGCATCGGGCAGGGTGAAGGGTCTCTCCGGCGCGGGGAAACCCCACGGGGGGAGAAACTTAACTCAAGTCGCCAGACGACGCGAGACCAGTTCGACAGCCCCTTTCGCGCGCAGGCGTGACGAGCCAGGAACCGTTTTCCTTCTGCGGTCGTCGAGTGACGCTCGCACAATCCGTGGACCTGCTTGCCCCGTGCCGTCGACATGGAAGCGGAAGGGCGTGTGCCGGCGCGAACCCTCCGGTGAGCCACCGTGTGGATAATCGCTCACCGGACGGCTTGCGCCGTGCCGCTAAAATGGAGGCGGACGGGCACGAGGCCACGGGTGAATCGCTGGGCTGCTTCAATTCAGCGCTGGCTGACTTGCCTGCGCGTTGGGCAAGGGCGTAATCTCTGGTCCAAACACCACTCGACGATCCCTCATGCCAGCGACGGATGAACATTCGCGTGCGAAAATGTCATCCCGAAAGGACCTGCAATGCCCAAGCCCCTCCGCATCGGCCTCATCGGTTATGGATTCATGGGCCGGACGCACTCCAATGCGTATCGGCAGGTCAACCAGTTCTTTGACCTCGAATACCGTCCCGAATTGAAGGCGGTCTGCGCGCGGGATGCCGAGAAGGTCAAGGCGTTTGCCAGCCAGTGGGGCTACGAATCGGTGGAGACCGACTGGCGAAAGCTGGTCGAACGCCAGGACATCGATGCCGTCGACATCTGCACGCCCAACAACCTGCACAAGGAAATCGCCCTGGCGGCCGCCGCCAACGGCAAAATGATCCTGTGCGAAAAGCCGCTGTCGATGAACACGGCTGAAGGCGAAGAGATGTGCCAGGCCGTCGAGAAGGCCGGGGTTCCCAACACGGTCTGGTACAACTACCGCCGGGTCCCGGCCGTGACGCTGGCCAAGCAGATCATCGACACGGGCAAGCTCGGCCGGATCTTCCACTATCGGGCCAACTTCCTGCAGGACTGGACCATTTCCGCCGACCTGCCGCAGGGCGGGACCGCGTTGTGGCGGCTGGATGCGGCAGCGGCCGGCAGCGGCGTGACCGGCGACCTGTTGGCGCACTGCATCGACACGGCGATCTGGCTGAACGGCAGCATCACGAACGTCACGGCGATGACGGAAACGTTCATCAAGGAACGCAAGCACAACCTCACCGGCAAGGTGGAAAAGGTTGGCATCGACGATGCGTGTGCCTTCCTCTGTCACTTCGCCAATGGTTCACTGGGGCTGTTTGAATCGACGCGCTACGCCCGCGGGCACAAGGCGCTGTACACGCTGGAAATCAACGGCGAGAACGCGTCAATCAAGTGGGATCTGCACGACCTGCACCGCCTGCAGTGGTTCGACCACAAGGACGAAGGGATTGTCCGCGGGTGGCGGTCGGTGCATGTGACCGATGGCGACCAGCCGTACATGAAGCAGTGGTGGGTGCCCGGTCTGCAAATCGGCTACGAGCATACCTTCATTCACCAGGTGGCCGACTTCCTGCAGGCCCTCGCTGCCAACAAGCCCTGTCCGCCGACATTCCGCGATGCCCTCGAAACACAGAAGATCTGTGATGCGGTGCTGAAGAGCGCGGCCAACCACCAGTGGACGAACGTTTGACAGCGGGAAAAGTCTGGCCCATCAAAAGCGAAATCACGAATCAACGGCGAATCGGCCTCAATGGCCGTCTTCAAGGTTGATTCGTGATCTACTCCTGCTTTTTTGCTCGCTCCCGCAGCCCTGTCGCGGACCAGTGGCAAGCCACTTTCTTGGTCCGCTGGCGGGCTGCTCCGCTCGCGAGTTCAGCGTTTCTTCTTCTTTTTAGGAGCCTCTTCCTCTTCTTCGAACTCTTCTTCCACTTCTTCTTCGGCTACGAATTCTTCGGAGCCAGAGACCAGGGAGTCGTCGTCGAAAACTTCGAGGCCGGTGTCGGTTTCGGCGAAGACATCCGCATCGCCCTCGCTGGCAAATTCGACGCCATCCGCGTCCATGGTGCCCGAGACAGCCTCTTCCGCGTCCTCGTCGTCTTTGTCCTGATCGGCGGACTTTCCTTTGTCTTTTCCCTTGGTCGCTTCTTTGGCGGGGGCGGCAGCGCGGGGTGGAGCCCCCATCAGCCAGAAGGCGGGCGGCATCAGCACGCCAACCATCCCCAGCAGCAGGCCCATCACCCCGACGAGCTTGAACATCATCGGCGACTGGTCGGCATACGACAGGAACGACATGCCGCAGATTGCGGCCAGCGCCAAGCCGCTGAAGGCCGGAACGAGAGAGACGAGCACAAGTTGCATCCGACTCACGTTGAGTCTCCAAATTTAAGAGCGTGAATCCGCGAGAGCCGTGGCTCTCGGAAGGCAGTGCCGAAATCGTGCCGGGCGGTTAGTTGAGTTCGCGAAAGGTGTCGAACGACATGTAGAGGATGACCCCGGCGGCCACGAGAAACATGATGTCCAGCACCATGGCTCCCCGAAAGGGAACCTTGAGGACCATGTCCAGAACCGCCAGCAGCGCGACAATCCCGGCGGCTCCTGCCGAGGCGAAAATCAGCTTCTTTGGCATCGTGAAGTCCATCCCAGAGTGAGCAGCCAATGTGGCCTGCCCGAGATCGCACCGCGAAGGGCGGCGAGCGGTCCACGCGGGAGCCGAACGGAACCATGCGTGTTGCTATCGACCAGTATAGACGCGCGCTGAAACCCGATTCCACTCGAAAGCTGGCGAATCTTCATTCGGTGACAATTTGCGAAACCAGAGCGTTCGGCACGAATTCTGACGATTAAGCCACGGGCAACGGTGTCACCGGATGCACCACGCCAACATACGGCAGATGCCGGTATTCGTTGTTGAAATCGAGACCATAGCCCACCACAAACTGGTCGGGAATGCGGAAGCCAAAGTAGTCCGGCTGCATTGTGACCGTCTGCCGGCCCTCTTTCCACAGCAGGACGGCCGCTTTTAGGCTGCGTGGTTTACCAGGCGACGCGGAGGGAACCGCAGGGGCAGCCAGATGCGTGCAGAGGGCGCTCAATGTCTGGCCTGTGTCAAAGATATCGTCGAGCAGAAGGACATCGCGGTCCTCCAGCCGAGGGAGAAAATCCGCATTGATGCGGAGCGTTCCGGGGGTCGTTTGAGTGCCACGGTAGCTGGACGCCTGGATCATCCCCACTTGCAGCGGCATGTCGAGCTGGCGGATCAGGTCGGCGAGAAACATCAAGCTGCCGGTCATCACGCCCAGAATGGTCAGCGGCCGGTTGTGGTAGTCGGTGGAGATCTGTTGAGCCACGCGGTTGACGGCTGTCCGGATCTGCTCCGCGGAAATGAGAACATCAATGCGGTCCACGGGAAGATCCTTTTGGAATTCCAAGCACGGTCCGATTCGCAGAGTAGTATAGTCGTGTAGAATCTGGTTGCGTGATTTCGGTACACCTGTCGTGGAACTGCTCACTGGCGCTCACTGGGCTCCACTGTCGGTGTACTGGAATCATGAGAGGCTGCTTTCAAGAACCAAACTGCCAACCGGCATTGACCTGGCGCTGAACTGGGGGAGAACGATGAAGGTGCTCGTGATCGACGTTGGTGGCACAAACGTCAAGGTGCTGGTAACCGGCAAGGCCGATCCGGTGAAAATTCCATCGGGGCCGGAAATGTCGGCCGCGCGAATGGTTGAGTCGGTCAAAGCCGCCACCAAAGACTGGGAGTTCGATGCCATTTCCATCGGCTATCCCGGTCCGGTGGTCAATGGAAAGCTGATCCTCGAACCCAAGAACCTGCCTCCCGGCTGGGTGGGCTACGACTTCGCGGCGGCCTTCGGCAAACCCGTCAAAATCATCAACGACGCGGCCATGCAGGCGCTGGGTGCCTACGACGGCGGTCGGATGCTGTTTCTGGGGCTGGGAACCGGCCTGGGAACGGCGCTGGTCATTGATGGCGTGATCGCTCCGCTGGAACTGGGCCACCTCCCCTACAAGAAGAAGAAGAGCTACGAGGAATACGTGGGTGTCCGCGGGATGGAAGAACGCGGCAAAGCCAAGTGGCGCGAATCGGTCAAGGAAGTGGTCGGCCTGCTGAAGAACGCGTTTATCGCCGATTACGTCGTGCTGGGCGGCGGCAACGCCCGCAAACTGCTGGAACTGCCCCAGGGCGCGCGGCTGGGCGACAACAAGCACGCCTTCATCGGTGGCTTCCGGCTGTGGGACAAAGACGCCAATATGTAGCCCGGCAACATTCACGGATAGATTTTCGCGAACAAATCTTCGATGGCGTGGCTCAAAGACTCCTGGTTCCGATGGACCAGGAGTCTTTTCTCGTTTCTACGCCGCGGCGGATTGCGCCGGATCAAGATTGCACTCCCCTCGACTTGAGCGACGGGGGAAGCAACAATTGCCACTCCGTTTTTGCACAGCATCCACAGAACGGCAGTTCAAATTGCCGGATCCCCATTCCCTCGACAGTTTTCGCCATGAGCAAGGTCTACATTTCCGGCAAGCTCTTTGACAAAGAGCAGGCGATGATCAGCGTTTTCGACCATGGACTGCTGTACGGCGACGGCGTCTTCGAGGGAATTCGCGTTTACAGCGGGCGGGTCTTCCTGCTGAAGGAACACATCGACCGGCTGTACGAAAGCGCCAAGGCGATCCGGCTGGAAATCCCCCTCTCCCCAGCCGCACTTTCCAAGGCCACGGAAGAGACCGTGGCGGCGAACAAGCTGGACGACGGTTACGTCCGCCTGGTGATCACCCGCGGTGCGGGCTACCTCGGGCTCGACCCCAAGCGGACCAGCGATCCGCAGATCATCATCATCGCCGACACGATCACGCTCTACCCCACGGAAACCTACGAAAAGGGGATGAAACTGGTCACCGCCAGCACGATCCGCAACCACCCACAGGCGCTCAGCCCGCGGATCAAATCGCTGAACTACCTGAACAACATCATGGCCAAGATTGAAGGCGCCGACGCTGGCTGCGTCGAAGCCCTGATGCTGAACCACAAGGGCGAAGTGGCCGAATGCACGGGCGACAACATCTTCATCGTCAAGCACAACGTCCTCATGACGCCGTCGGCGGAATCCGGTATCCTGGAAGGAATTACACGCGGTGCCGTCATGAAGCTGGCCCGCGCCGCAGGCATTGAAGTTCAGGAACTGCCCCTTACCCGGCACGACCTCTACGTGGCTGACGAATGTTTCCTGACCGGCACCGCAGCGGAAGTCATCCCCGTAACGAGTCTGGACGGGCGCACGATCGGCGATGGGAAGCCGGGACCGGTGACCAAGGATTTGCTGGCCAGGTTTCAGACGCTCAAGCGCGGTGGATGAGCGGGTGATTGAATGTCCGATGTCCAACATCCCCACGACCGGTTCGCGAAGGAAACGATTTCGCGGCGGGAGAGCGCTCAAAGCCTCGTGCGGGAGTATCTGCCGCAGGACGTGGTGGAACTGCTCGACATCTCGACGCTGAAACCTGCCCGTGGCTCATGGGTGGACGCGAATTTGAAGGAGTATTTCGCGGACTGCCTGTTTCACTGTGAGTGGGCCGAAAAGCAGCGCCGACGCACCTCAAAATACCAGATTTTTGTGCTGTTGCTGATTGAGCATAAGAGCGAGCCAGACGGCAAGGTGCGGCTGCAACTCCTGCAATATCAGCAGCAATGCTGGACGGAGCACCTGAAACACGGCAAGCTGCCATTGCCAATTGTTATCCCGCTGGTGCTGTACCACGGGAAGTCCGTATGGCGAGACTCATGCCAGTTTGCTGACCAGTTTGGAGAAATCCCCGCGGCACTTCTGCGGTTTGTCCCGCAGTTTGAATATCGGCTGCTGGACATTTCAGCCCAGTCCGACACAGAGATCGCCGGCGATCCTTGGACTCGCGTCGCCCTCAACCTGCTCCACTGGGCTTATCAGCCCGACGAGGCTTTTCAGGCCGAATTGCCAAATCTGTTGGCTCAACTCCCGCTGGAACTGGCGACACAGCTAAAATCCATGGAGCCGATCTTCCAATATCTCGCGTCCACCCGCATGCTGAACGCCGAGCAACTGGGGGCGGCGCTGCATCAGGCATTTCCAGAAGGGGAGGATCTCGTGAAGAGCTTCGTCGAGGAGGCGCGACAGGAGGGACGAGCTGAAGGCTTGGAAAAGGGACTTGAGCAGGGACTTGAGCAGGGACGCGCTGCAATGGCCCTGCAGTTTTTGCGACGCAAATTCGGCCACGAAGCCATCGGCAAGACTTTGGCGAGTCGTATTGAAAAGCTGCCGCTGGCGGATTTGGAACAACTTGGTGACAAAATCTTTGATTTTGAAACCAGGGCAGACCTGCAACGCTGGCTGACGAGTCGGAAGTAAGCAAGAATCAAGAATCAAGCAGTTCATTGATCGTGAGCGAAGCCGGAAGCGGCTGACTCATCGGTACATCCTGATGGAGTAGGAACATGCCGCGAAATCCAACTGTCACCCTCTGGACGCTGTCCCTGGTCGGCCTCCTGCTGCTCCTGCAAGGTGGAACTCACGCCGAGGACCCCAAGGTTGCTCCGCGACCTGTGGTTGCCCCTGCCGATCATGGCGGTGCGGTGCTGGAAGCCACGATTCGCGACATGCAGGCCTACCTCAAGGAACAGCCCGGTTACGTGATCGACGTGGCTTCCGAGTGGAAGTCGACCGGGCCGCAGGGGACCGCCACTGGCATGCAGACCGCCCGCGTCCTGCGCGGACCGCCGCGGCATTTCCGTGTGGAACTCGGCTCCAAGTCCGCCGAGCCCAATCAGCCGCCGACGGTGGATCTCATCTGTGTGGGTGATGGCGAAAAGGTCGTCACCTACCTGACCAACGCAAAAATGGCGTCGTCCTCGGTGATGCTCGGCAAGGGTCAGGGATTGCGACGGAACGTGATTCTCTCGCTGAGCCTCGCCACGACCGGACTGGACCTTCTGCTGCGTCCTGACCTCCCCGACTACATTCATAGCCACGCCTCGGACGTGGAAGTGACGGGGGAGGAAACGATCGAGAATATCCCGTGCCGGATCTTCAAGATGCACTGGGGGCATCGCCAGGCGGAATTTGCCATGGCCCTCGGCAAACAGCCCATTCTCAAGCGAATCGTCCAGACCACGAACGTGAACCTGGGGATGAACGACAAGGGCGAGATGGACAGCTATGAGCAGGTGATGACTTCAAAACTCACGTGGCAGATGGAGGCCCCGCCCCCGGCGACGTTTGTCTATGTCCCCCCCGCAGGGACGGATTTTGTCGACGACATCTATGCCACGCTCGGCGGGCAGCCACCAGCGCTGGAAGGCAAGCCCTGGGTCGATCTGGAAGTTCTGCAGCTTGACGGACAAAAGACCAAGATTCAGAAGGGACCAGACGACAAGGGCCTGGTGGTGATCTTCTGGGCCACCTGGTGCGCCCCAAGCCTCAGCGAAATGCCGGCGATTAGCCAGTTGGTGAAGGAATACCAGGCCAAGGGAGTGAAGTTTTATGCCGTGAACGTGGGTGAAGAACCTGAAGACGTGAAGAAGTTTGTCGCCAAACAGCCTTTTCAGAGCACGCTCGTGCTGGACCCGCGCGGCATCGCCGCCGAAGCCTGCGACGTGGTCGCACTGCCGGTGTTCATCGTCGTCAACCAGCAGGGGACGGTGCAGGCGGTCCATCAGGGTCGATCTGGCGAGCTGAAAACATTGCTGGGCAAAGAGTTGGAGTCGCTGGTCAAATAGGCGGTGCCCCTGATTCCGTAACGCTGCGGGCCAACCCCCACGGTTCGAAGTCGAAATCCCAAGGAATCCATCATGACCGGTGACGAACTCCGGGCGCTCCAGGCTCCGCTCAAGGCCCAGTACAAGGAGAATCCGGCGACCGCCCAAGTCACGATTCGCATTGTGGGCCAGCTTGATCCGACCGAGATCGCGTGCGACGTGCAGTCGCCGCGCGGTTCGATTCATGCTGGCCTGCATCGTGCGGCCGGGGGCGATGGCTCCGACGCCTGCGCGGGCGACATGCTGCTGGAGTCGCTGGCGGGCTGTGCCGGGGTGACGCTCCGGGCCGTAGCCACGGCGATGAACATCCCGCTCAGGAGTGGAACCGTCACCGTCGAAGGCGACATGGATTTCCGGGGCACACTTGGGGTCAGCCGCGAAACACCGGTCGGCTTCACGGCCATCCGCGTCAAGTTTCAGGTCGACACGGACGCCCCGGCAGAACAGGTCGACAAGCTGATTCAACTGGCCGAACGCTACTGCGTGGTGTTCCAGACGCTCAAGTCGCCGCCGCCGATCACCGTCAGCCGTGGCTGAGTCCGCCGAGATGGCCTGGCTGGAGTTTGCGCCCCAGCGCGAACGTTGCCGATTTTCCTTGTCATGCGGTTGTGCCGTTAAACCCGATAATTAGGGTTGACAGGGTTTTCGGCTGCCTGCCGCCAACCCTTGGCCGGTTCAGACCCGGCGGATTTTGGTCTGGATGCCTGAGGGGGCGAAACCATGTTGGGTTGCCGTGAATTGCCGCGATGGACGGAAGCTTCGCGGCGATGCGTCTGGGGGGTGTTTGGCCTGGTTGTGTTGGGCTTGGCGGCGGACTGCCGGGCCCAGGCACCGGCGGCTTTTACCGCGCAGGATGAAAAAATCGCCGACAACGGTCCGCCGAACGTCAAACCACCCAAGGCTCTGTCGGAGATCAAGATCGTTTCCGGCACCGTCCCGGAGAACATGAAGCGCACCTGGCAGTCACACTTCCCGTCGACGGCCATCGGCGACACCGCCGGATGGCGCTGTGACACCCTCTACGGCCGGCACTACCTTCTGTGCCACGACCCGCTGTACTTTGAAGACATTCCCCAGGAACGCTACGGCTGCGAGATGCACCCGGCCCTGCAGCCGGTGGGTGCGACAGTCCGCTTCTTTGGAGCGCTGCCCTTGGTCCCCTTCAAGTGGGCGGCCGATCAGCAAGACTGCAATGCCTGGTGCCACGACTACAATGGCCAATTGCGGCCCGGCAAGTGGGAATGCCACAGCCGCCCGTTCTGGTGCTGCTATCCCTGTGGCTATTGATCGAGTGCTTCCAGCAACAAGCGAGCCGGGCAGAACAGCCCGCCTCGCTTGTCCGCATTTCTGGGTCGTGCCCAGACCGCTTGAGGGGTCGCCTCACAAAATCCGCCGCCGCCGCGTCGGGCATTGGCATATTCCTGCCGTGGCGCATATGCTGGCGAACACATCCGCAGCGTCCAGCCTCCTGCGCTGACAGCATCCTGGAATTTCCTGACAGGTGATTGATGCACGATACTCCCCTTCGCGCCATCATTGTGGCCGACCCCCGCATTCCCAAGGTTCAGGTCGCCTGGGAACGGTTGGAGCCGATCGTCCGCAGCCGCAAAGACCTGATCGTCACCGGCGTGGATGAAGGGGGCCTGGACTACACCACCACCAAGTCTGAACTCGTCATCGTGATCGGCGGCGACGGAGCGATCCTCCGCGCCTGCCGCCACATGGGCCAGTGGCAGCTTCCAATTCTGGGCGTCAATCTCGGCCGCCTGGGTTTCCTCGCGGACCTGTCTCCCACCGAATTCTGCGACCTTCTGCCACAGATCGCCGAACGCCAGTATCACATCCTGCAGTATCTGATGTTCGAATGCGCGCTGATCCGCAAAAACGGCGAGCGGCAGGTGATGCTGGGACTCAACGAGGTGGAGGTGCTCTCCGGCGCGGCGATGAAGATGATCGATGTCCAGTTGTCGATCGATGATGTCCCGGTCACGACCTACAGCGGCGACGGTGTCATCATCAGCACCCCGGTGGGATCCACCGCGCACAACCTGTCGGCGGGCGGCCCCATTGTTCGCCAGGATCTGCAGGCGTTTGTCATCACCCCCATCTGTCCGCATGCGCTCACCATGCGGGCTCTCGTCGACAGCGCCGACTGTGTCTACACCCTGGAAGTCCCCGACATTCCCGACGGTGTGCATCTGATGGTCGATGGCCAGATCCGCCTGCCGCTCAATTCCGGCGACCGCGTGGATGTGCGCCGCGCGGCCGTGCGGATGCAGATCGCCAAGGTTCCCGGCAGCAATTACTACCTGAACCTGCACCGGAAGCTGAACTGGGGCGGACAGCCCAACTACCAGTCCCGCGGCGGAATTCTGCCCCCGCCGTACGATCCCAACAAGCCGACGACCTGACCGGTCTGGCTCCCCTTGGTGGCTACTGAACACACGCACCACAAGACTTTGTGGTGCGATTTCCTGTTGCTTCCCACCTCCGCTACGGCTAAAGTGCTGAACACAAGGACACTGCCTTGTGCCTCGCGAAGTTCCGCCTCAAGACGGGCGTGAACACGGATGGCGGGTGATGTGCCGGACGCGGTTTCTGGAGACTCGGCCGAGGGCTCTGGCCGGCACATGCGACAACAGGAGTGGGCACCTTTGTTCCGGCAGGGCCGGGCCACTTGCTTCCTGGCGTACAGGAAGTCTCAGCAACAGGTAGTTGGAGCCATGAAGGGATCCGATGTTCAGACCCGATTGATTGTGTCAAACCCCAAAGAACAGGGGGGACCGCGCATTGTGCGCAAACGCGGCCGCCACCGGCGGCGTCGCATGTACCTCGTCGTGGAGGGCGACCGCGTCCTCTACCGCAACCCGCACCGCGGCCGCGCGGCCGCCTATTTCCGTGGCTGGAATTCCACCACTGCGGAAATTCTGGTCGCCAAGGAATTCGCGATCTTGGATCACGCGCTGGCAGGGGTTTCATAGCCCTTTCTTGAGAGGCCGACACACAAGACCCCACGCCGCCCCTGGTGGCGTGGGGTTTTTGCTGCGCAATGACTCAATGACCAATGTCACAATGACCAAAATTTGCCACGTCTTTTTCGGTTGTACCGCGACATGCGAATTCCGGTAGAATCACTACAGGTCGTTGTCCTCACAACATTTTTCAGCCCGAGACGACAGCCCTCTTCTAAATAAACCCCGAATCTTGATCGGGGCAGGTCACTGCCAACCCAACTCCAGAGGTTGAAATGAATCCTCTCGTTGAATCTCCGGGCTGCTCAAACCACGAGTGGGCGCGACCCACGCCGGAGAAGATCGAGCCCGAGGAAATCGAACCGGTGATGCTGGAGCAGATCGAGACCGCTCTCAACACTGCGGATTGTGCTCCGAAGCACGACGTGTGGTTCGATTTTCTGCGCGATGTGGGGCGCTGGCTCGACGATCCGAGTCTGTGTGATGACGGGGAATCCCGCCCTCCAACACCTGTGGCATTGAAGCGTGCCAAGCAGTTGGGATTTCGAATGTACCAACGCGGATGTGTCCCGCCGACGTTCATTCTTCCAACCGGCGATGGCGGCGTGGTCTTCGAGAAGCAGATCGGAAACGCCACCGAAAAAGTCGTGTTTGATTCAGATGGTTCGGCGGAATACATCGGAATTCGTGATGGCGGCATTTTTTTGCGGCAAATCTGGGCACATCCGAGTCGTAAAGAATGATGCCGCCGGAAATGATTGATGAATTCGAAACAGTGTATCGACGGATCCCAAAGAGCCCACCGGCAATCAAGGATGGAATGATTGCCGAACAGGCATTTGGCCCCAGAGTACGATGCGGATGGAATTTCCCTCACGCGAGCGGCAATCACCAAGCCCGAAGACGCGGCAAAGGGACCATCCAAAAATGGCTACGCGGTCGTTTGGCTGACGGCGCGGGAGATCAAAGATCTTGGACTCACCATTGTCGCCTCCCCAACAGCAGAAGATCCGGGGCACTGCCATGTTCCAGAGATGACTTACGACAACCGCAAGACAGAAATCGTCATTGGTGCCATGTTCAAGATGTCACGCTTTTGTCGGGGTCGAGTCATCTATGAGACCCCTGGCAGCGTCCCGATTCAGGTCGAAACGCCGCCGGAATCAGCTTAAACGCTCACGCCGTCTGCCCCACACGGCGCTGCCGGTAGTACTTGAGTCCCGGCACGAAGAAGCAGATCGCCGAGACCAGGCCAAAGATCGAGATGCCGTAGTCAGGAAACGCGGCCATGACGATCGCCGTCAGGAACAGGGCGAGGGCCTGGACGTAGAAGGCTCCGGTGAGGATTCCGGCTTTGCACAAGAAGACCATGCCGCTGATCAAGCCGAGCACGGGCGAAAGCTGCAGGACTTCGAGCTTGAGCTGGATCTCGATCAGGAACAGCATGCAACTGCAGATGACGCTGCCAGCCCAGATGTGGGCGATCTGGCGTTCCACGAAGGTGATCAGCCCCGCGCGGCGGCGAAGCGCCCAAAACGCCGCCGCCCACGTTCCCAGTCCGATGATCCACACCGACAGGTAGGGCTTGAACGAAGTCACGGCGTTGAGCTTGAGGACGTTGGTGATGACGCACAACACCAGCAGCACGAGGCTGTGCCACATCCAGAGCAGGCCCCAGTTCTCCAGGACCGCCGCGTGGTGCGTCTCGCGCAGCAGACGGCTGAACAACTGCCCGATGTTCGTCGAGCGGGCCGCGATCGGTTCGCTGGCGAGAAACGCCCTCAGGTCGTCGGCCAGCGCGGCGGCGGAAACATACCGCAGATCCGGCGGCTTTTGGAGGCACTTCAGGGTGATCATTTCCAGATCGGGATCAGCCCGCGGGTTCACCACGCGCGGCAGCAGCGGATCCTGATCCAGCACCATCAACAGCACATCGACCGGTGAGGCTGCCTGAAACGGCGGCCGGCCAGTGAGGCACTGATACAAGATCGCCCCCAGGCTGTACACATCAGAGGCCGGCCCCACTTCGCCACGATTGCCTGCCGCCTGCTCCGGCGAAATGTAGCTCGGCGTGCCCAGAATGTCGCCGGTGTGGGTCAGCGAGCGGCTATCTCCTTCCCGCTTCAGCTCTTCCAGTGATGGCGTTACCTCGCGCATGGTTGTTGGCAGGTTCAGCCGCTTGGCCAAGCCAAAATCGCTGACATGGGGCTGTCCCTGCTGGTCAATGAGGATGTTGGATGGCTTCAGGTCGCGGTGGACCACGCCCCGTTGATGAGCGTCGGCAATCGCCAGGCAGACGGGCAGCATCAGCTCGGCGGTGTCGCGGGCCGACAGTGGTCCTTCGGCCAGCTTGCGGGAGAGTGTGGTGCCAGCGATGTACTTCATGGTGAAGAACGGCTGGCCGTCGACCTCCCCCACCTCGTAGACCGGCACGATGTGCGGATGTTCGACCTGCGCTCCGGCTGCGGCTTCGACACGAAACCGCCCGATCTCCGCGGCGGAAGCGAATTCGCCGCGCAGGATCAACTTGAGAGCCACGACCCGCCCGAGGCTCAACTGCCGAGCCCGGTACACCACCCCCATCCCGCCCCGGCCCAACTCCTCCAGCAGCTCATAGTCGCCAAACCAGCGCGGGGCGACACCGCTTGAGAGTTCAGCGGGATCGTCGGAGCCCAGCGGGTCGCCCAGGGCATCGCCGCTGGCAAACTCATCGGCGATCTGCACCGTCGCCCACAGTTCGCGAATCTCGCTGGCCAGATCGGGATGCAGCCGGATCTCTTCGGCCAGGTCGACACGTTCGCCGCGTCGCTGACGGTCAGTCAGTTTTTCCAGCAGGTCCGCAAGCAGCGCGTCAGTGTCGGTCGGCATGGCGGAATTGTAGTGGGGTGTCCAGCCCGGCAGCGCGGCCGCAAGTTAGAAGTCGGTGTCCCTGACTGTCTCCCCACCGTTCGGTGTGCTGAGCGCCTTCAACACCGCTGGATCGATGTTCTCGGACAGGAAACGAACCGCTCCGTCTGCCATGACGATGTTCGCGCCACCAAAATAATTACTCCCGAACATCCCAAGCCCTTTTCCGATCCCCAACGCCGGGTCGCGCGCGTTGGAGGGATCACCCCAAGGGACGAATCCGGTTGCCACCTCACCCAACATGATCGTGTTCGAGAGGCCATCTGTCACCTCCCCGAGCTTCATCGCCTTGTTCGGCCCCGCCAGATTCGCATTGATGGTGTAATGCGTCAGCGCGAGCCCGTCGGCACTGGTCACCATGGCCTGGTTGGGATCGAGGTACGATGGCACCTTTTGCGTGAACGCCGCTCGTTGAGCCGGATCGGTCCACGGGGCTGATTGATCAATCGTGTTGTAGAGAGGCTGCTGATCCATCATGGGCAGCAGCATCGTCTGCCAACTGTGATGCGGCGTATCATTCTCCCCGAAGCTGCCGCTGGGTGTGAAGGTCACATGCACGTCTGAGTACATGTGCTCTGCCAACCCAATCATTTTGAGATTGTTTTTCGACTGAGCGCGGCGGGCTGCCACCCGCGCCTGTTGAACAGCCGGCAGCAGCAGCGCGATCAGGATCGGCAGCGCGCACATCGCCATGACGCCCAGGCCGGCAATGGTCAGCAGCACCACCAACACGGTGTTGTTGCCCTTCTTCTTGGGCGGGGCGAGCGACTCGCCGCAACTGGGGCATTCCCGGTCGGTCTCGGCGATCCGTTCATCGCAGGCTGGGCATCGACTCATGGCGGTTCCAAGCAAGTTAGGACCGAGGAATGAATGGCTACGAGAATCAGGGTTCGCTGTGACTCTAGGCGGTCTTCAGAGGTGCGGCCAAGTGGAGTCGCAAATCTCAGATCTTCACTCTGAAGTCTGATCTGAGATTTTGCCTCACGACTGCCCAGGCACCCACAGCTTCGTGGCCGTCGGCGAGCTGGCTGAGGGCTCCCGTTCCAGTTCCGGAGTCCACAACTGACTACCGGCCAGTGGGAATTCACCGCCAACGAGTAGGCTGGGGTTCTCCCACGGCCCGGGCAGTCCAGACCGCAGCAGCAGGCCGATCACCTGCTGCCGAACCTGTGGAATTTTGCGGGCGTAGAAGTTCCACAGGTGTTCGGCGACTTTCGGCAATTGCGGATCGTTGGGGATCTGCGAGCGGATCATGAATTCATCCAACTCGAACCCCAGGCGGTCGTTCAGGTCGGCCTCGCGGTCGGCCTCCAGCTCGCGCTTGCCGCGCTGCAGCCACGCCAATGCCTCTTCATAGCTGAACCGCTGCACGCTGAGCCGCGCCAGTTGCAAATGCAACTGCGAAGGCATCCCTTTTTCCAGCAGTTTCGGCCGGCCCAGCACATCCATGGTCACCCGCGAGGTGAACATGTCATGCCCAAAGTCGACGCTGAACTGCATCACCCGCATGATCGCATCGTCATCCAGGCTCGACAGATCCAGCCGCAGCAGTTCGAGTGCGGTCACCGTTTCCAGGCTTTGCCCGGCCGGAAGTTCAATGATCTCGGCGGGCGGCAACCCGAAACGGCTGCGGATGAGTTCGACATCCAAGGCGTTGCCCAGCCGGGAACAGTGCGCGTCCAACTGGAAAATGGCGGCGGCCAGAGCCACGCGCAGTTCCGGCACTCCCGCCGCCTCGCGGGGAGTTTTCCCTCCCAGGGCGGACAGCTTCATGTGTGGCCAGACCTGGTCCACCACCTCATGAAATTCGGACTTCTCCACCGTTTTCTGCTGGGATATGGTCAGGTGATTCAGGAAGTACCGGTTGGGACTGAGCGGCTGACGTTCGGCCGCCCCATTGGGGTTCTCCTCGATCTCGTCCAACGGCAGCAGCTCGTAGCCCAGCATGTCGGCCACGGCGTTTTCGCACATCGTCAGGTCCGTGCCCGGCCCGACTTCGATGACCAGAACACCCGCGACTGTCAGCACAACCACGCCCAGCACCCGCGGCAGCTCTGCCAGCGAGAGGCTGGATGGCGGATCGGCCGGCCGGTCCAGCAGCAGGAATTGGGCTGCCGCCCCGGGCATCTCCCGGAGTGGATGCAGCCGGGGCTGGGTGGCCAGCCGTTCTTTGGTCTGTTCCAGATCCTTGACGGTATACCGTCCGCTGGAGGCCATGGCGCGGGGCAGCAAGACTTCAATTTCCACTTGCTGTGCCAGGGTTTCCGCTTCGACGGCCAGGTCGAAATTCGAGTCGCGGGCCAGGGCCGCCGCCTTGCGGAAGGCAGCCACGGCCTGTTTGTGTTCGCAGCCCCAGGCGTGGGCAATCCCGGCATTGATCCAGTTGGCGGGTGCCGGTTCGGCGTGGGCAATCGCGTCAAACAGCTTGGCGGCCTGAGCCGAAGCTCCCACCGCCAGCAATTCGCCGGCGCTGGCATACTGTTCGGACTGCGTGCTGGGCTCCGGCAACTGCCGTGGCGTGAACCCCACGCGGGCGATGTAGCTGAACTGCCGGTTGCGCAACGACTCCTGATAGTCTTCAACCTTGTCCTCAGGGATGTGGCCCGCGGCGATCTCGCCAAAGCGAATGCTCGCGGAGACGGCCCCCTCCCCCAGAAGATGCCGGACAATCCACTGCGCCAGTGCTCCCAGGGGCTCCGTGCGGCGGCCTTTGTTGGCGATCAGTGCCTGCTCGAAAGCCGCCTGGGCCGCCGGGAACCCCTGCTCCTGCATCAATCGTGTGGCTTCCATCACCGTCGACAGCGGATTGAGCGGATTCTCTTTCAGGCTCTCCCGCAGATAACCCTGCGCCTCTTCGCTGTAATGGTCGGGGTGGGTGACGAACTGCACACCCTTGATCCACGACCGCGTCCACGCGCCCGGATGGGGCTTCACCGCCAGCGCGGCGAGCATCTGCCGCGCCAGTTCCGTCTGCCCGGTTTGATTCATCCGGACAATGCGGCTCATCTCCGTCGCCACATCCTGGCAGCAGAATTTGATTTTCTTGCCGCTGCCACAGGGACACAGCGCGTAAGGATCGATATTGTCCGCCATCCGTCACTCCCGCATCATCAAAATCCGGTTCAACCGGAGCATCCATTCGTGAGACAGCTCCAGCAAGGAGCCCAAGCGTCGAAGCTTAACGCATCTGAAATGAACTTCACAGCGCGCGGACTCCGTCCACGAATGACCCAATGACCAATGAGGCAATGACCAATGCCGCCCGCCATGTCGGAGCGGCGCGATCGTCCTGTCCCGAAACATTGGTCATTGGAACCTTGGACATTGAGTCATTCGCGCAGCGCCTCCCCTATAGCCGCTCCCGCCGGAACAATCGGAGTTCACCGCCTGACCCAGGGGCTTTGGCGCAGCGCATTGGTCATTGGGACATTGGTCATTGAGTCATTTTTCCTGTCAAACCTTGCCGCCGCCGGTGAGTATTCCTGTAGGGAAAGAGCTGGCAGTGCCTACTGTTCGGAAGATCCGGCATCTTCGGAACTTGTCGGGACACCGCCCTGTTTGAGCGGTCGTTTGGCGTGATGGGTGTGGCTCACTTGGGACGATTTTAATCTTGCGGTGACATGAAGGTGACGAAACCCGATGGACGCCCGATGCTCCGCCAGGGGACGACCTGACCCTGGGTGGCTTCCACATCCGTTGTTCGCCTTCACCCCCACATTCGTACGTTTTCCCCTGGAGATTAATCAATGAAGTGGTTCACAATTTCCGCAGCTCTGCTCGTGTGTTGCGCCAGCGTGACTGACGCAAAGGCAGGGTGCTTTGATTTCATGCGGTGCTGCAAGACGAAGTCCTGCTGCGGTTGGGACAAGGGCTGCAACGTTCATAGCTGCTGCTCGTCCGCCCCAAGCTGCTGCGCTCCCGCCGCTCCAAGCTGCTGTGCCCCAGCCGCTCCCGCGTGCGGACCTGCGTGTGCTCCCGCCGCTCCGACCTGCTGTGCCCCCATCGCTCCTGTCGCTCCGACCTGCTGTGCTCCCGCCGCTCCTGCTTGTGGCCCAACCTGTGGCCCGACCTGTGGCCCAGCCGCTCCTAGCTGCTGTGCTCCTGTCTCCACCTGCGGTCCTTCCTGCGGCCCGGTTTGCGGTGGCTGCAATAGCTGCCAGAAGTGCTGCAAGCCCCGTTGCAACCCGTTCCGTGGCTGGTTCAAGAAGTGCTGTGCTCCGAAGTGCTGTGCTCCGGCTGCACCGACCTGCTGTGCCCCAGTTCACCACTGTGCCCCGACCTGCTGTGCCCCGGTTCACCACTGTGCTCCGAAGTGCTGTGCTCCCGCCGCTCCGAGCTGCTGTGCTCCCCGCTGCTGCAACTGAGTTCAGTCCCCTCGGGGATGCGTAACGACGACTGAAGCCAGGCTGGTTTTCGTCCGACCCGCCTAAAGACCTCCGTGGGAACATCGTTCGAACCGACTGCCGGGCCGCAACGCCCGGCAGTCGGACTCGACGGTGCCCTTCCGGAGGGTTTTTCGTTTTGGCCACGGCCCGAGAAAACGCGCCGCGAACGCAGTTGGGGTTGAGCCCACATGCGGCATCGCGGGGGTGCGCCGTGCCGCTCAAATGAAAGGGGTGTAACCGGTCATCCGCTGTGGAAAACGGCGGGTTTTTCGGTGTTGACGGTGGAAGAAAGTGCCTCCGTTGGGGAAACATAGGGGAGTTGTCGAAACGTCCCGTGTGTTCACACCCAAGGAGGC
>JAKFUF010000208.1 GCA_021732845.1 Planctomycetaceae bacterium | reverse complement strand
GGACGGCTACTGGCGACGGCAGATGGAAAACGCCACCGGGACCCAGCCCTACTCGCCCCGGGCCGCCCAGCCGAAGCAAACCAAGGAGGCCTCCGCCTGAAACATTCACGAATAGCGACGTACGCCCGGACTTCGGCGAACCGTGTAAACGAGAGACGGCAGGTACAGGCCTCTGGAGAAAACCTGTACCTGCCGCGCTTTCGCCGCGCCGTGAACGGCGGCGCGCTCTCACTCAATCGCGGGTCCAATCAAACGTCGGCGGCACCAGCATTTCGTTTTGTGGATGGCCTGCGGGTCGTGCCCTTGTCCGCTGGGTTTTTGATCGGTCTTCATTGCGGATCAATTCGTCCAAGGACGGCGGAATCAGGGGACCAGTGTCTTCCGCGTTCAGCGTCAGCGACGGTTCTTTATCCCAGCCGCCTGCGAATGATGACTGACCGTGGCTCTCCCCGTCCCCGGAGAGAAGTGGTGGCACGAGGGGCGAACCGTCGCCATCGGCGAACCCGTCTTCATCGTCCTCCAGAAATTCGTCGTCATCGGGTTCGGCGTTGACCGCGTCGAGAGCAGCAGCGGCGCAGCGTTCGCACATCACGCGGGAATCGCTACAGCAAGCGGAAATAACGACCGGACAGTCGCTGCAAAACTGGAGAAATTGTGACATCATTGTGCGTCCTTGAAGGGGTGGAATGGTTGGATGTTTGCAAAGAACCCGAGTCCGCGCCGGCCCGTGATCTTGAGCAGCGTGAGGATCTTCGAGAACTTTTGCGAGAGCGCGTCAATGGGCACGTCCGGGGCAATCGAACCATTGGCTGCCTGTTCGTCTTCGACGGTCTCACCCGCTCCCGCCGTCGCGTCCTTTGCCTTGATCCGGACCCAGCGCCGTCCCTGTCGAGTCAGGAAGCACAATCCGGCATCCGCCTTGTCCGCGGCATGCGGACGGCTGGCGATCGCTTCCTGAAGCGCCGCGACCGTTTCCGGCCACAGCGGCACGCGCCGCGCGATTTCCGTTTTCGGTCGTGGGAAAGTGGCCCATCCCGCATTCAGGTCAATCGCCTTGATCGGCAGTAACGCAACATCTGTATTGCCGAACCCGCAGTTGATGCCGAGCAGGACCATCGCCTTCAGACTTGGATCAGCCGGAAGTTCGACCGGTTCGGCTTCGCCCTCAAGCCTGACCGGCTTCCCCTCGACGGCGGCAAGGATGAGCCGCACCTCATCCAGGCCGAAAAGCTTCCGACCCATCGCGTTCTGCTGTCGCCGCAGGGTTTTCGCGAACTGACGGTAAAAATTCTGACCGTAGTTCACCGGCTTGTCGATCAGTCGACTGCCATGGGCATAGTTGAAGACGATGCAGCACCGGTTGATTTCGTTCTTCAGACTGGTCACGCCGTACCGCTTGGCGAGAGCGGTTCGGAAGTCGCGGAAGTTTTCCGGGCGCAGGTCATCAACCCGCCGTTCCTTTCCGAACTGTTCGATCAGTTTTTGGCAGGTCTGGAGATAGTCGCGGAATGACCGTGCCGAGAGTTCACCGGCGTTGAGGGTCGCTTCCTTCGACCGCAAGAACTAGTTGCAGCGAATGCAGAGCGTGCAGCCTTCCGAGACATCGACGGCGGGCGGTTCTCGCCTCTCCTTGAGGTACGGCCAGTTTTGATTGAACTCTTCGAGCGCTGCCGTGCCGTCGCGGTCACTGCGCCACGAACCGAAATACACGAGTCTGCCGCGAATCTTTTTCGCCCATTGCCCGCTGGGATGAGAGAAAAGAGGGAACCCCCTCATACGGCTTGTTCGGTTTACTGGCGGCTTTGTTTCTGGTAGATTCCGACATGCATCCACTCCCTCGCAAAGGCTATTGTGGCTGTCAGAAACCCGCCCGTTGACGCGAGCGGGTTTCGTCTTACCGGATCGTACCTTTGTTGAGAGGAGTAGCCCAGGGAGTAGTGGCTGTGTGTGCACCATCAGTCATTTATCCGTAACTCCTTACGACAGAGCCTTTTGCACTCGTAGCTCAATTGGATAGAGCAATGGACTTCGGATCCATAGGTTGTAGGTTCGACTCCTACCGAGTGCATTTTCTGATGTTGTCGTAGCGACCGAAAAAAATGCAATCGCCCGCCATGTCTTTCGACCGGCGGGCGATTGCTTTTTTTGGATGATCGCTCTGTTGGACCTGCCGACAGCAGCCGCGGATTGAGCCCCGGCGGCACCGGGGTCAATTTCCCAGTGCGGCGACCAGGCGGTCAATTTCTTCCCGCGTCCGGCGTTCGGTGACGGCGACGATCAGGGAGTGTGAAACTTCTTTGCCGAGGTCGAACTGGCTGGTGGCTGGGCCGAGGTCGAATCCTGCCGCCCGCGCTCGTTTGAGGACCGGTTCCACGCCGTTGGCACAGTGCAGGGTGAACTCTTTGAAGAACGGACGGTCGAACTGGAGTTTGATGCCAGGAATGGTTGTCAGCTGGTCTGCGGCGTAGTGGGCCTTGTGGAAGCTCAGTTCGGCCACCTCTTTGAGCCCCGTTTTCCCGAGAAGTGACAGGTAGACGGCGGCGCGGAGGGCGATGAGGCCCTGGTTGGTGCAGATGTTGCTCGTGGCTTTTTCGCGGCGAATGTGCTGCTCGCGGGCCTGGAGGTTGAGGACAAAGCAGCGGCGGCCGAGGCGGTCGACGGTCTGACCGATGAGCCGGCCGGGCATCTTCCGCATGAACTCTTCGCGGCAGGCCAGAATCCCCAGGAACGGGCCGCCATATTGCAGCGGCGTGCCGAGCGACTGGCCTTCGGCCACGGCGATGTCGGCCTTGTATTCGCCGGGCCGCGCCAGCAGTCCCAGGCTGATCGGGTCGAAGCTGACAATCGCCAGGGCACCCACTTTGTGGGTAATTTCCACAAGTGACTGAACTTCTTCCAGGCAGCCAAAGAAGTTCGGCTGTTGGATGACCACGCAGGCGGTCCGGTCATCAATGGCGGCTTCCAGCGCAGCGGGATCGGCCGTGCCGTTCGGCGTGGGAACGACCACCACTTCGCAGCGGATCTGCTGCATGTAGGTCTGCACGACCTGCCGATACTCGGGCTGCAGCGAACCCAGAACCACGACCTTTTCGTGCCGGTTGGTGCAGCGCATGGCCATGAAGACCGCTTCGCTGACCGCCGTGCCACCCTCATAGAGGCTGGCATTGGAGACATCCATGCCGGTGAGCTGGCAGATCAGCGTTTGGTACTCAAAGAACGCCTGCAGGCTGCCCTGGCTGGCCTCCGCCTGATACGGCGTATAGGCCGTATAGAATTCACTGCGGGAGGCGATGGCATCGACCGCTGCCGGAATGAAGTGGTCGTAGGCTCCGCCGCCGAGGAAGCAGACCCGTTCGGGGCTGCCGAGGTTGCGGGCGGCAAGCTGCTTCAAATGGGATTCGAGTTCAATTTCGGTCAGCGCGGGGGGCAGTTCAAGCAGCCGGTTGAGCCGCACGTCAGTGGGAATCTGGTCAAAGAGGGCGTCAAGAGATGAGACACCGGCCACGGCCAGCATTTCCTGCTGCTGTTCTGGTGTGTTGTAGAGGTAAGCCACACGCTGCTCCTGAAGATCATGCTGAGGTCAAGCGCAGCTTATCGACTGAATGGAGGGGATTGCAATTCGGTTGGGCTTGGCACTTGGCGGCCTACTAGTCGCCGCCCGGCTGGGTCCACGTGGCTGGCCAGTTCTTCAAGAGGGCAATCCGACACTCACCGGCCGGCTTGCGCCGTGCCGCTAATTTTGTAGCGGAAGGGCGCAAGCCTCCAAAACGCGAATTGCGTTCGCCCGCCTCCGCCCGTAGAATCGCATCTGAAAACTGCGATGCGTCATCCCGCCTTCATCCGCCCTCCCGACCGGACCCTCCCATGAAACCGCACATTGTGCTGTTGGCCATGTTGTGCGTGGCTCAGATGTGGAGCGTTACCGCGGCGGACGAACTGCAGCCGGCAGACAAGCCAGTCGAAGAGGTGATCGACCATTACATTGATGCGAAGCTGCAGCAGCAAAATGTCATGCCAGCGGCGGTTGTGGATGACGCGACGTTCATTCGCCGGGTGACGCTCGACTTGGCGGGGCGGATCCCCTTAGCTGCCGAACTTCAGGCGTTCTTGCAATCGAGCGACCCCGACAAGCGCAGACAGCTTGTGGACCGGTTGCTGGCCAGCCCCGATTTTGCCTATCAGCAGCGCAACGAGCTGAACACGCTGCTGATGCCCACCCGCGACGAGGGAGACTGGAAGACGTGGCTGCTGAAAGCCTGTCAGGAGAACCGTCCGTGGGACCAGATCTTTCGGCAGCTCATGCTGAGCCGCGACGACAACGCCGATGACAAGCCGGCCTTGGCGTTTTTGAAGGCTCGGGCGCGTGATGTCGACGATTTGACGAACGACACCAGCAAGCTGTTTTTCGGCGTGAGCATCAACTGTGCGAAGTGCCACGACCATCCGCTAGTTCTCGACTGGACGCAGGACCATTACTTCGGCATGGCGTCGTTTTTCAACCGGACGTATCTCACCAAGAAGAACTTCCTCGCCGAACGGGATGACGGGGCGCTGAAGTTCAAGACCACGGAAGGGGTCGACAAGGACGCCAAGCTGATGTTTCTGACCAATGCGGTCATTGAGGAACCGGCGGTCCAGCTCAGCGAGGACGAGAAGAAGGCCCGTCAAACAAAGGAAAAGGAAGACAACGACCGCGCGACTCCACCCGCCCCGCCGGCCTTCAGTCGTCGCGCACAGATCGTGGAGGTGGCCCTCAAGCCGGATCCCAACGGATTTTTCCCGCGATCCATCGTGAACCGCCATTGGGCGCGGCTGTTGGGACATGGATTGGTTCATCCCGTCGACCAGATGCATTCCGCCAATCCCGCCAGCCACCCCGACCTGCTGACGTGGCTCGCGCGGGACTTGGAGACTCACGGCTACGACCTGAAGCGGCTGGTGCGGGGGATTGCGTTGAGCCACGTGTATGCGCGGAGCAGTCGCTGGGAGCAAAGCGAGCGTCCGGCTCCGGAACTGTTCGCCGTCGCCACGGTCCGTCCGCTGTCACCCATGCAGTACTCGCTCTCGCTGACGATCGCGGCCAGCCACCCGGAGCAACTGGCTCAGGCCACGGCCAAGCCGGAGGATTGGACGAACCGTCGCCGCGACCTGGAGAACCATGCCAACGGCTTCGCGCATCAGTTGGAGTCGCCGGGCGACAATTTCCAGGTGAGCGTCAGCGAGGCCCTGCTGTTCAGCAATGGCTCACACGTGCAAAACGAATACCTGCGCGACGGCGGCGACCGCCTGGTGGGGAAACTCAAGGCCGCCGCCGACCGCGACCAACTGATCCAGGCCGCGTTTCAATCCGTCCTCAGCCGGTCTGCCGAGACCGATGAAGCCGAAGCGATCCGGCAGTTCCTGGCCGCCCGCGAAGACCGTCCGGTCCCAGCCATCCAGCAAGTGCTGTGGACGATGCTGACGGGTGGGGAATTTCGGTTCAATTATTAGCGGCGCAATGACCCAATGACCAATGAAATAATGACCAATGGGTTTTGCCCGGCACGGGCGATTCCGTAAAAAGCATTGGTCATTGCGTCATTCCTGCACAGCATCTGGCGGCAAGCTATGCCCCATCTTGTCGCGTTTGGTGGCCAGATAGTGCTGGCGGTGCGGTTCATGCGGGGCGATCAGCGGGATCTGCTCCACCACCTTGAGGTCCATGGCCACCTGCAGGGACTCGATTTTCTTGGGGTTGTTGGTGAGCAGCCGGATTTCTGACAGGCCGAGATCCTTCAGGATCTGCAGGCCGACCATGTAGTCGCGCGGGTCGGCTTTGAACCCCAGTTTGTGGTTGGCTTCAACCGTGTCGAACCCCTGATCCTGCAGAACGTAGGCCTTGAGTTTGGGAACGAGGCCGATCCCGCGGCCCTCCTGAGGGAGGTAGACCAGAACTCCGACACCAGCCTCAGAGATCTGGGAAAGGGCCATGTGCAACTGGTCGCCGCAGTCGCAGCGGAGCGAAGCCAATAGGTCACCCGTAAAACAGGAAGAATGCATCCGCACCAGCGGCGCGGGGACCGACTGCAGGTCGCCAAACACGATCGCCAGCGGCACCTGGTCCTCATGCTCGACGCGGTAGGCACAGATCGTGGCCGGTCCATACTTCGTGGGCAGCAGCGTGTCGACCTCGCGATGCACCAGCCGTTCCCGCGTGCGGCGATACCGGATGAGCGATTCGATCGAGATGATGGGGATGTCAAACTGCTGCGAGATCTCGGTGAGTTCCGTGGAGTCCGCCATCCCGGTCCCGCTCCGGCTCAGGATCTCGATCAGCGTGCCCACCGGCTGCAGACCAGCCAGCCGCATCAGGTCGACCGTGGCTTCGGTATGGCCCGCCCGGCGCAGCACGCCACCGGGCTTGGCCAGCAGCAGGTTGATGTGCCCTGGACGGACAAATTCCTCGGCGCGGCTGCGGGGGTTGGCAATCGCCTGGATCGTTCGGGCGCGGCTCAATGTGCTGACACCGGTTCCGGTGTCGATGTGGTCCACGGGAATCATGAACGGCGTCTGCATGGGGGCCGTGTTCTGGTCGGCCGGGACCATGGGCGTAAACTTCAGCCGTTCGGCAGTCTCGGCGGGGAACGGGACACACAGGACGCCGCGGCCCACGTCGAGCATGAAGCCCACCGCTTCCGGCGTGATCGACTCCGCGGCGCAGACGAAATCGCCCTCGTTCTCGCGGTCGGAGGCATCCACGACGATGATCATTCGTCCTTGGCGCAGTCGCGTGAGGGCCTCTTCAATGCTGCTTTCCTTGATTCCCGGCATGTCTTTTCCGTTCATGCGATCCAAGCTCATCCTGTCCAACACACCGTGGGAGTGTTTCTGTCATTCTAGCGGCCTGCGGCGACTTTCACTGCATCGCCCTTGAACCAGAGCCACCATTCCGGGAACTTGTTCGCATCAGGGCGTCTTATGTTTCCAACTCGTCACTGTCGAAAGAACTGCTGTGCATCACACGTTGACGTGCGGATTGTGCGGGATGTCCCATACCATCGACCGCCTGCAAAACCTGTGCGAGAGCTGCCATCGACCGCTGCTGGCCGGATACGACCTCGCTGGGTTGCGAGCCACGGGTGCATTCACGCTGGACAAGGTGCGGCAGCGGACGGAACGCTCGCTGTGGCGGTTTCACGATGTACTCCCGGTCAATGGCGTTCGCGAAGCCGTGTCACTCGGCGAAGGGCTGACACCCCTATTGCCCGCTGAACGCCGCGGTCCGTTCGCCGCCTTTGAGAATCTGTTCATCAAGGATGAGTCGTTCAACCCCACGGGCAGCTTCAAAGCCCGCGGGATGACCGCCGCCATCACCCGTGCGGCGGCGCTGGGGGTGAAGGCGGTCGCGCTGCCGTCCGCCGGCAATGCGGCCGGTGCGGCGACCTATTACGCCAACCGGGCAGGGATGGAATGCTTCCTCTTCATGCCGCAGGATACTCCGCCGGCCAACATCATTGAGTCTGTCGTGGGTGGAGCGCGGGTGTTTCTGGTCAATGGGCTGATCAGCGACTGTGGCAAACTGGTGAAGCGTGGCTGCGCTGAGTTTGGCTGGTTCGACCTCTCCACTTTGAAGGAACCGTTCCGGCTGGAAGGCAAAAAGACAATGGGTTACGAACTCGCCTGCGACTTCGCTGAACTCGACCGCACTTCCGAGCCACGCCTGCCCGATGTGGTGATCTATCCCGCCGGTGGCGGCACGGGACTGGTCGGGATGTGGAAGGCGTTTCAGGAGATGGAGACGCTGGGCTGGATCGGCGCCCAGCGACCGCGGATGGTTCTGGTCCAGGCCGAAAATTGTGCCCCCATCGTCCGTGCCTTCCAAGCCGGTACCCGTCACGCCGAACTGTTCCCCAACGCCTCCACCGTGGCCGCGGGACTGCGGGTTCCCGCCGCCGTGGGAGATTTTCTCATGCTCGACGCCGTCCGCAACAGTGGCGGAACCGCGCTGACGATCACCGATGCCGAACTGCTGGAAGGTGTACGGGAACTTGCCCGACACCAGGGGATCTACGCCTGTCCTGAAGGCGGTGCGGTCTGGAAGGCCGCCCAGAAACTGGTGGCTTCCGGCTGGCTCAAGCCCCACGAGCGAACCGTGCTGTTCAACACCGGCGCGGGCCTCAAGTACAATCACCTGTTCCCCACGGGCAACCTGCCCGTGCTGGATCACCATGACCCCGACTGCCTGCGGGCGGTCACTTTTGCAGGTTGAACCCGTCAATCGTGGAGGTGCTGAGAATCCGCAGCCGTTTGCCGACGGGGGTCCATTCCATCCGTTGAGCGGTGGTCACGCTGGCTTGTTCGCCCGGCTTGATCTGCCGCCAGATCGTGGCTGGGGCCTTGCCCAGCGAGCGCAGGGTGTACGTGCCCTTCGATTCGTCGTAGCTCACGGTGTCGGCAAGCCCATGGAACGTGCGCCCGGTCAATTTGGCGTTTCCCTCCGCCAGCATGATGACGAATGGCACGTCGTTGGCGGCCACATGCTGAGTCACAGTCAGCTTGGAACCATCCATCCAGCCGCCATCGGCCGGCAGCTTGTCAGGATGGATATCGGTGTTCGTGTCCGCCACCGGCCCATACACCACCAACACCCGCTCGTTGAACACGGTGCGGCGGTCCTTGGTGTTGCCCCGCATCATGCCCGAGAAGTTGACACGGGTGAACTCCCAGCCGGGCTTTTCCGCCTTTTGAGGCTTGTTGGCCTCGGCTCCGACCGTGGGGGTCAGGCCCGCGCGCGGGGGGTGTCCGCGGTTCCAGATCGACACTGAACCCATCGGCCCGACAGCCGTGGTGTCGCCCGTGATCTGGTCGAGGGTGAATTCCCAAGCCTTGGCGCGGCGGACGGAGGTCAACTTGCCGTTCTCGCGTTCGACATTCTCCAAGTCGACGCTTTCCTTGCAGTGAATCAGCTTCACCTCGGCCTTGGGATCATTGTCACCGCGGCCGGTGAAAGAGACGGGGGTGACCATCGTGACCACCATCTCCTGGCAGTTCATCTTGTTCTCGCCCATTTTCGCCTCCACATCCGACAGGAACTGGGCCCGGCGGCCGTCAAACGTCATCCGTTCTTTCCAGAACACATCCAGTGGCTGTGGATTCGCCAGTGGCTTGGATTTCTTTTCTTTCCCATTCGCGTTGGGCTCTTCCTTGATCGGCAGCCGCAGCCGCCCCGCGCCTTCGACGATTGCCAGATTTCCACCCCGGTCCAGATGGATCTCGAGCCCCTCCAGTTCGAATCCCCGGTCATGGACGCTGGCCGGGTGCTCCAGTCCGGTGATGTCGACGATCTGGTCCGTCTCAGAGAAATTCTGCAGATGCAGCGCGTCTCCCCGCAGTTCAAACGGCACTTCACCCGCGGCGCGTGGCTGGCTCACGACCACCCCGCCATCATTCCAGACTTCGGCGACTTCGCTCTTGTCTCCGTCCTGAATGATTCGCAGACGGATCTGATCGGCGAGGACGTTGACCGGGACTTTGGGGCCGGGCAGTTTTCCCGGCTTGCGCGGCGCGTCACCTTCGGAGCCCCGCGCGGCTGTTTGAATACTGGAGACCGAGGCAAAGCCTGGCATGCCTTGCGGCGCTTTGGCAGGCTGGATGGTTTTTTTTAAGACCGGAGGTTCCGCGTAAGCCACGCGATGTGCCGCAGCGGGCTTGGTGGTTCGTCGCGACTGCTTCCGACCGGGAACTTCCGCCTGTGGGCCAACAGGCGGCCGCGACAGTGGCAGACGCCCGTCTTCGAAGTTGGCTTCCAGCCGCGCCGTGCGACCGTTGATTTCCGGCCCGTCAAAGGTGACCTTCCCGGTGGCGATCAGCCGCCTGGGCTTCGCCTTGTGGGCTCCGCTCTTCTTGAGTTCCTTGGCGACGGGCCGTGCTTCGGACTCCAGGCGCTCGCCAACCCACATCCGAATGACCTCACCCCGCAAGGTCAGCTTCCCCGGCTGGACGACTTCGGCGTCACCATCGAGTTGAATGAGGTCGACCAGCGATCCGGGACGGCTCTCCTGCGGATCGGCCTCCTTCCGCAGCTCCCGCGTCCAGGCGGCGGAAAATGCCAGCGGACCCCGCTGCAAGGGCTGCGTGACATCAAATTCATAGCTCTTGAGATTGCCGGTTCCACGGCAGACGGCGCTGAGCATTTCGCCGTCCTCACCCTGCGTCACCGTGACTTCCGGACTGTGGATTTCGTTGTTCTTCTGGGTCACCAGCACCTGCGCTGGATCCGTCAGCCGCGCGACGCGGGCCTGTCCATCGTAGGCCAGATCCTGCATCCTGGCTTCAAAGCTGCTCTTTTGGGAGATCAGTACCGCGGGTGCTCCGACGGCCCGCATCCGCTTGAACTGCAGGTCACCGCCGAGCCCGTCTTCCTTGGCCGCGGTTCCTCCCGAGCTGTCCGGCCGCTCTTCAAAGACGAGGATCAGCTCTTCGCTGTTGAGCAGGTCGAACTGTTCAGCACCGGCATCCGGCCCCTCGGTGGCCTTTCCCGTGGGACGGCGAACGCGGACCGTCTTCTGGAAAGTCGCGATCTTTTCTTCCAGTTGATACTCAAACGGCCCGGTGCTGGTCACGGTGACGTTTTCGGGAGGCTTGCCAACCTCTTCGCGAATCAGGTTCATGACCACGTCGCGCAGGAGCCGGGCGATGCGCACCCCCGACACCCGTGGCTTGTCTCCGTCCGCTTCCCCCGGAATCAGATCCAACTCCAACCCCATCCCCGTGCCATGGTTGACGCCGTAGCGGAAGGCCACCGGGTTGTCGCTCCAGATTCGCTGCGCCTGTTCGGAATAGATGATGTTCCGCGTGTCGATTTCCAGCCCGCCCGCGCCGCGGATTTGCACGGCCCCTTCCAGGGAGCCACCGATGACCCGGCCCGCCTCGCGCGCCTTGCGCTCATCGAACGGCGCTTCAAACTTGATGAGTGCCGACTCGGCAACGATCGTGAGCGGTTCCTGGTTCGGGTCGTCACCTTCACGGTGCCAGATCATGGCAAACGGGGTGGCTCGGACTTCGCCGCCCGGCAGGACTTTTTCCCACTCCATGGCATACAGGAACGCCCCCTTCTGCCGTTCGGGGTCGCTGCCGATGTTCTGCCGGACGAAGTACTTCGCATCGGCCACCCAGGCGTGCTTGGCCAGGTATTTCTTGGCTTCTTCCACATTCACGCGCGGACGGAAATCTTCGACCACCTTGGCGTTCTGCTCCGGCAGCTCCAGTGCCCGTGGCGAAAACAACGGACTCAAGAACAGCGAGTACAACGTATACACGCCGCACAGCAGGGCTGCCGTCGAAAAGGTCAGCATCGTCCGCCGTTGCATGGAGCTGCCTTGAAGGAAGAAGAGCGAAGGACTGCGAAATGGATGTGAAAGAAACGACCGGTGACGCCTGCTGTCCCTTCACGGAACAACCCCGCCAACTGGCGGCCCCTTTGTCATTTGTCATTTGTCATTTGTCATTCCCCCGTCATTTCCAATCAATCAGATCCGTAATATCAATCATTCCCACCGGCCGTCCCTCCGCATCGACAACCGGAAGTTCACTGATGTGATGGGCGGAAAGGACAGAGATCGCGTCGGAAATGGTGGCGGCAGGGGCGATCGTGTACGGCTCGCGGGTCATCACGGCGGCAATCGGCAAATCGAGTTCATGTTCGCGGCGGGTGCCAAGGAGCCGCGCGAGGTCGCTGTCGGTGAAGAAGCCACAGAGCCGTCCGTCGGCATCGACAATCATCACGGCTCCGGTCCGCCGGGCACCGGGGCTGCGGTTGACGAGGGCTTCACGAACGGTGGCGGTCTCGGGCGCGATTCGCACATGCCGCCCCTGCCGCATGATCTCGCTGACTGCGGTGAGCTGCTGGCCCAGGCTGCCGCCGGGGTGATACAGGGCGAACTGTTGGCGGGTAAATCCCCGCTGCTGGCTCACGACCAGGGCCAGAGCGTCGCACAGGGCGAGCATCGCAGTCGTAGTGGCGCTGGGGGCCAGTCCGAGCGGACCGGCTTCGCGGATGCTTCCCAGTTCGAGTGCGGGATCGGCGGCCCGACCCAGAGTGCTGCCAGCCTTGGCTGTGACCGCAATGATCGACACGCCAGCCTGTTGGAGGCTGGGAATCAGTCGGCGGATCTCTTCCGTCTCGCCACTGTTGGAGAGTGCGAGGGCAATGTCGTGGGAACTCAGGCAGCCCAGGTCGCCATGAATCGCCTCGGAGGGATGCAAAAACATCGCCCGCGTGCCCGTGGAGGAAAAGGTGGCAGTGACCTTTTGGCCAATGAGCCCTGCTTTTCCCATACCGGTGACGACGACCATCCCCTGGCAGTTGACGATCTTGTCGACCGCCATGCAGAACGTGGAATCGAGGCGTTTGGACAGGTCCAGGAGCGTTTGAGCCTCGTGGCGGACGATGTCCCGCGCCGCGCGCAACTGATCCAGTTCGCTCACGGAAATGAACTGGTTCGGCAACGAACTCATGCGGTCATCCTTGACGCCATGCTGACATTCGGGCGGGTGTTATATCCGCGGGTGGGGGGACGGTCAATTTGATTTCGGATGTGGCCGTGTCGAGATTCGTTCACCAGATGAACTGAACAACGAAAGGCGTGGCTCACCGATCGACGCCTGCCGGCACCGGCGCTTGAAGCCGTCCTGCTCATCTTCTGAGGACCTGATGGCGTCTCAGCCGTTGGGTCTGTTTCCTCGACAGGCGGCGCGGTCTGCAGGCGGGCTCTTCCCCGCTCCAAACGCCGCCGGAACTCGTTGACATCCGGTTGCTGGATGGGGCCATTCGCAGAGACAGGCGGCGCGATCCGAGCTTGGAACGTTTTCGCCATTTCCAGAATCTGCGGGAACAATTCATCGCCAGCTTCGTCGTCGAGTTCGTCATCCGTGACAGGCGGCGCGGTCTGTGGATGAGCCTCACTTTCTAAAATCAGCCGGAACGCCTTAGCGTCCGGTTCGTCGACATGGCGATCTTCAAATTCCTGTTCGAACCGGGGACTAACGTCCGCCGGCTGATCGGGTGTGAACGGCAACCCAGGCGATCCCGGTTGCTCCAGCTCCAAGACAGGCGGCGCGACCGGAGGAAGAGCCTCGCGTTCCAGAATCAGCCGGAACGCCTGAGCGTCCGGTTCATCGACATGGCGCTCGTCCAATTTCTGTCCGAACCGGGGACTAACGTCCGCCGGCTGATCGGGTGTGAACGGCAACCCAGGCGATCCCGGTTGCGCCAGCTCCAAGACAGGCGGCGCGGTCTGTGGATGAGCCTCACTTTCTAAAATCAGCCGGAACGCCTTAGCGTCCGGTTCGTCGACAAGGCGATCTTCAAATTCCTGTTCGAACCGGGGACTAACGTCCGCTGGCTGATTGGGTGTGAACGGCAACCGAGGCGATCCCGGTTGCGCCAGCTCCAAGACAGGCGGCGCGACCGGAGGAAGAGCCTCGCGTTCCAGAATCAGCCGGAACGCCTGAGCGTCCAGTTCGTCGACATGGCGATCTTCAAATTCCTGTTCGAACCGGGGACTAACGTCCGCCGGCTGATCGGGTGTGAACGGCAACCCAGGCGATCCCGGTTGCGCCAGCTCCAAGACAGGCGGCGCGACCGGAGGAAGAGCCTCGCGTTCCAGAATCAGCCGGAACGCCTGAGCGTCCGGTTCGTCGACATGGCGCTCGTCCAATTCCTGTCCGAACCGGGGACTAACGTCCGCCGGCTGATTGGGTGTGAACGGCAACCGAGGCGATCCCGGTTGCGCCAGCTCCAAGACAGGCGGCGCGACCGGAGGAAGAGCCTCGCGTTCCAGAATCAGCCGGAACACCTGAGCGTCCGGTTCGTCGACATGGCGATCTTCAAATTCCTGTTCGAACCGGGGACTAACGTCCGCCGGCTGATTGGTCATTTTGAATTGTGCGACGGTCCACGGTTCGGATTCCGTGACAGGCGGCGCAGCAAGATCTGGTTGTGCGCTTTCACTCGCGACCGCTTCCGGTTCCAACACAGGCGGCGTGGGCGGCAGTTGGATCCTGCTGGTGAGCACACCATGACGCTGTTCGACACATCTGGCTGCCAGCTCAAAATCCTCTGGATCGATCTCTTCCTGCGGTTCAATGGATTGGGAGCGTTTTTTTCTTCCGCGAATCCGATTGATGCCACACTCTCCATCCGGTTCCAGGTGGCTCAGACAGTACTTGATGGCCCACGGCTCGCCGCGCTCGACCGCCAGCACCCGCCGCGGCGTCGAAGCGTCCGCCACGTCCGGTTGAGCCTCGGGTTCCGTGGCTTTCGTTCGCATCGCTGGGGCTTCGGGAGCCCCCACAGACAGGGTTTTGCGCGGCGTGGAGCACGACATTGGCACCCCTTCCTGTCGGCTCAGCACAAACATGGTCGCCCAGCGGGTCTGGGCTTCAATGGCCTTTTCGAGCTGCTCCCAGGCGATGCTGACCATGACCGCCCGTGCAGCATTCAGGCACGCCTGCAGTTGTGGAGCGCGCTCAATCCGCCGGTACAACGTTGGCCGGTGGATCCCCAATGCCAGAGCCACAGAGGTCAGGACCCCCATGTGCGACACGATCGCGACATGGATCTGCAGATCGGAAACCGTGCAGTCACTGCGCAGTTTCCGCACTCGGCCCTCCGCCACCTGCTGTTCTGGGGAAGCACCCGCGCCCGCCGCCTTACCGACTGTGCTACCGCTCATGACCGCTTGCCTCACATAAGCTCGAATGATGTACGTCAGATTCAATCATGGTATCTGCCGGCAGAAGCAAAAGTCAATAACAAAAATATATTTTTACTAAGACGTGTGTTTGTGGGCGATCCGCAATGGGCGGCGTGAAGTCGCCTTTCGCTCCTGCGAAAGGACGCAAGCGTGGTCCAGCGCGGACAAGCACGGTGGCTTGGGACGGCGGCAAGAATAACTGTCGATTTTTGACGAGCCGCACAGCCAATGAGCCGGAGGGCCTTAGCCCCCGGTTGGAGGATGATCGGAAGACGCCAACGCCACGAACCGGACGCTAACGCGCGCTAACGCGTGCCGGCTGATGAATCTGCCCTCAATCGGCGTCCATCCCAAGCAACTTCACCATGTTATTGTTGCCGCGATCCTTATTCGCGTCGATTCGCGTTCATTCGCGATTCCAAAAATTCGACTGGCCGCCGTCTGTCATGGGAATCCCACGGTTGCATTCGCCGTCCTCGCTGGCGGGTTGGCGGGTCGGGTTACAAGTGATTGGCACCCGTGGCTAAAATCGATGCCTGTTGCCCATCTGCCAACTCTCACGCGGCCAGACGTGTCTTTGAACATGCAGCAAATCGCCATGAACGTGTTTGAGTTGCGGATCGTTCCGCACAGCCGGGCCGCACCGGCCGAAGCGTGGATCATTCCCGGGTCTGAGCCTGGCGTCTGGCTGGAGGAACTCTTGCGCTGGAATGAGCCACTGGCAGATGTGGCTTTGTATCTGTTGCCGACCTCGGCGCATGACCGGAGCCCATCGGGCTTGCTGGTATTGCCGCCGCGGCGACATCGGGAAAAAGGCCCGGAACGGCGAGGGTTGGCTCAGCCGTACCGCTGCCGGGCGGGGCGGTTGTATCTGCCAGCCACGGCGAGACTTGAACCCGATGTTTCCGATGTGGAACTTTTAGCCACGCTGCCCGACCGGATCTCGCTGCTACATCCCGTCTTGGGCCTCGTCGGTTTCGACCCCTCCGATCGGATGCGGGTGTGCGACCTGTTGCAGCCACTGCCGGCGACAGTGGGTTCCAACGGATGGGATCGCGCTCGAGAAGGTGTCACGATCCAGGACCGACTGTTGTCCGTGGTTCCGCTGGACCCGCCAAGCCTCGAATCCATTCTGCAGTCTGGTCAGGAGAACATTGGCGGGCGGGCTGCGGAAATTCCCGGCTTCAATCTCAATGACCCCGGTGCGGGTGCCGGCCAGGCGGTCAAGTCGCCTGGTGCGAAACCGGAGCCGAGCGCCTTTCAGCAGTGGCTCGCGCGTTCGATCCAGCAGATGACACGGTTCATGCCCCCGGTGGCCGGGAATTCGGCCTGGGCCAAAGGGATGCAGCAATGGGCCGAGGGGATGCTGAACCGCTTGAGCCAGAACCTGCCGTCCCTGCGAAACGAGAAACTCAAGGATCTCTTGAAACTGCTGGAAACCGACCCGGAACTGGGGCTCCAATTTGCCCTGCCGCTGGCGGGCGAGGACAGTCACCGGGGAATCGCTTCCGGCAATGATCTGCAGCGTCACGACGTGAACTTCAACCTCGGACACGCACTCGGCGGCGGCGGCGGCCCAGCCTCACCATGGTACACGCCGGCCGACATCTATCAGGGACTCGTGCAGCGCTATCGGGCTCTGGCAGAGCGAGAAATGAAGCTCGGTCGGTTTCGCCGGGCGGCCTACATCTACGCCCAGTTGCTGGCCGATTTTCACTCCGCGGCATCAGCCCTCAAACAGGGGAAGCACTTTCGCGAAGCAGCCATTCTGTATCGCGACAAGTTGAAAAACTCGCTGGAAGCCGCGCGGTGCTATGCCGAAGGCGGGCTCCTGCAGGAAGCCATCGAACTGTACGAGGCTCAAAAGCAGTTCGCGGTGGCGGCCGAACTCTGGGAAAAACTGGAGCGGCCCGAAGAAGCCGAGCGGTGCTACCGCGCGGGAGTCGAGTTGCTGTTGTCCGGCGGCCAGCGGCTGGCCGCCGCGCGGATGCTGCACGCGAAACTGCACGTTCCCGATGAGGCACTCGTGATTTTGAGCGCAGCCTGGCCCGATGAGGCCGACGCCGTGCCCTGCCTCAAGGAGCGGTTTGAAATGTTGGGCCGGCTGGGCCGGCACAAGGCGGCAGCAGGTCTGACCGCCGAGTTGCGGAACCAGTCACTCCCGACCGCGCGCGCCGTGGCTCTGGCTGCGCTCCTGGCCGAGCAGACCGAGACCTACCCCGACCAGACCCTGCGCGGGGAGTTTTCCACAGCCACGCGGGCTGTCGTGTCGCACCATGTCCGCGAGGCGGAACTGCCGCCCGTGCGGGAACTGTTGAGTGCCGTGGGCCGGCTGGCACCGCAGGACCGGCTGCTGCAGCGGGACACGCTGCGTTATGCGGCCCGGCATCGCGTGGCTCGCAAGCCACCGCTGCCGCAGCCAGGAGCAGTGCGAAACGTCCGGCGGTTTGCGCTGCCGGGGTTGGGGAACCAGTTTGCCTGGCGTGCAGCGGAAGCGAAGGATGATTTGTTCGTGATCGCGGGAGCCTCCGATTCGCAGGTCCTGCTGATGATGCGCGACTGGAGAGGGGCCTTGAAGTGCCCAACCACGTCCTGGGACACACCGGCCCGGAGCGAATCCCGGACACTGGGGCTCTCTTTCGGCGAATCGATCCTCCTGCTCGACCCGCCCAATGTCCTCTCGGTCAGGCGAATTCACCCCACTGACCGGTCGGCGTTGCGCGTGGGCACCCCCGAGTGGGCCGGTCGCGATACCGTGGCGATGGCGCATGGGCAGCAGAACACCATTTGGACGGTGCGCCGCATGCCGGTCGGGCCACCGGTGCTGGCCCTGCATCATGCCAATGGCTCACTGTTGCTGACGGAGGCGCTGTTCATGGCGGAAACACCAACCCTCGCCTCGTTCAGCGTGGAATTCAACGCGCAGGGGCTGCAGGCCGACCTGGAAAATGAGAGTACGGCGGACCTGTCCGAAGACTTGGATGCGCGGAACGCCAAGATCACCCTGGCCTGCCCGCGGCTCAGCAGAAGAGACGTGGTCAGACTCAACGAAGAACTCCCGGCCATTTCCGGTCAGGCCTATGTGGGCGTTGGCCCGCACTTGTTTTGCGCCGCCTCCGATCATTCGCTGAAAGCGGCAGATCTTGGGCAGACAATCCAATCACTGGCGGTTTCACCCAGGCAGTTCGATGGCAGGGTGGCCGCCGTGTGCTCGCACCAGGTGGTGGTCCTGCAGGGCGACCTCGCGAAAGAGGTTCATCGCAGCGGAAACCTGGAGCATCCCAGCGCGGGGTTCACACGCGGCGGCCAACTGGTGATTGCCAGCAGCGCTGGTGGAATGGTGCTTCCCCGTCCGGGCGACAAGAAGCCCATCTTCACGTTTCCGGCCGTGGGTCCGCTCCTGCCTCAAATCCTGGCGACGGACACGCCGACTGGTTTTGCGATGATCACACAGAAGGGGGAGGTCCACGTTTGCGAGACGCAGTGAGGCTCTCGACAACACGGGTGCAAGTCATCACCACACGCAACCGTGACCAGCCCGACTGGTCCCATCGGGCTGGCATGATCGCACCGCATCACTCTTCGACAGTCGGCGGTGCCAGGGTGTTGCTGCTGACACGCTCCGTCTCTTCAGCCTCGATCTCGGGGATCTGCGCCGCCTCGGCCCCATCCGGCCCCTTCAGCTTCTCCGGGTCGGCGGCGGGTGCTGGCGGGTTGGCCGGGGCTTTTGGCGTGGCCTCGGGAATGGTTTCTTTGGGGGCCTCAACGGGCTCCGTCACCGGGGCTGGCCGGATGACTGGCAGAGGGGCCTCGGGCACGTCGGCGGGGATTGTGTCGTAGGGAACAGCGTCCGGCGGGGCAATTGTGGCCGGCCCCGTGGTGGCACAGCGCGGGGCCGCACAAGTGCCGGTAAACTCATGGCAGCACGAGTAGGAGCGCGACCGATAGTGGCAGCCAGTGATCGGGAGGAGGCCCGCGATCACGACAGAAAGTAGAAATCGCTTCATGACACTCCATGCCTTTTTGATTCGCGCTGCAACGCGTCCCTGAGGGACGGTTGGCGCAGAAGAATATCCGTAGTCGGGATTGCCTGGACACCAGCCAAGGGGTCGATGAGCGAGCCGACCGGGGCGAGATGTCACAGACTCCTGGAATCTGATTGACCCAGATTTGACATCGTCGTTTTTGTGAGTTCACGGCGACCGGAAGTCACTGCAGAACTGAGGGACCTCAAACCCCGCGCCGGATGATGCAGGAAATCGGTCTCTGCCGAAAGCCCCCGTCAAACCACTCGTACGCGGTCTGACGAACGGTCTTGAGATGTCGGCGGGCACTGTTGTAGCGACCGCAGCGGTGTTGCGGCGCAGCAGCGAGCCACGTCCAGTCATTTCGCTCCGGACTTCATCAGCGCATAGCCTGTAACAGCGATGGCCGTCAGCAGGAGTCCATACTGCGTCGGCGTCATGTTCTCCCAGGCATCGTAGAGGAACTTCTGATAGAAGCCCATGTAGAAATTGATTGTGTCCATCACGATTCCCTGCTTTCCAGTTCTGCCGCCGACTTTCGCGTCCTCAACGAATAGGTCATGATTCGCCTTCAGGCAAACGGCGATGTTGCCAGTTTGCATCGCTTGGCACCGCTGCGCCTTCGGCATGACCTCCAAAACCGCGACCTCCAGATTCGCCATCCACGAGCACCACGAGTTCATGGAAGCCTCGGCCGAGGCGATGGCGTCTCCCAATCTGCAACTGGCTTTGAGCCGCCTGGGCGAAACGTTGGCATTGGGAAACCGGACGGCCTTTGAAAAGCTGCCGGGATCATCTCTGCTGCGGGACAAGGCGCGGGCCATCAAGGACGAAACCCTGGCCCATCTCGACGAGCATCTCGAACAGTTGGAACGCTCGATTCTGGCGCGTGGCGGACATGTGCATTTTGCCGCGGACGGCGATGAGGCGAACGCCATTGTCGCCAAGATCATTCGCGACCGGGGCGTCAAACGGGTCGTTAAATCCAAGTCGATGGTCACCGAAGAGATTCACCTCAACGCCCATCTGGAAAAGTGCGGCGTCGAGGTCACCGAGACCGATTTCGGCGAGTTCATCATCCAGGTCGCCGGCGAGCGGCCTTCGCACCTGGTGGGACCGGCCCTGCACAAGACCGCGGAAGAGATGCGGGATGTGTTGAATGACCGGTTCGGCACGCAGCTTACCGATGAGCCGCACGTCATGGCGCAGTTTGCGCGGGGCCACCTGCGGCAGAAATTTCGCGAGTCGGAACTGGGAATCACCGGCGGTAATTTCCTGATCGCCGAGACCGGTACGGTTGTCGTGATCTCCAACGAGGGCAATGCCCGCCTGACCTCGAGCGTTCCGAAGATCGTTGTGAGCATTGTGGGGATCGAGAAGGTCATTCCCAAACTGTCAGATTTGCCGATTTTTCTGAAGGTGCTGGCGC
Organism: Planctomycetaceae bacterium; assembly: GCA_021732845.1. Classification (GTDB taxonomy): domain Bacteria; phylum Planctomycetota; class Planctomycetia; order Planctomycetales; family Planctomycetaceae; genus JAKFUF01. Next base: position 29,843 of record JAKFUF010000208.1, on the reverse strand, counting down.
GGGCGGCGACCGGTCAGAAGATGTCCATCTACGCCTCAATGATCACCGGGCCGCGCAAGCCCGATGAGGGCGACGGGCCGGAAGAGACACATCTGGTCCTGCTGGACAACGGCCGCTCGAAGATCCTTGGGTCGCCGATGCGCGAGAGCCTGTTCTGCATCCGCTGCGGCGCGTGCCTGAACATCTGCCCGGTTTACCGCAAGGTGGGTGGCCACGCCTATGGCGGCACCTATTCCGGACCGATTGGCGCGGTGATCACCCCGCTGTTTGACGGTCTCAAAGACAATTATCACCAGCCACATGCGTCCAGCCTGTGCGGCGCCTGCCAGGCCGCCTGCCCGGTCAAGATCCAGATTCCGGAACTGCTGGTCCGCAACCGGGCCGCTCAGCACGAGACCCACATCGCCCCGCGCGGCGAGGAATTCATCTACCGAATGTGGGCGAAGATGATGCGGTCGCCGTGGCTCTACACCACGCTGACCCGCTGGGCGGCACGCGTGCTCCCCTGGTTTGCCAAAGACGGCTGGCTGACGCGGCTTCCTGGACCACTGGCCGGTTGGACCAAGATCCGCGATTTCCCGGCCCCCTCCGGCCAGACCTTCCGCGAGCGCTGGAAGTCCCTGGCTGAGGAGAATGAGGCAAACCCGGAGTGAACCCGGCGCATGCCCTGCCAATTCTCTTCCCGAAGCCGTTATTGGCCGCGAAGGCGAAGCTGACTCTGCAGGCCATCTGCCATTGCGGACAATTCGCATTCACTGAGAACAGCAAGTTCCACGTGTCCAAGGGTCTTCACATCCAAGTATTCACCTAGCGTCAGGATCCGGCCAATCAACACGCCCAAGCGAAGCCCCTCTTTTTCACCTTCCGCTCTACCTTCAAGGCGAGCACCCTCCAACTTTGCGGCTTCGTCTCGCTGGAACTTCAGGCGCGCGTCGTACAATGCCTGCTGTTCGGGGGTGCGCGCGATCATTTGCACGAATCCTGCCGCTTCGGAACTCATGGTCTGGAAAGAGCCGTGGCGCTGGCTGCGGAGAATGAGGCAAACCGGGAGTGAATCGCGCCGATGCCCTGCCGATTCTCTTTTCGATGCCGTTATTGGCCGCGATGGCGAAGCTGCGTCTGCAGGCCATCTGCCATTGCGGACAATTCATCCTCGGTTAAGGCGTCAAGCTCAGCGTGAGTGAGGTCTGTTACGCCCAGCAACTCTCGCAGCAATACGACTCGGCCGAGCAACTTGCCCTGGCGGAGCCCCTCTTCTCTTCCCTCTTCTCTGCCTTCTTCTCTGCCTTCTTCTCTGCCTTCTTCTCTGCCTTCTTCTCTGCCTTCTAGGCGTGCACCGTCCAGCTTCGCAGCTTCGTCTCGCTGGAACTTCAGGCGCGCGTCATACAATGCCAACTGTTCGGGGGTGCGCCCAATCATTTGCAGGACTCCTGCGGCCTCGGAAAACTCGTGATCTGGAAAGAGCCGTGCCACATCGTGGCTTGTCAGATTTTGGACATTCAGGAAAAAGAATCCCCACTGCTCAATCGGACTGGCGTATCGGACATTTTCTGCCGTGACACGCAGCTTTGGCAACTCCAGAAGATGAATTTGCAGGTCGTCCGTCAACAGATGGCCAGTCGCCGCCCGCAGCCGAAAATCCAAATGGAGTTCCGGGCAAATGGGAAACAACGATTTCGTGAGGACGCAGATGCTGACTGCGGGGCGCAGGTCGGCATATTGCTCCCCCTCGAGCAATTGGTCGGAATACAGTCGGGAAGCGTAATAGGCCAGCCTCTTTGACATGCCGACCGGCAGCGTGGTCTGCATTTCGATGTTCAGCCGGCGGCCATGCTCGTCAGTCGCCAGGATGTCCAAAACTGCCAGTTTGTCGTCCACTGCCGTCTTTTCGAGGAACGGATGGCGAAACTCCACCCGGGAGATCCGTGGACCACCCACAAGAATCGAGTTCAGAAAGTGGATCGTCACGGCCACATGTTCGGGGCTTCCGAACACACACTTGAAGGCAAAATCCACCGTGGGACAAATCCCGATGACCATCATGCGTCCCCAAAGCCGGTTGGATCAACATTTTTTTAAAAACGGAACTGAAATACGAAAACCGGCCCTGCCTGGGGCGGGAGCCAGGGGGCCGGTTGCGTGAAAATGGCAGGACTCAATTGACGACTGGTGGCCTGGGTTCAGCCACGTTGTCCCCGAGCCATCCGTGGCTCAGAAGACAACACGTCAGGAGTCGAGCCACATATGACATTGCTTGATTCCGGGGCATCTGTCGCGGATCCGCTCGCTGGGTGCTCACGCCAGATCCGCTGGCGGTGTCCCGGACACACGCAGGGCACCTAGTTATGGAAGAAGCAGTCCGGACCTTTGAGCGTGTAGTACGGATACTGCACGATCGCGGGCTGCTGTCCCTGCGGATAGGACAGGTCCTGCGGAGTCCAGTAGTTCACCCGTGGCTGGCGACCCCCGCGGCAGAACGGATCGCACGGATCGTAACTGTCGCCACCGTAGGGGCTTGGACAGGGGTTGGGCGAGTATTGGCCCATGTCAACGGGACTCTGGCCGCGCACCATCTGTGTGCTTTTGCTGCAACCGACGCTCAACGGGAGCAGCAACGCGGCTCCTAACAACAGGCTGATCTTACGCATGAACTGTCCCCCTGTGTGATGCGGACCCTCCCGTCTGGGGCGGAGAGGGTGTCCGGGTCGCGAACGCGTCCGTTCGAGCGCTCCCGGCGATGCTGTTAATATCGGCGGTTTTCACGGCAGAATCCGTAAAATCCGCAGGCATCGCAAAGACGGTAGTTCACACACAATGGGGCAGTTCACTGCGACATTCTTGCGAAAAAGCGAAGCTGCCGTCACAGCTTTCCTGGCAGGCACAGTCCACGCGTTTAAGCAAGCTGCCAACCGCGGATCGCATCGTCCCAACTACCACTCAGCAGATGCTTTGAGTCAGGCGCGAACGCTCCACCCATCAAGCGGCACACACGCCCACTGGCAGTCGATGTCAAAAAGTCGCGTTGTCCCGACGGGCATGCCTGCCTACAATTCCGGTGAAATTGGTGAATCTGCGGTGAGTGTCGCGTGTTCTCGCGGCCAGCCACCACGCAACCCTGAATTTCAAATTTCCTGGCCCACTTGAGGTCATCAATCCTTGTCTGATCCCAAACGCGTCGAACTCAAGGTCAATTATCAACGCGCGATTCTCGCAGGCGTGGTCCTGACGGACGAACCCGTGGCAGAACGCGAGCCCCTCGAAGAGTTGCGTGGTCTGGCGGAGACGGCGGGTGTCGAGGTCGTCGCGTCGCTCGTGCAAAACCGGCAGGAGCCCGACAACAAGACCTATCTCGGCAAGGGCAAGGTTCAGGAACTCAAAAACCTGGTCCACCTGCACGATGCCAAGATGGTGGTGTTCGACACGGGGCTGAGCCCCGGTCAGCTCAAGAGCCTCGAAGAGGCTCTGGGCGTGATGATCGTCGACCGCAACGAGCTGATTCTGTCCATCTTCGCCACGCACGCCCGCACCACCGAGTCGCACCTGCAGGTCGAACTCGCGCAGTTGCTCTACATGCGTCCGCGGCTGAAGCGGATGTGGGGCCACTTGGACCGCATCACGGGCAACGTCAACGCCCGTGGCTCAGGCGAACAGCAATTGGAAACGGACCGTCGGCTGGTCGATGTCCGCGTCACCGAACTTCAGGCCAAACTGAAAGTGGTCGAGTTGCGCCGCGAGCGGATGGTGGCCCAGCGTCACAATCAGCTCACGGTCTCGCTGGTCGGCTACACCAATGCCGGCAAAAGCACGCTGATGAACGCGCTGACCGGTGCCGATGTCTATGTGGCCAACCAACTGTTTGCCACGCTCGACACGCGGACCCGTTCGTGGAAGGTCCCGCATTGGGGCACGGTGCTGCTGAGCGACACGGTCGGTTTCATCCGCAACCTGCCGCACAACCTCGTGGCTTCGTTCCGTTCAACCTTGGAAGAGGCTCGGCACGCGGACCTGCTATTGCATGTGGTCGATGCCAGCCACCCGGCGGCCGAACATCAGATCCAAACGGTCAACGAGGTGCTGAAGGAAATTGGCATTGATGGCAGCCAGGCGATTCTGGTGCTCAACAAGTCCGATGCCGTGGAAGACCGGTCGTACCTGGATGTGCTGCGAGCCACGCACGCGGATTCTGTCACGGTCAGCGCCTTCCAGAAGACAGGGCTCGACCAGTTGAAGCAGATGGTTATGGACCGCCTGAGCGGTGGCTATGTCCACGCCGATCTGGAGACCAACGTCGCCAACGGACGCCTGTTCTCGTACCTGGCCGAGCATGCCGAAGTGACCGGCCAGGACTACGCCGACGAGCGGGTGACAATCCATTGCCGCATCGCCCGGAAGTTTCTGGCATCGATCCCCACGGAGGATGTGCAGGTGCATGTGACGCACGAGAGGGAGGTGAACGGATCAACTCATGGAAGCTTGCCGACGGGTGTGGCTGTGAATTCCAATGGGGCAGCGACTCACGATGCCGACAGCGAAGTGGCTCAAGGCGCCACTGTCACCTTGTGAACGTGCTTGAATGGCTGACCTGCTCACCACGCTCGCCCCGGACGACGAACCCGCGGAGCATCCGGGGTGGACGGAGCATGTCACCTGGGGCGCGGTGATCGGGATTGGCTTTCTGATCTACGAACTCACCGCCCGCCCCGCCTTCGGCATCGCTGTCGCCTGCAGCAAGTTCGGCTGGAGCGATTTCCAAACCGCCCTGTGGCTCCTCCGTCGCGACCCCCACCGCGGACGGGGCGTCGCCTGCTTCTGGTTCTATCTCGCCGCCGGTCTGTGGCGGGTCACGGTCGCGGCCTTCCTGCTGACAGGCAGCCTGCTGTTCCTCGTCGCCCTGTTCGGCAACCAGCCAATGGCCGACCTCGTGCCGCTGGGCATGACGGCAGCCACGGGCATTGTGCTCTTGGCGGTCGTCCCGTGGCTCGGAGCCCTGAAGGCGCGGCGACACGGTCTCAAGATCTGGGTCGACAGCACCGTCAACGCCTACCGCAAACACGACATCTGGCCGCCCGTCCCCACCGGCTTCAACAGCGTGGCGGGTCTTTTGTTCCCGACGTTGATGGTCCCCACGACCGTCACCGCGATCATCGCCTTCCAACTCGGCTATGGGGCATTAATCCCCATCGCCATCTTCGCCGAGGGAATCTCCATGTGGGCCATGCTCCACGGTGTGACCGCGCAGCATCCCGATGAATGTTGGGGAGAAGAGGCCGAGGAGGACGACGACGGAACCGTGGAGGAAGCGGTGGAGGAGGATGCCGGGGCTAAAGCTCAAGAATTGTGACGTGTCACCTTTTTTGACCTCCATTTTTTCGGTAGAAAGGATTTTTGAAGCGATGTTTGTTGAGCCATGATGGATAAATCCTTGTTAGGCTGGCAAATACTGTTCTCCCTATGACTCCGGAAGATCGAAAGCATTTGGAATCCGGTCAATTTGACCGAGACGCTTGGTCGGCCCTGTGGGATCGCATGCCCGAGCGTGCGAGGAAGTCGACCGTGCAATTTGTGCTCCAAAAACTTCACGTGCTGGAATCAGGCGGGCTGTGGAGCATGTCGTGGCACTATCAAACGAACGAGGAGCGAGAAGAATCAGACGGCCCGGTTTTAGAAGACGAGCAGCCCGGCGACGTTGTCACCTTCAAGGGATCGCTCACCATTGGCGATCACTAACCTCTATCCCGGCACCGAAAAAGTGATCGTTCCTCGGCCTCCCGCACAAAGCCATTCCCAATCCCATCGGTCACGTGGTAGCATTCACCCCGTCCCATGTCGTCGGCGCATATGTCCCTCAGGGCCGTCTTGCCTAACAAGCGGTTCAACCCGACGTGTGCCGCAGTCGGCATTTTCCCGTGAGTTCAATCCCGCCCGCGGCACACGCGGGTTAACCTTGGTCGTTAGGCAACACGATCTCAGGACTCATTACACGCGGGGATGCCTTGATGGCAATTCGGACGCTCCTCCTGTCGAGTTACGCGGAGTATCTTGCGGTGGAGCAATCGAATGTGGGTTTGGAGAGAACAAACGTTGCCCCCTTGCTTGAAGACGAAGATCGCAACGCTAGGCTTCACTTATACCCATGCCCGATAATGCTTCAAGTGGCCTTTCCAGAACTTGATTTCATCAATCGATGGTGCTGGCAGAACTTTGGCCCAGAGCATGGACAATGCGAACAATCTTATTCCGACTACCCTGCGTGTTCGATTGATCCGCCTCATTGTCACGTTGGGCAATGGATGAGCAAATGGTTTGTCAAAACCGACTACAATTTTGGCTTCAATGAATGGTATTTTTGCAGCCTCACGCAATACGATCGCTTTCACGCTGCTCTGCCGACTTTCAATTGGGGAGAAAAATATCCAGTCCAATAGCCCTTGCGGTCCAGTCGCATTTCGTAGCCGCATTCACCCCGTGCCGGGTCGTCCACGCCGCCTCCCGCCAGGTCGCCCTGCCTAACAAGCGGTTCAACCCGACGTGTGCCGCGGCCGGGTTTGGGGTAAAATGATGGTCGACACTCGCGGCACAACGCGGGTTAACCTGGGCGTTCGCCGCAAAAGCAGACTCTGTCCTCCAACTCGATTTCACCGAGGCACGAATGTTTCTTCGATATACCCCCGCCACTCGTGCAGACCTTGGGTTCAATGTTCAACGAGCGACGTTCGAGCTTGATCTGCTTGCTCTCCTCGATTTCGCCTACGAGCGGCGTGACTTTTGCGGATACGTGAAAGACGTTCCGGGACAAGACCCTCCTGCCGAGGAATTGGCAGCCGCCTGGACTCCCACTATTCAGGCACTTGAATTGCTGGTCGAAAACACCGATCAGGGTAATTCTTCGGACCCACCTGAAGGTCACCACGGACTCGAAGATTGCATTGGCCCGATGGTCGCCGAACACAAGTATCGTGCCGTGCACTGCCCCGCGTGCGCCAAAACGTACGAAGCAAGCAGCGTCAAGGAAGAGGACTTTGGCTATGAAGAACGAGTTGTGGGAGGACAGCGGTACGTGTGCCCTGAAACGCACGTTCTATTTGTCTTCATCCGTTTTGATACACGAACCTAATTTACATCCTGTCGCCTCAAGCTCGTATTATCGTTCAAGGGCGACGAACAATTGCGTGAACCAGAGTGGCGAATCCGGCCGAATTTTGATGGACAGCGTACTCTCGCCACCCGGTTACGCTGGTCGTTAGGCGTCCCGGGAGCAGAGCGTATGGCGGCGTTCACACAAGAAGCGTGGGACAAGCTCATTGCCGCATATCCGCCCGGCACGCCTGTTACCGGCGAGGTCGTCTCCTGCCAACGCTTCGGCATCTTCGTGCGCCTCGATTCGTTGCCCGACGTGGTGGCTCTGCTGGAGATCATCCATTTCGGGCTATTGGTCGCCAATCCGAAGCATCGCATCGAATTCCCGGCCGATTATCCGCCGGTCGGCTCGCGGGTGGAGGCGCGCGTGCTGGCCTGGTGCCTCAAGCCAAAGGATGTGCGTCTCACGCAGCTTCAACACTTGGACTGGATCCACCATTGATGGCTCGCCGCGCATGACGCCTAACCTCGCGCTGCGGCAAACTTCGCATTACTGCAGCGCTGTTCCTGGTATCATGGCTTGCTCGGCGGTGCGGGGCCGATGTGCCTTATCGTTAAGCCTGCGCCGTTCGTCTGGGCGTGTGCTGGTCACATCGGCGGCTCCAAGCTGTTTACGCTGCAGTCGCCGGGTCAATTCCGCCCGAAGCCGTTCACAACTCCATCGCCTCGTGGTAGCATTCATATCGTGCCCTCCCCGCTCGCTCGCGTCCGCCCCACCTAACAAGGTCAACCTGGTCGTTAGGCGTCATAATGAAGCCGCCCCCCACAGATCGATGGCGCGGATGTACTTGAATGGGCATGGTCCGATAAGCCGTTCGGTACCGTCGGTAACGATGTCAACGATGTCGCAGGCACACCAATCCATGGCTTGGCCATTTGCATGTACGCAGAGACGGCAAAGGTATATCGATTCAGTTGCGATTTTGCGTGGCAGACGCAGCAGGATTTCGACTACGACTCGGTGGAGCAAGCGAAGGAGGAACTGCCGCAACAGTACCGCCACGCGCCGATCCATTGGCAGAGGATCCAGCCCTGGGAGTATTGCTTAACAATTGGTTCAATCCGACGTGGGCGGCACCCACAATCACAATTCTCGGCTGGTCTTGGCCCAGGGGTAGCCTGGGCGTCTGGCGGTTAAGAGGAAGATATGGTGGACGCGGAACCTGCTGGGGGAGACATTCTGGTCTATGCACGGGTCCGCGATCCAGATGCGAGGGAGATGCTCAACTCTCTCTTGGACGCCCTTCCGGGGCAACGAATCAGCAACTCTCTCTACGAGATCGTCACTGACGACTGGGACGGGGGGCTTTGGGAAGAGGAAGTCGAGCGAATGCATTCTTACATCGACTCCGCAACGGACACGCTCATCTTTTGGCATGTGGCCGATGGCCAACTGGTCCGCACATCCATTGCGGGCCGTCTTGCCTAACAAGCGGTTCAACCCGCCGTGAGCCGCGGACGGCATTTCCCGTGAGTTTAACCCCGCCCGCAGCACACGCGGGTTAACCTGGTCCTTAAGAGGAACCGATTCGTATGCCATGGGAACTGACGATCAGTGCCGGGAGTGGTGAGCCACTGGGTGACCGCCAAGCGGTTGTCGATCACATTTCCACTGCATTGCCTTCGTTGCAGTGGTTCGAACAACCACCGCTTCTCGAACAGATCAAGGAGATACCGGACCATCCATTCCATAAGTTGATTCCTGCTTGGCCACCGGAGATTCAAGCGAGTTTTGCCCGTTCAAAGCTGTTGGGTGATCTCGAGGCCGACGACTTCTCGATTCAACTCTATGGTTTCGAGGAGCAGCCACTGCTCACACTGAGCGTTGAAGTTCGTGGCGACGGCAACCCGATTCCGGCGCTCGCGTCGATTTGTGTTCCAAAGAACTGGCTTGCAACCGAGAATGGCGCCAGCCAGCAGATTGATTTCGGTGCCGATGCCGAGGGTTGGCAGAAGTTCCGCGACGATCGTGACACGGCGATTCGCACCTTGTGGTCGGGATGACCCGGAGCGGGGCAAACTCCGCCAGCGAGGTCAGGAGAGAATCAACTCACGTGGGTGAACACGGGCGCAAGGCGGAATAAATGTGAGGTGCGTATGACACAGGATGAGTCGCTGCAAATCATTCGAAATGCCTTTTCGCACATTGAAGTCGTGGACATCGTGCTGGGGTACGACCCATTGGCCGAAGGAGTGATTGCCAAGGTTGTCGTTCGGGATCATGAACTGACGAAGGCACTCCGCAAAAATGGCCGTCACGCGCGGACGGCAGCCATGCAATCGGGGATTGATGTCGAAGTTGTTACGGAAAGCGAAACACAGCAGCGTACCTAAGCTAAGGACGGCGGCAAGAATAACTGTCGATTTTTGACGAGCCGCACAGCCAATGAGCCGGAGGGCCTTAGCCGGCCTTAGCCCCCGGTTGGAGGATGATCGGAAGACGCCAACGCCACGAACCGGACGCTAACGCGTGCCGGCTGATGAATCTGCCCTCAATCGGTGTCCATCCCAAGCAACTTCACCATGTTAGTGTTACCGCGATCCTTATTCTTTGTCCGGTCCTAAGCTAATTAATGTGGCCAAAATAACTGTCAGGTCGACGGATCTGTATCGATTTGGGAATCGTTGCTGACCCGAAAACTGGCCAGCATGATGTGCGGCGCTGGCGCGATCGTCGCTGTTGACGCTTCACCTGCGGAAGAACGATTCGCAGCCGTCAGCTCCAAGGGAGAAGTGTTTCTCTGCCCGGTGCCCGCACACGAAGACTTCGAGGATGTGCCGCGAATCCATCAGTCACTCCGAGTGGCGCAACTTTTGGCCAGCAAGCCATTGGGTGGGGGATTCTGTACTGACGAGCATGGTCCCTGGTCAATCAACTATAGCGCCGACGGCTCGCAAATCGTGGTACGCAATTGTCGATCCGCCGAAGCCACGCAGAGAATTGCCGAGCAAATGGGAGACGCGTGGCAAGCAGGGTTCTTCTGGATCGACATGCCTGATCGAACAAGTTGGCTGCTGGATGCCAAATCAGGCGAGATTCAAACAGCATATCCGCATGGTGAATATGCCGGTGCCAAAGAAGATGAGTTTCCCAAAGTGTTGTTGTCTCACGTCACAGAGACATTGAGAGGATTTGGTTGCAGCAATTCCAACAAGCTTGTGCGTTTGAACGGACGAGTTGTCAAATCGACTTCTGAGAAAGGAGATTGGTTGCTCCCAGGCAACGGGATTTTATCGGACCCTGTAGGCAGCCGTTGGGCCGTGGTCTGTGGCGAACGCATCGACTTTTTTACCATCGAGCCACTGGATCATTGAGTCAACCCCTTCAGTGGTATGGTCTGCTTCGCGGACCACGAATTACAGGGAGTGCGTGTTGAGGGAAGGATTATGGGCACCTTTCGAGGCCGTCCCGATGAACGGTCGATGCTCCATTCGCCATCGATTTGGCAAATTCCCAGCACAATCCACTCATCCGCGGTTTTTCGGCAAGCGAACATCAGCCGCCCACCGAACAGCCTGGGAAGGCCGTTCTACAGACTCCCGTCCACCTTGATTCACCTTGATTGACGACGCAATCCTTAACGCAACTGCAATTGAATCGCCCGCAGTCCGGCCAGCAGCCAGCCGGCGGCGGCGGGTTCGGTACAGTTCATCTGTCGGGCCATCTCGGCGATGGGCAGCCCTTCCCAGTAGCGGAGGCGGACGGCCAGGCGGGGCATTTCGGGGAGGGTATTGAGCCACGATTCGAGATCGTGTGCCGGTTCCAGCACGATGAGGCGGGCCAGCGGGGTCCGCGGCATGGCAGCCACGGTCTCGGCGAGGGCGGGTGATGCGGCAGCCTCTTCCAGCGCGGCTTTGGCGTTACGCGTGGTCGTGGAAATGAGCCACTCGACCCATTGAGATTCCTGGTCGCCGCGAAATTCGGCCAGTTCCTGCCGGGCGTCGCGGAGGGTGGCGCGGGTCAATTGCGAGCGGTCGATGGCCGCGCGGAAGACGCCTGAGACCTGTTCGTCGACGACCGTGCGAACGACGCTTCCGTACTGGTGACACAGAGCGTCCCAAGCCCCGGAGTCACCTCCACGGACCTTCGTCAGCAGCTCCGCAAACACCCGCGGGTTCATCACACTCACATCCGAAGCCACACTTGAAATCCCCCACGCCGCGAGGATTTCACTTCTCCAAAGTAACGAGCGTTCGCTGGCGGCGACAAGAGCAATTGCACGTCCGAGAGGTTCGGTTTCAAGAGGGAAGCAACATATCTGCGAACACTTATGGCAACCATTGGCTCTGCCGCGGGAGAAGATCAGGCATTGGAGCGCTGGCCAAAAGCAAATCGCCCCGGGCTGTGCCACGGGGCGACGTTCAGCAGCAGACAGTAGCGTCTACTTCTTGGCGACTTTGGCTTCGATTGGACTGGTCTTGGCCAGATTCCGATAGCCTGGGTAGGCGGCGGCACGAACCAAACGGGCATCGGTCATCGTCGGGCGAACGGTCAGCCGCTGACGGGTGGCTTCCGGCTTCCAGGCCACCTTGTCGTCGAGGTTCACGGTCGGGCGAGCGCGGGGGAACTCCGCGTCGTCGTCCTGCCGCAGGCGGGCGTTTTTGTCGGCAGGCTTGGCGGCGGGCGGAGGATTGGCTTCGTCGTAGGTGTCTTCGGTGGCGGCCTTGGGCGCGACAAATCCGCCGTCATCGGCGGGGATTTTGGGCGTTGTCGCGCGGGGCTTCACCGACTGCTCGATTCCGGTCTTCATCGGCGCGGCGGCCGGCTTATTGGAGTTCGATTCGACTTCATTGAACGTGGGCTTCCCGCCATCGTTCGGCTCGGGGGCTTCATTCGCGCTGGTCCGTCCTGCGCCAGCCGCAGAATTTGTAGCGCTCGCGGGGTTCGCAGCGTTTGCCGGGGTCGGGGTGGCGTTCGCAGCACGACCGGGGGCGTTGGGGTCGATGCTGCAGTTCCCGCCGGCGCAATTGTTATTGCAGCAGGCATCCGACAGCATCACAGGGCCGTAATACGAGCTGACGCCGCAGTTGCCAGAGGCACAACCACCCGTGTTGCAGCAATTTCCAATCGAGCCGTAGCCAACAGGATAAGCCGGCCCATACGAGCAACTGTTGCAAACAGGAGCACACATCGGAGCGCAGATCGGTTGGCAGCAGCGATTGCGGCCCCAATTGCCGAACAGCCCGGCGGAGGCCGGAGCCGACGTCACCACCGACACCAGCAACAGCGCGCCACTGATGGCGAGCTTCTTCCAGGGACAGGTCATGAATGCTTCCTTGAGAGTATTGGTCGACGCCACCGGTTATGGAGAGTCTGCACAAAAAGCAATTTGGGCAGACCCGCAGGTTGTTTGTAAGCCTGCCAGACAACCGCTGTCAACAACCCAGCTTGCAAGAATCGAGCCTCAAACCGCAGATTCGCTCAAGTTTGCGCAGCAGCGTGGTTTTGCCGTGGTCCTACCCGAACCGGGCCTGAGGGACGGCGTTCCAGAATTGCAAATCCGTTGGCAAGAACCACTGTCGCCGATGACCGTCGATCGAGAATCCAAGTGTCTCGGTCAGGCCGGCTGCAGTTGCTGAAATAACACAACACAATAAAGGACATTGTCTTATGACATGAAATAGTCTTGCGGCATGAATTACCAGCCTTCATCCCACGCCAATGGCACGCCCCTTGCTTTAGGTCTCATTCAACGCCGCTGGATCACAGGTTGATTCGGGGTCTTCATCTGAATTATAATCAGGGGTGGATCGTGGTTACGCTGTCAGGTTTCTGCCATTCGGAATCTCATCCGCAGTTTTCAGGGAGTGGACTCATGGAAGTGCATGGCCTCGGATCTGTTGGTGCTTCGCAGCCCCTCGGACAGCCCCGTTCTATTGCCGATGTGAAGCCCGAGGGCACGGCTGCCGCCCTGCCGAAGGACGCGCTGTCGATCTCTGCCGAAGCGCGGTCGCTGGAATCGACCGGGAAGACTCCGTCGCTGCGGGAAGCCCGGTTGGCGCAGATCAAGGCCCAGGTGGACAACGGCACCTACGATACGGATGAGCGGATGGAACTCGCCCTGAGCCGCATGTTTGAGCGGTTCGGCATGACTGCCGGTTCCTGAAAGAGTTGAAGTCAACGCAAAGGGGGAGTGGTGAACGACTTGGGGGGGGTTGAGGTTGCTGTCAGTCCGAAGGACAAATTCCGCGAGTTTCTGGAAACTCGCAGCAAGCGGCTGACGACGGAACGGGCGACGCTGGTCGAAGAAGTGTTCGCGATGCATGAACACTTCGACACCGACTTGATGGTCGCCCGTCTGGCCAATCGCAAAGATGGCCGGAGCGTCAGCCGCTCCACGGTATACCGTGGCCTCACCGAACTTGTCGAAGCCGGCCTCATCCGCCGCGTCGCCCGCACCAATGGCCGCGAAGTCTACGAACACGACTATGGCTACCCCGAGCATGATCATCTGATCTGCTCCAAGTGCCAAAAGATGATCGAGTTTCGCAACACCGAAGTCCGGCGGATCATCGAAGCCATCGCCCGCGAACAAGGGTTCCAACTTTCGGGGCATCGCCTGGAAGCCCAGGGTCTTTGCTCTGATTGCGGCCGTCCGCGCCGGCATCGGAAGCTGGACATGATCTAGGGAACCGTAGCGTGGACTTCAGTCCACCGGCAAGGGGCACCGTTCGCTTTGTGGGCTGAAGCCCACGCTACCATTGCGTCTGCCGCCGCACAGTCGCGACAATGCGTGGTCGAATTCCGTTCCCCGCTCGTGCCTGCCGACCCCTCATGTCCGACCTTGCGTATCAAAAGTGTCTCTCTCCCGATTGTGCCGCGACCTATTCGGTGGATGAGCCACTGACGGGCTGTCCCAAATGCGGCGCACTGCTTGATGTGACCTACGACTGGGACCGGCTGCCGGTTCCGAAATCCCTGCGTGAGATTGAGGCGCGATGGGGCCGGCGGAACGAGCCACTGGAGTTCAGCGGTGTCTGGCGGTTTCGGCAGTTGCTGCCGTTCGCTCCCGACAACAAGATCGTCACGATTGGCGAGGGGCAGACCATACTGCAGGACGCCCGGTCCGTGGCTGCGTATGCCGGAATGAACCCCGGCAAACTCTTCCTCCAGCATGAGGGCTTGAACCCCTCGGGCAGTTTCAAAGACAACGGCATGACGGCGGCGATGACCCACGCCCACATGACGGGTGCGAAGCATGCGGCCTGTGCCTCGACGGGCAACACCAGCGCCTCGCTGGCGATTTACGCCAGCAGCACCCGCCAGTTCAAGGTGATTGTGTTTGTCGGCAGCGGCAAGATCGCTTATGGCAAACTGTCACAGGCGCTGGACTACGGAGCCCACACGCTGCAGATTCAGGGCGACTTCGACGATGCCATGCTGCAGGTGCAGGCGGTCTGCAAGGAATCGAAGATCTACCTGTGCAACAGCTTGAACCCGTTCCGCCTTGAGGGCCAGAAGGCAATCATCTTCCGCATCTTGGAAAGCCTGCGGTGGGAGGTTCCCGACTGGATCGTGGTGCCAGGCGGCAACCTGGGGAATTCGAGTTCGTTCGGCAAGGCCCTCCTGGAACTCAAACAACTGGGGCTCATCCCCCGCCTGCCGCGCCTGGCGATCATCAATGCGCAGGGAGCGAACACGCTTTACCAGCTCTACGAGGAACATGGGCTCCGCTGGAATGGCGGCCGATTCGACCAGCCACTGATCGACAAGTTCTATGTCGAACTGGAGGCGTCTGGGGCCAAGGCGGATACGCTCGCAACCGCCATTCAGATCAACCGGCCGGTCAACCTCACCAAGGCGCTGCGCTCGCTGGATGCCTGCGACGGCGTGGTTCGGGAAGTGACCGATCAGGAGATTCTGGACGCCAAGGCCCAGGTCGGGGCCGGTGGCTTCGGCTGCGAACCGGCCAGTGCGGCAAGTGTCGCCGGGACCAAGCGCCTGCGGGCCGAAGGGGTCATCGCCCCCAGCGACCGGGTGGTCTGCATTTTGACGGGGCATCAGTTGAAGGACCCCGATGCCACGGTTGGCTACCACTCGGGACACGACCCCAAGCTGCAGCAGATGTTGCATGCGCATGGCGTGCATGCGATGCCCTACGCCAACGCACCGCTGGGGGTGCCGAATCAACTCGACCAGATTTTGAAGGCGATTCGAGATTCCGGGCGGTGAGGCGACAGGCCCTGGTCGAAAGCGGTCCACGGCAGATCTCGCAGCCCGTGAGAGTGTGCGGAAACGGTCATGAGACTTGATGGTACGCGCTTTGCGGTTATGGTGAGGCTATTGATCGCAAACGCACTGGAGCAATCATGAAGACCGGACGACTCGTGCTGGTGGCGGTGGGCATCGCCTTTGTGGCCGGAGGATTTTTAGGCAACTATCTGCCAAAATTCGACGGCTTCGGATTGGGTTCCGGGACCGAAGGCGAGAAGGTTGCGGGCCAGACGGCTGCAACGCCGGTCAGCAAGACCACGACACCGGATCTGCCACAGGATCTGACCGACGAGGGGCAGGTGTTGCGTGTGCAGATTGACGGCGAGAAGTATGCCATCCTGTCTGCTTCGGGCACAACCACGCCGACGTCGCTGTACGAAGTCGTCTCCGAGGCCAAGGAAAAGCAGGGGAACGCGGATGGCATCCGGATCCGCGTGAGCCGTCTCGCCTCGTCACGCTATGAAGCCGAAAAGACCCTGAAGGACAAGTTGATCGAACGCGGCATTCCCGAGTCCGCGCAAGACTGGATGAACGGCCCCCCCCCCTGAGGGCCGCCGTGGATGAGGGACTCCCGGTCAGCGGTGGACACGCCTATAATCGCAGACTCGATGTCCGGCCAAATGAGGTCTTGGTGAGAAATTCAGATTTAATATTTAAATTTCACAGTATAATGATTTTTATGGCAGTTGATCCGCGGGGCGCGCGTTAGGTCCCGTGCTGCTGAAACGCGGCCGACAGTTCGATGCAGCCGCACAAACTGTGAAATCTGAAAATCGAAGATTTGAAATTCACCTCCACAGGGACGGCGATCTGGCCTTTCCACGCGGATCTTTGAGAGTTTCCCTGGTGCGAGTCCTTTTCATGCGGTTTCCCTATTTGGCGGGTCTGGCTTGCGCATTGATGCTGATGGCTGGGCGAGTGGCCCATGGCGAGGACAAGCCGGCACTCTACGCTCCGCGCGTGGCTGCGGCTTCGAGTGAAGGGGAACGGGCGATCGCCGGGTACAAGATTCCCGGTGGCCTCCGGCTGCGGCTCTTCGCGGCTGAGCCACTGGTGGCTAATCCGGTCGCCTTCAGCTTTGACGAACAGGGCCGCCTGTATGTGGCGGAAACCTTTCGGCAAAAGAACGCGGTGATCGACAACCGCGACCATATGTACTGGCTCGACGATGACCTGGCGGCAATGACCGTCGCCGACCGCCGTGCCTACCACCAGCGGCATCTCAAGGAAAAACTTGAGGCGTTCACCAAGGAGCATGACCGGATCCGTCGCTTGGAGGACAAGGACGGTGACGGGAAGGCCGACGAGTCGGTCATCTTCACCGATGGCTACAACGACGCGATGGAGGGCACGGGTGCCGGGGTCTTGGTGCGGCAGGGAACGGTCTGGTACACGAACATTCCACACTTGTGGAAGCTGCGCGATACGACGGGCGACGGACAGGCGGATGAAAAGGTCTCGCTGCATGAAGGCTACGGAGTCCGCGTCGCCTTTCGCGGCCACGATCTGCATGGCCTGCGGATCGGTCCCGACGGCCGGCTGTACTTCAGCATCGGGGACCGTGGCTTCAACCTGGAGACCGCCAAGCGGAAGTTTGTGTTCCCCGACCAGGGGGCCGTGTTCCGCTGCGAACTGGACGGCTCGAATCTGGAGATCGTTCACCGGGGCCTCCGCAACCCCCAGGAGCTGGCCTTTGACCAGTTCGGCAACCTGTTCACCGTCGACAACAACTCCGACAGCGGCGACCGCGCCCGGGCCATTTGGGTTGTCGAAGGCGGCGACAGTGGCTGGCGGATGAACTTTCAATATCTGAGCGACCGGGGTCCGTGGAACCGCGAGAAGATGTGGCACCCGGCCTGGGAAGGGCAGCCGGCCTTTCTTGTGCCACCGCTGTTGAACTTCGCCGATGGCCCCTCGGGGCTGACCTACTACCCCGGAACCGGCCTGCCTGCCAAATACAACGATCACTTCTTCCTGTGCGACTTTCGCGGCGGGGCGGCGAACAGCGGGATCCGCTCATTTCAGATGAAGCCCAAGGACGCTTCGTTCGAACTGGTGGATGCCGAAGAGTTCGCGTGGAAGATCTTGGCCACCGATGTCGACTTTGGTCCCGACAGTGCCATGTACATCAGTGACTGGGTCAATGGCTGGGACGGCGAAGGAAAAGGCCGGATCTACAAGCTGGACGATCCGAAGCAGTCGGCAGCTCCCGCCGTGGTGAGCACCAAAAAGCTGATCAGCGAAGGGTTCGCCAAGCGGCCACAACCGGAATTGATCGGGTTGTTGTCGCATGCCAATCAGATGGTCCGCCAAGAGGCGCAATTCGCGCTGGCCGATTTGGGAGCAGCGTCAATTCCGGCTCTGATCAAGGTGGCTCAAACCGTCCCTGCTGACAATGCCATGGAACACCGCCTCGCCCGCGTCCATGCGGTCTGGGCTTTGGGACAGATCTGCCGCCGCAGCCCGGAACGAATCCGGGAGGCGTTTGAGTCGATCGCCGGCTTGATCAAGGACAACGATGTTGAGCTGCAGACGGTGGTGGCCCGCACGCTGGGTGAAGCACCCGACGCCGCCTGGTTTGGTCCGCTGGCCGAAGCGGTCCAATCTGGTTCTCCCCGCGTCCGGTTCCATGCGGCCATCAGCCTCGGGAAAGTCGCCAAAGCCACGGCAGTTCCCGTCCTTGTTGAACTGCTCCGGGAGAATGCCGACAAGGATCCTTACCTGCGGCATGCGGCGGTGACCGGGTTGGCCATTGCCTGCAACCAGCAGCCCAATTCCCTGGTGCAGCCGAAGTTCGACACCACTCCGCTCCGCCCGTTCTCCGCCGACCGCACGGCTGCGGTTCGGCTGGGTGTTCTGCTCGCTCTGGAACGCTGTGAGAGCAGTGAACTCTCGGCGTTCCTGGGAGATGTTGAGCCACGGGTGGTGGATGCGGCAGCCCGGGCGATTGACACCGGATCCGATGCTCCATCACTCATCCAACTGGCGGCGCTGGCCGAGCGTGGGGGGCTGTCGGAGCCGACCTTGTGGCGGGTCATCAATGCCAACTTTCGCCTCGGCGGGGCAGACCACGCCCAAGTCGTGGCTCGCCTTGCCGCACGCAGCGACATCCCCGAGGCCCTGCGTCAGGAAGCCTTGCGGGCTCTGGCGGATTGGACAAAGCCCACCGGTCGCGACCGCGTGACGGGATGCTGGCGTCCCCTGCCGGCCCGCGAGGCCGGTCTGGCTCAGACGGCGATGCGGTCGGCCCTGGGCGGAATTTTTGCCGGTCCCGATTCCGTCCGCCGGCTGGCGGCGGAGGTGGCGGGGAAGCTGGAGATCAAAGAGGTCGGGCCGGTTCTTTTGGACCTGATGAAGAACTCGCAGCAACCGGCGGAGACGCGTGCGCAGGCGCTGCAGGCGCTGGCGGTGCTGAAGGATGCCAGCCTCGGGGGGGCGGTCGAGCTGGCGCTCAAGTCCGACACTCCTCGGTTGCGGGCCGCTGGGCGAACCGCATTGGCCGGCATCCGGCCCGGTGCCGCGCTCGAATCGCTGCGCGGCGTCCTGCTGTCGGGCGATCCCTTGGAACAGCAGCAGGCGTTTGCCACGGTGGCAGGAATCAAAGACCCGGCCGCGGATGCCCTGCTGGCGCAGTCGCTGGAAAAACTTGTGGCTGGCGAACTGGCTCCGGCCCTGCACCTCGACTTGCTGGAAGCGGCCGCCAGAAACGAAGCCGAACCGGTCAAGGCGCTGCTGGCCAAGTATGAAGGGGCCCGGTCGAAGGACGATCCACTGGCATCCTACCGTGAAACACTTCAAGGAGGCGACGCGACGCGCGGCCGGGCGGTATTCTACGAGAAGGCCGCCGTTTCGTGTGTGCGGTGCCACAAGGTGGCTGGGCAGGGAGGCGATGTGGGTCCCGACCTGTCGAGCCTCGGGGGTCAGCAGCCACGGGATTATCTGCTGACGGCGATTGTCGACCCCAACAAGCAGATCGCCAAGGGGTTCGAAACGGTGATCGTGGAACTCAAGAACGGCAAGACCCTCTCGGGGATTTCGCGCGCGGACGACGGCCAGACGCTGACACTGATCGCCGCCGACGGCACCTTGCTGCAGGTCGACAAGTCCAACATTGAGGACCAGGCCCGCGGCAAGTCGGCCATGCCCGAAGATGTGGTGAAGAAACTTTCCAAGTCCGAACTGCGGGATCTGGTAGAGTATCTGGCCCAACAGAAGGCACCTGTTCCGGCGGCGAAATGATTGATGCGTCAAGTTAAGTCAGTCGATGACTTGAACCACGAAAGGCACGAAGAACACGAAAAAAGAAAAGCGAATGATGTTGGCCAATATAGTTGATTTTGTTGCCAAAATTTCGTGTTCTTCGTGCCTTTCGTGGTAAGTCACCCAGTGACAAACTGCGATGCGAAAGCCGATCTTGGGCAACGAGAAAGGGAACCACGAATAAGACGAATAACACGAATGAAAAGAGTGGATGACATCAACCGCGCTGCAAGGTCGGTTGATCATTCGTGAGATTCGTGAGATTCGTGGTTAAATTTCTAACCATCCGGTCCAATTGCTGCGTTGCCCTTTACCGCCAAACCCAAACTCAGCACCCACGTTGGTTGGAGTGAGCCATGTCGAATTCAGCGTGGACCATGAACCGCCGCGAAGCGGTGACCCGGATCTCTTCCGCGGCGATTGCCGGTGGACTGGGGCTGCTGGGGGTCGCCGCCACCGATCAACTCAAAGCCGATGAGCCGAAGGCCACGAAACGGAAACGGGTGATCGTGGCGGGGGGCGGCATCGGCGGGCTGTGTTGTGCCTACGAACTGATGGAGAAGGGCCACGATGTCACGGTGCTGGAGGCGTCGGGGCGGCCGGGCGGGCATGTCAAAACGATTCATGACTCGCTGCCAGACGGCCTGTACGCCGATGTCGGGGCGGAGCATTTCACCAAGCCGGGTTATGACCAGTACTGGAAATACGTCAACAAGTTCCAGCTCCCGGCGATCCCCTACCCGCGGCGGCAGAACATGCTGCGGCGGATCGACGGGCAGTGGTACACGGAAGAGAAACTGCAGGACCGCACGGTACTCGGTGGCTTCGGCTTCAAGCCCCACGAAATCGACTACATCGTTCAACATGGCTGGACCGAGCTGCCCCTCCTGTATCTCGGCAAATATCTGGACGCCTTTGAGGACGAATATCAGCCGTTCGGCGTTGGCCTGGATGCGCTCGACGAGATGACCGCTGGCGAACTGCTCGTGAAGGACGGGGCTTCGGACGCAGCCCTGCGGTTCAATGGCGTGCGCCGTGGTGATGGCTCTCCCGCCGCCAGAAACGGCGAAGTGTCCGCCTTGTTCCGCCTGTGGCAGCAGGCGATTGTCAAACGGCGTGGACTGCCGGTCTTCAAGCGCGAGGTCTACCGCCTGCAGGGCGGCAACCAACTGCTCACTGACACGTTCGCCGCCAAGCTGGGCTCGCGGCTCCGCCTCGGCTGTCCGATTGCGTCCATCGCCCACGGGCCGATGTCGGTCACCGTCACGTTTCAGGAATACGGCAGCCCGCAGACGCTGGAGGCCGATTACCTCGTAAGCTGCATCCCGCTGGGGATCCTCAAGAAGATTCCCATCACGCCTGCCTGGCCCGAGGAGAAGGCCTATGTTTTGTCGAATGTGCAGTTCGGGTCGCAGTCACGCGTGTTGCTGCAGTCCCGCACGCCGTTCTGGAAGAAGGAACTGCCCAGCATCAACCTGGAAACAGGCGACTCGGCGATGTATCTGGTCTACGAAACCGCCGACGAGGTTCCCGGCGACCGTTCGATCCTGATGGGCAGCGGCAAGCCAGATGTGACCGCGGACGAGGCGATGGCGGCCTTCAAGAGTTTCTATCCGGGCAAGTCACACACGCTGGAGCAGGCGTATGTTCACAACTGGTCCAAAGACCCGTGGGCGTTCAGTTGTGAGCGGCATGCCTTCGGCCTGGGCACGCTGAAGAAGTTCTGGCCGCACATCATGGCACCCGTGGGCCGGATCCACTTCGCCGGCTCCTTCGCCGACAACCTGCCGTGGGGCATGGACGCCGCCACACGCTCGGCCAACCGCACGGCAGAGGCGATTGACCGGCTGTGAGCCTCGTCCTGTCATCAATTTGCCCCGGCCTCTCGGGCGCAGCCACCCATCCGCGCCAGGGGTTCCGCAGCGAGCAAAACTGACCAGCACGCCCCGAAGGCGAGCAAGCGTCGTTACTCACCCCCTGCGGCGGTGGCGGCCGCCGCAGGTGCAGGCTGGGCAAACGCTTCCAGGCTCGTGATCTTGCCCGACTTCATGCTGGCACCGGCGACGATGACCACGCGGTCACCCTGCCAGGACAGCAGGCGGTGGAAGAAGCGGGGCTTCGCGAGCTGAGCTGCGAATTCCCAAGCCGTGCCGGCTGCGTTAAGTTGCAGCAGCGAGCCGGACATGGTCGTGGCGAACAGCGTGGTGTTGGTGGCGAAGGCCGACGAGCCAAAGCCATCCATGCCGGTGCCAGGCAGTGCCGGCCCTTCCGACCAGGCCTTGGTGGCCGGATCGTAGATGCCAACTTCCATCGTTGTTCCACCCTTTTGCTTCATGCCACCGATGACGTACAGCTTGTCCTTGAAGGCGGCGACAGCCACGGCCCGGCGCTGGAACGGAGGATTGGGGATGGCCGTCCACACGAGCTTCTCGGCCGACAGGTCGACGGACCAGGCGGTCTCGTGCCAGACCGTGTCTTTGCCGGCCTGCATGTTCCAGCCACCCACGACGAACAGGGTATTGCCAACCACGGCGGCGTCCAGCGAAGAGCGTGGCTCAGGCAGCGGAGGGAGATTTTCCCAAGTCTTTGTTTCGGGATTGAACCGGGCGAAGTCAGCCTGGGAAACAATACTTTCCTTCTCGTTTTCCTTGTTGGTCGCGGTGAAGCCACCCACGCGGTAGAGCATCCCCTTGTAAGCCACCAGCGCCAGGCCGGTCAGCTTGGGACCGCCGGGCAGGTCTTCCCAGCTTTGGGGAGCCTTGAGGTTCAGCCGGCGGAAATCGCCCGACTGGCCTTCCTGAGAGTAGCTGTGGGCGGCACCATGGTGGCCGCCGTACACGTACAGCCAGTCAGCGTCCACCGCTCCACCGAAGCTGGTGATCGCTTGTGGGTAGTCGGGTAAGGTGTGGGCCACAGGCACGGCCTTGGCTGGGGTCAGATTCACGGTGAGGGTCGAGTAGTGACGGATTTCGCCGTACGCCTTGCCGTCGACTTCACCCTTCACGGTCTCGACATGCTTGGCACGGATCGAGAACAGGCCGCCCGTCTTGAGCGCGGCGCTGAAGACGCCGTTGTCGTCGGTGGTGCCTTCAATCTTCCCGTCAATGCCCGGACCGACGATGGTCACCGTGTCACCGGGCTGAGTCTTGCCCTGCCACTCGACCTGGAACCTGACTTTGTCACCGTCGATCGTGGGAACGACTTCCAGGGGAAGTTTTTCGAGGTCGTTGACGCCGCGCCATGTGCCGGGCAGTGGCGAGGGATACGCCTTGGCGTAGTACTGGAGCAGGAATGTGCTGTCGCCACGGGCCAGCACGCCCAGGCTGTGCTTCAGCACAATCGGGGCATTCTTCAGCTCGACGGGCAGCTCGGCTTCCAGGGCATCGGCCCCCTTGGTCACGTTGAGGACGACAGCTTCTGGCTTGCCGCCGTCCTTGATCGCCCAGACTTGGGCCTTGGTCACACGGTCCAGCAGGGATGGGTCATCTGGCTCGGCGGATTCGCCGAAGTAAACCTTGACCTTTCCGGCCGACTTCTCGGCCGTCGATTCCGTCACGATCCACAGAAAGTGTGCCTGGGCGACGCGCGGAGTTGCGGCCCCCACCAGCAGTGCCACAGCAATGAGAGTACGCCACAGCATGTCGAGTCCTTTACGTTGGGGAGAAATCTGCCCGGTTGGCGGATTGAGCCGACAGCCAGACAGGTCAATGCGTTCACGGAGCTTTGGTTTCGTCCGTCGATTTCAGTTCAAATTTGAACACCTGGGGCGCGCCGGGGTCGACCAGCCGCGTCAGTGTCGACTGTCGGTTGTATTTCGGCGGGATCGCGCCGGGAGGCGGCGTCCAGCCTTCTTTGGACCTTTTGGTGTAGGCCTCTTCGTCGTCGACTTCGAAGCCCCAGGATACGGCACTTTCGATTTCCACACGATGATTCCCGCTGACCAGGCCACGGTCGCCGGGGATCGAAAACTTGCCGTCCTCGATCGTCCCGTAGGCCGCCCGGCCCTGAAATGGCGGAGCCGGGATGAACCGAATTGTACCCGCATCCAGTGGCTTGCCATCCAAAGTCACGGTGCCGCTGGCGGGAACCATGATCGGCGTTGGCTCTCCACCGCAACCACTCAACGAGATGGCCACCAAAAGCGGGATCAGCACTCCTGCCCAGGCCGCGTTCCAGGAAATTGCTTCTTCGACTTCCATCGACTCATGCTCCATGACGAGCCCGCATTCTGGCGCGAGCCTGCCTGTTGATGGATAAGTAACTTCAGGCCAGTGGTCAGCACACCGATTACCAGCGCTGTGAGGCACCTGATCACCGCTGTTCTGTGGTGACGGGGGCGAATCTGGAATCAACGACGCCGAGTGGAATTAGAAGTCGCCGACAATCTCACCGCCGGCACGCGTGCCGAGGCTGTCGAGAATTGTCTGGCTGATGTTTTGGCTCAAAGCCCGGACCGAGCCGTCAACCAGCGTGAAATTCACGATGCCACCCGGATGATCGCTGCGGAACCGGGTGAGGTTGGCCGAACCACCCGACTTGGGGTTGAAGGGAGCCATCGTGGTAAAGGCGGTGGCCAGGGGATACGGCGACGCCCAATAGGTGAAGCCCCACCGCTGCTGCCCGGCACAGGCCGCCGGCGAAGACCATAGGTAATCTGGAAGGTTGAAGGCGGATTCGCCAACCAGGAGCGTGTTGGTCGAGCCGTCGAGCATGTCGCTCATCCGCGTGCTGCCGGAGTTCGGCATCACAATCGCGCCATTGTTGCGGGCTGTCGAACCGTAGGGATCGAGGCTGCCGGTGCAAACGGCATAGGTACCGGGAGCACGGGTCTCGTTGCAGGTGGCGTTGGGCATCTGCCGTCGCAGCGCCGCGCTCGGGCACATGTAGACCGGAATCGTCCGGCTGGTTGCGGGCACATTGTCGGCGTGACTGTTGCCCAGCGAGAAATTGTACAAGTTGTACAGATTTGCCTGGTCGACATACGGCAAGATCGAGGTGAAGGCACTGGCCGCACCCAGTGAGCCGCCGCCGTTTTCCGCTCCCGGAAAAACGCGGAAGGTGTCGTGATAGTTGTGCATCGCCAGCCCCATCTGCTTGAGGTTGTTGATGCACTGCGACCGACGGGCCGACTCCCGTGCCTGTTGGACGGCGGGCAACAGCAGAGCCACGAGAATGGCGATGATGGCGATCACCACCAGAAGTTCGATAAGCGTGAAGCCACGGGGACGCAGCCGGGTGCCAGTCATGTCAGACCTTTCGCAGGGAGATTCGATCGCGGCCCGAACCATTCGGGCACGCACGAACCGGAGATTGCTGGCGAAAAGGCTGGCTGATCCGGGAGACTGGCCACAAATTGGACACTGCCAGTCAGTGTCAATTGATATTGGGATTCAATCTCTACTTACTAGTTTACCGTCCGGCGGGTGATTGTCTAGTCCGATGCCATTTTTTTTGGGCGGCACCTGAGGACTTGGATTCAGCGGGAATCAACCGGCCGCCAAACCGCGATTTGACGGCGCAGCCACAGGCGGGCTACCATGGACCAGCCCCGCCTGATCTCAGCCAGACTCCGTTTGGTCCTGCCCTATGCACAACTTCCGTCTGAAACTGTTCGCCGCATTGGCCTTCACCGGCATTGTGGCATGCGGGTGCGTCATCACACGAGCGGACGAACCGGTCGACCTCAAACCCGTGGCTCAGGTCGACTACAACCGGGACATCGCCCCGGTGCTCACTAAATATTGCGGTGCGTGTCACGCGGGAGAGAAGCCGAAGGCGGAAATCGCCATCGACAAGTTCACGAATGCCGAGTCGATTCGGGCCGGCAAGAAGTCTTGGGAGAAAATCCGGCAAACGCTGTCGGACGAACTGATGCCGCCGGAGGGCAAGCCACAGCCTTCGCCTGAGGAACGCGAGCGGATTGTCCGGTGGCTCGACAACAGCATTCTGAAAATTGATTGTTCCCAGCCACGGCCCGGGCGGGTGACCATCCGTCGGCTGAACCGCGCCGAGTACAACAATACGATTCGCGACCTGATGGGGATCAGCCTGCGTCCGGCGGATGACTTTCCTTCGGACGATGTTGGCTATGGCTTCGACAACATCGGCGATGTGCTCTCGCTGCCACCGGTGCTGTTCGAACGCTACCTGGCAGCCGCCGACCGCGTGGTGAAGGCGGCGATTGTCAGCGGCGACCCGGACCAGGCTCCGGTCAAGCAAGGCCCCGGAAAGACTCTGGCTTCAAGCGGCGAAGTCGCTCACGAGTTTGAATTCCCAGCCGCAGCGGATTATGTCCTGCGGGCACGGGCCTACGGCGACCAGGCCGGGCCGGATCCGGCGCGGATGACAGCCAAGTTCGATGGCAAGGAACTGCAAACCTTTGATGTCACCGCCGCCAGCGGCAACTACGAGAACTACGACATTACGTTGAGGGTCGAACCGGGCAAGCACACCTTCAGTGCGTCGTTCATCAACGACTACTACAGGCCGAACGATCCCGACCCGAAACTCAAAGGCGACCGCAACCTGCACATCGAATGGATCGCCGTGAAGGGACCGATCGGGGTGCTGCCGGCAGACCTGCCAGAATCGCACAAACGGCTCATCACCTGCCAGCCGACGAAGGGCGACGCGGCGGCCTGTGCGCGAACGATTTTGAAGCCGTTCGCGAGCCGCGCCTTCCGGCGGCCGGCCACGGATGAAGAGGTCGAGCGCCTGGTACGGCTGGTGCAACTGGCCCAGAGCCAGGGCGACCGGTTTGAACGCGGGATCCAGGTGGCGGTCCAGGCGGTGCTGGTTTCGCCGCAGTTCCTGTTTCGCGTGGAACTCGACCCACCCACGGATGCCGCGGCCCACCGCATCAGCGATTATGAACTCGCCTCGCGGCTCTCCTACTTCCTGTGGAGCAGTCTCCCCGATGAAGAGCTGTTCCGGCATGCTCAGCAAGGGACGCTGCGGACGGAGTTGGAAACTCAGGTGCGGCGGATGCTGAAGGATCCGAAGTCCAATGCCCTGGTGGAGAATTTCACCGGCCAGTGGCTCCAGTTGCGCAACCTGCAGACGGTCACCCCCGACCGCAAGACGTTTCCCGAGTTTGATTCCCTGCGGGACGACATGCGGATTGAAACGGAGATGTTCTTCGCCGTCATGCTGCACGAGGACCGCAGCCTGCTCGACGTGCTCGACGCGAACTTTTCGTTCGTCAACGCCCGGCTGGCCAAGCACTACGGCATCCCCGACGTGAAGGGCGACGAGTTTAGGCGCGTCGCGCTTCCCGCCGACCAGCGGAGCGGCTTGCTGG
This sequence comes from Planctomycetaceae bacterium, assembly GCA_021732845.1. Classification (GTDB taxonomy): domain Bacteria; phylum Planctomycetota; class Planctomycetia; order Planctomycetales; family Planctomycetaceae; genus JAKFUF01. Next base: position 2,931 of record JAKFUF010000208.1, on the reverse strand, counting down.
GACACGCCAGCATTCTGACAGTCACTTCCAACCCCACGCGTACCTCACCCGTGAAGCGCGGCAAATGGGTCTTGGAAAACCTGCTGGGCACACCGCCGCCCCCGCCCCCGCCGAACGTCCCGCCGCTCAAGGAATTCCGCAAGGAGAAACCGACCGGCTCCCTGCGGCAGCGGTTGGAGCAGCACCGCGCCGACCCCGGCTGTGCCGCCTGCCATTCCCGGATGGACCCCCTCGGCTTCGGGCTGGAAAACTACAACGCCATCGGCCAGTGGCGGACCAAGGATGGCGACTTCGATGTGGACGCCGCCGGCGTCCTGCCCAGCGGGCAGTCGTTTAAAAATCCCGCCGAACTGATGCAGGTGTTGAAAACCAAGCAGGACGAATTCCGCCGCTGCCTCGCCGGCAAACTGCTGACCTACGCCATCGGCCGTGGCTTGGAAGAGTACGACCAATGCACCGTCGACGTGATCTGCGACCGCGTCAAAGCCCAGCAGGACCGCATGACGGCGCTCGTGCTGGAGATCGTGAAGAGCGACGCGTTCCAGCAGCGGATGGCGAAGCCGAAGGAGTGAAAGACCAGCTCTTTCTCCGGTCCTTATCCAAAGCCCGAATGGTCAGTTCCGGTCCCTGGCCATCCGCTGAAGTTCCGCTGCAACCATTTGGACAAACGCCATTTGGCGGCGGCTGAGCTTCAGCTTGGGCCGCACGGCCTGAAGCTGGCGGACGGCCTCCTCGGGAGTTTGAGCCACGCCTTTTCGTAACAGGACGATGGCCGCCAGCGTGCCCGTGCGGCCATGTCCCTGTGCGCAGTGAATCAACGTCACCCCCGAATGTCGCAGGATCTCGTCAGCGCAGCGTATGGCCTGAGCCACTGTGGGAACCGAGGCATCGAGAATCGGAAAGGCCAGGTACTCCCGCCCAACCAGGTTCATCCGTGGCTCACTCAGTTCACACGTCAAATCGACAATCAGGGTGATTTCCGGGGCGACTTCACCCGGCAGCAGCCTGCGCCCGAGCCACAGTCCCGGCAGCAACTCATCCGCCGGCGACTCGCGGCTGAACCACCGGTAGGCGTTCCAGACCGTCCACACGACGCCGAGATAGGGCAGCAGCAGCAGCGACAGGGTATTCCGTGAACCGTCCGCACGTTTGCCATAGAGGGCGGGATGGCCCTGCAGGTAAGCCACGCCGACGGCCAGACTGGAACATGCCGGCCAGAGCAGCAGCCACGCGAACCCGCCGAGCGAAGCCGCCTGATACCCCAGCAAGACTCCCAGAACCAGAAGGACGCAGGCGAATTTCAAGGGTGCCTTTCCATGGGCGACCGTGACACAACAAAAAGCAACGGACCGGACAGCATCGCCGTCCGGCCCGTGTCTGTCCACTTTGCCAGCCGCGTCCGTGGCTTACTTCGCGAAATCCAACCCCTTGTCACCCGCGTCGGTGCCAACGAGCTTGAAATTGAACTTTTTGTCGCCATCCGGAATGATGTTCGCCACCAAGGCACCGCCCTCCGAGCGTTCCAGTACGATCAGGCTGCCCTGAACCGTATATTTGCCCCCGAAAGATTCAGTCTTGTCTTTTTCGACAAACTTCCAGGCAAACGTCCCGTCGGCATTGAGTACGAGGTCAAACTTGTCATCACCACGAGCTGCCGACCAGGTGCCCACCATCGCCGCCGGATCAACCCGCGAGCCGGGGGTGGCTGGCGTGGCCGCATCAGTGCCAGTTGCTGGTGGCTGGATGACCGGGGGATTGACGGGGGTGGGTGTCGCGGAAGGTGCCGACGGACCGGGATTGGTGCCGCCGGTGGCTGGAGTTGTCCCCTTCAGCATGGAGAGCAACTGGGCGGCGAGCTGATCGTCTGGCCGGAGGGCGACAACCCGCGACAATTGCTTCTCGGCGGACTGTGGAAAGCCTTCCGACAGGTAGAGATAGGCGAGCAGGAAGCGGACATCGGCGCGCTGCGGATTTTGGTCGCGGACGTTTTCCAGGGTCCGCAACTGGTTTTCAAAGACAGAGACCGAAGGGTACAAGCTGCGGAGCGTTGCCCAGTCCCAGCCGGGACCCACCGCCAGCACGGCATGCACCACCCCGGCGGCCTCTTCGTAGCGTCCCAGCGTAAACAGCGTCACACCACGGAATTCATGCAGGACCGCATCGTCCGGTGTGAGTTTGATGGCGGCGTCCACATACTGCAGGGCAATTTCCGATCGGCTGTTGTAAAACGATTCGCGGGCGGAATCGAACAACTGGAGCGCCTGATTGGATGGCGTGGCGGGGGTTGCCGCCGCCGTGGCGACCGGGATCGGCTGGGAGTAGTTGTAGACTGGTCCGCCGGCAGTTCCCGTCGAGTAAATTCCCGATCCGTAATACGGGTTGTAGTAGTTGGAGTAACCACTGGAGTAGATGATCCGCCCGAGACCCCAGCCGCCCAGCCCCCACGAGACCGGCCGATAATAGTGGCCGTAGCTCCCATATCCGCCGTAGCCACCGTTGTTCCACCCGCCTTGATTCCACGATCCCTGGTAGAAATTGTGGTGGTAATACGAGGGGCGGTAGCCACTGTTTCCCAAATGGACATGGTGTCCGCCAAGGTTCAGCGAGTTCCCCTGATACTGGCCCTGTGTCAGGTGGCGGTGACCCAGGTTGATGCCGGAAGTCCCGGAATAATGCTGATGCAGGGTTCCGCCGCCGTATCCCCCGGAATGATGGATCGCCCCCGTGCCGCCGTGATGAATGACGCCGCCGCCATATCCGCCAGAATGATGAATTGCTCCGGTACCACCGTGATGGATTGTCCCGCCGCCGTATCCGCCGGAATGGTGGATCGCTCCCGATCCCCCATGATGCACCGTGCCGCCGCCGTAGCCTCCGGAATGATGGATCGCCCCACCACCGAAGTGGCCTCCGGTGTGTCCACCCCCAGAA
>JAKFUF010000134.1 GCA_021732845.1 Planctomycetaceae bacterium | reverse complement strand
ATCGCCTGACCGGAGAACAGCCCGACAAACGGGCTGAACAGCCGCTGCTCCCTCGGATCCACCATGTGCCGCATCGTGCCGCTCCAGCCACCGCCACTGCTGTCAGAAATCCATCACCGGCTAAAACATTAGCGCCCGAACGAATCGCTGTCCAGGCTCCCGACTTTTGTCGGACACGTCAAATTTCAGATTTCAAATTTCACAGTAGAATGCTTTTTCTCGAAAGCGGGCGTGCAGGGCGAGTTGCATCCCACACCGAAGTATTGCCGACAAATCGAAGCCGCTGCAAAGACTGTGAAATTTGAAATCTGAAATTTGAAATTCCTTCGAGTCGACAGCCTACCGATTCGTTGAAGGAATTCGGAACAAGGAGGTTCCCATGCCGCAGCTCAACTGTGTCGGTCTGAAGAAGACCTATGGCTCGCGCCGTGTTGTGGACGATGTGAATTTCACCGTCGAACGCGGGGAAATCGTGGGGTTGCTGGGACCCAACGGCGCGGGGAAGACCACCACGTTCCGCATGACGTGCGGCATGGTCATCCCCACCGGCGGCCAGGTGCTGCTGGATGGCGTCGATGTCTCCGACTGGCCCATGTACCGCCGGGCGCAGCGCGGGATGGGTTATCTGGCTCAGGAATCGAGCGTCTTCGTCAAGCTGACGGTCGAGCAAAACATCCTGGCAATTCTCGAGTTGCTGCATGTCGGCCGTCCAGAACGGAAGAAGACCACGGACGGACTGCTGGATCAGTTCGGACTCACCAAGCTGCGGACCTCCCGCGCCGACACGCTGTCGGGCGGTGAACGCCGGCGGTTGGAAATTGCCCGCTGCCTGGCGAGCAAGCCCTCGCTGATCCTGCTGGACGAACCGTTCACGGGGATTGACCCCGTGACCATTCAGGGGATCCAGGGGATCATCAAGGAATTGCGAAACAGCGGCATCGGCATTCTGCTGACCGACCACCGCGAAATGGAAACCCTGACGATCACCGACCGCAACTACATCATCTGCGCCGGCAAGGTGCTCTGCTCGGGCGATTCGGACACCGTGCTGAACGACGAACTGGCGCAGGCGGCGTATTTCGGCAAGCGCCGGTACCACGAATCGGCCATGATCGCCCGCGGGAGCGAGGCCGGCGACTCAGGCAGCACTGACGCGGTCGCTCCCAAGGGAAAGGCCGAGAGCAACGCCGCGTGAATTGACGGCGCGCCGCAATCGTAGATTCACGGCAAGTCCACGTTGACATTGATACGCTGGCCGCTGCCAGCCGACAATCGTGACGGACTGGCCATGACGTGATGCAACAAGGAACCAACAATGTCGCGATTGCAGGGCAAAGTCGCCGTCATCACCGGGGCCAATCAAGGGATCGGGAAGGCGATCGCCATCGCGCTGGCGGCCGAGGGCTGCAGGCTGGCGCTCTGCGCGCGCAACGACACGAAGCTTCAGGCCACAGCCCAGGAACTTCGGGCCAGGGGGGCGGAGGTCTTCGCCGAACCTGTCGACGTCACGGTCGAAAGCCAGGTCGAAGCGTTCTTTGGCAACCTGCACAAGCACTTTGGCCGCGTCGATCTGCTGGTCAACAATGCCGGGGCCTTCGATGGCGGACGGTTCGACACGGTGTCGCTGAACGACTGGAACACCGTCATCGGTTCCTGTCTGACCGGCACGTTCCTGTGCAGCCGCCGCGCCTTTGCCTTCATGAAGGACAGCGGCGGCGGACGGATCATCAACATCGGATCGATCTCGGCCCAGCGGCCGCGTGAAGGCAGCGCCCCCTACACCGCCGCCAAGTTTGGCGTGTGGGGCCTGACGCAGGCGATCGCCCTCGACGGACGGCCGTTCGGCATCGCCTGCAGTTGCCTGCACCCCGGCAACGTCATGGTCGAGCGCCGTCAGGATTCCGGAAAGACCTCGGATGAGGAGCCAATGATGTCAAGCGCGACCATCGCCGAAGTCGCCGTCGCCATGGCCGTGCTGCCGCCGCACGTCAACATGCTGGAAGCGATCGTCCTGCCCGTGGATCAGTTGTATGTGGGCCGGGGATGAGGCTGACGAGGGCTACGAACGCCGAACAGGATCAGAAAAAGGGTGGCACGCAAAGGCGCAAAGACGCAAAGTAAGGTTGATCTGGCCCGTCCTGAGAGGATCGATGAAAGAGGTGGTCGTTGTTTATGAACTATTCCAAATGATTGTGTGTCATTTACGAAGTTCTCTATGTGTGACTAATTCGTGTTATTCGTGAGATTCGTGGTTTAGTAAAAATGAGTGAATAACCACGAATCTCACGAATAACACGAATAATTTTTCCTTTGCGTCTTTGCGTGCCACCACTTTAATCCATTATCACGCGCGACTCGAACGCGACAATCGACGTCTGAAATCCCGCCAGCAGGTTCATGGATGAACACTCTCGCCCCGACTCTTCCCGTGGATAGTTCAACTGACGGTCCCGCCGGCCTGCGGCGGAATGACTTTCTGCTGCTGGCCGTCTGCTGCCTTGCCTTTTTTGGCTTCTCGCTCGTCGGCGGTCGCCCGCTGACAATGCACGAAGGCGTGCTGCCGCAGTCGGCCCGCGAGATGCTCGCCGACCACGATTTCGTCGTCCCCAAGAATGGCGGCCGGCCGTGGCTCGAAAGTCCGCCGCTGCCACAATGGAGCACGGTCGCGCTGTACAGCCTCTTCGGACGAGGCGACCAACTGTGGGTCGCACGCATCGGACCGGCATTGATGGGAACATTGTCGGTCCTGCTGCTGGCATGGATGGCGGGCCGCTTGTTTGGCCGGACGATTGGCCTCCTGAGCGGCGGTGTGTTTGCCACCATGTACGAACTCGTCCAGTACTCGTGGCTGGCGGAGGACGAGATCTTTCTCTGTGCCCTGGTGACGCTGGCCATTTCGGCATTCGTGTGGGTTGAGTATGTACGCCGCGATTCCGCCGCCCCCGGCAATCGTCATTTTTTTGGGGCTCGTCCGTTGAGCCTGTTGCTGTTCTTTCTGGCACTGGGAGCCACCAACCTTGCCAAGGGGCTGGCCTTTGGGACGGTGATGGCCGCGGTCTCCATGGCGACGACGCTGTTGTGGAACCGCGACTTCCGCCGCATTTCCTTCTACTGCTGGTTCTGGGGTTGGTTGGCGTATGGAGCCGTGGCTCTGGCCTGGCCGCTGGCTGCCTGGCTGCGGTATCCGGACGTTGTGAATGTGTGGTTCTTCGACCACATGGGACGGCTGGATGGCGACTATCAGGCGATCACCAAGCCGCTGTGGTACTACGCCAAGACGCTGCCCGGCGAAATTGCCCCCTGGACGCTGGTCGCCCCGCTTGGCTTGTGGCTCACGGCCCGCACGGCGTTTGGCGAACGCTATTCACCCTGGCGGTTCGTCTGGTGCTGGGCGATCGCCACACCCGTCGTCTTCTCGATCCCACAGGGCAAGAACCATCATTATCTGCTGCACTGCATCGCCCCGTGGGGGATACTCTCCGCGGTCGCGCTCGTCTGGCTGCACAAGAAAATCACCACCCAGCCCGCCGTCAAACCGTGGGTCGGCCCCACTGTGGCTGCTGCTGCTGCTGCCGTGGCTCTCATCGTCGTGCGACACAAACTTCCCGAACCGTGGCTCTTTCCTGTTGCCCTGACCATCGTCCCCACGACACTGGCCGCAGCCGTCTGGGCGGTCGCGCAGCCACGGCCGCGGTTTGCGGCTGGAGCGTTGTTCGGCGTGATTGCCCTCGGCTTTTGCGGCGGCCATTGGTACGCCGGGGCCTATGCCGACTTGTGCCGCGACGACACGGTGTTCCTGGCCAAGGTCCGGCAGATCGCCCAGCCCGATGAGCAGGTTTTCGTGGACACCAAGCTCGGTTCGCTCGACGAATTCCGGATCCTCTATTATTTGGACGGCCGCACCAAAGCCCTGCACAACCTGTCATTTCTGGCGGACAGCCAGATTGAGAAGCCACAGGTGCTGGTGGTGGCTCGGGCGTCGGCCGAGCAACAGCTTGAACCGTTTGGAGACGTGGAATTGGTCGCCCAAAGCGCGAAGACGCGGCGGGAGAAGTCTCCCGCCGACCGCTTCACGCTGTTCCGTTTGACCTACCGGCCCGACCGCCCACGCGTCTCCACCGCCGCCGTCCGCATCTCGCCGATGCAGGTCATGCAGCGGGAAGAGGGGCCGTTTTTGAGATGATACGGTGACAGAGGGGCGACTTGGCGGGAGGGCGAGGCTCCTGCCGAGCCGCGGGCAATGGTCGACGTGAGTTTACCGCGGCTCAGCAGGAGCTTCGCCTCCCGTCACGTCGTTCGGCAAATGGAATCAAACTTTCTGCCCCGCTTGCCTCAGATTGTGTCGACGTCATCACGATCGTCATTGTGGCCCGTCCTTCATGAGATACTTGCCACCTATCCGTCGTCGATGGCCGCTTCTGACGTTGTGCCTGCTTCTGGCACTGGTCATCGGCATCGGTGCCGATCGCCGCGCCAGTGATGCCGCGACTGGTTATGGATGTGTTTCCCAGGCGGGAGTAAAACGCTCGACCGGCGGCACGATCCGGGTGGCCAGCTTCAACATTCACAGCGGCGTGGGGCTGGACGGAGTCCAGGATCTGAAACGGATCGCACGGTTGCTGAAACCATACGACTTCGTGGGCCTCAACGAAGTTCGACAGTCGTTCGTGCCTGGTCTCTCCAGTCAGGCCCAACAGCTTGCCTCCGTGAGCGAGCAGGACTGGCTGTTTGCCCCGGCCGAACGGCAGTGGTGGTGCGACCACTACGGCAACGGCGTGCTCTCACGGCTGCAGATCGGGAACTGGTCGCGGCAGCCGCTGCGGTGCACGAAGGGCAAGGGCTACCGGAACCTGATTGACCTGGAGGCGACGCTTGATGGGCGCTCCGTGAGGATCTTTGTCACGCACATCGACCGGGGACAGGACCGCGAGGCCCAGTTGGAGCGGGTGATTCGGCAGTTTCTCGCGCTTCCAGCGGCGACTCCGGCAATCTTGATGGGTGATTTCAACACCACGGCTGACGACCCGCTGTTGAGTCCGCTGTTCATGGCCGCGAACGTCACCGACTGCGTGTCGCGTGCCGCGGACAGGTCCGCCGACCGCATCGACTGGATCTTCGCCAGGAATCTGGAATGCGTGACGGCCGGGCGGGTCGATGCGGGCGTATCAGACCACCCGCTGGTCTGGGCCGAAGTGCGGATCGCTGACAGGCCGGCCGCTGTTCTTGGTGGTGCTGGCCATCGCGCACAATGACCACGTCGGTTGCAATTTTCCGCCGGCGCGTTCCGTGGTGTCTGACCGCCTGTCGTGGGAAACACGGCAGCCCGCTTCTCCACATTACGTTTTCGCAATAATATATATAGCCCAGGGCGGCGCAAGCGCGGCCTCTGCTCAAGCTACAGTCTCGTGATGCCCGAAGGATGCCCGATGCCGGAAATCTTCAGCCCGCTGCTTTTCGCACAAAAGCCCTGGTATCTGTTTCCGCTGGAAAACGATGCATTTCAGGGAGCGGGCGGTATCTCCTCACTGCTGCTGATTGTGCTGGTGGTGGTGCTGCTGCCGAAGGGTGAACGCAGCCGGGCGCGCGGGCCGGCGATTTCGCTGGCGTTGTACCTCGCGATGCTGTGGCTCGAACACATCTCGAAGGCATTCAGCGTCTCGCTGCCGTTCAAGCACATGGCGCTGTTCGTGCTGCTGATCGGCATGTCGCGGTCGGCGTTTCTCCTGCTGACCCGCTCGTGGGTCGCGCAGAAGCTGTTCCATCCGCCGCCGCAGATCTTTCTCGACGCCCTGCAGGGGGCGGTGTATGTGTGCGTCGGACTGATCACGCTGGCGTCGGCGGACATCAATGCCTCGTCCATTCTGACCGCAGGCGGCGTGGTGGCGGCCCTGTTCGGCTTCCTGATGAAGGACACACTGGGCAACCTGCTGGCCGGGTTGGCGATGCACGGCGAACAGCCGTTCGAGGTTGGCGACTGGATCCAGTTCAATGACAACCGGGCGCACATTGGACGGGTGCTCGAAATCAACTGGCGGGCGACCAAAGTGCTGACGCTGGACGCGGTGGAGGTGATCATTCCCAACAGCACGCTGGCGGGGTTCCCCATCGCCAACTTCACCAAGCCCGAGACGTTTTCGCGCCGCAGCATTTTTTTTGTCGCCCCCTATTCCGAGCCGACGGAGCGCGTGCGGCGGATTGTGCTGGAAGCGGTTGCCGACGCATGGGGCGTGCTGACGGATCCGCCGCCGTCGGTGGTCACCAACAATTTTTTGAACTACGGCGTCGAATACTGGGTGCGGATCTTCACCGTCGAATTTGGTTCACGCGACCGCGTGGACGGCGGCGTCCGTGACCGCATCTGGCACGCATTGCATCGGCATGGGATCCAGATGCCGGTGCAGGCGCACGACGTGGTTTTGCGGCAGCCCGAGCCGGTTGAGCAGCGGCAGCTTCGCCGCCGCGAGGCGCTGCGGTGCGTCGACTTTCTGGATCCCCTCAAGGATGAACAGATCGACAAGCTGGCCGAGACTGCCGAGCTGCGGCACTATGCCACGGGCGAGACCATCATCCGCCAGGGCGACCCTGGCGATGAATTGTTCATCATTTCCAGCGGCGAGGTCCAGGTGCTGGTGAGCCACGAGGGAGAGCCGCCGCAGGAGGTCGGCAAAATGGGTCCTGATCAGTTCTTCGGCGAAATGTCGCTGATGACTGGCCAATCCCGGCGGGCAACCATCAAGGCGACCAAGGGCTGCGAACTGTATGTGGTTAACAAGGCGGCCCTGGCACCCATTCTGGTCAGTTCTGAAGAACTTCTGGCGGTCATTTCGCAGACACTGGAAACACGCATGAAGGCGCTGGTCACTCACGCCCAGCAGCCCGCCAAGTTGGATCAATCCGACGCCCCGCCGGAACCAGACCTGTTGCAGCGGATTCGCAACTTCTTTTCGGTGTAAGCCCCCCGGGAGAACCCCATGGAATCGCCCACGCCCTCTGGCTGGAAGTCTGCCTGGTCCGCCTGCGCGATTGCCGCACTCGTGCTCGTCGCCGGATACATCCTCAGTCCAGTTTCCGCCCGTGTGCTGGTCCAGTGGGCCGGGCGGAGGAGTGAGGATGGTCTGCATTCCGTGAAGGTCGGGCTGGAGACCTTTTACCAGCCCATCGCGTGGGCGGCGGAAAAGAACGCTTGGATTGAGTCGTTTTACGAGGCTCAGATGGAGTTCTGCCGTGAACGCGGCTGGCTTCCCTATTTGGGCTATTCGACGGATGTGCCGGCACTCTAGACACCCGTGGAAACGTATCAACCCTGAGCCCCTGAGCCAGGATCTGGTTCGTCAATCCGCCATGGGCTGTATATGATTTCGTCACGCGACCAAAGTCCCCCTCTGGAGAGAGAACAATGCGAACGTGGAATTTCCGTGCCGTGGCTGTGATGGCGCTGCTGGGCTTGACCGTTGCCGGCTGGCAAGGCCTTCCCGCCGCCGATGTGCCCAAGGTCGTGATCACTGCCGGCACCTGGAAAGAAGTCCAAGCGCGAGTCGCCGCGCACAAGGGAAAAGTCGTCGTTGTCGATGCCTGGGCCACCTCCTGCCCGTCGTGCGTGGCTGAATTTCCCGGCCTGGTCAAGCTGCACAAACTCCATGGCAAAGAAGTCGCCTGCATCTCCGTGAGCTGCGACTATCAGGGCATCAAGTCGAAGCCCCCGGAGTTCTACCGCGAGCGCGTCACCAAGTTTCTGGAGAAGCAGGGCGCGACCTTCGAAAACTATCTGTCCACGCAGCCGGCCGAGGCGATGTACTCCAGCATGGGAATCGCCTCGATTCCTGCGGTGTTCGTCTATGGACCGGACGGCAAACTGGTCAAACGCTTCGATAACGATAACGCGGGGACTGAAGAAGAGGGGTTCACCTATAAGGAGATCACGGAACTCGTGGAATCCCTTCTGAAGTAGTTCGTGGGGCTGTCGACTGTCTCGCATGCACTCGTTGTGCGAGACAAAGGCAGCACCGAGAGTTGCGGCTGACGGTCACAAAAGGATTTGCACCATGACGGAACAACGTCAACCTGAGTCATCCGTGGATCGGCTGCGTCAGGATTTTGAAAAACTCATTGAGACGGTTTGGTCGCAGGGCGAGCGGGCCGTCGACGCCTTTGGATTGCGCCCCGCGCCCAAGGCATGGCTGCCCCATGTCGACGTGATCGAAACCGTCGACAACATTCTGGTGCTGGTCGACCTGCCCGGTGTTGATCCGGCCTTGGTCGACATCGTGCTCGTGGGCAACATGCTCACGGTGCGCGGAGAGCGCCCGACCTCGGCCTGGGGCGAAAAAGACCTGATGCTGCGGAATGAACGCTGCACCGGACCGTTCACCCGCTCGGTGCCGCTGCCGGCTCCAGTTGATCCCGCCCGTGTCTCCGCCGTGGCTCTGCACGGCGTGTTCACCGTTACGCTGGCCCGCTTGGAACCACCCCGCCCCGCCGAAGTCCGCGTTCCCGTGACGACGGTGCCGGCTGCCGCGCCGCCCGTGTGAGATCTGGGCGAACCGAACCGTAGGATGGGTTTCCGAGTACCTCCTAGCCCAAACACAGTTCAATTCGCCGAAAAGTACTCTTCGAGAAATACTTACGGCGGAATCTCAAATCTGACGTGTCCGACAAAAGTTGATTTCAAATTTCAAATTTCAAATTTCACAGTCTGTGCGACCACATCGAACGATCGGCCACGCCTCCACAGCGAAGGACGTAACTCTCGCCCGGAAGGCCAGATGTCGCAAAAAAGTATTTTACTGTGAAATTTGAATCTGAAATTTGAAATTCCATGAAACTGAGACGCCCGACTTTTGTCGGAGACCTCTGATTTGAGATACGCATCACAGATCACAGATCACAATTCATTCAAAGCCATGGCAATTGGCCGAACGGTATTTTTCCTGGTCCGTTCTCAAGCGAGTCTTGCCGCCTGGTGAAGCCCACGGCCGAGGAAGGCCATGCTACACGACAAGATGAACTGCGTTGTGGCACCACAGGCGATGCTTTACGATGCTCTGAGCGGATGAACTTGCAGCGTTTCGCCCCATCATCCGTCGGAAAATGGCCCACGACAAGGTGATTGATGCGTCAGCAGATCGGCGTATTATTGCAGGTGCTGGTGCTGATGTACCTGCCGCTGCTGGTCGGCTTCAACCTGTGGTTCAAGATGCCGTTGATCCTGATGCCGGCGTTGACCATCGTCGCCATCGGGCTGTTTTCGCTCGGACAACGCCTGCGGACAAAATGAAGAACGGCTTCGCATGACCGCACATCGACCGCCTCCCCGCGTCATCCTGTCATGGCTGAGTTCCTCGTTTGGTGCAGGGGGGCGTCACCCCCGGCTGTGGTTTCTGGCGTGGCTCTGCCTGTGGTGTGTCGGCGGGCTTTCGGGACAGGAGCGCGGGGCGCGAGAGTCTGTCCTGCTGCAAACGGACGGGCTCGCCGGCAAGCAGATCGCCGCCGCCCGCAAGCATCTCGCCGCCGGACAGTGGGAAGAAGCGGTGCCCCTGATGCGGCTGGCCGCCGATCAGCATGGGGACAAACTCGTTGACATCGCCCCCGGCCGCTACGTCAGCGTGCAGAACTGCTGCGACCGCCTGTTGACGACGCTTTCGCCCTCGGCTTTGGCAACCCTCAGGAAGCGGATCGATCCCCAGGCGAGGCGCTGGTTCGAGGAGGGGGCCGCCCGGCAGGATGTGGCGCTGCTGCAACGCGTCGTGCGGCAGGCTTTTATCAGCAGCCATGGCGACGACGCACTGCTGATGCTGGGCGATCTGGCCTGGGAACGCGGCGACCTGGGGAATGCCCGGCAGTATTGGTCGCTGTTGCTGCCCGCACCGCCACCGTCCGAGCCGGGGGGAGTCCCCATGCAGTTGGGCTACCCCGATGCGGGCATCGAGCCCGCACTGGTGCGGGCTCGCCTGGTCCTCGGCTGGGTGACGGAGGGCAAGTTGGAACGCGGGAAGCAGGAACTGCTGGCCTTCAAGCAGCAGTATTCCGAGGCCCGGGGGACTCTGGCCGGCCGCAAGGGTGTGCTGGCTGAAATTCTCGAGGTGGTGATCAAGGATATGGAACAGGCCGATCTGCCGCCGGTCGACTCGCCGCACTCGACGTTCGCCGGAACTCCGGAACGCAATGGTACCGCCAAACAGGACTGGCCGATCGGTGCCAGCCCGTGGAGCCTGCCGCTGCGCAAGTTCACCATGGTCGACCGCTCGCTGACTCATGATGTCGCGCCGTATTTTCCCGTGGTTCACGACCACACGGTGTATTTCAGTGACGATGTCGGCATCTATGCCGTCAACCTCTATACGGGCAAGCCGGCCTTTGCCGCGGAGGAGTCTGCCGCAGGCGAGGTTCTGGATGCGGAACAACTGCGCCGGCGCGAGGCCGACCTGGATGGCCTGTCGGCGGCCCTGGTTGCGGCCCGCATCTACGATCTGCCGCCGGAGCTGCAGCGGCGGCGTGTCGATGATCCGGAAGTCGTCGGCGTCCCCTCGTTCACCGTCACCATTCATGCCGGACGTCTTTACGCCCGGCTGGGCTCGGTCACAACCCGGCACGAACTGGATGGCCGACGGGCTCCCCGCAGCTTTTTGGTGGCCCTGGACCTGACGCGCGAAGGCCAGCATCTGGGGACCATTGATGCGGAAGACCTGAAAATCGACGGCACCAGCGGATGGGCCTTCGAGGGGGCACCAGTGGTCTCGGGCAATCGCGTCTACGTGTCGCTGCGCAGCCACCGGCCGCAGCCACAGGTGGCCATCGCCTGCTTCGACACCGGCATGGAACGGATGGTGTGGAGCCGCAGCGTCTGCATCGGAGCCACGACCCTGCCCAGCGACAAACCAGAAATCAGCCATCAACTGCTGACGCTCGCCGGCAACAACCTCTACTTTTGCACCAACCTCGGTGCCGTCGCCGCGTTCGACGCCCGCGACGGCCTGCCCTTGTGGCTCACAACCTACAAGCACGAAGAGCCCCGCGAAATCGCAGAATGGCACAACCGCCAGCGATCGGGGCCGAACCCCTGCCTGGTCCATCAAGACTTGGTGATCGCCGCGCCCTACGACAGCAAAGCGATCCTGGCGTTCGATGCCACGTCGGGGGCGATGCGTTGGCAGGAAGAACTCGACGAAGACGCCCACGCTTTGCTGGGGGTCGGTCAATGGAAGGGGCGCGACGACAAACTGACCGACCGCTTGTTCATTGCCGGCGACGAAGTCTGGAGCCTCGATCTGTCCACCGGGCAGCGGAGCCGGTTCCCCCAGCATGCGGATGACCCCGAACACGCAATTTTTGGACGCGGGCTGATCGCGGGCGACGTCCTGGCCACGACGAGCCACGAAAAGCTGTTCCTGACGAACTTCAACGGCAAGCAGGTGGACGATCCGATTACGCTGAGCATGAAGCAGTGCCCGGAAGGCGGCAATCTGCTCTGGGTCAACGGCGTACTGCTGGTGGCTCAGGGGAGCCGCCTGACCGCGCTGTGGGATCAGCCGGGGTTGCGGCGGCAGCGGCAGGAAGATGTGGCTCGGCGTCCGAACGCGGCTGAGCCACACTATGACGCGGCGGTCTTGGCGGAAGCCGAGCAGAACTCGGCCGAGGCGATCAAAGAGTATGCCGAAACGCTCCGTCTGGTGGACGCCCAGCGTCTACGGGAGTCGGTCCCGCTTCGGCAGTTGGCTGCGGGTCGGTTGGAAAAATGTCTGCTGCGGGAGGCCACCGCGGCCGCCGGTGCCGCCAAATACGACCTCGCGCTGAAGCGGCTGGCCACGGCCGAGCAAACCGCGACCACGGACCAGCAGCGGGCTCGCGTCGAGTGGACAACGGCGGTGACACAGGTTCGCGCAGGACAAACGCTGGCCGCCATGCAGCACTTTCAACGGCTGCTCACCAACCCCACCCTGCAAGTTGAAGTCTTGCCGGGCAGAGCCGCGCCGCTGGCACGACTGGCCACCATGCGGATGGCCGAGTTGATCGCCGTCAACGGCCCCGCGGTTTACGCCGAGTTCGATGCGGCGTTGGCCAAGGCCATGGCGGCACTTGGCAAGGAGGGTGACAAAGAACCGTCACCAGACGCCGTCCTGCAAATCCTGACACAGTATCCGCTGGCGAAGGAAGCGCCTGCCTTATGGCTAAAACTGGCTGAAAATCACCTGGCCGGAAAACAGTGGATTGAGGCTCGGCAGGCCTACCTCAAGGCGAGCCTCTCGTCTGCTCCGGAGACCCGTTTGCAGGCATTGCTGGGGCTGGCCCATTTGGCTGAACAGCAACAGGCCTGGCAGCGCGCGGCAGACTGCTGGAACTCCCTCCAGCAGGAGTTCGCCGACGCCAAGCCCCCGGAACTTCGCGGAAAGACAATCGCCGAGCATGCCACGGCCCGGCTGGCGAGCCCCGACTTTCGGACGCCGCCCGTGTGGGATGGCTCCCGCCCGTGGCTCCCGCGTTGGGAGCATCAAGCCACCGCGGGGACACCGCTTTTTCCCGCAGGGCTGCCGCCCGCTCCCGCGGCAGCCTGCGTGATCATTCCGGGAGCTGAAGTCCTCGGCCTGAACCGCGTCGACGGCAAGGTTCGCTGGTCGCTGCGGCTCAACCAGCGGCCAAATTGGGCGGGCTTCGTGGGCGATGCGCTGGTGCTGGGGCATGCCGACGGAGCCACGGCGGTGGACCCAACAACCGGCCGCCTGCTGTGGAATCACCTGCTTCGCAATTTGGGATCGCCGCTGCAGTTTCGCACCACGGGCGACACCCTGTGCATCCTTCAGCCGACCGACACGACTGCTGGGCAGTTGGCCAGCCGCGCGCCATTCAGCCCTACACAACAGGCCGGGCATGCTTCGACCGGTTGGGTCGGGGCGCTCAACGAGAGCGGAGAACTGCTGTGGTCCGTCCGCCCCGGCGGGGAGCTGCAACAGCGGTGGTTTGCCGACCGCCAGCGGGTTGTCATCCAGACGCAGCGGCCAGGCAGGATCTTCGTTCTGGCGATGGACGACGGCACCACCCTGGTGCGGCTGGCCAATGGATCTCTCATCCGTGCGGAAAACGCCGTCGGCATCGCGGCTGCCAACCACCCGTGGCTCACGGATCCATTGCCCGTGGCTGAGAACGAGCTGGCCCTGCTTCCCGACACCAAGGGGCTGGAACTGTTCGATGTCCGCAAAGGGACCGTCCGGTGGTCGCGCGACGAGCCTGGTTACGCCGTGAACGCCAGCCTCGACGTGCTGGCCACGCCATCGCTGGTGCTGCCCGTGCGCGACGGGATGTTGGGAATAGCGCTGCGGCCCCAGGACGGCACGGCCCTCTGGACCAGTCCGCGACGCCTGGCCGCCGCCCCCGTTCCATACATTCATGAAGTGGCCTGCCTGCGGGGAGACCATCTGTTTGTCCCGGCGGCGGGCATCCTCCGCAGCTACAACATCACCACCGGACATCTGCTCTGGGAGCAGTCGCTGGGAAATCCCAAGCAGCGCTGGGCGGTACGGTCCGCGGGCAACTGCCTCGCGGCGTACCCCACCCATTCGACCGGCACCGACACCCAAATCCTGTTGTGCGACCCCGGCAGCGGTACCCTGGTGCAGCGCCTGCGCCTCGCCCTTCAAGGACAACTCGAAGTGCATGCCGGCACCGATTCGTTCGTCGTCACCGCCGGCACCGCCGTGGTCGGGTTCAGCCCGTAACATAGCATGGGCTTCAGCCCACCCGGCGGGCGACTCTGCTCCGCTTCCGAGACCGCCCCAAGCGCTGGCCTTCAGGTCGTCGCTGCTCCACAGACTGTGAAATTTGAAATCTGCAATTTGACATTATTGCAGGCAAACCGTCCCAACCACCGGACACCACGGATTTCGCTTTCCCCTCCACCGCGATAAACTGGTCACATTCCCCTCCAGCCGCATTGACCGGGCCGCGCACGTGAACATCGCTTTTGTGTCGTACGAAACCCCCTTCGCTCCCTGCGGAGGCGTGGCGGCCGTGATGGGCAAGCTGCCGGAGCGGGTGGCGGTCAGCAGCGGCCTGCCGGTGATCGGTCTGACGCCGTTTCATCGGCTGGTGGGGAAGATGCCAGACCTGCAGTGCACGAAGGCCGGCAGCTTTGGTGTGACGTTTGACGGCCGCACGGTGATCGTCAACCTGCTGCGGCACGACGCTGGCGTGCCCTGGTATTTCATTCAGCCGGAAGATCCGCAGTTCTTCGCGGGTGACCCGCATCCGTACCAGGTTCCGCCCGGCGTGCTGCTGCGGGATTCGCTGTTTTTCGGGGCGGCCGCCGCCGAGGCGGTGCATGTCATCAAGCCCGGGGGACGCTGGAGCCTGCTGCTGCAGGACTGGGAGGCGGCCACCACCGCGCTGGCCTTTGCCGGCCACCCGGGCACGCACCGCAATTACCTGACCCTGCATAACAGCTACGACTGCGAGACCACCGCGCAGGATCTGTGGCGGGCGGGAATGAACCCCCAGCTCTGCCCCGGCGGAACCATTCTGCAGCGAGCACTGGGGCTGGCAGAGTACCCAGTCTCCACCGTTTCCGACCAGTTCGCCTCCGACTTGACGGAAGACGTGCTGCAGGCCCAGATCCTGGCGTCGCATCTGCGGGAGACGCTGCGTCCCCGGCTGATCGGCATCGACAACGGCCCGTTCGCCGAACTGGCCGTGCCGCCGGAACTGCTGCAGGAAGTGGACGCCGGCTCACCCGCCGGCCTGCGGGCCTGGAAGGCGCGGCATCGGGCTGAGTTTCTGACGGCCCTGGCCGAACACACCCTTTCGGACGAGAAGCCACTGTGGGGTGACCGTCAAAAGTTTCTGACGGACGACGCCCCCTGGTTCATGATGGCCGGCCGCGACGACGCGCGGCAAAAGGGTTACGACATTGCGGTGCATGCAGCGTCCGAGTTCCTGGCGGCGGGCGGCAAGGCCCGGTTCTTGTTCTTCCCCATTCCCGGCGACGAGGGCCACGCGGGCCTGGACTTTCTGCACAGTTTTGCCAACCGGCATCCCGAACATGTGCTGGCCGTCCCCTTCCGCTTCAATGAAGGCTTTTTAAGGGCGATGCGCGGAGCCACGTTCGCCCTGATGCCCTCGCTCTACGAACCGTTTGGGATGGCCAACGAGTTCTATCTCAACGGCACGCCGTGCATCGGCCGGGCCACTGGCGGCCTGTTGCAGCAAATCGTCCCGCTGCGGGCCGCCGCCTCGCACGGCCGCTCGGTTCAAATCCGTGCCGCCCGCTGGAGCACCGCCGCCACGCAGCCCACCGGCCTCCTATTCCGCGAACGCGACGGCCTGTTCAGCGAGGTGGCCGACTGGAAGAAACTCAACGCCGGACTGCACGGCGGAGCCACGGGCGAAGACCGCGTCCAGCACCGCCGCAAACTCCCCCTGTTCCACTCCATGGCCGAAGAACTCCGCCGCGCCCTCTTCGACGCCACCCGCATCCTCCCCACCGACCACGACCGCATGATCGTCGCCGGCATCCGCCACATCCAGCAAACCTTCTCCTGGGACCGCGCGGCGGGGGAGTATGTGAGGATGATGAGTGTGCAGTGAGGGCGAACTTATGGTAAACTAAATGGATGGCATGCTCTCTCAGCACCGATGGTTCGTTATTGGCTTGAACCGGAGTAACGAGTGAAAATTGGAATCCAAATTCGACCATCAAGGACCAGGAATTCAACCGATATTGGCCACGCGGGAATGTTCTGGGAAAATGCGGACTCCACGCATGAATTTCGGGGATTCGTGTTCCGGCCCGATGAACTGCCAGAAGCCTTTCGGTCACCGTCAGAGTGGCGGAATTATCTCTTTGACAATGCATGTCCCGGTTACATCGTTGAAGACTTGCAGTTGCAGGATGACTTTAAGAATCGAAGAGAAGCATTGAAATTTGCCACCCGCGAGTTGTCGGATGAGGACATGGCGGCAGTGAAGAACGCCACCTTCCCTCAGCCGTCAGGACGTTACACATTCAGCCCTGACAGCCTCGGATGCTGCAAGATGCCGCCGCAGTGCAACAACTGTGTGACTTGGTCTGTTCGACTTCTTCAACCCTACTTGCGCGAAAAGCTCCCTGACGTGCGCGATGGACGGCTCAAGCTGCTGATTGCGGACCTGGAGGGTCAGGCATGAAAACGATCAAATCATTCAGATATGAAGATTACGGCATCTTTCTCGACCTGGAAGACGCGCCGGCAAGTGTTGCAGTCAATCTCAGGACGGGGGATCTGCAACTTGATGAGGGGGATGGCGACGACCGGTACACCGGCGCGTACCTTCCTGCCGCGGCGGTGCGCAGCCTGGCTGTGCATGATGTCTCTGAGAAGACCTGCCAGATCGTGCTGGGATTCGGGAAATCGGACGAGCATCTTCTCGGCACAACCGACGACCTTGCCGGTGCGAACCAGTGGGTGGCAAAAGTGTTGTCGGTCATGAAAAAGGAATTGCCGCCGTCGGCCCCACCAGTGGCTGGGGAGCTTCAACTGCACACTTGGCACTAGACGGGCATTACTCTCGCTCGCGCAGACAGAACGCCAGCAGGTGCCAGAGTTGCCGCAAGTCAACAGCCTTTCTTCGGGAACACTCAACTGACGTTCGCAGACACTGGCAAAGCGAGGCTGGTGGCACACACCCCTGGTTGCGATTCCCTCAGTGCCACAGTGCCACACCCGCCCGCGCCGGAATCAGGCGGGGAGGATCGTGTTGGAGCGTAGCCACGGAGTGACGACCGCCGTCTGCTGCCCGGCATGGTCCTACACGGGGTCAGATTCCCCAAGGCGTCGATCACCCCGATCAACTGCCCGCCGGGGTCGCAGGCCGCGGGGTGATTTCACCCAGTGCGTTGACCGGTCGAGAGTGATCGACGACGTTCAAAAACACTGGCAAAGCCCGTCGCACACAACTTATTGGTTCCGGAGCAGCGCCGCCTGTCACTCATGGTACGCGGAGCGTACCCTTTTCTAGGCTGGTCAAGGGGTCTTTTTTCGGAATAATGGTTTGGTAACGAGGGTTCCTGGTGCACCAGCACATACCTTCCTGCCGCGGCGGTGCGCAGCCATGACGCTGAGCATGGATACAAGTCGTGCTGCATCGGGCAGTGACGGATCAGTCAGCGTTGTCTAACTGGAGGTCTCCGTGATGACGAAGTGCATGCCTGGCCTGTTGCTGCTTCTCGTTGGAGCAGTCGCCTTATTAGCATCCGAACCACAGACCCGCGAAGGAATCCTGCGTCAATTCGACCCTGAGCGAGGCGCGCTCTCATTGATAACGGCCACCGGCAGCATTTCCGCACGTCTCGATCCAAAGGCCACCGTGACGGACAAGGACGGCAAGACGCTTGCCGATGGGCTTCGATCACCTTTGCTGCATGGTGCGAAGGTCGAAATCGATGCTTCCGTATCGGAGGGCAACTTCATCGTGCAGTCGATCCGCTATCTGGCTGCGGCACCGGCGAATCCGCGCATGCCGCCTGGCCGGTCGTATGCATTGCCGCCACTCAATTCGATAGGCCTGAAGCCGCTGACCGATCTGTCGGCAGATGACCGGTATCATGACCGTGATGGCGGTTTGTATGGCGGCGGCATGAACGAGCCGTCCAAACCCCACGCTGACGCAGCAATGCAAGAATCAGCCCGAATTGTTCCCCGAGCGGCGGATGGCCAGCCATCGGCCGAGGGGAAGATTGTGCTGATCTCGATCAGCATGTCGAACGCGACACAGTTGTTTACGACGTTCAAGCAGAAAGCGGACGCCGATCCGCAAAAGTCGTCTTCGCTGATGATCGTCGACTGTGCCCAGAATCGGGAAGCGATGGAGCAATGGGCACCGCCGAATGCCAGGCCGTGGAAGGAAGCTGAACGCCGATTGGCTGCCGCTGGTGTTTCAGCTCGGCAAGTGCAAGCCGCGTGGATCAAGCTCGCCAATGTCCTGCCAACCGGCGACTTCAACCTCCACACCAGGAAACTGCGGGACGACACATTGGCGGTCCTGCAAAACGTCAAGGCCAAATTCCCCAACGTCAGAATCGTTTATCTCAGCAGCCGAACGTATGCCGGTTACTCCAACGGCATTCTCAATCCGGAACCATATGCCTACGAGAGCGCATTCGCCGTTCGCGATCTCATCACCGACCAGATTGCAGGAAAGCCAGAGCTGGCGTATCGCGGTGAGGCGACGAAAGTGCCGTTGTTGCTCTGGGGGCCGTACCTTTGGAGTGATGGCGTCACGCCCCGGAAGAGCGATGGACTCGTCTGGAATCGCGAAGATTTCGGGGCCGACGGGACGCACCCTTCGGATGCAGGCCGCATGAAGGGGGCCGGCGTGATGTTGGGATTCTTCAAAACCGATCCTTTCGCTCAGCCGTGGTTCGTGGCTGCCGACAAAACCCGCTCCGCCCCGAAGGAGGAAGAGCCGCAACCGGCACCCAGACTGAAACCGATCAACGAAATGACCGAAAACGATTCTTACCAAATGGAAGTTGGGGGTCTCTATGGTGCCGGACAAAACGATCCACCGAAAGTGTTGGTGGATGCCGCCAAACGTGAGTCAGACCAAATTGTTCCGCGCATGGGGGACGGCGCGCCTGGCACGAATGGGAAGATCGCCGTCATCGCGATGAGCATGTCGAACGCCGAGCAAGAGTTTGGGGCCTTTCAGAAACTTGTGCTCGCCGATGACGAGGTTTCACCGAACGTCGTGGTGGTCAATACAGCCCAGGGCGGTCGCGCCATGAGCGCTTGGGCAACTCCGCGTTATCGGACTTTTGAGATTGCCGAAGAACGCTTGAAACAGGCTGGCGTGACTCCACGACAGGTTCAGGTCGCGTGGATCAAAATCCCCATCGAACTGGTTCAGGGGCGTCCAGTTGGCTCAAAAGATCCTCAAGACCTGCGTGAGAATATGAAGAAGGTGCGGGCTGATACAAAGTCCGTTCTCAACGAAGCCAAAAGTCGATACCCCAATCTTCGGATCGCCTTTCTCGGCAGCCGGACTTACGGAGGCTACTGCTCAACGGATTTGAATCCCGAGCCTTACGCCTATCAATCGGGCTTTGCGGCCCGTGCCCTGATCTTGGATCAACTCAAGGGGGATAAGTCGCTCAATTTCGATCCTGCAAGAGGCGCTGTGATGTCGCCTCTTCTGTTCTGGGGACCGTACCTGTGGGCGGACGGCTTGACGCCGCGAAGCTCCGACGCATTGCAATGGGAGCGGAACGACTTCGGTCGCGATGGCATCCACCCGTCCGCACGCGGAGAACAAAAAGTGGCAAAGATGCTGCTGAAGTTCTTCAAGACCGAAGACTCCACCAAACGCTGGTTCCTGTCCACCCACAAGTAATGGCGGCCGGGCAGATCCAGGTGTGTTTCCTGGCGGTGTCGGATGACGTGCTCTGTACGGCGGGTGTGGCACTGTGGCTCTGCCAGAGTGAATGCCAGAAGATGTGCCTGCCGTGAAATTCGTGATTCGGCAAGATCCAGAATGACAGCAGGAGGCGGACCTGCCGCACATCGACAGCCTGCCCCCAGAAGCGTTCCATTGCCCCTCGCAGGCACCGGCAAAGCCCCGACTCATGAGAATTCCGGACCGTCTTGCGGTGCTTCAAAGCTGTCGTGGCAAAATTCTCGCGTCTCCCGCATTCGGTTTTTCCCCTGTCGCCAGTGCCACGCCCGCCGCCCTAAAGTGGGGAATCTCGAATGAAGTCCCTGTTGGGGCCGTGGTGGTGAGGTGCTTATGGCATTCCACCAGAAGCTGGAGGCGATCGCCTCGATTTTTGCGGGGACGACAATCCCTGGGCGGAGCTGGTGCGTTGTGCCTGAGCGTCACTTCCTTATTCAGATTGAATTACTGGCCAACCCTGTGCCACCGTGCCACCGATGAGAGACTTCCACCGATGAGAGACTGGCGATCCGTCTGCGCCACGCATAAAGTTCAGGCTCTGGTGGAAATCCGTGACAGGGCGATCAGGCGATGGACGATCCGGACAAAACTGTGGACTATTCCCAGCCGGACTCTGGGGCATCGGAGTCAGCCGATGTTCCAGAGTCTGCGGTCGACGCCCCGCTTCCCGAAAAGATCGGCCGCCACCAGATCGAACGCATTTTGGGGCGGGGCGGATTTGGCCTTGTTTATCTGGCTTATGACGACCAGTTGCAGCGGTCGGTGGCCATCAAGGTGCCGCACGCCCGGCTTTTCGTCCAGCGGGCTAACGTCGATGCCTACCTGGCTGAAGCCCGCATGGTGGCCAGTCTGGACCATCCTCACATCGTGCCGGTGTTCGACGTTGGCAGCACGCCCGAATTTCCGTGTTTCATTGTCTCCAAATACATCGACGGTCAAAGCCTTGCGGCGGCAGTCAAGGTCTGCCGACTGTCACCGCAAAAGGCGGCAGACCTGGTGGCGACGGTGGCCGACACGCTGCACCATGCCCACAAGCACGGTCTGGTGCATCGGGACATCAAGCCGGGAAACATCCTGCTGGACAACAGCGGCCGGCCGTTCGTGGCCGACTTCGGCCTGGCCCTGCGTGAGCAGGACATCGGTGTCGGGCCGCGATTCGCGGGCACTCCCGCCTACATGAGCCCCGAGCAGGCGCGAGGTGAGGGGCATCGTGTCGACGGGCGCAGCGACATTTTCAGTCTGGGTGTGGTGCTGTACGAATTGCTGACAGGGCGGCGGCCGTTTCACTCGGCGTCCCGGGACACGCTGCTGGACCTGGTGGCAAACGCCGAGGCAAGGCCGCCGCGGCAGACCGACGATGGCATCCCGAGAGAGCTGGAACGGATCTGCCTGAAGGCCCTTTCCAAGCGGGCCCCGGACCGCTACACAACCGCCAAAGACCTGGCCGATGACCTGCGGCTCTGTTTGCGGGAGGCTTTTGACAACGGACAGGTCGCGGAGGCCGACACGTCTGGATCTGCAATTCGCTCGCCGGCGACGGAAATGCCCGTCACTCCCACGTCAGCGGCACCCTCCGATTCGCGGCCACTCAGGATCGTCCCGAAGGGGCTCCGGTCCTTTGATGCCCACGATGCCGATTTTTTTCTGGAACTGCTGCCCGGCCCGTGTGACCGGGACGGCCTGCCAGAGAGTCTGCGGTTCTGGAAAAACCTCATCGAGGAGTCAGACGCGGAAGCCACGTTTTCCGTTGGGCTGATCTGCGGTCCGTCGGGCTGCGGAAAATCTTCCCTTGTAAAGGCGGGCCTGATGCCACGCCTTGGCGACTTTGTCCTGACGGTTTACGTGGAAGCCACGGGATCCGAGACCGAAGCCAGGTTGCTAGGCGGCCTGAGAAAACATTGCCCCACCCTGCCTGGCAACATTGGATTGAAGGAGACGCTGGCGGCGCTCCGCCGTGGGCAGGGGCTGCCGGACGGAAAGAAGGTGCTGATCGTTCTGGACCAGTTTGAACAGTGGCTGCATGTCCAAACCGAGGAAAACTCCGAACTGACCCAGGCGCTGCGGCATTGCGACGGGGCGCGAACACAGTGCCTGGTGCTGGTGCGGGATGATTTTTGGATGGCGGTGATCCGTTTCATGCGGGAGCTTGAGATCCGCCTGCAGGAGGGGCAGAATTCCTCCGCGGTCGATCTGTTTGCGGTTCGACACGCGCAGAAGGTTTTGGCGGCGTACGGAAGGGCGTTCGGTGCCCTCCCCAGCCGGCCCAGCCCCGAGGAGCGACAGTTTCTGGAGCAGGCGGTGTCCGGGCTCGCGCAGCAGGGCAAGGTGATTCCCGTCCGGTTGGCGCTGTTTGCGGAAATGATGAGGAACCGGCCGTGGACCGCCGCGGCGTTGAAGGAGGTGGGCGGCATGGAGGGGATCGGCGTCACCTTTCTGAATGAGACTTTCAGCGCCGCCGCCGCGCCGCCGGAGCACCGGTATCACCAGCGGGCAGCCCGCGGTGTGTTGAAGGCCCTGCTGCCCCAGGCCGGAACGGACATCAAGGGCCAGATGCGGCAACGGGAAGAGTTGCTCGCTGCTTCGGGCTATGCCAGCCGGCCGGCGGACTTTGAGGACTTGTTGCGGATTCTGGACGGCGAAATGCGGCTGATCACCCCGACCGATCCCGCCGGGAATCAACCCGCCGACCCGGGCACCCCGCTGGCTGGAAATCGGTTCTTCCAGTTGGCCCACGATTATCTCGTGCCACCGCTCCGGGAGTGGCTGACAAGCAAACAGAGGGAAACACGCCGCGGCCGGGCGGAACTGCTGCTTGAGGAGCGGGCCGCCACCTGGGCGGCGAAGCCCGATGCGCGACAACTGCCATCGCTGTGGCAGTGGCTGCAGATCCGGTGGTGGACCCGGAAGAAAGCCTGGACGCCGCCCGAACGCGCGGTGATGACCCGGTCGGGAAGGTCACACGGTTTCAGGGTGGCCGCCATGTCAGTGCTGCTGGCGCTGCTTGCGTTTGGTGTGCTCAGAACACGGGGGCAGATCCTGGAACAGCGCAGTGCGGCCGAGGCCACCGGGATGGTGAAGCGCCTGCTGGACGCCGAAAGCGGGCAGGTGCCGGGAATCATCGCCGAGATGTCCGAATATCGACGTTGGATCGATCCCCTGCTGCGAATGGAGAACCGCCTCGCCCTTGACTCTTCGCGGAAGAAACTTCACACGAGTCTTGCCCTCCTGTCCGTAGATCCGAGCCAGGTGGAGTTTCTGCACAGTCGGCTCCTGTCCGCCACGCCAGGGGAAGTCCTGGTGATCCGCGACGCGTTGGCACCGTTTAAGGAGCAGTTGCTGGAGAGTCTCTGGAAAACCGCCGAGGCACCGGACGGCGACCGCGAGGGACAGCGTCTGCGCGCAGCGGCGGCACTGGCAACGTACGCCCCCGCGGACAAGCGGTGGGCCAAAATCGGAGAGCCTGTGGCTCAGGATCTGGTGTTGGAAAGTCCGGCAGCCCTGAGCGTCTGGAGCGGAGCGCTGTCGCCGATCAATTCCCAGCTCCAACGCCCCCTACTTAAGGTGTTCAACGACCGCCGAGCAGAGCATGCCGCCGAACGCATGATGGCGACCCAACTGCTTGCCGACTCAAATGGCCCGTTTCAACTGGGCAACCTGTTGCTGAAGGCCGACGAACAGCAGTTTGCCCTGCTGTTTCCAAGGTTCAAGCAGCATCTCGATTTATTCGACTGGAGCAGGACGACAGTTGAGAAAAACGTCGGGGTCATGAACACTCTCGGTCTTAAGCAGACCACTCTCAGTCTTCAACGGGTGCCGAAGGATCCACTGCTCTTTGAGATGAAGTCTGTCGTGGACCTGTCAGCCTGGCCCCCCGCGGAACGGGCGAATGCGGCCGTAATCTTGTTGAAGACGGGTCATCCGGACAAGGCGTGGGAGGTTTTGAAGTCGAACATCGACCCCGGGGCGCGAAGCCGGTTGATTCACCGCCTGGCAACGTTTCGCGTCGATCCAAGCCTGCTTGTGACACGGCTGGAACAAGAGCGGGATCCGTCAATTCAAGCGGCGTTGCTGTTGGCGCTGGGTGAATATCGCGAGCAGGCAATTCCAACCACGGCCCGTGACCGCCTGCTGCCGAAGCTCCGGGAGTTGTACCGTGCCACCGATCCCGGCCTGCATGCCGCGGCGGAATGGCTGCTGCGAATCTGGAGTCAGGAGCCGTGGCTCAAGGCCACAAATGCCGAACTTGCCACCACTAAGGCGCAGCGGGAGCAAGCCCTGGCGGAGCCAGCTCAGAACTCGGACGACGACAAGGCATTCCGGCGATGGTACGTCAACGGACAGGGACAGACGATGATCGTGCTTCCCGGCCCCGTCTCGTTCTCCATGGGGGCAGCACAGATTATTGAGCAGGACAGGAAAAAGTATGAGGATTGGACGTGGCACATACGGCGGATCGGCCGCACTTTCGCACTTGCCGCGAAACCTGTGACTGTGGAGCAATATCGGGAATTTGACAAGGAGTTTCTTCTGCCAGCGATGTTCACGCGGCTGCCGAACCTGCCCGTTGCAAGTGTCAGTTGGCATATGGCGGCGCGCTACTGCAACTGGCTGAGCGCTCAGGAAGGCATTGCGGAAGACCAGTGGTGCTACGTGCTCAAGGGACCCGAAAACCTCAAGGTCCTCGAAATGAGGCCGGACTATTTGAGCCTGCGTGGGTACCGGTTGCCGACTGAAGCCGAGTTTGAGTATGCGGCGCAGGCGGGCACGCTCACCCGCTGGAGCTTTGGCAGTTCTGAGGAAATGTTGCCGAAATACGCCTGGTATTCCAAAAGCAGTGACGAAATGCCCTGGCCCGTGGCGGGTTTGAAACCCAATGATTTCGGGTTCTTCGACATGCATTCGAATGTCAGTCAGTGGTGCCAGGGACCATACACGCAGTACCCAGTGGGATTTGCCGACGACAAGGAGGATACTACCACCATAGAGGACACTTCCCTGAGAGCCATGCGGGGCGGTTGGTACAGTGGTCCCTCGGAATCCACAACTTCTGCCGCGCGGAATGGAATTTCCCCCATACATTCCCACGCGGCGTCTGGGTTTCGACCGGCAAGAACCATCGCGGTTTTTCCAGCCACCCCAATGCCAGCCGCGGCGGAAATGAAATCGCCATGATCTTTGCGGTGACGGCGGGTATGCCACACCCGCCGAGGACACGATCGATCTGGATTCAACGCGCTCGCCTGCGACTGGCTCATCAGCGTCTTCTCGACGTCCATCCAGAAGTCGGCCTCAAGCTCGATGAGACCACGCTGAAAAATTTCGCGGCATTTGGCAGCGACGGTTCCAGGGGATGATTCAACGTAGAATTTCCGGAACCGCCGCGCGTCGTATTGGCGAATCAAAAACTCCACGAACGATAAAAGTGAACTTTATGTCGTTGCGTTGAAGACGGCACATGCTAACAGGGACGGCGTGACCAAGGATAATCCCGGAGGGATCACAGCTCTTAGCCGGGGGTTGAGCGAAGTGTCGACAAACACGCAGCGCCCCTCCGGAAAAGCGAGAGTGACGAACGCACCCCGGCAGGGGTGCCAGCACCGTTGCTCGCAGGATGCTGCGATCCCTCCGGGATCGGATCTTTTCCGGGCACCTAACCGGGGGTGTCGCTTCGCTCAACCCCCGGCTAAGAGCTTTCATCCCTCCGGGATGATCTCTTGGCATCGTCGCCTGCGAAAGTGATCCGTTGTAAAAAAGCGACAGTTATTCATTCTCCGGTCCTTAGCGTCCGGTTCGTGGCGTTGGCGTCTACCGATCATCCTCCAACCGGGGGCTAAGGCCGGCTAAGGCCCTCCGGCTCATTGGCTGTGCGGCTCGTCACAAATCGACAGTTATTCTTGCCGCCGTCCTTACGGAAAAATGCCGGCGGCACACAGCGGGTTGAACCGATCCATTTTGCTACAATACCATGCTTCGCTCCGGTCTCAAAATCTCCTCGGCATGGTGCTGCATGTAAGTCATCAACGTCTCGTCGAATCGTTCTTTGAGCAGTGTGGCGTCCAATGCTTGAAATGACATTCCAAAGACATCAGGCAACCGATCGAGCAACGATTCAACCTCATCGGGTTGGTCGGGCACGAAACAATCAGGAAAGCGATTGCAGGCTTCACGAAGAATAACTTGGGCATGGGGGAGCCCAACTGAGCCGAGCGCGCCCAATGTCTCGCGAGCAGCCCAGCCTCCGCGATTGAGAAAGTACTGAAGATGACCTCCGTTGCCAACTTCTCCGGAGTAAGTCATGCACAGCGTCACATTGTATTCCGGAAGCGCCAGCCCGAATTGCGGTGCTCCCGAACGCGCCCTGGGTGCCCAGCAACTGGACAATGTGGAAACGGCTTGCAATGACCCGGTCTCGAACAGTAGCCGACGGAAATAAGCTTCTGCGATACGAAGCATTGCGGTTTCGCCTAACGCACGAGTCAACCCGCGCGTGCTGCGGGTGGGATTGAACTCACGCGGAAATGCCGCCTGCGGCACACGGGGGGGTAACCTCTTGCTAAGCGGCTCTCAATGGACAGCGCCTGTAGCAGTGCAGTGGGCACATTTCTCAGGTTGTGTGCTGTGACGCATGATTGGATAGGAGCACAATTGGCACTTCATTCGTTGAAGGCCGTTGCTGCACAAGCTGCAGATCACCGGTTTCCGCAACGCGATCCATCCAATAATGTCACGCTGGCCACAGGTTTCGCAGACCGGATGCTGCAACAACTCTTCCTCCGCGGGCAATGTTCGATGGTTGTACCAGGACACCGGTGGATACTTACAGTAGTCCTCGAGGAATTCAGCGGGAACACCACTTTTTAGCACGTCGATCGTAAATCCGCCGACCCCAACATCATTGATCTCGAGAAACCAGTCAGCAAGGTGTTGATGGCCAACTTCGACCTGGTCCGGGAGGTCAAGCAGGGCTTGCGGCTCGCTGGCCAACGTCCCCGAGATGGTCGTGGAGGTGATCACAGGTGATGACAGAAAGACATGTTCGCCGGTCAATTCGGAGTCGTCAGAAACAAAGACTTTCACGAAGATGTTGTCAAACGCAGGAACGATTCGAAAACACTCTAGATCCACCTGCCTTTGGAACTCCGGGAACGTGCTCTGCGCCAAGTGAATTGCGCGGGCCATCTCAGGGGGTTCTCGCTCGATCCAACCCATTTGTGTTGACCTCCTAACGGTAAAAATTCACCCCTCCGCCCGATCGACTTTCCATCCCGCTTGACGTTGCGGCGGCCCGGTGCAACGACTTTCCTAGCCACCGACGATTGATTCGAGATCGATGGCAAAATCACTTCACGAACATGACCATTATCGGCGTCCGGTTCCCTGCGTTGAGGATCACACGAACATGTTCACCAATACGGAATTCTGGCAACGGCAAGGCGTTCATCACATTTGAGCAGCCTCACGCCAAGCTGAACTGTTGACGCCACTTCTATCATCCAAGCCACTATCGGTCCGCGAAGCGGACCCCTACGCCTGCTATGTCCCGGCATATTTCAAATTTGAGGGTTGCCTTTAATTGCAAGGTCAGTGTTTCGGCATGCCAGAAGGCCATACACACGAATGAGCGAAAGCACCACTAGGAGGTGCATTTCGTCGTTGTCGTTAGTTGTAACACTGAGGGATGGCCAATGTCCCAACCGGAGTTGCCCAAATTGGGAACCTCCGTGCGAGAACTTGAAACCTATTATTGGGAAGACCCGATCGACTAATGGGCGAAAACACTTGGCGACGACGATGAGCCCAGACATGGCGATGTAGGCAAGAAGCTGCTGAAAGAAGGGGATGATTGAAACTACGGGGTGACTGCCCGTCGCCGCCGCCCAAATGAGATGTATTCCAACACCGAGTACAAGAGCACTCCCAATCACAGTGTGAAGAATTCCTCCGGGATGTGTTGTGTTGGTCTCGGCGACAACTCCACCGCGTTCAGTCCAAACGCGTAAAACGGTTGTTGTATTCAACCAGCCGGTAATGTTGTCAATTCGTAGCCAGCCGAGCCTTCCACTTTCTCCAAGCAATTGGATCGCACCATCGCTGTCAGTTGAAGCACAATAATCCGGATGGCCGCTTGGATTAGATTTGTACCAGATCAGCAGTTTGCCGTTTGACGCCTTGGCGGTGGCAATGACTTCACGCTTTGGGCTGTACACAGTGAGCTTAGACGAAAACAGGTTTCGCCGGATTCGCAGGCGGGCTTTGTTGACTCGATTCTTTTCGCGATTGGCCACGATTTTAGTGTCTCGGGAATTGAGAAGTGACGGCTGAGCAATTGTCAGACCGTGATTCGGCGCTCTGTAGAAGGTGCCTTTTGCTTCAAGCGACTGCAGCATCAATCATTCGGAAGCGAGTGCGGGACACGGAAGCGAAGGGCGTTGAACCCGCCGACGACGGCATCGGCCACCAGCACTCGCACATTGCCGACAGTCAGCCGAGATACTGGGTAAGATTCAGACGACGTTTGAATGGTACTGCCCCACTGATGGCGGAACCTGAAAGACACGGTGTGTTCGCACGGTACTTGACCACCGCCACGCCGTCTCCCACTGCTGCGCTCGCTTTGCTGCCTAACAAACTTTTATTCGTGAGATCCGTGGTTCCTCTTCTTCTTTCTCGAACAAGGACCAACGTACCCCTCAAACCAGTTCCCGAATCGGCGTCTGCGTTTCGGCTAGGTATTGTGGGCGGCCGTTCAGGTCGGGGATGGTGGTTGTCGCCAGGTCGATGCCCAGGTTGTGGTAGAGGGTGGCGAAGACGTCCTGGTAGGTCACTGGACGGGAGGTGGCTTCTTCGGCGTAGCGGTTGGTTTCGCCGATGACCTGGCCGGTCCGCATGCCGCCGCCGGCCAGCAGGGCGAAGGCGACTTTTGGCCAATGGTCGCGACCGGCGTTGGCGTTGATCTTGGGAGTGCGGCCGAACTCGCCCCACACAACGACGGAGACATCGCGGTCCAAGCCACGGTCGTGCAGGTCAGCCACGAGGGCGGCGATCCCCTGGTCCAGCAGCGGGAAGACCTTCTTGCCGAACGTGAAGTTGCTGCCATGCCAGTCGAAATCGGCGAAAGAGACCGTCACGCACCGCGCGCCGGCCTCCACCAGCCGCCGTGCGGCGAGGAACTTCGACATGTGCGCCTGGTAGCCACGGGCGGAGTAGGGCAGGCACTCGGGATCGTCCTGGCCGTACCGCGCGCGAACTTTGGGGTCTTCCCGCGACAAGTCGAGAGCTTCGACCAGACGGCTGGAACTGAGAATCCCCAGAGCCCGTTCGGTAAATTCGTCGCCGCGCTCGGCAGCCACGCGGTTTTCGACCCGGCCGCGCAGTCCGTCGAGGTCAGCCAGCAGCCGGCTGCGGTCGCCCAGCCGCTCGATGTTCGTCCCCTGCAGCACCATGTCTTGCATCGCTTCGCCGGAGGGCTTGAACGGCGTGTGGGCCATCCCTATGAAACCCGGTCCCGGCAGGTTGAACGGCAGATGGTCCATGTGCATCGACAGGTCGATGGTCGCCGGCACGGCGGGATCGACCGGTCCGCAGACGCGGGACAGCACCGAACCGATCTCGGGCCAGCCGCCCTGAGGCTGCGCCCGGAACATCCGCCCCGTGGCACACTGAAACGACGAATGCCGCTCTTCGGCCCCGACCAGCGAGCGGATGATGGCAAACTTGTCCATCATCTGCGCGATCCGCGGCAGGTGTTCGCCGATCTGAATCCCGGGCACGTTGGTGCTGATCGGATTGAATTCGCCACGAATCTCGGCAGGCGCATCCGGCTTCAAATCCACAAGATCCTGATGCGGCGGCCCGCCGCACAGGTAGATCATGATCACCGCTTTGTGCGAGTGCCTGGCACCTGCCTGCTGCTCGGCCCGCAACAACTGCGGCAACGCCAACCCGCCCAGCGCCAACGACCCGATCGACAGAAAATCACGCCGGGGCAACCCGTCACACAGCCGGAACGACTTGCCGGAAATGGTCAGCATGCGTGATCCTCTGCTCGCAACTCGCGCCCGTGGCTCAGAAACAGAGCGAGTTTAACCGTTTGATCCGCGTCGTTCGAGGTGAACCATCAAAATTCTTGAATATGAATTTGGAGGCCTGTGATAGAAAGTCGTGCCCGGCGCGATCATGGCTGGCCGATGTGCCGCAGTGGCTTTCCTGCCAAGGCTCCGGTGGGTGTGCCATTGAGGACGGCAGGCTGGCCGGCGACGAAGACATGTTTCAGGCCAGTGGAGTATCGGTGGGGATCGTCGAAAGTGGCGGCGTCGCGGAAGGTTTCGGGGTTGAAAATCGCGAGGTCGGCGATCTGCCCCACGCGAACGTAGCCCCGGTAGGTCAGTTTGAGAATGTCGGCGGGCAGGCCGGACGAACTGCGGATGGCGGCCTCCAGGGGCAGAACTTTTTCCTGGACGGCATAGAAGCCGATTTTGCGCGAAAAAGTACCGTAGCTGCGCGGGTGCGGGCGGTCGGCACCGGGCAGATAGGCCCGGCCATCGGAAGCGGTGGCGACCCAGGGCAACTGCATCACATGGCGGACATCGTCTTCGTGCATGCCGAAGCTGACGGCCGCCGCGCCGCCGTTTCGCGTGATCTCCAGCACAATGTCGATCATTTCCCGATTTTCCTTGGCGGCGATTTCGTGCAGACTCTTGCCCACCCAGTCGGGCCGTGGCTTGTAGCGGGCCAGGCGGATCGGGGCCTGCTCGCCCCGCTTCTGCAGGTCATGCAGGATCGAGTCGCGGATCTTGGCCCCCTGCTGGGGATCGTCCAGCCGTTTGATGAGTTCGGCCTGCCCGCCGGCCCGCGCCCATGTGGGCAGCACCATCGCCTCCAGCGAAGTGCTGCTGGCGATGTACGGATACTGGTCGGCCGTGACCGTCTGCCCGGCGGCGCGGGCCTTCTCGATCATCTCCGCCGCCCGCCGAACCAGCCCCCAGGCCTCCGGGCCGGAGGACTTGAAGTGTGACACATGTACCGGCAGTTTGGCCTGCCGGCCGATCTGTAGTGTCTCGTCGACGGAAGCGAGAAGTTCCAGCCCCTCGTTGCGAATGTGGCTCGCGTACAGCCCGCCATGCCGGCTGACCACCTCAGCCACCCGCACCAGTTCGTCTGTTTTCGAATACGTTCCCGGGACATAAATCAGACCGGTGGACATCCCCCACGCCCCGTCCCGCATCGCCTTGTCTGCCAGTTCACACATCGACTGCAACTGGGCGTCGGTCGGAGCGCGGTCCTGCGTGCCCATCACCAACTCCCGCAGCGACCCGTGCGGCAGCAGGTGGATCACATGCGTGCCGATGCCCTCGGCCTCCATCTTTTGAAAATACTTGGCGGTGTCGACCGGTCCCGCACCGCAGTTGCCGGTGACGATGGTGGTGCAGCCCTGCATGAGAAAATTGACATTGGCCCGCGTGAGCCGGTCGATCATCTGGGAGTCGCTGTGGTTGTGCAGGTCGATAAAGCCGGGGGTCAGCACCAGACCATGACATTCCACCGTCACGCCGACCTGCCCCGTGGGAAAGTCTCCCACCGCCACGATCTTGTCACCCTTGATGGCCACGTTGGCCTTCACCCCCGGCTGTCCGCTGCCGTCGTAAACGGTGGCGCCGGTGAACAGGAAGTCGGCGTCAACGGGCTCCGCGCCGGAAGTCGAGTGGACGCAGAAGACAATGCACAAAAGAGCAGCGCCGATTCGAAGCATGAAGCACTCCAATAAATCTGTGTGACGGATCGCGTGGGGGTGAATTGGACAGGATTGAAAATGATGAGGCAGGATGAGAAAGGAGATTCTTGTGGGAAGCCGGCAGAACAGATCCTGTTTATCCTATTTGATCTTTTCTCACCCTGTCCAATTCCCAGGGCCTGTTTTGCGTTTCCCCGACAATTTCTGGCCCAAAATCCAGCTTCGTGTTGGCGACGAGCTGCAGGTCGGTCGAGTTGTCGAACTCGATCCAGCCGGAGTCCGCGGGGATCGACAGAGATTTGGTGTCGCCTCTCGCTCCTGCGAAAGGACGCGGGCGTGGTCCGGCGCGGACAAACACGGAGGCTATGGAATCACGCTGTCGACTTGAGTTCGGTCGTTGAACGAAAGAGCAACGCCGAGCGAGTCACGGAGTGACTCGGCAACTTTGTGTCGCCTTTCGCTCCGCGAGAGGCCGCGGGCATGGTCCGGCGCGGACAAACACGGAGGCTCTGGAATCACGCTGTCGACTTGAGTTCGGTCGTTGAACGAAAGAGTAACGCCGAGCGAGTCACGGAGTGACTCGGCAACT
Organism: Planctomycetaceae bacterium; assembly: GCA_021732845.1. Taxonomy (GTDB): domain Bacteria; phylum Planctomycetota; class Planctomycetia; order Planctomycetales; family Planctomycetaceae; genus JAKFUF01. Next base: position 19,320 of record JAKFUF010000134.1, on the reverse strand, counting down.
TTGTGTCGCCTCTCGCTCCACGAGAGGCCGCGGGCGTGGTCCAGTGAGGACAAACACGGAGGCTCTGTAATCACGCTGTCGACTTGAGTTCGGTCGTTGAACGAAAGAGTAACGCCGAGCGAGTCACGGAGTGACTCGGCAACTTTGTGTCGCCTTTCGCTCCGCGAGAGGCCGCGGGCATGGTCCGGCGCGGACAAACAAGGAGGCTCTGGAATCACGCTGTCGACTTGAGTTCGGTCGTTGAACGAAAGAGCAACGCCGAGCGAGTCACGGAGTGACTCGGCAACTTGTCGTCGCCAAAACTCGGCACAGCCTCTGGCAGCCGGGGAAAAGAGCGGACATCAATCACTTTTTGGAACTGGGCGGAGGAATACGGCTGTTTCGCGTCGGCAGCGGTTGCTCGCAGTTCGGGTTCCGCCAATGGCTGGATTCCCAGCGCGGTCGCGGCCTCGGTTGGTCCCCAGATGCGGACGCGGCCACGTTCGGAAGCCACGGCCAGGGCGCTGCTGTCGGCGAGCCACTTGAGGGCCACCGTCCGGCCACCAGGAATCGAAGAATTCCCCCGCCTTCTTCAATTGCGCAGGCCGGATTCGATATGATCGGAATTCGCGATCCGGGCAGTCCCGGCATTGCAGATTCCCGGAGGAGTGTCCCTGTGCGTGATCGAACCATTAAGTCCGGATTCCGCTGGTTGCTGGCGGTCGTCGGACTTCAGTTCACTCTGGCCAGCGGCCTGGTTCAGGCGGAAGATGCTCCGGCGGTTCCCGCCACGGCACCTGTCGACGCCGCCGGCTTGGAATTCTTCGAGAAAAAGATCCGTCCGGTCCTCGTGGCTCAATGCTACGAGTGCCACGCGGCGGACGCCAAGAAGGTTGGCGGCAAACTGCTGCTGGACAGCCGCGACGGGGTGCGGATGGGTGGCGAGTCCGGTGCGGTTGTGGAACTGGGCAAACCCGAGGACAGCCTTCTCATCGAGGCGATCCTCTATAGTGATGGCGCGGTGCAGATGCCTCCCAAAGGGAAGCTGCCGGCCGCGGTGATCGCGGACTTTGAAGCCTGGGTCAAAATGGGCGCGCCCGATTCGCGCGACAAGCCGACCAAGGCGACGAATGTCGCCACCTCCTGGCCCGACATTCTCCGCACCCGGCGGGAATGGTGGAGCTTGTATCCCGTCAAAACGACAGCGGTCCCTGACGCCAAGTCGGTCTGGCCGGCGTCTCCGATCGACAAGTTCATCGCCGCAAAACTGGAGGTATTGGAACTCGACGCGGCACCGCCAGCCGATCCAGCCACACTGGCCCGCCGGTTGAGCCTCGTGCTGACAGGGCTGCCGCCAACTCCGGCACGCTTGGAGGCATTTTTGGCACGGATGGGCGCGACGGCGATGGGATCGCCCGAGGCGGATGCTGCCGTGGCTGAACTTGTCGACAGCCTGCTGGCCTCGCCCCATTTTGGCGAACGTTGGGCGCGGCACTGGATGGATGTGGTGCGGTTTACCGAAACGCACGGCAACGAGTGGAACTACGAGGTTCATCACGCGTGGCGGTACCGGGACTACCTCATCCGCGCGTTCAACAGCGACGTTCCCTACAACCAGTTCGTCCGCGAACATCTCGCCGGCGACCTGCTGCCGCCACGCTGGAATGCCGAAGAGAAGATCAACGAAGCCCCGATCGGCACCGGCTTTTACCGCTTTGGCGAGGCAAACCACGACGACTGCATCAGCCTGCGGCAAATCGGGTTTGACCTGGCAGACAACCAGATCGACACGCTTTCCAAAGCATTTCAGGCAATGACCATTGCCTGCGCCCGCTGCCACGACCACAAGCTGGATGCGATTTCGACGGCCGATTATTACGCGCTCTTGGGCGTGATCCGCAGTTCGCGGATGGTGAGCCACACGGTCGACGCACCGGAGGTCAACGCAACTCCCCAGGCACGTCTGCGGGAATTGAAAGTCGAACTGCGGCAGGAGTTGGCAAATGTGTGGAAGACTGACCTCGGCCAGGCGTCGCAGTATATGCTGGCGGCGCAAGCCCAGCGGTTGAAGTCGCCTGAGGCCGAAGAACTGGCCAAGGAGTTGGACGCGGCTCGACTCGCGAAATGGGTCGCGGTGCTGGCGGCGGAGAAAACGCCGCTGGAAGACGCGTTTGAACCCTGGCGCAGAGCCACGACCGCGGTCATCGCCAAGACGGAGTTCACTCCGGCATGGCACGGTCTCAAGGAGCAATACGCCAAGGAAGACAACGACCGGACCGAATTTAATCAGTCGCAGTTCGTCACCTACGCCGACTTCACCAAGGGAGCCCCGGCCGACTGGCAGGTGGGCGGCCTAGGGCTGCGCGAGAATTCTACGAGGCCCGGGGCGTTCACGCTGCTGCCAGACGGGGACAAGGTGGTCAAAAGCGTCCTGCCGGCTGGTTTGTTCACCAACGTTGAGTCGGACAAGTTGAACGGCACCCTGCGTTCGATGGTGCTGCCCGGCGGCAAGAAAAAGATCAGTTTTCAGGTCCAGGGCGAACGCAGCAGCGCGCTGCGGTTGGTCTCCAACAACTGCCAGCTCAACTACCAAAACTATCGGGCACTGACCTCTCCTGAACTGCAGTGGATTACGTTTTCACCACCTGAAGAACGGGAGAGCCTGCGGACGTATGCCGAACTGATGACGATGTTCGACAACCCCAAGTTCCCCGACCAGCTTGCCGCCCTGGGCGGAGATCCCGGCAACTATCGCCTGCCGTGGGACAAGGCCGCGGAGAACCCACGCTCCTACTTTGGCATCACCCGTGTGGTCCTGCATGATGCAGGCGAAGTGCCGCGAGTCGAAGTCTCACACCTGCGCGGCCTGTTCGCCGGCGACGAGCCCGTGGCTCTCACCGCCGTTCCCGAGCGTTTCGCCCAGGTCATGAATGCCGCCCTGGAGGCCTGGCGTGCGGACACCGCCAGCGACGACGACACCCGGTGGCTCGGCACCCTGCTCCGGGCCGACCTGTTGAGCAATCAGCTTCAGGCCTCGCCACGCCTCGAGGCCTTGACGAAAGAATATCGCGGTGTCGAAGCCACGCTGACCCTGCCGTGCGTGATCGTGGGCGTGGGTGAAGGCCCCGGGTATAACCAACCGGTGTTCATTCGCGGCGACTGCCAGCGCCCGGCGACGGACATCGCTCGGCGCTACGTCGAAGTCCTATCGCAGCCCGGTGACACTTTCGCCCCTGCGGAAAGTGGACGGCGGGAGCTGGCCGAACGGATCGCAAGCGCCCAGAATCCGTTGACCGCGCGGGTGATGGTCAACCGCATCTGGCATCACCTGTTTGGCACCGGGCTCGTCCGCTCTGTCGACGACTTCGGCCATGTGGGCGAGCTGCCGTCACACCCGGAACTCCTGGACTATCTGGCGACCCAATTTGTTGAAGACGGCTGGTCTGTCAAACGCCTGATCCGGGCGATCGTGCTGTCCCGCGCATTCCAGACATCGAACCGGCCCTCGGCGCTCGCCCGCGAACGCGACCCGCAGAACCGGCTGCTGCAGCACTTCCCCGCCCGGCGCATGGAGGCCGAGGCGATTCGCGATTCGATGCTGGCTGCCTCCGGCCGCCTGGACTCGCGGCTGTACGGCACCAGCGTGCAGCCCTTCCGCGACAAAGAATACGTCGACCGCCGGCTGTTCCCCGGCCCGGTCGATGGCGACGGCCGGCGCAGTGTCTACATCAAGAGCAACCTGATGGAAGGCCCCAAATTCCTGGAGGCGTTCAACTTCCCCGGCGGCAAGGTGGCTCAGGGGCGGCGGGATGTGACCAATGTTCCCGCACAGGCCCTGGCCCTGTTGAATGACCCGTTCGTGCTGCAACAGGCGGACGTGTGGGCACAGAAACTGGTGGCCCGACCCGAGGAATCACTGGATGCGCGGCTCGATACCCTGTTCCTGACCGCTCTCGGCCGCTTGCCGACGAGCGACGAGCATTTGCGGTTGCAGCAGGCGATTCAACAACTGGGCGAACTGCACAATGTCTCGCCCGGCGAAGTGTTGAAGAGTCAGGCTGTGTGGAAGGACCTGGCGCATGCGATGTTCAACACGAAGGAGTTCATCTATATCCCGTAAGGGCCACGAGAGGTTCTGTTCAAAGATGGACGTGAAGTTTGTCGTGGCCAATGAATCAATGACCAAAGTCCCAATTACCAATGGGTCTGCCGTCATTTTCCATCAGAAAGCGGCGGTGGTCTCTGGATTCTCGACTGTGGCTTACATCCGATTCCTAGGCGCCCTGCGATGCTTCTTTCCACGGAAGACAACAGCTTCCTGCATGGGGTTTGAGTCACAGGCACGACTGTCTACAATCCCGCTTTCAGCCCGTTTCCCGAATCCCCAGCGATTTCTGACATGTCACTGCCCGCGTCACTCAATCCACCACGTCGTATTCTCATGGGCCCCGGCCCCAGTGACACGCATCCCCACGTCCTGGCCGCCCTGGGAGCCCCGACTGTCGGGCACCTCGATCCATTCTTCCTGCAGGTGATGAGCGAAACGCAGGTCATGCTGCGGCAGGTCTTTCGCACACAGAACGAGCTGACCCTGGCAGTCAGCGGCACCGGCACCGCCGGCATGGAAACCAGCCTCGTCAACCTCATCGAGACGGGCGACAAGGTCATCGTCTGCGTCAAGGGCGTCTTCGGCGGCCGCATGGCCGACATGGCCAAACGCATGGGCGCGGACGTGACCGTTCTCGAACGGCCGTTTGGCGAGGTGTTTTCGTCGGCTGAAGTCGCCGAAGCTGTGAAGCGCGTGCAGCCCAAGGTGGTGGCGATCGTCCATGCCGAGACCTCGACGGGGGCGCTGCAGCCCTTGGAAGAAATCTCCAAGATCGTGCATGACGCCGGCGCGCTGCTGGTGGTCGATGCGGTGACATCCCTGGGCGGCGTTCCGGTGGAAGTCGACGCCTGGGGCCTGGATGCGGTCTATAGTGGCACGCAGAAATGCCTGAGCTGCCCGCCGGGGTTGTCTCCCGTGACGTTTGGCCCCCGCGCCGTGGCTGCCCTCGACAAGCGGAAGACGAAGGTTTCGAGCTGGTATTTCGACCTGAGCCTCGTCCGCAATTACTGGGGCCAGGACCGGGCCTACCACCACACCGCGCCGATCAACATGAACTATGCCCTGCATGAAGGGCTGCGGCTGCTGCTGGAAGAGGGCCTCGAAGCCCGCCATGCACGACATCTGCGCAACCACATCGCCCTCAAGGCCGGTCTGCAGGCGATGGGGCTGAAGTATGCAGTCGCCGCTGACTGCCAGTTGCCGCAGCTCAACGCCGTGCTGATTCCCGCCGGCGTCGACGACATGAAGGTCCGCAGGCAACTGCTGACCGAGTTCGGCATCGAGATCGGCGGCGGCCTCGGCCCCATGAAGGGCAAGACCTGGCGGATTGGCCTCATGGGCGAAACCGCCTATCCTCGCAATGTCCTGCTGCTGCTGGGCGCGCTGGAACGCTGCCTGACCGCCAACGGCGTCGCTTGTCCGCCCGGCGCGGGCGTGGCGGCGGCGAACGCCAAGCTGGCGTAGCCGTGGCAATCGCTCGAGTCATGAAGTGATTTGGTCGCACATCCTTCCAACGGACCAGACTGACGTTGGCGGGATGTCGCGCATCAATTCAACGAGTCATTTTGACCGTTCCTCCGCTGGAAGGCGGCACAAGTTTTTTGCTAATTAATTCGTCCAATTCACGGCGAATTGCGGCGTGCGCCCATCTCTGGCACTCGCCAATCCTCTGATGCGGCAGGTGGGTGCAGCAGGTCGTGATTCGACAGCGATCAAACAACAGGCCGGAATGCTGGCGCATCACGTCCGCCCATTCCTCCAGGCCGACCCGGCACGGGACCATGTAGATCGGCACCGGGGCGATGACCAACGGGCTGCTGAAATATTTGCAGGAAATGCTGGAGGGGTTGCGTTTTCCCAAATGATCGCGCCAATTGTCGCCAGTCTTGCACTGGGCGAAGCCGACCAACGACCCGGGTCGTCTGTCGTGGAACCGGCGCCAAACCGCGATGTCCAGGCCGCCATCCCCGGCTCCGGGTGACCTGGCTCCTTTTTTCCAACCGCCGCCTTCCCGGATCTGACCTGAAAGCGACTCGATGATCGACGGGAAGCGAGCATTGCCCGCGGGCAGCGATTGATTGCTGGTGCCGGTCACCAGCACATCAGAAACTGCAGACCGCCCGCCCCAAAACTGGCACAGCGCTTCGGCGCAAATCATCTCGAAGAGCACCGTCGGATCAAGATTCGCCAGCTTTCGTGTGCGCGAGTCCATGCTGGCGCGCGTCGCTGCCAGCAAGAATGCATACACTGCCCCCCGGCCATGTTCGTCGAAGGGATCAACCCGCAGCCTCAAAAGATCGCCGTCAATCTCAAACGGATAGGCGGCAATTGGATCAACGGAGATTGAGTTTCCAACCGCTGCTTCTCGAGCGGCCAGTTCGTCGAAAGCTTCGGTCGCCTTGTCACGATAGAGCTGTTCGCCTTGGTTTGAGCCTTCGCGAACCAAAGCCCGCGCCAAATCCTCTTTGGAAACGGACTTGTCATCACACAGAAAGGCCGAGATTTCCACCCAATCCGCCAATTGCTCGGCGCTGTCGGTGCGGACCGAAAGTTCGCGCAGGCTACGCATCCACACTGGCCTCCTGGGACCGGCGGCGCTTTTTGCGGCGTTTGATCATGGAATCGACCAGTTCCGTGGCCAGGTGTTCGATGCCCTGCGCCTGCGAGAAGGAATAATCATCTCCCGGTTCAAATCCCGTCGGCACCAGGCCGACACAGTCCTGCAGAGTGCCCTTGCAATGCGCAAGCGCCTGCTTGAACAACTGCTCGTCACCCATCGCCGCGTCTCGGGCGAGTTCCAGGCTGAGACCGCTTCGCAAAGCGTGGACTCCATCCTTCGACAAGAGGACAGAACTCAGCACCTCCAGGTCCTTCGACTGCGTTCGCATCCGCGGTTCAATATTCTTGGCGTTGTTGCCGTAGAGCCACTCGAGCAACTCGCCGAGGTGTTTGATTTTTCCGGAAGGGACGGGGTCTTTTCTCCCGCGAGATTCCCGGGTCAGACCAAGAAACCTCTGAATCCCCTCGCGCCCCAACCCTTCGTAAACGTGACTGAATTCAAACCCCCGCTTTCGCATGGCATTGTTGCGGTTGAAGACTTTGGCCCGCTCCGCCTGCTCCACAACCATGAGGCCATGATACTGCCGTTCCACCGTGTTGTTGTAGTCCCCAATCTGCTGGGCGATCGCTTCCAGAGGGACGCCGTACTCGTTGTGAATTTTCGCGACGTATTGAGCCTTGGCGTACGCCCCCCAGGTTGCCGTCCCGTTGACATGCTTGAATCCCAGATAGCGCCACAGATCCCTGCGAGTGGTGAGCTGTCCAGGCAGCGAAAGCAACTCCGCGCGGCGGTTCGGATCAATCTTGTCGATCTCTGGAAGGTCCGTGGCTCCGACCTTCTTTCGCAGTTGCGCATCAAGCAGCAATTTGACGGCGACGAGGCGGCGGTTGCCTTCAATGACAATCAACTGGCCGTCTTCGTCTTTCTCAATGAACAGCGGTTCGTGGGCAAAGTATCCGTTCCAGGCAATGGACATCGCGACTTCAGTGACGGCCATGCGTTCCCAGAGAGTTTTCAAAATATCGAATTGCCTGGGCTCGGGGCCAAGATCGAACTCGACGAGCCGCGGGTTCTCCGGGTCCAGCAGGAGCTTGCTCGTCTCGAAGCGTTGATACGGGTCGGGCATGAGATGCCATTAGGATTTGACGAACGTGAGTCGATATTTCATGGCAATTCTAGCAGAACTCTCCGCAGGCGGCAGGCGTGTCCGACCCGGTTCCCCGGTTCCACGTTCTCCCCTCAATCGCATGCTCAAGATCCCGTGCCACGCGGCTGACGCTACGGCGCGGGCACAACCTCCAGAATCCGGTCGATGACCTTTTCCGCGGTGATCCCCTCCGCCTCGGCGCGGTAGCCGACGAGGATGCGGTGCCGCAGGGTGGCGTGGGCCAGGGCGCGGATGTCTTCGGTGGTGGCGTTGTTGCGGCCGGCAAGCAGCGCGCGGGCTTTGGCACCCAGCACCATGTATTGCGCGGCCCGCGTGCCGGCTCCCCAGCTCACCCAGTCGGTGATGAACTGCGGCGTGGCCGACTGACCGGGTCGGCTCGTGGCGGCAATGCGGACGGCATAGCGGATCACATCCTCGGCGATTGGCACCTTCTGCACGATTTCGTGGAAGCCACGAACGTCGTCGCCGGTGAACAGGGGCTCAATCGGAGCCGGCCGGCGCGAGGTGGTCTGCTTCACCACCGCCACTTCGTCGTTCTCGGGGAGATAATCAATCAGCACGTTGAACATGAACCGGTCGAGCTGGGCTTCCGGCAGCGGATAGGTGCCCTCCATCTCGATCGGGTTTTGTGTGGCGAGCACAAAGAACGGCTCTTCCAGCGGATAACGGACGCCAGCGACCGTGACCTGGTGTTCCTGCATCGCCTCCAGCAGTGCGGCCTGGGTCTTTGGCGGCGTGCGGTTGATTTCGTCGGCGAGGATCACATTGCCGAAGATCGGCCCCTTGACGAACTGCATCTTCCGTTGCCCCTCGGCCGACTGCTCCAGGATTTCCGTGCCGGTAATGTCGGCCGGCATCAGGTCGGGGGTGAACTGGATCCGCTGAAATTTCAGGTGAAAGATCTGGGCGATGGACCGCACCAGCAGCGTCTTCGCCAGGCCGGGGGCTCCGGTGATCAGGCAGTGTCCGCCGGCGAACAGGCTGATCAGCAGTTGCTGCACGACATCGGCCTGGCCGACGATCACCTTGGACAGCTCCGCATCGATCCGTTTGCGACTGCCGCGGATCTGTTCGACGACCCGCTGTTCCCGCTCGAAAGCGTCAAGCTCCGTAGTCACTCAGGTCCGCCCTTTCTGCGTGTGCCGTGTGCGGCAGGTGTGGGGCTTCCATTCGCTGCGAATCCACTGGCAGCCTAACGCATGGAGCGCCGCGGCGGCAAGCACCCGCCGATCAGACAAGGCTGGCCAGTTTTCGAAAAATCAGCCGGAACGCGTTAGCGCGCGTTAGCGTCCGGTTCCCGAGCTTGCGCAATCACTGCTTTTTAAATAGGCCTGAACCGGGGCCTAACGGCCTCCGGCTGATTTAGGTTTCGCCAACTTCAAAAACTGGCCAGCCTTGACCGATCGGACCGCGTTTCTTGACGTGACATCGCGCGAAGTCAGAATGAGAACCAGATTTCCATTCAACAATCGGAGGCGGCGATGACCCTCACTCGACGAGAGCTGCTGACGACGGCCACCGGCGCGGCGGTCAGCCTTCTGGGTTCTCGCCTGTTGGCGGCTCCGGAATCACCACCATCGCTCACTGCCTGCACAGACAGGTGGGTCACAGTTGACGCCAAAGACGGCCACGAACTCCAGGCCGCCCTGTACCGGCTGGGCGGCGGATGCGCGCGGCTGAGCGGTCCGCGCGAGATCGTCTGCCGCGAGCGGGAGGACCTCGTGGGAGATGAGCCATCCCGGCATGGCCTCTTGGTTCCCGCCGGAGTGCAGCTCGACCTCAACGGCTCGACGCTGAAGCTCGACCTGCGTTCCAACAGCTATGGCGTGCGGCTCTCCAACGATTCCGCCCTTCGCAATGGCACCATCCAGATCATTGGCAGCGCAGGCAAGGGTTCGCAGTCATGCTGGCACAGCGGCGTCAGCGTGGGGGCGGCATATGGCGATGGCGGCACGCCCGACAAACCGGGCAAGTTCTCCACCGTCTCCCGCTGGGCCATCGAAGGGATCAAGATCGACCAACCCTTCGAAGCAGCCGCGATCCAGCTCATGTCGGAGGCGTGTCACGGAGTGATCCGCAACGTGGAGATCCTGGACTCGAAGAAGGCCCTGCTGGGAATCGGCATGGACTGGGGGAGCGTCGGGCCGATCACTTCCGAAGACAAGGAACTGCCGCGGATGCGAAAACTGTGGGAGCAGGGGCTGATCTACAGCACGCATCCACACGACATCCTGATCGAAAACCTGCGGGTGGGCCACCTGCTGCGCAACGTCGACGCCAATGATGCCGGTGTCCGCGGTTCGGCCTGCCACCGCATTACGATTCGAAATGTAAGCGTGAAGTCGGCCGCGACCGCCGTGGCGATCTTCGGGGGTGACTGTGGCTACGAGTATGCCCGGACTGACCTGCGCGACGACGAGCACTCGGGCTATGTTGTGCAGAATGTGGCCATTGAAAAGTCACTGCGTTTCGGACTGGTACTCAATGGAACTTCCGACAACATCGTGCGGGCCAGAAAAAACAACGGATACGATGCGATTCGCAGTCCGGTCCACCCGGGGATCAACAAGCCAGTCTTTGAAAACATTACGTTGAACGGCCCGAATCTGCCGGGCTCGCAGGGCATTTACGCCGTGGCTCTCACCGCGGGCCAGTTCAACAATCTGCAGGTCAATTCCTATGAAATTGGCGTGCATGTGGAGGACTGGGTGCGAGGAATGAAGTTCCGCGACTGCGAGATTCGGAACAACAAGCGCGACCGCCAAGTGGAGGGAGCCACGGAACCGGCGGTTGGTGTCGTGTTTGAGCCGGCATGAGTTGTGAATGGCACAGGGCCCGCCGGTCTTTGAAGATGGCGAAGCCTTGTTGTCCGGCCCCGACGAATGCCACGATAGACCTCCGCGCAGCAAGTTGAGGTATGATATGATGCAACATTGATGGAACACCCCGTCACCTTGGATCTGCCTTGATGCTGCCGATTAACGCAAATTTCTCCCGGCGTCATGCCATCCAGGCCCTCGGCGGGGGCTTTGGCGCTCTGAGTGCGGCGGCCCTCATGCAGCCTGAGGTCGAGGCGGGGATGCGAGCCACGCATTTCGCGCCGCGGGCGAAGCGGGTGATCCACCTGTTCATGAACGGCGGACCGTTTCAGGGAGACTTGTTCGACCCCAAGCCGGCCATCAACAAGTATGCCGGACAACGCCCGGCGGAAGTGCAGTTGCGGACGGAGAACGCCACGGGCGGCCTGATGGCGGTGCCGTGGGGTTACCAGCAACGCGGGGAAAGCGGGCTGCCAGTCTGTGATCTGTTGCCGAAGTTTGGCAGCGTCATTGATGATGTGTGCGTGCTGCGGGGGATGTATACCGACAACCCCAATCACGGCCCGGCGCTGTTCATGATGAACAACGGGACCATTGCCCCGACCCGTCCCAGCATGGGTGCGTGGATGCAGTATGGGCTGGGCAGCGAAAACGAGAACCTGCCGGGTTACGTGGTGCTCTGTCCGGGCCGGCCGGTGCGGTTCGCGGAACTGTGGACCAGCGCCTTTTTGCCCGGTGAATTTCAGGGCACTTATATCAACCACGCCGACCTTAACCCGCAGAAGATGATTCCCTTTCTGCGGCATGCGCAGCGCGATGCCCAGACGCAGCAGCGGCAACTGCAACTGCTGCGGGAGCTGGATGGTCCTCGCGCGGAGCGCGATGCCGCGCTCGAGGCGCGGCTCAAGGCGATGGAGACTGCCTTCCGCATGCAGTTCGCCGCCACCGATGCCTTTGATGTTGCCACCGAGCCACAGTCCGTCCGCGAAGATTATGGGACGAGCCACTTCTCCAACGCCTGTCTCGTGGCTCGCCGCCTGGCGGAACGCGGCGTCCGCTTCACGCAGATTTACTACGGCAACGGCCAGCCGTGGGACACGCATTCGAATCACGACGAGCAGATCCGAAAAATCTGCGACGACATCGACCGGCCGATGACGGCACTCCTGTCCGACCTGAAACGCTCGGGAATGCTGGAGGACACACTCGTTGTCTGGGGTGGCGAGTTTGGACGCACGCCGACGACCGAAGGTTCCAACGGCCGCGACCACAATCACTATGGCTTCACCATGTGGCTCGCTGGCGGCGGCGTGAAGGGCGGCATGGCCTACGGAGCCACCGATGAGTTCGGCTTCCGCGCCGTGCATGACCGCATGCACGTTCACGACCTGCATGCCACGCTGCTGCACCTGTTGGGCCTCGACCACGAACGGCTGACCTACCGCTACGCGGGACGGGATTTCCGGTTGACGGATGTGTCGGGCAGAGTTGTGAGAGAAATCTTGGCGTGAGAGATGAGCTTACTGGACCCACTACTTGAATGGCAGCGTCCTGACGACCCCATTGTCCCGGACGAAATCGCACCCGCATGGTTCCGGCGGGTGCTGGGGTTTGTGGGTGGAGTCATCGGCGCCGGTCTCTGGTATGTGGAGTGGGCGGCCTGTCTTGCGGGAGTCAAATCTGACCCGTATCCGTACGAGTGGTTCGTTCTTCCTCCCTTGATGTGTCTCATGGGGTTTGGAACGGCACTGTTCCCGCAGATGACCAAAGATCCAAAAGCCGACTCAAGGGAGTTTCCCAAACTAACTCGCACCTGGCAGGTCATCACAGTTCTCGCTATGACAGCCGGAATTGCAAACTGGCTTGCCATCCTTTGGATGAAACGTTGACGCACGCTTCCAGCCTAAAGCCTACCATTCATACGGGGCTTCAATTGAGCCATGCCGCGACAAGTCCACGTCATCAGGCAGTTCGGCATCCCAGTTCGGCTCGCTGACGAACCGTGTGTCGCCCGTCCAATAAGGCCGCGGCCAATACCGGTAGTACCTGCGTCCAGCGGGATATCGCGCGACAGGCCCGTAATAGCCGAACGGATAACGGGCCACCGCGCCGTAAAAGCCGAATGGATACCGGTGCGGCGGACCATAGATCGGCGGGCGGTCTCCACCCAGGGCCTGTGAAGGCGGCGGCACTACTCCCGCCACGAGTGCGATAAGAACCACTGAGAGCTTCGCCACCAAACTTACGGGGCGCAACATTCGTTGTGCAGACAGATGCATGCGAGCAACGCCGTCGAGCGCTGACTGCGATCCAGAATAATGAGCCACGGATGGAATGACCTGGGATTATGGCGTTCACTAAAATCCGTGTTTCATCCGTGTTTCATCAGTGTTCCATCCGTGGCTTAAACCATTTTCAAACATAGAGCACTTCATCCATCTCCAATGACCGTGCTCTGTGCCTTCTGTGGTTGCGTATCGCCAACGATCCGACACACGTCTTGTCGCCCGTGGCTCATGACCGCGGAATCTCAAACAGTGACTGGGTCCGGAGCACCGCCAGGTTTTCCGGGAACGTGTGGAAGGCATGGATTAGCAGGCTGTGCGGGCGCTCGACGGTTTGAATCAGGCTCAGTGGCGCGGGCTGCAGGCGACTCGCGCCAGGGAAGCAGTGCGACAATCGGCTTGTCGAAACGTCGGCGAGAAACTCATCATTCAGGCAGCGAAAGATCTGTGGCTCAACCTGCTCCAACTGGAAGCAGACGTGATACAGGATCCCCGCGTCGTGCTCGACCGATTCGTCGCGGCTGCCCCGGATGCGACGGGAGATCACCTGGTGCCGCTGCGGCAGCGGCTGGTCGACGCTCGTGGCGACTTCGCAAATCGTGCCACCATGGAAGGAGAAGGTGATCACATGCCCGGACCGGCACAATTGAAGGGTGGCGGAAAACGCCGTCCCCTGAATCGTGGTCCGCTCGTGAGATTCGACCAGTTCCGGATGCAGCGGGCGTCCGAACACCCGCAACACCAGATCGCTCACATCAGGCCTGGCCAAATCGACTTGCATGACATGCATCCGCAGAACGCGGCCGGGACCGATGATCCCGGTCTATGAATCGGTCAGACCTCAGTATAAGCGGATTGAGCCACCAGATGCCAGAATCGATGACGCGAATATTGCGCCAAACCGATCTGCAGCCACCAGTCTGGGCGCGGGGCGCAATTCGGGGCGACGCAGTACAATCAGTCAAATAAATGTCTAAGTTTTCGGTGTAATTTTAAATTGCGTTGGCATCAGCGATTGGACGTTGTCGGACACGTCACACCTGAAACACCCCGGTTCGCACGGGAACATCCTCTGCCGTCCGCGTGGCGACATTCAAGGCCATCTGCAGCACTGCCCGCGTCTGGGCCGGCTCGATGATGTCATCGACCCAGCCACGGGCGGCGGCGTGGCGGATGTCGGTTTGGGCGGTGTAGGAAGCGACCGTCTGCTGGCGAAGCTGTTCCAGCTCGTCGGCATCGGGCGTTTTTCCCTGCCGTTTGAGCGCGGCAATCTGGATCTCGAGCAAAGTCGAGGCTGCCTGATGCGCCCCCATCACGGCGTATTGGGCTGTCGGCCAGGCAAAGATAAACCGCGGGTCGAACGCCTTGCCGCACATGGCGTAATTCCCGGCACCGTAACTGCCGCCCAGGATCAGCGTGATTTTGGGGACGCGGCTGTTGGAGATGGCGTTGACCAGTTTGGCCCCGGCCCGAATGATGCCCGCCTGCTCGGAATCGCGGCCCACCATGAAGCCGTACACGTCCTGCAGAAATATCAGCGGCAGCCACGACTGGTTGCAGTCGAGAATAAACCGCGCGGCCTTGTCGGCACTCTCATGGTAAATCACCCCGCCAAACTGCAGGCCCGACCGGTCGGTTTTCTGCGGCAGGTGCTGATTGGCCACGATCCCCACCGCCAGGCCGCCAATGCGGGCGTAGCCACAAACGAGTGTCTTGCCAAACTTTGCCTTGTATTCCTGAAACGACCCGGCATCGACGATGCAGTCCAGCACTTCGTGAATGTCATATTTTTGCTGAGGATTGACCGGAAAGACCTGAGTCAACTCTTCCACCGTCCGGCGTGGCTCAGCCGTTTCCATCCGCGAATAGACGCTGGCGTGACCATCGGGCGGTATGGCCGTGGCCAGTTGCCGCAACCGGTCGAGGCAAGCGGGTTCATCCGCTTCGAGGAAGTCGATCGTGCCACTGATCGCGGCGTGCATTTGCGCCCCGCCCAGCTCCTCGTGCGAGACCTCCTGACCAATCGAGCTTTTGACGAGCGCCGGTCCCGCCAGATACAGTCCCGAGCCCTCCGTCATGAGCAGCTTGTCGCACAGCACAGGCAGATAGCCGCCGCCAGCCACGCAGTTGCCCATGATCGCCGCGAACTGCGGGATTCCCAATGCGGAAATCACCGCGTTGTTGCGAAAAATGCGTCCAAAATCGTCCTCGTCGGGAAAGATCTCATCCTGCAGCGGCAGGAACACCCCGGCTGAGTCGACCAAGTAGATCAGCGGCAGGCGGTTGGTCATGGCGATCCGCTGGGATCGCAGGACCTTCTTGGCCGTCATCGGGAAAAACGCTCCGGCCTTCACCGTCGCATCGTTGGCAATCAGCATGCAGGTCCGGCCGGAGACCTGGGCCACTCCGCAGATCACGCTCGCGGCGGGAGCCGAGCCCCATTCGGCATACAGGCCCCATGCCGCCCACAGTCCAAGTTCGTGAAAGGTGCTGCCCGGGTCGATCAGCCGAGCAATCCGTTCGCGGGCCGTGAGCCGCTGCTTTTCGTGTTGCCGCTCAATCGCCTTTGAGCCGCCGCCCTGCTGAATCTGCTGGCGCTGGGTCTGCAGGTCCGCCAACCGCGTCGGCCAATCGGCAAAAATCGTGGCTGCTTTCTGCGTCATGGGGATCCTCAATTTCGCTCATTGAGCCAACGGCAGCCGAACCATAAAGTTTGTTCCTTTTCCCAACTGGCTGGTGGCGGTGATGCTGCCGCCCAGTGCCTGCACAAAGTGTTTGACGATGGACAGGCCCAGCCCTGTCCCGCCCAGTTCGCGCGACCGGGCACTGTCGACGCGATAAAAGCGTTCGTAGATCCGTGACAGATGGTTCTGCGGAATGCCAATCCCCGTGTCCTGGACACGCAGCAGGCAGGCAACGCCTTCCAGGTTCCACGAGAGCGTGACGGTTCCGCCCGCATTCGTGTACTTGATCGCATTGTCGAGCAGGTTGTCGAGAATCTGGGTCAGCGCCTCACGGTCGGCAAGGACCACGGCCGCCTCTTCAGCCCGGTGGACCTCCAGCACCAGTTCCTTGCGTTCGGCATTCTGCTGATGCCGCGCCAGGCAAACTTCGACGATGTCATCGACCCGAATTGGCTCGCGATTGAGCGGCACTATCTCCGATTCCAAGCGGGTCAGTGTCAGCATGTCCTGGATCAGTTGGTCCAGCCGGTCCGCCTGCTCACTGATCGTCTGAAGAAACCGGGGGGCGATCTCGCGGTCTTCGAGGGCTCCGTCCAGCAACGTTTCGGTGAACGCTTTGATGGAAGCCACAGGCGTCTTGAGTTCATGTGATGCATTGGCCACGAATTCCCGCCGCACACGTTCGAGCCGTCGCAACTCGGTCACGTCGCTGGCCACGATCACCGCCCCGGCATGCTCGGGGGCTGGCAGGGCTGCGGCCCGCACATGCAGGATTCGCAGGGCGGGGGCGGGCAGTTCCAGTTCACCAGCGACCGATTTTCCCTCGCGCAGGGCCTCGGTGAGCCACGCGCTCAGTTGCTGATTGCGAACCTGCTCCCACAGCGGACGGTGCAGGGCGGCGTTCTCCTGCAGGCGGAACATGCGGCAGGCGGACTCGTTGATCATCAGCACCCGCTGGGCATCATCCACGGCGATGACGCCTTCAAGCATGCTGTTGAGCACCGTCCGCAACTGCTGCCGGCTGTCCTGAAGCGACGTGAACCGTTCCAGGAGGCGGCTGCGCGCCAGTTCCAACGCCTCCACCAGCGGAGCGACGAGCCGCCGGTCCTCAATGGCCACCCGGACCGTAAATTCTCCTTCTCCCAAGCGCTCGGCGGCGGCGGCCAGCGGCCGCAGTGTGCCGCCCAGCCTCTGCGCGGCCCAATGCGCCGAAAGCAGCGACCCGGCAAAGCTGACCAGGCCGGCGAGCGCCACGGCCGATGCCACCGCGGGCCACTGCGTGGGGATCAGCAGCATCCCCACGAGCAGCACGACGCCCAGAATCGGCGCAAAAACCGCATGCGACGTTCGCAGCAGGTCATAGAAAATTCGCGACGATTCGGACATGTCGCCGTTGACGGATGCGGGGATGTTCAAAGAGCCAGTTGGCGGAAGCAGGTCCTACCAGCCCCAGCCCCCGCGGACATTGTAGTTGTAACGATAATGTCCCACTGGTGTGTTGTAACGGTAGTGGTAGTGCGACACCCCCAGCGGGCCGGTGTGCCACCGTGCGGTGACGCTGCTGAACGGCACGGGCCGGTAACCCACCACGGGCGGATAGGCCGGGGCGTAGACGGGTGGCGCTGCGTAATAGACGGGCGCGGGAGCCACGGCGACCGGAACCGGAGCCACCAAGACAGGTGCCGGAGCGACCACGACGGGAGCGGGGTACACGCCGATCGGCGTCGGTGCATAGAGCGAATAGGCCGAGTAGGTCGGCGGAACGACATAATACGACGGCGCGCGGTAGTCGTAATCCTGTGCCAACACATCCCGGCTGGAACAGATCGCCGTGGCTGCCGAGATGCCCAGTACAAGAAGTGTGCGGAGGAAGTTCCGACGCATGGTGATTGCCCACGGAGTGAAGAGTAAAACTGGGGGCATTGTACGCATTGCATGGCCGATGTGGGATGGAGCGGGCTGAAAACTCCAGACAGGCAAAAGGCGCGTGATATTGTTCCGGCCACTGCGTCTTGGTCGTTGAAGGCTGAGAGAATTTCGACTGTTGAGCGTCGTGGGTGACCACGGATTCCGCCCTGTCCGCCAACCGCCGGGCTGCGATACACTCAACCCGACACGGTGTCGAAGAGGTTTTGTCGCAGGAGGGGACGAAATGCGTGTGCTGGACCTGGTGTGGGCCGCGAGTTTGCTCCTGCTCGGGAATCCCCTCCCCGCGCTGCCTGAAGACAGTCCCCCTGTGCCCCAAAATCTGAACATCCCCATGAAAACCCTGGGCGGCCGCCAGTTCTGGTCGGATGTCTACTGGTTTCATGGCTGGCGCATCCAGAAGAACTTTTACACCGGCCATTACCGCCTGCTGGACGACAGCGACGTGCGGCATGCCTGGGGTTCATACATCCAGTGCCGCACGCGGCTCAACGACATCCGCGTTGAACAAAAGCTTCCTGACCTGCCCAAAGAGGTGGTGGTGCTGGTCCACGGGATCTTCCGTTCGTCCAAGTCGATGCACCGCCTCCGCGAAGAACTGGCCGCCGCCGGCATGACGGTCGTCGCCTTCGACTATCCCAGCACGCGTGTGCCGGTCGAAGATGCCGCCGATTCGCTGCACGCGGTGCTGCAGTCCCTGGAGGGTGTCGAGAAGATTCATCTGGTGGCCTTCAGTCTGGGCGGGTTGGTGACGCGCTCCTGCCTCGAACGGCATCCCGACGAACGGATTGGCCGAACTGTCCTCGTCGGCACGCCGAATTCGGGTGCCGAATTTGCGCATGTGCTCCGGGACTTCCGCTGGTTCAAGGTCACCTTTGGACCCGCCGGGCAACAACTGTCGCACAGGCTGGGTGTGGCCGGGACACTCGCGCCTCCGCCGGGTGAGTTTGCGGTGATCGCCGGAGCGCGAAATACTCCCAAGGGGTACAACCCGCTGATTCCCGGCGACGACGACAGCACGGTCAGCGTGAAGAGCGCGCGGCTCAAAGGCGCTGTCGATTCGCTGATTGTGCCCACGATCCACTCGCTGTTGATCAACGACCGCCGCACGGTTGGTGCTGTCTCCTGCTTCCTGCAGACCGGCCGCCTGCGGCCTGAGGGCGACCCCGAACCGGTCGAATGACGCTGAGAACCTCGGGGACGCTGACAGTTCCGCCCCTCCGACGTATAAAACTTGACGGCAAAACCGAGGACAACGCGGGCGAGATCAGATGAGCGACGGGAACCGGCCACCGTCGCGAACCGGACGAAAACGGGTGTCTTCACGGCGGGATTTTGCAGAAATGCGGCTCAGGTCAGCGACTCGGCGGGGCGGGGCGGCAGTTTGCCGCTGTAATGATGGGCATTTCCGGCTGCTCCTTTCTGCTTGCACGCCCCCGGATGAACGCTGAGCTGCGACGCAAAATCTCATCTCCCGTCGCTCGTTCGCCGGGCTAGAAATTCTTGATCAAAGGGTCGGCGTATCCCTCAGTGGAGTAAACCCTTACAGATTTTTCCGAAATTCCTCAGCGTTTTGGGAATAATTTTCGGTTCCGCGCATCTTACTTCTCGACCAGTTGCTGCAGTGTGGCTTTTGAACACCTCGCGTGAGGGTTGTTGTAACCCACACTCGTGTAAACATCCTGATGAGGAGTCTTCTGATGAAGCGTTTGTTGTCCCTGACCGCCGCCGTCGCCTTCGGTTTCGCTCTCGTTGGCTGCGAACCGGCCGCCCCGCCAGCCTCCACCCCCC
>JAKFUF010000052.1 GCA_021732845.1 Planctomycetaceae bacterium | reverse complement strand
CTTCAGCCGTGGCTCAACCTGCCGCAGCATCTCGTCGGGCGTCCCCTTCAGGGCCGCCATGTCCAGGACCTGTGTGGCCTGTTCCGCCGTGGCTCCGGCAAACTGCAGCATCTCCTGAACCACTGCATCCCGGCCGATTTTTGGCAGCTTGTCGAGGGATCGCAGCACCTCAGCCGTCTTCCCTGTCAGCCCAAGGTTTTCCAGCAACCCGTTCAGCACCAGACGGTTGTTGACGCAAATGACAAACTGGCCTTCAAAGCCAATGGCCCCGAACAGGTCGTAAATGACCAGCAGGGTTTCGATGTCAGCCACGTTCGAGTCTGTCCCGATGGTGTCGAAGTCGCATTGCATGAACTCCCGATAGCGTCCGCGCTGTGTGTTCTCGCCCCGCCAGACCGTTCCCAGGTGGTACCGCTTGAAGGGCATTCCCAGTTCGTTGGAGTACTGCGCGGCAAAGCGGGCAAACGGCACCGTCAGGTCGAACCGCATGGAGACATCGCGTTTCCCCTGGTCCACAAACCGAAACAACTGCTTGTCAGATTCGCCTCCGCCTTTTCCCAGCAGGACTTCCGTCAGTTCGAGGGCGGGAGTGTCGATCGGACTGAACCCGTAACTGCGGTACACCCGCCGCGCCGTCTCCATCAATTTCTCGCGGGCCATGGCAGCCGACGGGAGAAAGTCGCGGAAGCCCTTGAGGGTTTGGGGTTTGATGAGAGACATGGGGGATTTTCGATTTTCGATTGGTGGTTTTCGACTGGACGCTGTGGTCGTTCTCTTTCTGTGCAAAGAGAACGGATGCGGGGGTGACAGTCAAGGTTCGCCCGTAGCGTCGGCTTCAGCCGACCCGGACGACGTCGATCGTTCACCATCCCCGTAGCGTCGGCTTCAGCCGACCCGGACGACGTTGATCGTTCACCATCCCCGTAGGTAGCGTCGGCTTCAGCCGACCCGGACGATGTTGATCGTTGACCATGCCCGTAGCGTCGGCTTCAGCCGACCCGGACGATGTCGATCGTTGACCATCCCCGTAGCGTCGGCTTCAGCCGACCCGGACGACGTTGATCGTTCACCATGCCCGTAGCGTCGGCTTCAGCCGACCCGGACGACGTTGATCGTTGACCATCCCCGTAGCGTCGGCTTCAGCCGACCCGGACGATGTCGATCGTTGACCATCCCCGTAGCGTCGGCTTCAGCCGACCCGGACGACGTTGATCGTTCACCATGCCCGTAGCGTCGGCTTCAGCCGACCCGGACGATGTCGATCGTTGAACATCCCCGTAGCGTCGGCTTCAGCCGACCCGGACGATGTCGATCGTTGACCATGCCCGTAGCGTCGGCTTCAGCCGACCCGGACGACGTTGATCGTTCACCATGCCCGTAGCGTCGGCTTCAGCCGACCCGGACGACGTTGATCGTTCACCATGCCCGTAGCGTCGGCTTCAGCCGACCCGGACGACGTTGATCGTTCACCATGGGTCGGGGCGGTTGTCACCCGGTCGGCTGAGTTGACGCCGCAGGCGTTGACTTCGACCACAATCAAGCCACAATCCACCGGCAGAATTTCATCTCCAGTGAGTTTCTCACATGCTCCTCATCACCCGCTCAAAGACTCAGCGACAGCGGTGCTGGCCACCCCTGTCCGTGGCGCTTGTGCTGTGTCTTGCCAGCATGGGCCGGGGGGCGGAGCCAACCGGTGACGGCAAGATCCACGGCCCGGCGGGCAAATCGGAGATTGTGATCACCACCACGGCCCGGCTGGCAGGGGCAATACACTCCCTCACCTGGGATGGACGGGAATTCATCGACAGTGCCGATCATGGGCGGCAATTGCAGTCGGCCTCGAATCTGGGGCAGCCGTTTTTTCCGGAGACGTTCAATCCAACCGAAGCCGGGTCGCGGGCTGACGGGGCGGGGCCGCGCTCGTCCAGCCGCCTGCTGGCCTATTCCGCCGACGGTTCGGTGTTGGAGACGACGATTCAGATGGCGTTCTGGCTCAAGCCGGGCGAGCGTTCTGACGGGCACCCGGCCGCGAATTCGGTGGTGCTTTCACAGCACCTGCTGACCAAGCGCGTCCAGATTGGATACAAAACCTGGCCCCACCTGCTCGACTACCGGGTGACTTTCACAGTGCCCGAGGGGGAAACGCACACTTACGCGCAGTTCGAAGCGCTGACCGGCTACATGCCGCCGGACTTTTCCCGATTTGAAGTCCTGACTCCCGAAGGCGGGCTGAAGAGCATTGACGACGGACCGGGCGAACAGTGGCTTCCGGTCGTCTTTTCAACCCGTGAGGGCGGGCATGCGATGGGAATCTACTCGCCGGATCAGCCGTCGCCGGGCTTTGAAGGGGCCGGATATGGGCGGTTCCGCTTCAAGAATGAAAAGGTCGTCAAATGGAACTGTGTGTTTCGCGTACGCGATGCAGGAAGAATCAAACCGGGGAAGTACGCCTACCAGATGTTTGTCGCAGTGGGGACGCGGGATGATGTGCAAACATCGTTGCAGGGAGTGATGGGTGAATTCCGGTCGGCCAAGGCGGGGGCAGCAGCGGGAGCGTCACGTTGAAACTTCTTGCCCGTGCCCTTCAGTATGTCGTGGAGACGTGGCGGCGGCGCGATCCCCAGTTTGCTGGGGCTGTTCCGGAATTCAGCCTGTTTTCGCTGCGGCATTCGCCGCTGTGGCGCTCGCTGATGTTCCACGTGTGGGACTACCCCTTCACACGGCCCGGCAAACTGATGATTGCCGCGTTCTTCTTCTCCAGCCTCCCCGGTGCGATCACCGACGAAGTTCCGATGTACATGGTCCCCGTCACGCTGCTGGCGGTGGTGTTGATGGTTTCCGGCATGGGCTCGGTGTTTCGCTGGGCAAAAGTCGAAGTCACCGCGCGGTTGCCGGATCGGATCCACACCGGCCAGATGCTGAGCATTGTCCTGACAGCTCGGAATGTCAGTTGGCTCCCAATTTATGATGTCTCCGCGGCGTGCTTTTCGCCCCCAAGTTCGTGGGCACCCATCCGAGATGACAGCGTTTGCCGGTCGCTGCCGCCCGGCAAATCGGTCGAACTGGTGGTGCAGCTTGTGGCCGGGCGGCGTGGCCTTTACCAACTTCCGCCGCTGCGGGTCTTCAGTACCTTCCCTTTCAACTTGTTTCGCAACGAAGTGGGCCGCACGCTGCTCAAGCCGGTCCTGGTGCTGCCCGATTTTCCCGAACTGCCGCGGCTGACCTGGCACATGGGCGATCGATTTCAACCCGGCGGACTGTCGCTCACCGCGCGGGTGGGGGAGTCGCCGGAATACGTTGGCAACCGGGAGTATCAGCCCGGCGATGCCCTGCGCAGGATCGACTTCCGGTCCTGGGCGCGGCTGGCCCGGCCGGTCGTCAAAGAGTACCACGACGAACTCAACCGTCGTGTGGGACTCGTGCTGGATACGTTCGTCCCGGCAGGGCCGCGATTCGCCTTTCGTTCAAAGTCCCGATCCCCTGCAGCCAGCGGGGGCCTTCCCGAAGTCGAAGCCGCCATCAGTCTGACTGCGGCCATTGCCGACATGCTTGTCCGCGAAGAGACACAAATTCAGCTTCTGGTCACGGGTTCCCAGATGCACGTCTTCGACCGTTTTCAGCATCAGGCGCAAATTGAACACCTCCTGGAAATCCTGGCGACCGTCGATCCGAGTCGTTCCAAGTTTGAGATGGCGCATCTGCCCCTGGTCCCGGAATTCTCCAGATTGTCTGCCGTAATTTTTGTCCTGCTCGACTGGGACGAACCCCGGCGAAAATTAGTCCGTGCGGCCAAAGATGCTGGATGTCACATCCGGCTTCTGCTTGTGCGCGATGGCAAGACCAGTGAGCCACTGGATGAGACGCTGCGTGGCGTGACACAAACGCTGAGCCTGCGCGCTGCGGTCGCGGGTGAACTTTGAACTGTCAGCCGGTGTCTGCTGATGGCGTCCGCGCGAGTTTGACATGAGAAATTTGGGACAGAATTGGAAGGATGAGAGAGGATCAGCAAGAATGATTTCATGGAACGCCGGCACAAGCAGATCCTTTCCTGATCCTCGACCATCCTCTTCATCCTGCCCACCTCCATCAACATGACCGGCCCCGCCCCCAACCAGGCGTTCGATCACTGTTGCTGAACCTGAAAAACTGGACAGCCCAGACAGCGTCCAAAGCCGACATTCCGGCAACATGGGACGGCCTGATACAATCCCCCTCAAACTTTCCCCCGTCTACCCGTAGCGACCGCCATGCGCAGTGAATCCGAAGAACCGCAGCAGGACAACCCGTTTACGATTCCGGTCGCCAGCCGCGTGCGTCGACTGCCACCGTACCTGTTCGGGAAGATCAACAAGCTGAAGTACGAGAAGCGTGTGGCCGGGATCGATGTCATCGATCTGGGGATGGGCAACCCGACCGACCCCACGGACCCGTCCGTCTGCGAGAAGCTGGCCGAGGCGATTCAGGATCCGCGGAACCACCGCTATTCGGTGTCCAACGGGATCGCGAACCTGCGCAAGGAAGTGGCGCTGCGCTACAAGAAGCGCTACGACGTCACGCTCGATCACAATACAGAAGTCATCGCCACCATCGGGTCGAAGGAGGGGTTCAGCCACATGTGCCTGGCCCTGATGGGACCCGGCGACACGGCGATTGTCCCGGCTCCTTCGTTTCCAATTCACGTCTACGCGGTGGTGCTGGCGTCGGGCAACGTCATCGCCCTGGATGTCCGCAACCCGGAAGAATATCTGCGGAACATCGCCTACACCTGCGAACACCTCTATCCACGTCCGAAAGTGGTGATCGCCAACTTCCCGCACAACCCGAGCACCACGGTCATTGAAAAAGACTTTTTCGTGGACCTCGTGCGGCTCGCCAAAAAGTATGGGTTTCTGGTCATCAGCGACTTCGCCTATGCGGACATCTGCTACGACGGCTACTTCGCTCCCAGCTTCCTGAGCACTCCGGGCGCACTCGATGTGGGCGTTGAGTTCACGACGATGAGCAAAAGTTACAGCATGGCGGGCTGGCGCATCGGATTCTGCTGCGGCAACTCGGAAATGGTGCGTGCCCTGGCCACGATCAAGGGCTACTACGACTACGGGATCTTCCAGGCAATCCAGATCTCGGCGATCATCGCCATGCGCCACGGCGACCAGTACATCCTCGACCTCGCCGCCGAGTATCAAAAGCGCCGGGATGTGCTGTGCGACAGCCTGGACCGGATCGGCTGGGCACCCGAACGGCCCAAAGCTGGCATGTTCGTCTGGACCAAGATTCCCGAACCGTGGGACAAGATGGGCTCCATCGACTTTTCCATGAAGCTGCTGGAGGAAGCCGGTGTGGCGGTGAGCCCCGGCCGTGGCTTCGGCGATGAAGGCGAAGGCTACCTGCGGCTGGCCTTGGTTGAAAATGAACAACGGCTGCGGCAGGCGGTCCGCGAGATCGGCCGCTGTCTCAAGCACCCAAATGCCGCGAAACTTCAGGAAAAGTGATCGGATGGGAGCGCGGCTGTGGCTCGCCATTTTCAAAAATCAGCTGGAGCGCGTTAGCGTCCGGTTCGAATCCCAGGGAGATCGCCCGTTTTCAGGAGGTCCGAACCGGGGCCTAACGGCCTCCGGCTGATTTCGGACCTACAAAAACTGGCGAGCCCGCTTTCAACCTTTCAACCAAAGTTGGTTTCTCGGGCAAGGTGGGTGCGATACGATGGAGGAAAGTGCGGTAAGAGCAGCCGCCAGTGCCAGGCCGAATCGAAAGGCTGACGGGATGACATCTGAGGCCGAGATTCCTCAACGGTCCTTTTGGGGGCGCTGGAAGGAACATCTGGGATCGGCCCTGTTGTTCGGCTTGGCGTTCGTCCTGTTTGAGCTGACCGCCCGGCCTGCGATGGCCCTGATTCTGGCCGCCTTCAAGTTTGGCTGGAACGACTTTCGGACCGCGTTTTGGATTCGAGGGCGCGATCCTCACCGCGATCGTGGCGCGGCGCTCTTCTGGTACAGCATCGCCCTGGGGCTGTGGAAGATCACCGTGGTGTCGATCCTGCTCTCGATCTGCATCCTCGCCATCGCCCGGCGGGCTCCCAGGCCCGCCATCAAGATTCTGCGCGGGGGCAGTCTGACGGCCGGAATGGGATTGGTGTTGCTGACCTTCGTGCCCATCTTGGGAGCCATCCGGGCTCGCAGGTCGGGCGTGCGGGTGTGGGTAAACAGCGGGCTGACCCACGCCCGGCGCAATCAGTACTGGCCGCCGGTCGGTCATGGCGTCAACAGCGCGCGGGGGCTGCTGCTGGCGTCGCTGATCTTGCCCGCCCTGGTGACGGCGACGGTCGCCCGGCGGACCAACGCACCGGCGGTCGCCCTGTTGATCGCCACCGAAGGGTTGCTGCTGTGGCTTATCAGCCGTGGGACTCTGGCACGGTATCCGGAAGAATGCTGGCCGGAGTTGAGCCACGCTTATGCGGCGGAACTGCCAGCCGACTCCGAAAGTGAACTCACCGTGATGGAGTTCATCGATCCCCCCATCACGCCTGAAAAACGTCCCATCCCGCGCCTGACCCAAGATTACAAGCCAGCATGGGGACAGCAGTGAAAGCCCGGACACTCGGCAAAACCGGCCTGTCGGTGAGCGAACTGGGCTTCGGTGCGTTCAAGATTGGCCGGAACCATGGGATCAAATACTCCAAACCCTACGACCTTCCGGATGACTATTCCGTAAGCCGGTTGTTGGATGGCCTGCTTGATTTGGGGATCACATTCTTCGATACCGCCCCGGCCTACGGGCTCAGCGAGGAGCGGATCGGCAGGGCCATCTGGCACCGCCGCGAGGAATTTGTTCTATCGACCAAGGTCGGCGAAACTTTTGAGAATGGCCGGTCCACCTACGATTTTTCGCGTGAGGCCATCGTCGGCAGTGTGCAGCGGAGTATGAACCGACTGCGGACGGACACGCTGGACTTGGTGTTCCTCCACTCGCCGGGAGGCGACCTGCGGATCCTGAACGACACCGACGCTGTGCAGACCCTGGTCGACCTCCGCCGAGGGGGGCTGATTCGCGCGATTGGCCTTTCGGGCAAGACTGTCGAGGGAGCACGGCAGTCACTGGAATGGGCCGATGTGCTGATGGTGGAATACCATAGCGAGGATTTGAGCCACGCAGAGGTGATGGGTGAGGCAGCGGCGGCGGATGTCGGGGTGATCGTCAAAAAAGGTCTGGCATCTGGCAAACTGCCGGCAGCCACGGCTCTGCGGTTCGTGTTGGGGAACTCGCATGTGGCGAGCGTGGTCGTTGGCGGCTTGAACCTGGAGCACTTCCGCGAAAACATCGCGGCTATCGCGGATTGAATGCCGTGCTCACTGCGAACTATAATTCCGCCGCTTCACACGGGTTAAATCCGAATCACATTTACATGAATCCGGAAGATCGTGGCTCAGGATCGCAGGACGCTCTTTGTTGGAGTGGATGTTGGCGGTACGAACATCAAAGCCGGTGTCGTTGACGACACCGGCCATTCGCTGTCACGCGCGAGCGTCCCCACCGAAGCGAGCCGCGGGCATGAGACCGGCCTGGCGAATATCGAGCGCGTGATCCAGCTTGCCATTACGCAGGCCGGCACGAACCTCTCGGACATTCGCGGGATTGGCCTGGCCACACCGGGCACGATGGACATCCCCGAAGGCCGGCTGATCCAACCCGCCAATCTGCCCGCCTGGGCGGATTTTCACATTGAAGCCCGCGTGGCCGAGCGGATGCAACGACCCACCGTCCTGCAGAATGACGCCAACGCTGCGGCCTATGGCGAGTATTGGGCTGGAGCCGCCCGCTCCGCTGGCAGCCTCGTGTTCTGGACGCTGGGCACCGGCGTCGGCTGTGGGATCATCGTCAACAACATGATCATTGAAGGGGCGCATTCCCACGGCGGCGAATGCGGCCACATCATCATTGAAATGCAGGGCGGCCGGCTGTGCGGCACGGGACAATACGGGACGCTGGAGGCCTATGCGGGTGCCCGGGCTCTCGTCTCGCGTTGCCTGGAAGCCCTGGAGACCGGCCGTGCATCCAGCCTCCGCGACCGCGCCGCCAACGAAGAGCTGACGCCGCTGATGATCGCCGAAGCCGCTGAAGAGGGAGACCTGCTGGCGGAGGAACTGGTGCTGGAGACCGCGCGAATCCTCGCCGTGGGCACTGTCACCCTGATGCACACCATCGATCCCGCGGTTGTGCTGTTTGGTGGCGCAATGACCTTTGGCGGCCCAGGCAGCAGACTGGGGCAGCGGTTTTTGGAGGAGATTCGGCGCGAGGTCCACAAACGCACCTTTCCGGTTCTGGCGAAAAAGACGAAAATCGACTTCGCCAGTCTCGGCAGCGACGCCGGCTACATCGGAGCCGCCGGCTGCGCGCGGCTCAAATTCGGAGCGGACTAAGCACCCGGACCACGTCCATGCAGATTGAAAGCTTTTACGTCAAAGGCCTGTTCGGCCACTTCGATCACGAAGTGCCGCTGAGTGTCGACGACCGCATCACGATCATTCATGGCCCGAATGGGACCGGAAAGACGGCGATCCTGAAGCTTTTGCACGGGCTGTTCAACATTCGATTCAGCGCGCTGTTTGAGATTCCGTTTCTCGAATTTGGCGTCCGTTTTGACGACGGTTCAATACTGACTGCGGAGAATCTGGTCTATGAGAATGAGAACTCGCCAGACTCCGAGACTGTCATTCTAAGTTTCCGCGATCAGCAGTGGCCATTCTCTCGTCACTCTTACCAGAAGTATCTCCATGCCGCGGAACGGACGTTTCGGGATCGGCACCCAGCAATCCAACAAATTGGGGCGGAATCTTGGCTCGCCCTCGCTGGCGGCAGCGCCGAAGTGCGCTTGTTTCAGGACCAGTTGAGTGCTGAGGAGGATATGGGATGTGACAAGTTGAAGCCGCGAGTCCCCAATTGGCTATTGGAAATCAAGGCGGAAGCACCGGTAACATTGATCCAGACAAACCGCCTGACAAACCCAGTCACAAGAAAGCGGCATCGGCTGACTGCGGAAATACCGGAGCAAAGCGTCGAGGAGTACGCCGACGACTCAGCAATGACCGAGTGGTCAGACCGAAACCCAGACTATCCACTGCTGCCAAGCCGGAACTGAGCCACGCGGCCAGTCCCAAGCCTCCCAACGGAAGAGATCACGGTCACACATGGACCCGCGTTTCATACGAAATTTTTCGATCATCGCGCACATCGACCACGGCAAGAGCACGCTGGCCGACCAGCTCTTGCTGCAGACGGGGACGATCACCGAACGTGAGTTTCGCGACCAGATCCTCGATGATCTGGATGTCGAACGCGAACGGGGCATCACGGTCAAAGCCCGGGCTGTCTCACTGCGTTATCGTTATAAAGGGCAGGAGTATGAACTGAATCTGGTCGACACGCCAGGCCACGTCGACTTCCACTACGAAGTCTCCCGCAGTCTCGCGGCCTGCGAAGGGGCGCTGCTGTTGGTGGATGCCTTTCAGGGGGTTCAGGCCCAAACGGTGGCCAATGCCTATGCGGCGATCAACGGCAACCTGACGATCATCCCCTGCCTCAACAAGGTCGATCTGCCGGTCACCCGTATCGATGAAGTGTTGGAGGAGATGCAAACCGTCCTCGGCTTCACGGACGAAGAGACGCTGCGGACGAGCGGCAAGTCGGGCATCGGCGTCGATGATGTGCTGCAGGCATTGGTCGAACGCGTCCCCTGCCCTTCAGGCAATCCGACCGACCCGCTCCGGGCACTCGTCTTCGACAGCAAGTACGACAATTTTCGCGGTGTGATGACCTACATCCGCGTGATGGAGGGGACGATCCGGCCTGGCATGAAGATCCGCTTCATGAAGGGCGGCACGAATCACGAAGTCCTCGAAGTCGGGCAGTTCCGCCCGAACAATGTGAAGTGTGATGAACTGGGACCCGGTCAGGTCGGGTATTTCGTTGCGGGCATCAAGCAGCTCACCGCCGTGCATGTCGGTGACACGGTGACCGAGGCGGGCCGCATCGCGGCAGAGCCACTGCCGGGTTACAAGTCGCCCCAGCAGATGGTGTTCTGCGGCATGTACCCGATCGATGCCACCGATTTTGAGAAGCTGCGGGAAGAGCTGCAGAAGATGTCGCTCAACGACGCCAGCTTCAGCTTCGTGCCCGAAACCAGCGACGCCCTGGGGTTCGGCTTCCGCTGTGGCTTCCTCGGCATGCTGCACATGGAAATCATCCAGCAGCGGCTCGAGAAGGAGGCGGCGATCGACCTGATCCAGACTGCCCCCAACGTCACCTACGAACTGTTGATGATGGACGGCGCTGTCAACCGCGTGGACAATCCGCAGGATGTGCCCGTGAGCGGCAACATCAAGGAGTTCCGCGAGCCGGTGGTGAAGGTCAACTTCATCATCCCGGCCGACGGCATCGGGCCGATCATGCAGTTGTGCAACGACCGCCGGGGCATCTACAAGAGCACCGAGTACCTCGGTCCGACCCGCGCCCAAATCGTGTACGAGCTGCCGCTGGCCGAAGTGATTTACGACATGCATGACAAGCTCAAAAGCGTCACGCGTGGCTACGGCACGATGGACTACGAGATCATCGGCTTTCGCCCGGCCGATCTGGTGAAGATGGACATCCTCGTGAAGGGGAACAAGGTCGACGCCCTGGCGACGATCGTCCATCGCGCGCAGGCCGAAAAGCGGGGCCGATCGCTGTGCAAGCGGCTCAAGGAAGAGATCTCGAAGCATCAGTTCGAAATCCCGATCCAAGCGGCATTGAGTTCACGCGTGATCGCCCGCGAGACGATTTCCGCCCTCCGCAAGAATGTGACCGCCAAGTGCTACGGCGGCGACATCACGCGGAAGCGCAAGCTCTGGGCAAAACAGAAGGAAGGCAAGAAGCGGCTCAAGCAGTTCGGCGAGGTCGAGATTCCGCAGAAGGCGTTCCTGTCGGTCCTTGATACAGGGGATGACTGATCTTGGAAGAGGCACAACCCGCCCCTGGATCCTTGGCGGAAACCGTCGTCCAGACACCAATGTCTCCGTTGGACATGGTCCTCGCGGACTTTCACGTCCGGTTCACCATTCCCGTGCAATGGGGCGACCAGGACCTGTTCGGGCATGTGAACAACACCATCTATCTGCGGTGGTTCGAATCGGCACGCATCGCCTATGGCGCGGCGAGCGGCCTGTCGGAACTCTACAAAAAGCGGCACATCGGGCCGATCCTGGCTTCGATCCACTGCAACTACCGCAAGCAGGTGACCTACCCTGACACCATCACGATTGGCGCGAAAATCACCCGCATCGGCCGCACCAGCCTCGTGATGGCCCATTCCGTCTTTGGCCACAGCCTGGAGGCACTCGTCGCCGAAGGCGACTCCACCATCGTGCTGTTCGACTACGCGGCGCAGCGTCCCATTGCAATTCCAGATGACCTGCGTGCGGCCATCGAGCAGTTGGAGAAGCGGCACTTCGAAATCAGTCATCCGAACTAAAAAAGACACCACGACGGCCAGGAGTTGCTGTCCGCCGTGGTGCTGGTCTGATGGGGATTCAGAGCGACCTTCAGCGTTTGAACGCCAGAGTCTGCCCCGCGGGAGCAGGCGGAGCCGCTGGCTGCCGGGCATCTTTGGGAAGCCGCAGCGTGTTCAGGAAGGCAAAGACCGCCTGCTTGTCGTCTGCGGACAGATTGCGGAAGCGTTCACGCACATCACGGGCCTGGCCGCCGTGGGCTTCAATCGCCGCGGACAGCGTCAACGCGCGGCCATCATGCATGTAGGGAGCGGTGTCGGCGACTCCCCACAGCGGTGGAGTCTTCCATTCTTCGGGAAGCGGATCCGAAGAGGGAGTCGGCTCTGGCTCGACGGGACCGCCACCGTAGCTGCCGCCGCCTCCGCCCCCGTTGCCCGGCGGCGGGTCTTCCACCTGGTAGAGCAGGAAGTCGCTGTAGACGCCTTCAGCACTGCCAACCGTGGGCGTGTGACACTCGGCACAACCTGTCGAGCGAAACAATTGGGAGCCGTGAGCCACGGCCTTCCGGTCGGATTCGGACTCCGGCAACCGCTGCTCCGGAGTGGGCAGTGCCGCCACAAACGAGGCCAGCGCGGTGATCTGTTCCGCACTCATGTCGTCCGCGGCGCTGGTGTCGTGGGTGAACTTCTGTGGCAGGTCCTGCTTGCGGACACTGTTCGAGAGCCCGAGTTCGACGGCGCAGGCCGTGGCGACGAATTCGTTGAGCGAAGACGACTGCCCTTTCCAGCCAAACTTGCCGATTCTGCCGTTTGCCAGCACCTGCGCGCGGCCCACCGGCACGCCGGCAAAATCACCCTGCACCTCGCGCAGCATTCCGGCATACCGCCGGCCGCGCTGGAGGCTCAAGATGTCCTGATCGTTAATGCGATCCATCACGCCGTTGCCAAACAGTGCCGGCGTGTTGATGGAATGCACAATCACGGGACGCAGGTCGTTCGGCGTGGCGATTCCACTGGTCGGTGTGGTGGCATTTCCCACAACGGGCCTGCCGCCGACTTTGACTTGGGCTGGGAAGACCGCATGCACCATCGCCACCGATTCCAGCGCCCACGGGGCGTTCGCCTGGGCATGGATCACACCTGCCTTCCGCCCGCTGGCGGTGGTTCCGACAGGAGCATGCCGCAGCTCAAAGGATGCCACATTGTTGCGGTTCAGGCCCGCCCCGCCCACACCTCCCACAAAATGGCATTCCACACACGACCGTCCGTTGAAGACCGGACCCAGACCATCGCCGGACTTCGCCAGCAAATCGTTGGGCTTCCATTCGTGTTCAAACAGATCCCTGCCGGTTGCGAGGACTTGTGGCGACGGAGTATGGCGGGATCGGGTTCCCGCCCAGCCGGCCACCGCGGTCAGAACAACCGCCCCCATAATCAGAACGGATCGCCTCGTCACAAATCGCAACATGGCCGTGCTCTCCAGGTGCTGTGGAGGCCACAACGGCCTGCACTGCCAACAAGATACGAGGCCGCACCGATTTCGTCTAACTGGGATGCAAATTGTGGGCTTCGGGATGTCGCCGCTCATGCTCAGGCCGACTTGATCACCGGCAGCAGCTTGGGAATCGGCACACGGACCCCGACCACTCCGCCGTGCCGGGCGCACAACTCGCTGAAACGGTACCTCAAAAAGGCGTGCAGCTCTTCGGGCGGCTGCTGCCTGAGGTAATCGCCGACCAGCGCGTCCATGTGCCGGTCATACTCCTTCTGACTGTGGGAATGCACATGATAATGTCCCTCCAGCCGACGAATGTCGCCGTCGAACCGCTCCCCGATGTGGTACAGTTCGTGAACGATGGTGATCATCTTCTCGCGGAAAACATGATCCTGAAACCGCGGCAAATAGAACGTGAGAATATACAGAATCTCACGATCCTCTTGGAACAGCCGCTGGATCGTCCACTGCCGCCGCTGCCGGATGGCGGTCAGCGTCCCTCCCTCAAACCGCATGGGGGTCAGCTTTGCCTGCAGGCCATGCTGGACATTGCGGCGGGCCTGGGCGAAGGTTACAGCCACATGTTCCATGCGGATGTGGCCAAAAACCGGAAGCCGTTCGACAATGTCTTTGCACAGCCGCCGCATGGCGGCTGAGAAGTCGAACGGCTCAGGCGAAAAATGGGGCCGGCTGATGCGTGACATGACTGAGGGAGAATCCTTTCTCAATCAGCGTTTCAGGGTCTCCGCTTCAGGCTGCCTGTCTCTCAGGTTGCCGAAGCTTCTGCGGTTGTCGCTGCGGTGGGAGCAGCGGCTGGCGACTCTGATCCGGCAGCGACCGGCATCGAAGCTCCCTTGCGGCTGCGGCGACGAACACGGTCGTTCTTGCCGACGAATTCGATCAGGGCCTGCTCGCCGGCATCGCCCAGCCGAAGCCGGGCAATCCGCACGACACGGGTGTAGCCACCGTTGCGGTCTTGGAACTGCTTCGAAAGCTCTTCAAACAGGATGTTGACCGCCAGCTTGTCACGGAGGGCGGCGTAGGCCCGGCGGCGATAATTGACGGCGGGGGCGATCGCAGCCACCCACTTTTTCCAGCCATCCCCCTTGCGCCACGCCTTCCACTCTTCGGAATTTTTGGCGGCAGACGTGGCGAACTGCGCCGCGTCCGCTTCATGCTGGGTCGCCTTCTTGGCCAGTGTGATCAGCTTTTCGACGAACGGCCGCAATTCCTTGGCCTTGGCGACGGTGGTCACAATCCGCCCCGCAACCTTGGGCTTCTTCTTGTCTTCCTCGTCAATGCGCACGGTCCGAATCAGGCTGGTCGCCATGTTGCGGAACATTGCCTTCCGGTGAGACGCATTCCGGCCCAGCGTCCGGCCGCTGATTCTGTGTCGCATGGTCCTTCCGACCTTCCCAAAGAGCTGTATTGTTTGGCGAACCCGGCACGCCAGCCGCGGATCGGCGACCACAGGTCGCCTTCATGATCCGCTATCGGCATGCCTTTGTTCGCGACGTTGTTTTGCGAAGTCGGCATTTTTCGCGTGGCCGATCGACAAGCGTCACATCGCGATTATTAGTTATCCCTTCAGCGAACTCGGCACACGCATCCCCAGCCGCAGGTTGATCGCGCCCAGCCGGTCACGTACTTCCTGCAGCGTCGTCTCACCAAAGTTGCGCACTTGGAGCAACTGATCCTCCGTGCGGCTGACCAGGTCCCGGACCGTGTTGATCCCCTCGGACTCCAGACAGTTCGTTGCCCGCACCGACAGGTTCAGTTCAGCCAGGCTGCGAGCCAGCTTCTCCTCCAGCTCCACATCCAGCGGCGTGTAACCCGTGGCTTCGGCCATGCCCCGCAGGCCGCTCTCTGGCGACACTTCCGGCCCCGGCTCGCGATAGGTCACGAATGGGTTCAGGTGCTTGCGGAGAATCTTGGCCGCTTCCACCAGTGCCATTTCGGGGCTGATGGTTCCGTTGGTCCAAATCTCCAGTGTCAACTTGTCGTAGTTCGTCTTCTGACCGACGCGGGTGTCTTCGATTTTGTAACGGACACGGGTCACAGGCGAATAGATCGCGTCGAGGGGAATGACGCCAACTTCCGGGTCATTCGGCATTTCGCTTTCGGGAACGTAGCCCCGACCGTTCTGGACGGTCATTTCCATCATCAGCGGCACGTCGTCGGTCATCGTGGCGATGACGAGATCTTTGTTGTAGACATCGACCTGCGGATTCGGCAGGATGTCGGCACCGGTCACCACACCGCTCTTGCGGCGTTCAATCCGCAGCGTCTGTGGCTCGGAACTGTGGCTCTTAACGATCAACGATTTCAGGTTCAGGACGATGTCCGTGACATCTTCCACAACACCCGGGACCGTGGTGAATTCATGCTGCACACCCTGGATCTTCACCCGGATAAGGGAACTGCCTTCCAGACTCGACAGCAGGATCCGGCGCAGACTGTTGCCGATCGTTGCCCCGAAGCCACGTTCAAATGGCTCAGCCACGAATTTGCAGTAGGTGGGAGTGGCAGTTTCCTGCTCCGGCACCAACCGACTCGGCAGCTCCAGGCCCCGCCAACGAATGCGCATCTTGAGATCTCCGATACCGAAGGCGTCAACAGGCCAATCACTCTGCCAACGCAAACCGACACGCGCTTTGCGTGCCCCCTGCTTCGTGTTTCCGTGCGTGAAACCAGTGGTTTCACAATCTTCAACTGCCACCCTGCATCAACGCGACATGAATTCGATGATCAACGCAGGCTGGACTGGAATCGAAGCATCTTCGATGCTCGGCAACCGCAGCACCCGTCCCTCAGGGTTCTCGCCAGTCACCAGACTCAGGAAGTCAGGCACCCGCCCATGGAAAGATTCCAGCGAATTTCTGACATAACCCAGGCTGCGTGGCCGGGACTTGACGGTAATCACGTCGTTGGCCTTCACCTGATAGCTGGGGATCGTCACCTTGCCGCCATTGACACGGATGTGGCCGTGACCGACGAGCTGACGCGACGCACGGCGCGAGCCGGCGAAGCCCAAGCGATGGACGATGTTGTCCAAACGTCGCTCCAAAAGGCTCATCAGCGTGCTGCCGGTGTTGCCCTTGGAACGTCCGGCGATGTCCATGTACCGGCGAAACTGCTTCTCGTACACGCCGTAGAACCGCTTGACCTTCTGCTTCTCACGGAGCCGGGTGCCATAATCCGTGGCCTTGCGGCGCTTGACCGTGTGCATGCCCGGCGGTTGATCCCGCTTCTCAATCGCGCACTTCGGTGAATCGCACCGCAGGCTTTTCAGAAACAGCTTGACACCTTCGCGGCGGCACAACCGGCAAACCGGACCCGTGTAACGTCCCATGATACTTCCGACCTCTTGTTTTCACACTGACGATGAAGACGCGACCGACTCCGGACAGCTCTCGACGGCACTCAACTCGACGCGGCGACTGCGTTCCATTAAACGCGGCGACGCTTGGGAGGCCGGCAGCCGTTGTGCGGCAGCGGCGTCACATCTTCAATCGCCTTGATGGACAGGCCGGAAGTCTGCAGACCCGTAATGGCGCTTTCGCGCCCCGAGCCTGGCCCCTTGACCTTGATTTCCAGCTCCTTGACACCAAACTTGGAAGCCCGCTCGGCACAAGTCTCCGCCGCCCGCTGAGCAGCGAACGGAGTGCTCTTGCGGCTGCCCTTGAAGCCGCTCGAACCGGCAGTCGCCCAGCACAACACGTCGCCATTGACGTCCGTGATGGTGACCGTGGTGTTGTTGAATGTCGCCTTGATGTGCGCGACAGCACGCGTCACATTGCGGCGAACCTTACGACGACCAGCCTTGCCCACGCTTCACCCTCTCGATTCTCAATTGCCTGAGCCACTCTGAATTTTACGACGCAGCGATTCACCAAAGCAGCACCGGCGAGGCACGAAGCCACGCCGCGCCGATCAGCGCATTTCCTTGACACCCTTCTTGCCGGCGACCGTCTTGCGAACACCCTTGCGGGTGCGGGCATTCGTGCGGGTCCGCTGACCGCGGACCGGCAAGCCACGGCGATGCCGCAGACCCCGGTAGCAGCCGATGTCGCGCAACCGCGCGATATCCTGCTGAATCTTGCGGCGCAACTGGCCCTCGACCAAAAAATCCTTGTCCAGCAGATTGGCGATCCGCGCCACCTCGTCGTCAGACAACTCGGACGCCCGACGCTGCAGGTCGATATTCAACTGCCGACAGATTTCGATCGCCCGCGACCGCCCCACACCATAGAGATAGGTGAGGGAAATGTAGGTCGGCTTGCCGGCCGGAATGTCGACACCTGTAATACGCGGCATGTACCAGTGCTCCAAAATGATGAGCGGATCAAGTCCGCTCAACTGCTTCGACGAGATTGTTCAACCGAACCGCACCCGACTGATCGACCCGACCGCACCCATGCCGCACAAAGATTCGCCGGCTTGGGCGAAGTGCTTCAATCAACCCTGACGCTGTTTGTGACGCGGGTTCAACGAGCAGATGACATAGACCCGCCCCTTGCGTCGGACCATCTTGCATCCTTCACAGATGCGTTTCACACTGGATCGAATCTTCATGGTTCGGCCTGTTCCCGTCGCTGTATCCGCTGAAGTTTTCCGCCCAAAGTGACAGCTCAAATGCCGTCAGGTCGACTGGGGGACAAAATCTCCGAAAAGCGGATTGAGTAGTATAATCACAGAACACGCGAATCAGCAAGTGACTCGCGTGCCATTTCCAGATTTGTTGTTTTTGGCAGTCTTCGTGGGGGCAGTAACTTCCCCACACAACCCACCAACCTCACTGTGCGTCCAGCGTTGTCAGAATCAACGGCCCATTCTCGGTAATGGCGACCGTATGTTCGAAATGCACGCTGGGCTTCTTATCCTTTGTCTCAACTGTCCAGTGGTCGTTCAGCACCCGGACTTCCTTCTTCCCGGCATTCACCATCGGCTCGATGGCCAGGACGATCCCCGGCGTCAATCGAAAATCGTGCTTGGCCATTTCTTGACTGACAAAATTGGGCACCTGTGGCTCTTCATGCATCTCACGGCCAATCCCGTGGCCGACGAACTGCTCGACGACACTGAATCCGGCCTCCCGGACATGCGTCTGCATGGCCCGAGCCACGTCTGACCAACTCCTCGCCGTTGCCAATGACCGAATGGCCAGCATCAGGTTCTCTTCGCCAATCTGCATCAGCTTCTTCTTGACTGGATCAATCTCGCCGACCGCGTAGCTCCATGCGGAGTCCCCGCACCAACCCTCCAACCGGCACCCCGTGTCAACCTTCAGCAGATCGCCGGCAATCAGTTTGCGATTCCCAGGGATTCCATGCACCACCTGCTCGTTCACGGAGATGCAGCAGACTGCTGGAAAAGGAACTTTGCCCGGGTAGCCTTTGAACAGCGGGGTCGCACCGTGCTTCTCGAACAACGCTTCGACTTCCTGGTCAATCTCCAGTGTGCTCACGCCGGGAGCCACCATTTGCTTGACCAATCGATGCGCTTCGGCCACCAACCGCCCAGCGGCCCGCATCTGCTCAATTTCTTTGGGGCGCTTGAGAACGATCACCCTGGCCTCCCTGTTGGCAACCGGATCATGCCTCAAGCAATCCGCTGTAGTTCCGCATCACCAGGTGACTGTCGATTTTCTGGATCAAGTCCAGCCCCACCGACACGACAATCAACAGTCCCGTGCCGCCAAAGAAGCTGGCGACAAACACATCCACACCCAGCACGCTGGAAACGACCTGCGGAATCACGGCCACGATGGCGAGGAAGGCGGCCCCGACATACGTGATCCGAACCATCACCTTTTCCAGATACTCAGCAGTTCGCTTGCCCGGCCGGTGTCCGGGGATGAAGCTCCCATAGTCGCGCAGATTGTTCGCCATGTCCTTCGGGTTGAAGCTGATTGCCGTCCAGAAGTAGCAGAAGAAGTAGATCAGCGCCACGTAGCTCACGTTGTACAGAAATCCGCGCTCCACTCCGAACGCATCCGCCAAATTTTGAACCCAGAGGACTCCCGTGCTGTTCCCGATGTATTTCAGCAGAAATCC
The DNA here is from genome assembly GCA_021732845.1 of Planctomycetaceae bacterium. Classification (GTDB taxonomy): domain Bacteria; phylum Planctomycetota; class Planctomycetia; order Planctomycetales; family Planctomycetaceae; genus JAKFUF01. Next base: position 32,218 of record JAKFUF010000052.1, on the reverse strand, counting down.
CGGAATCATCAGCAGGCTGGACGCGAAGATAATTGGCATCACGCCCGATTGGTTCAGCCGCAGCGGCAGATACTGCTTCTGCCCGCCCCATACCCGGCGGCCACGGACATGCTTTGCACTTTGCGTGAGAATCTTGCGCTGCCCCTGGGTGATGAAAATCACCCCCACGATCACCAGCACAAACAGCACCGCCAGCACGACGAGCTTCTCAATGCCGTTGTCTTTGCCGCCGAGGGTGATCCCATTCTTGTAAGGTTCCAGCAATTGATACAGGGCGTTGGGCATCCGGGCGAGAATGCCCGACATGATCAACAAGCTGATGCCATTGCCGATGCCGTACTCGTCGATCTGTTCGCCGATCCACATCAGCAGGACTGTTCCGGCAGTCATTGTCATCGCGGCGATAAAGATCGGGTAAAACCCGGTCCACCCGGACAGCAGCAGCCCCTGGCCAGTAATAGCGCCGCTGGCCAGCGACGAAATCCAGGCGTAACTTTGGAAGAAGCACAGCACCACGGTGGCGTAGCGAGTGTATTCGTTGATCTTCTTCCGCCCGGTTTCACCCTCCTTGGAGAGCTTCTCCAGCGGAGGATAAACCGTCGTCAAGAGCTGCAGAATGATCGAAGCCGAAATGTACGGCATGATCCCTAACCCGAAGATCGTGCTCATGCCGAAGTCGGAAGCCGAGAAGGTCTGAACGATCTTGAGCATCTGCCCCAGACCGCCTTCTTCCTTGGCCATATCTTCGAACTGCTTTTTCAGCGCCTCCTGATTGATCATCGGGAGGGGGATGAAAAATCCGAGACGGTAGACCAGCAGCAGCGCCAGGGTCAGAAAAATCTTCTGCCGCAATTCGGGAATTCTGAAAACGACCAGCAGTTTGGTCAGCATTGCCGTTCCTCAACCATGGGAGCCCGGAAATTCACGCGGAGCGATCCGGACGTGCATGACGCACATTCTGATCCCGGACAGGCAGCCCTGCCTGTTGTCGGCGTTGGGACTTGTGATTTCTTTGTGAGGCGCAGACGGGCGAATATCGGCACGAACCGCCAGTCCCTATGCGTGGACAACTTCTGCAGTCCCGCCGGCAGCCACGATCTTGTCGAGAGCCGACTGGGAGAAGCGGTTGGCCTTGACCGTGAGCTTCCGTTCCAGGGTGCCGTTGCCTAGAATCTTGATCTCGTCGAACACGCCATTCGCCAGACCCGCCAGCTTGTAGGTGTCCAGCTCGATCACCGTGCCGTCCTCGAACGCATTGAGCGCGTCGACGTTGATGATCAGCACTTTGGCGGCATGAAACTTGTTGTTGAAGCCGCTCTTGGCGACGCGCCGGGCCAATGGCTTCTGGCCGCCTTCATGCGCCATCCGGAACGAGTGACCTGAGCGGCTGGAGTGCCCCTTGACACCGCGACCGGAGGTCTCGCCGTGACCTGAGCCAACACCGCGGCCCACGCGTTTGCGGTTCTTCCGCTTCAGAATGCCCTGGTGGACTTCATTGAGAATCATTAGAGCGTAACTCCCCGAAGACGGGCGATCTCGTCACGACTCCGCAACTTGCTGAGGGCGTCCATCGTCGCCCGCACCAGGTTCATGGGGTTCGTCGAGCCGCGGCTCTTCGACAAAATATCCTTGATGCCGGCCTGTTCAAGAATGGCGCGGACCGTGTTTCCTGCAATTACACCCGTGCCTGGCAAAGCGGGGATGAGCACCACCTGAGCAGCACCATACCGGCCGGAGACCGAGTGCGAGATCGTTGTTCCGTCCAGCTTCAACGAAAGCGCCTTGCGGTTCGTTCCCTTGACGGCCTTTTCCACCGCTTGCGGAACTTCTGTCGCTTTGCCATATCCCCAACCAACCTTGCCGCGCTGGTCGCCCAGCACCACCAAGGCCGTGAAGCTGAATCGACGACCGCCCTTGACCACGCATGCACAGCGACGGATCTGGACGACCTTCTCGTTGGAGCGTTCCCCTTCCTGCCTTTGTTCGCCTGCCACAACTTGCTCCCTGGTGAGTGATCGCCCGGCTTGGATTGAAATTGCTGTCTCAACGTTTGAGCCGGCCCGCCTCAGACCCCTGAAAAACTGGGTGGATGAGACTGCGCGATCGCTGAGTGTCTGCTGGTCGCTTCACAGATGCCGCTTGTTAGAAATTCAAACCCTCGGCCCGGGCCGCATTGGCCAGGGCCGCGATCCGACCGTGGTAACGGTAGGACCCGCGATCGAAGGCGATGTCCACGATTCCTTTTTCCTTCGCCCGCTCTGCCAGAATCTTGCCGACTTTCGTAGCCGATGCAACATTACCGCCGTTTTCGTCCGCTGAACAGACCGCCTTCTCGGCGGTACTCGCGGAAACGAGGGTCATCCCGGTCTGGTCGTTGATGATCTGGGCGTAAATATGCTTGTTGCTGCGGAACACAGTGAGCCGAGGCCGCGTGGTTGTGCCACGGATCTTGTTGCGAACGCGATACGCCCGGTTCCGGCGTTGTTTGGCGATTTTGCTGAGGAGTTTCATGATCCCACGCTTCTGGATGAGTGCTGTCGGCTCGGCAGAGGCTGCGTTCGGCGACTGGTTTCAGATTTTCATTGGCTTCCAGTGGCTGTGGATCGTCCCGCAGCCTGTCACACCAACCAACCGGTGCCCGATTAACCGGCGCCAGATCAACCACCACCGGCAAACGCCTTGCCGGCCTTGCGGCGGACCCGCTCGCCTTCATAGCGGATCCCCTTGCCCTTGTATGGTTCTGGTGGCCGAACACTGCGGATGCTGGCCGCGAACTGCCCCACGGCCTGCTTGTCCACGCTGGACAATTGAATATGCGTCGAGTCCGGGAGTTTGCAGGTCACGCTGCCGGGAATCGGCAAAACAATCGTGTTGGCGAAACCCACCGTCAGCTCGATCGTCTTGCCCTTGATCTGTGCGCCATAACCGACGCCCTGGATCTCCAACTTGCGTTCAAACGGTTGCACGACTCCGGCGACCATGTTGTTCAGCAGAGCGCGGGTCAGACCGTGCAGAGCCCGGTTCTGGCGTTCGTCATTGGGACGGGTGACGACGAGTTGCTTGCCGGCGGCATCGTGGGTGACGGTGATGGCCGGATGGGCTTCCAGCTTCAGCTCGCCGTGCTTTCCCTTGATCGTCACAAGCTGCTCGGCAACCTGAACGGTCACTCCATCAGGAATGACAACGGGTTTTTTACCGATTCTTGACATAGTGCGTGATTCCGAAACCGGCGGCGGCGTGTGGACGCGGCGTTTTGAATTCTGACGACCCGCCGGGGACTGCCCGCTGCGTGGTCTTTCCGGCAAACTTCTTGAGGTGTTCTGCTGATCGGCGAGACCACCCTACCAGACCTTGGCGAGGATCTCTCCGCCGACACCCTTGGTGCTGGCTTCACGACCGCTCATGATCCCGTGACTCGTCGAGACCACGGTGATCCCCAACCCCTGCAGAATCTCTGGCAGTTCGGCTTTCTTCTTGTACACGCGGCACCCAGGCTTGCTGACCCGCTCAATGAGCTGGATCACCCGTTCGCCGTTGGGACCGTATTTCAGGTTGACGCGGATGTGCGCTGCTGGAGTTCCGGGAACGATTTCGAAGTCCCAGATGTACCCTTCGCGCTGCAGCACTTCGGCAATGCCCTTTTTCTCCAGCGACATGGGGATGTCGACGTAGGGGCGTTCGATCCGCAGCGCGTTGCGGATCCGGGTCAGCATGTCAGCAATCGGGTCGGTCATCATGATAGGGGTTACCAGCTCGCCTTCTTCACACCGGGAATCAAACCATCCAGCGCCAGGTTGCGGAAGCAGATGCGGCACAGCGTGAATTTGCGGTAGACCGCCCGCGGACGTCCGCACAGGGCACAACGGTGCTCCTGACGCGAACTGAATTTTGGCGTGCGGTTCGCCTTTTCGATCTTCGCCTTGCTTGCCATCTTGACCTCTGTTGCGTTTTCCGCTCAGCACCGTTGCTGCAACCGGTAAACGGCAAAATGCTTGTAGTGGGATGCTCGTTTTGACATCGACAGGGGAAGTACTGTAGCGAAAGGCCGCCAGAAATACAGCCCCGCAGGACTTCAGGCAGTGGCCAGCGGCATCCCCAGACATTTCAGCAGCGCCAGCCCTTCGGCATTCGTGTTGGCCGAAGTCACCAGCGTCACATGCATCCCCTGGGTGTGCTGAACCTTGTCGCCGTCGATTTCCGGAAACACCATCTGCTCGTTCAGACCGAGGCTGTAGTTGCCGTGGCCGTCGAACGCCTTGGAGTTCAAGCCACGGAAGTCGCGAACGCGAGGCAGCGCCAGACTGATCAGCCGGTCAAGGAACTCGTACATCCGCTTGCCGCGGAGCGTCACCTTACAGCCGATGTCCATGTTCTCACGCAGCCGAAACGCCGAGATGGCAGCCTTGGACTTGGTAATCAGTGGCTTCTGGCCAGTGATCTGCATCAGGTGGCCGGAGGCCTCGTCCATCCGCTTGCGGTCAGCCACGGCTGAGCCGACACCCATGTTGACGACGATCTTCACCAGCTTCGGAATCGAGTGGGGGTTTTTGCGCTCCAGTTGTTCACCGAGCTTCAGTCGCAACTCGTTCTGAAACTTCTCCTGCAAGCGTGCCATGTCGGCCGATCCTGTCGCTGTCTCTCACATTGCTGCGGTGAACCGTGATCACGGGTCCGCGGAATTCACATTCTCACGTGGCTGCCGACTGAAACCCGCGAACTACGCCTTTTTCGCATAGCGTGGCCGCGGTGGGCTGATCCGCCCCAGATCGGCACCGCATTTCTTGCACACCCGGGACTTGCTCCCATCTTCGGCGTACTTGAAGCCGACGCGCACACCGCGGTTGCAGGCGCGGCAGAACAGTTGCACGTTGGACATGCTGATCGGCATTTCTTTGGAAAGCCGACCGCCTTGGGGACTCTTGGGGTGCCCCTTCTTCACATGCTTGAAGACGCGATTGACGCCTTCAACCACCAGTTTTTCACCGTCCTGGACAATTTCCAGAACCTTACGCGGTTCTTTGCCGGCCTGATCGCCTACGAGAACCTGCACCATATCGCCACGGCGGATTTTCATGACTACACCACCTCGCTCGCCAGACTGACGATTTTCATGAATCGCTTGTCACGGAGTTCGCGAGCCACAGCGCCGAAGATGCGTGTGCCGCGAGGGTTCATTTCGTTGTCAATCAACACGACGGCGTTTCGGTCGAAACGCACGTAACTTCCATCAGCCCGCCGGGTGGCCCGTCGGGTTCGCACGATCACTGCCTTGGCAATGTCGCCGGCCTTGACCGCACCGCCTGGGATGGCCTTCTTGATGCTGACGACAATCACGTCGCCCAAGCCAGCGGTCCGGCGGCTGGTGCCACCGAGAACCTTGATGCAATACGCGATCTTCGCACCGGTATTGTCGGCCACATCCATCAGCGTCTGCATCTGAATCATGATTCGCTCCCCTGACTTCCGTCCGCCTGCCTAATCTCGCCGCTGAAACAGCCACGCTGCCCTGGCATGTCGCCCCGATCTGCTGCTTGGGGTTTTGCTTGATCCTTATGCGCCAGCCGTCGGAGCCGGCTCCGCCGCCACGGGTGTGTCGACGGCCACCGCATCCGCCACAACCGGTCGGCGAACGATCTGCACCAGTGTCCAGCGCTTGGTCTTGGACAGCGGACGGCTCTCTTCGATCTCGACAATGTCGCCCAGCTTGCTGGCGTTCTCTTCATCGTGGACGTGGCACACCGTGCGCGCCTTCATGGTCTTCCCGTACTTCGGATGCCTTGAGAAGCGCGAGACTTCCACACGTCGCGTCTTGGACATTTTGTCGGAGGTCACTTCACCAGTCAGGCGCTTGCGCATCGTTTCTTTCCTCGACTCTTTTTCCCGGCCAGTTGGCAGGTCTCAATGCGGTTTCAACAATCGCTACGTTCGGTCGACTGCTACCTCAGGTGGTACCTCAGCTCGCGACGGGAGCAGCAGTCTTCGCCGCTGCAATCTCGCGCTGCCGCAGGATCGTCAGGATCCGCGCGATCTCTCGCCGGTTCTTGCGGATCATGCTGGGTGCGTCCAGCTTCTCGGTCGACGACTGAAACCGCAGCTTGAACAGCTTCTGTTTCGTTTCAGTGAGCGTAAAGCCCAACTGGTCGTTGCTCATCTCACGGAGTTCTTTGGCGTTGGCCATTTCCCACCTGCGTTTCTGAATGTCAACCGGCTGACATGACTCAGCCGGTTGGTTTCACTGTTAATTCGTCAGGCGGCCATCATCGCCAAGCGATGCTATTCGCCAGGCAGCCGGGCCACCATCCGGACCGGCAACGGCAGCTTGTACGCAATACGCGCCAGACACTCGCGGGCGGCGTCTGCCGGAACACCAGCGATCTCAAACAGCACCGCTCCCGGCTTCACCACCGCGACCCAGAATGCCGGCTCGCCTTTTCCCTTACCCATTCGCGTTTCCAGCGGTCGGGCGGTCATTGGCTTGCTGGGGAAGATCCGGATGTACAGTTTGCCGTCGCCGCGGATGTACTGCGTGGCCGCGATACGGCAGGCTTCAATCGTGTTTGCCCGAATGTAACCGCCCTGCAATACCTGCAGGCCGAAATCACCCAGAGAAACGCGATTTCCGCGTGTCGCATTACCTTTTATACGCCTTCTTTGTTCTTTGCGGTGCTTGACCCGCTTTGGCATTAGCGCCACTGTTGGCCTCCTCGTCCGAATAGTTCCCGAGATCGATCCAGACCTTCACCCCGATGACGCCTTGCGCCGTCAAGGCTGTGGCCAACCCGTAGTCGATATGTTTCTGCAGCGTGGACAGGGGGATCGAACCCCGGCTGGCTTTTTCGCACCGCGACATTTCCGCGCCGCCGAGGCGGCCCGAGAGCTGAACCTTGATTCCAAATACACCCGAATCCATCACTTGGTCGAGTGAGCGTTTGATCGTCCGACGGAAGCTGCCACGCTTCTCCAGTTGCTGGGCGATGTCCTCCGCCACGAGCACGGCACTGCGGTTGGCATTGCCGATTTCGACGATCTTCAGCTCCATCCGGCGCCCGGTCAGGTCTTCGAGTTCGGCCTTGAGCCGGTCGACCTCCTGCCCCTTCTTCCCGATGATGATACCCGGACGCGCCGTGTGCAAATGCACAATCACGTTGTCGCGGGTGCGTTCGATTTCGATCTTCGGAATGCCGGCGAGCTTGTATTTCTTTTTGACAAAGGTGCGGATCTTGAAGTCTTCGACCAGCAGCTCGCCAAACTCACGCTTCGCCGCATACCAGCGGCTGCGCCATGGCTCGGTGATGCCGATCCGAAACCCAGTTGGCCGCGTTTTTTGACCCATGCTGCACACCCTCTGACTTCAACGCTGAATTGATTGGTCTGTCTGCGCTCGTGACTGTTTACTTGCCGGCTTCGACGGTGGCCTTGGGGGCAACAGCGTCAATCGAAACATGAATGTGAGCGAACCGGCGGCGAATGGTGTAAGCCATGCCACGGGCACGGGGCGAGACGCGTTTCAGCATCGGCCCCATGTTCACGTGAGCATCAACGATCTTCATGTGGTCGACATTACGAGCCCCGCCGTGTTCGGCGTTGGCCATGGCGCTCTTCAACACTTTTTCGATCATCCGCGCGCCGCGGTTCGGTTCATACCGTAGCAGCTCAAGTCCCTTGCGGGCCTCCTGTCCGCGGATCAGATCGGCGAAGGCCCGGACCTTCGACGGGGCGATCCGTGCGAACTGGTGTGACGCCTTGAATGACATTTCGAACAGCTCCCGCAATTCTCAGGTCCACCGGCTTATCCCACATTGAGGACAGCTCGCAGCAAACTTTCATGATCGTGTGTATGGGTTGGACGCCAAGCCGATTGTCCGCAACGCACCCGGTTCAACCAGGGCGCGTTAATTTGACCGAGCCTACTTCTTGGCCCTGCCGCCATGCCCGCGAAACGTCCGGCTGGGGGCGAATTCACCGAGTTTGTGGCCGATCATGTCTTCTGTCACATACACGTTGATGTGTGCCCGGCCGTTGTGGACCAGGAATGTGTAGCCGATGAATTCGGGCGAGATCGTGGACCGACGGCACCAGGTCTTGATTGGCTCTTTCTTGTTGGCGAGCGCGAGCTTCTCAACTTTCTTGAGCAGCTTCGCGTCCACAAACGGACCCTTCTTCAATGATCGTCCCATGGTCCACTTCGCCCTTCAGGTAGCCTGTGATCGTTCGCCGTCGCTGAAACCGTGTATGAATTCTCGCTGCAAAACCGTGGCCCAACCCGCACTACAGCTTAAGTTGACCATACCGCCGCGACTTCCGCCGACGGATGATCGCTGCTCCCGAGGGCTTCCGAGGCTTTCTCGTCTTGCCACCTTTGGCCAGCTTGCCGTTGCGGCTGGCAGGGTGCCGACCACCGTTGCGGCGGCCTTCGCCGCCGCCCATCTTGTGCGAGACCGGGTTCATGGCCGAGCCACGGACGTAGGGGCGAATCCCCTTGCGTCGCACGCGACCGGCCTTGCCGATCACAATCGAACTATGCTCGCCGTTGCTCAACTCGCCGATGGTCGCCCGGCACTTGCTGGAGATACGCCGGACTTCACCCGACGGCAATGTGATTTGCGCCCACGCCCCATCGCGGGCGTTGATGACACCCGAGACACCGGCACTGCGGCAAAGCTGGCCGCCCCGGCCCGGCTGCAGTTCAATGTTGTGAATCGTCGTGGAGGGGGGAATCTTCTCCAGCGGAAGGCAGTTGCCGACGACCGGCTCCACCCCCGGTCCACTCTCGACTTTCATACCCGCCGTCAGTCCCTTGGGGGCGAGGATGTAGTTCTTGGTTCCGTCGGCGTACTGAATCAGGGCGATGCGGGCGGAGCGATTCGGATCGTATTCGATCGAGATCACGTTGGCGACCATGCCATCCTTGATCCGCTTGAAATCGATGATCCGGTACATCTTCCGGTGCCCGCCGCCGGTATGACGGCAGGTGATCTTGCCCTGGAAGTTGCGACCGCCTTTTCGCGTGATGCGAACCATCAGCGATTTCTCGGGCTTCTTCTTCTTGTCTGTAATTTCGGCGAAATCGCTCACGGACGAGTTACGGCGACCGTTGCTCGTCGGCTTGTGAACGCGAATTCCCATGTTTATTCTCCACTGTTTTTCCAGCGAACATCGCGCTGGCGTGTCGTGTCTTTTAGGCGGAAGCGGAACTGAACGCGATTGGCTTAGTAGAAGGCAATCCGGTCATCTTCGTGCAGCGTCACGATCGCCCGCTTCCAAGGCTGCAACTGAATTTCGACTGTCTTGGTTCGCTTGGGCTTGCCGACCCGGGTTTGCGTTCGCACTGACTTCACGCGGACTTCCCAAAGCTCTTCCACCGCCTTGCGGATGTCCTGCTTGGTGGCATTAAGCGTCACCTCGAAGGTGTACGAGTTGAACCGCTCAGAGAGATGCGTCCCCTTTTCCGTCACCAAGGGGCGCAGCACCACTTGATAAGGTTCGAGGGTAATGCCGGACTGCTTTACGATCGCCATGATTCACCTTGCCTCGCCCGCACTCACTGCCAATCTTCCCGCCCGCCTCTCGGCAAGCGCTGCCTATCCACTGCTTCGTCCGCCCGGCTTCAGTCCACTCAGGCGTCAACCGCCGAGCGCGTTCGCTTGGCCTTATCCCGCAGCCCATCCATCGCGGCCCGAGTGAGCATCAGCCGCCGCTGCCGCAGCAACACATAGGTGTTGATATCACTGGCCGGCAAAACCTGAACCGAGGGGATATTGCGAGCCGACTTGTACACGATCGCATCGTGTTGAGCCGTCGCCACCAGCACCGACGTCTCGCTGATGCCGACAGCTTTCAACAGCGCAACGACATCTTTTGTTCTGGGCTTCAGCATGACCAAGTCATCCAGAATGACGACCTGATTGTCCTGAAACTTGCTCAAGAGCGCCATGCGGGTCGCCAGCGCGACCGCCTTCTTTGGCATCCTGAACACATAATCGATGGGGCGAATGGCATGAATATGTCCCCCGCCTCGACGAATACCGGTGCGCTTCTGTCCCATGCGCGCCCGGCCAGTTCCTTTTTGCTTGTAGATCTTCTTCGTGCTGCCGACGACCTCGCCGCGGGCTTTGGTTCGCACCGTGCCCACCCGGCGATTCGTTTCGTACATCACCGTAGCGTCGTGCATCAACTGCTTGTTAATGCCAGGAGCCAGCTCAGCCGGGTCGAACTCGTAGGTTCCGACCTGCTGGCCATCCTTGTTGACGATAGGGAGAGAAATCATAACAGCACTTCCGAGGTTTCACACGTCGAAACAAATCGCCCACGAAAAATCGCCAACCATCACGGCAGGCATTGCGGCGATTCCGCCACACTTGACGCCTGATGCACCCGCCGTCGAAATCGGACGGCCGCAGCAGGCCAGCATCAACAGACCGGAACCAACTTGTGGCCAAGTCCGATCCGACTCACCTACTTCAACTTGTTTGCCTTCCGGACCATGACGTACCCGCCATTTGGCCCCGGGATGGCGCCGCGGACCAGCAGCAGATTGTTCTCCGCGTCGATCCGCACGAGCTTCAGATTTCGAATGGTGACCCGCTCGTTACCCCAGCGAGTCGACATCAACTTGCCCTTCTTGATCTTACCGCTATGGCCGCGATCAGCAGCGTGTGAGCCGACAGATCCCTGGGACCGGTGTGCCCGCTGCACGCCGTGGCTCGCCGACAAACCGTGAAAACCGTGGGCCTTCATGGCACCGGCGGTCCCACGCCCCTTGATCATCCCAATCACATCGAGAGCTGGCACGTCTTTAAACAACTCAACCGTCAGCTTCGCCCCAACCTCGACTGGCTGATCCTTGGCGTCAGTCCGGAATTCACGGACATACCTCTGTGGCTCACAGTTCGCCTTCGCGACAGGTTCAATTTTCGCTTCCGCCTTGGCCTTTGACCGCTTGCTGCTCAGCACGGCCACGTGCCCGCGTTCAGCCCGAATGGCCAGCCGGCGTGGCTTGTCGCGGAAACCCATCTGAACCGCTTCGTAACCGTCACGAGCCATCGTGCGGATCTGCAACACCGTACATGGCCCAGCCTCAATGACCGTGACCGGCACCGAACGGCCAGTCTCATCGGTCACTTGCGTCATTCCAACCTTGCGGCCCAGCAGTCCCACAGCCATGACGGCACCAACTCCTCATGCGGCCGCCATTTAATGGCGACCAGTTCTATCTGAAAAACTGCGTTGCGAACCAGCGAACTCAAAAGTTCGACGCAGCAACCAGCCGGATTGCTGCGTTCATGCCTCGCAAACCACGTGAATCAACACTTCCGCACCAGTCAGTTGCCGGCGGCAGAGGCCTTGATTTTGATGTCCACGCCAGCGGGCAACGAGAGCTTGTTGAGGGCGTCGATCGTTTTGCCGGTTGGCTGAATAATGTCAATCAATCGCTTGTGTGTCCGAATCTCAAACTGCTCGCGTGACTTCTTGTCGATATGCGGACTCCGCAGAACGGTGTACCGCTCGATCCGCGTGGGCAGTGGAATCGGCCCGTGCACGATTGCTCCCGTCCGCTTCGCCGTGTCGACGATTTCTGTCGCCGACAGATCCAGCACGGAATGGTCGTAAGCCTCCATCCGAATGCGAATACGTTCCTGCTTTTTGGCAGCCACCGCAATGCCCCTTACCTGAATAGTTTGCGTCTGTCCCGTCCACCAATTCAGGCGTCGAAAGTGGGGCGGAAAACGGAAGATGTTAGTTCAGCGGTTCGCAGATGTCAATCAGTCCACACAAAATTTTCATGCGGACCTACATCATGGACTCCAGCACATCCGGCGGAGCTTCGTCGTAGCGCAGCGGTTCCATACTGTGTGAGGCCCGCCCCTGGGACAGGCTCTTCACCTGCGAAGAGTATCCAAACATTTGCGACAGCGGGACTTCCGCCGTAATGACATGCAGTCCCGAGCGCTGTTCGGAGGCCGTCACATTGGCCCGCCGCGATCGCAGATTTTCGTGAATGTTTCCCAGGAACTCTTCGGGTGTCACTACCTCGAGCCGCATGATTGGTTCGAGCAATTTGACCCCTGCGTCGCCAAGTCCCTGCCGGACCGCCTGCATGGCCGCCGACTGAAAGGCGGCTTCAGGGGCGTCCAAGTTTTGAGCTTCGGCATCCAAGAGGGTAATCTTGACCTGAATCAGCGGATACCCCAGGACGCCGCCGCTGCGGGCCTCGTCAACGACGGTTTGCTCCACCAGGGGCATGATTTCCTTGGGGAGCGTGTTCGGTTTCAGCGTGTTTTTCAGCGTGACCGGCTCATCGCCGACAAACGGCTCGATTCTCAGCTTGACGCGCGCAAACTGGTTAACGCCGGCCAGGCTGCGGCTGAAGGTCCCCTCGGCCTCGGTTGGCTGGCGAATTGTTTCTCGATAGCTCACCCGTGGCTTGTGCACCCGGACGCTGAGCTTGAAGTCACGCTCCATCCGGTGCTTGATCACTTCCAAGTGCAGCTCACCCATCCCGCTGATCAGTGTCTGCCCCGTCTCTTCATTGATCTTGGCGGTAAACGTCGGGTCCATGCGGCCCAGCGTCACCAGCGTATCGGCGAGCTTCTTGCGATCCGCGCTCGACTCCGGCTCGACGGCCATCGAGATCACCGGCTCAGGGAACACAATGCTTTCGAGCAGCAAGGGGTGCTGGGTATCGCAGAGCGTGTCACCCGTCACCACTTCCTTGGGGCCGGTGACGCCCACGATGTCACCCGCCTCGACCTGATCGGTTTCAATTTTTTCGCGGCGGTTCGCCTGGATGTGCCACAACTGGCTGATCAGCTCTTTCTTGCCAGTTCGAGGATTGATCGCGCGGCTCTTGCCCTTCAGGACCCCGGAGTACACTCGCACGAAGCACAGGTCACCGTGCGCATCGCTTTGAATCTTGAACACCAGTCCGCAAAACGGTTCTTTGCTGGAAGGCTTGCGGCTTTCCATCTCACCGGCACTTCGTCCCCCGTGTCGCGTGCCCTGCACTGCCGGACGGTCGATGGGGCTGGGCAGATATCGCGTGACGGCATCTAACAGCGGTTGGACACCGACGTACTTGAGGGATGAGCCACATAGCACCGGTTGAAAGTGGAGCTGGAGCGTGCCCAGGCGGAGCAGGCGGTGAATGTCATCAACGGGAATCGTCTCTTCTTCCAGGTACTTGGCAAACACGGCGTCGTCGAGCATCGCCACCTGGTCCAGCATCAGCCGCCGCCACTGCGTGGCTCGCTCCAACTGGTCTTCGGGAATGGGGCTTGACGTGAAATCGGCACCGCGCGTGGCTTCGTTGAACTGCAGGTACTGCATTTCAATGAGGTCGATAACGCCGGTGAAGCTATTGGAAGACCCAACTGGAATCTGAATCGCCAGCGGCGCGGCTGCAAGACGCTCGGTGATCTGCTTGAAGGTTCGCTCGAAGTCCGCCCCAATGCGGTCCATCTTGTTGATGAAGCACAGTCGCGGAACGCGATACTTGTTGGCCTGCCGCCAGACAGTCTCGCTTTGCGCTTCAACACCCTCCCGGGCGCTGAAAATCACGATCCCACCATCCAGCACTCGCAGACTGCGTTCCACTTCTGCGGTAAAGTCAACGTGCCCGGGCGTGTCGATCACATTGATGGAAATCCCCTTCCACTCGCAGGTCACCGCTGCTGAGTAGATGGTGATGCCACGCTGCTGTTCTTCGGGGTCGAAATCCGTGTTGGTCGTGCCATCGTCGACATTCCCCATGCTGTGCGACGCACCGGCATAGTACAGAATGCGCTCTGTCGTCGTTGTTTTCCCGGCATCAATGTGGGCGATAATGCCAATGTTGCGCAGGTTTTCGATGGGAAACGACATGATGCACGTCGACGAAACCGGGGGCCACAAATACGTTTGTGGGGTGAGTCAAGCCAGAAAGAGAGGTTCAAGACCTGAATCATGGAAAGGCGCGAAGAACACGAACGCTGGTCCAAAAAGTCTTTCGTGTTCTTCGTGCCTTTCGTGGTTCAAAATCCTATTTTGACAGCCATGCACCACTGGTAGCAAAAAGCCCGGTTCCCAAGGAAACCGGGCTTTGAAAGCTCGAATTCAAGCCACTGCGGCTACCACGCGAAGTGGGCAAACGCCTTGTTGGCATCGGCCATGCGGTGGACGTTTTCCCGCTGGGTCATTGCCACACCTTCGCGCTTGTAGGCCTGAAGCAACTCCTCCGCCAGCTTCAGGTGCATCGGCTTGCCCTTCTTGCCGCGGCAGGCCGCCAGCAGCCAGCGAATGGCCAGCGTTCGCTGTCGCTTGTCGCTCACCGGGGTGGGGACTTGATAGTTGGCACCACCGACGCGGCGGGACCGAACTTCAATGGAAGGGCGGATGTTGTCCAGCGCCTGCTGGAAGACATCGATCGGGTTTTGGTCGGGCAGTTTCTTCTTCACATGATCCAGCGCATCGTAGAACACGCCGATCGCGACGCTCTTCTTCCCGTCGCGCATCAGGCAATTGATGAACTTCGATGCCATTACGGAATGGTACCGAGTGTCCGGCTTGAGCTGAGTCGCGCTGGCAGTGAACTTGTCGGCCATGGGTCCGAGTCTTCTGAAAACTGATGAATGTGTCTGGTTTTGTGTCCGCTCTTGCTGCCGCTATTGATCCGGCCACTGCCCTGGCGGGCTTATTTGGGCCGCTTCGCACCGTAACGGCTGCGAGCCTGCATACGCTTGGAAACGCCGAGCGTATCGAGCACACCGCGGATGATTTTGTACCGCACACCGGGAAGGTCGCGAACACGACCACCACGCACCAGAACAATCGAGTGTTCCTGGAGGTTGTGGCCTTCGCCGGGGATGTACGCGGTGATTTCCTTGCCGTTCGACAGCCGCACGCGGGCCACTTTTCGCAAAGCCGAGTTCGGCTTCTTGGGGGTGATCGTTTTGACTTGCAGGCACACACCACGCTTCTGCGGGCAGCCCTCGAGCACGGGGGTTTTCGTCCGGGCGGACTGCTTGACGCGCGGCTTTCGGACGAGTTGATTGATCGTGGGCATGCTGTCGGCCTGGTCCCTGCAATACAAAAAAACTGCCGCGGCACGCGCGGAAGGATGACTCTATCGTCGTCCGCAGGGATGGTCAAGACTGCGGGCCAGCTTCTTCGCGCGGATTCTTGGGTGCCGCCCATGGCCGCCGTGGTCGCCGTCATCGGTGGCTTATATACGGAGGTTATCGGGCTGATTGGTATCGCGACTCCGAAGTCTGGTGTTGCAAATTCAGTGAATTTCAAATCTCAAATCTCAAATTTCAATTTTCAATTTTCACAGTCTGTTGAGCGAAATCGAACTGTCGGGAGGATCCGGGCGGTGTGGATACGCAACTCTCGCCCTGCTGTGCGATTACCGCAAAAGAGCAATTTACTGCGAAATTTGAAATCTGAAATTTGAAATTGATCGTCAGTTTCGCATTCCTCACTTATCAATTGCCGTTTAATCGGGTTCAGTCGCCCGGTGCAGGATGAAGTTTGCGCAACCGCCAGATTGCGCCCGCAGTCCGCAAGAAATGCAGAGATTTGCGCGCGGCGACTTTTCAGCGGTCGGGGTCGAGGGGTAAACTCAAATCCAACGACGCCGTGGAAACGAGCGTACTGAGCTTCCAGTGAGAGGAGAGGTTGCGCGCAGCGGGGAATCCCCGGATTACACCGCGCAGCGGCTCCCAGACCGGCCCAGCCACGCGACCATTGGCCGTCGCTTTGTCCGACAAGGGGTTGTGATGAGTTCGTTGTTGATGTTTGCCGCCGCCGGCTCTGACCAGACTGCTTTCGAGCAGTTGATGGCGGCGCTCAAGCAGATTCCCTTCATTCTGACTCATAAAGACATCGCTCCGCTGATCGCGGCCAGCTCGCTGCTGACCGCGCTGCTGATCGCTGTTTTGTATCTGACGCGCACTGGTGTCATCGCCCGGGCAACAGTGAAAGAAGCCACACGGCAGCCGGTCTTCTGGATGGCGATGCTGGCGGCGCTGTTCCTCCTGGCGTTGAACACGGTCTGGCCGTTCTTCATGTTCGGCGAAGACGTGAAGATGACGAAGGAATGCGGTCTGGCGACGATCCTGTTTTGCGGCCTGCTGCTGGCGATCTGGACCTCCAGCACGAGCGTGGCGGACGAAATCGAAGGCAAGACCGCGATGACACTGCTCTCCAAGCCGATCAACCGGCGGCAGTTCATCGTGGGCAAATACCTGGGGGTGCTCACCTCTTCGTTGATGCTGATGGTGCCCCTGGCGCTCATCTTCCTCGTGATGGTGTTCTATAAGGTGGGCTATGATGCCCGCGAATCGTCCACCACCGTCACTCCGATCGATGCCCGTAACGAAGTCATCCTGATCATCCCGGCAATCATGCTGATGTTCATGGAAATCAGCGTGCTCTCGTCCATCAGCGTGGCGATTTCGACCCGCACGCCGATGGTTGTCAACATGGTTTCCTGTTTCGCCATCTTCATTGTTGGCCGCCTGACCCCGAACCTGGTCAGTGTCAGCGTGCAAAATCTGGAGCCCGTGCAGTTCATGGCGCGGCTCATCGCCGCGGTGCTGCCCGCGCTGAGTTCGTTTACCGTTGAAGGTTCAATCTCCAACGGGACGCAGGTCAATCTCGACTATCTGGCGTACGCAGCGCTCTATAGCGTGTGCTATTGCGCGTTCGCCGTGCTGTTGTCGTTCATCCTGTTCGAAGACCGAGATCTGGCGTAGACCAAAAAATGACGCAATGACCAATGAATCAATGACCAATGGAAGATTGAGCGACGCCGATTGACCGAAGAATCTGGCCCCTGTCACATTGGTCATTGGGGCTTGATTTCCAGTGGGTTGGAGCGGACGGAGTTCTGTTCCATTGAACATCGTGCCATGGGGGTGACCGCCTGGTCGCTGGGGGCGTTTGTCATCGGGGCATTGTGACAGTTGTCACCGGAACCTCCCATGTCTACCACGGTCCATCCTTTCGACCGCCAGTTGCCCCTCTCCGAATTCTTCAAGCGCCGGTCGCTGATGGCGACCTTGTGGTACGCCTTTGCCTCGCTGCTGCTGGTGGCTCAGCTCCTCCTGCTGGCGGTGCTTTTGGCGTTGATCCTGGACCATGGCCCGGTCACGGTCGCGCCGGCGGATGGGGCGAAGTTCGAGCAACTGTTCGGCCAGTCGGTGCCGACGGGCGCGCAGGCTGACGCTGGCTTGCTGCGAGCCCTGTGGGACAACCGCAATTACCTGTGGGCGCGGCCCTTGATCGCCGCCTGGAAAGGCTTTCCGCCGCTCCGCAACAACGCGGGAGCGCTGAGCACGCTCGTTCTGCTGCTGGCCGGCCTGCAATTGTTGCGGCTCCTGGCGGAATCGCGGGCAAGGCGCGGATTCTTGAAGCGGGCGCTCGAAGTCGCCACCGAAACGCGGCAGTCCATCCACAAGCAGGTGTTGCGCCTGGGGCCGTCCGATCTCGAAGGCAAAGCCAGCCCTCTCGCGTTCCAGTTGTTCACCACCGAAGCCGAGAGAATTCGCACCGGCGTCTACACGTGGCTCGATGTCCTCGGCCGCGACCCCCTGCGGCTCACGCTGCTCCTGCTGTTGATCCTATGCATTGATCCTTTGCTGACGATCATCTGTCTCATGCCGCTGGGTGGCTGCTGGTGGCTCGCGCAGGTCATGCGGGAAAAATCCGATACCGCGCGGCAATTGTCTGTCGCGCTGGCTGAACGGGACCTGCGGCTGCTCTCTGAAAGCCTGACCAAAACCAAGCTGGTCAAGAACTTCGGGATGGAGGCGCAGGCCCAGGCCCAATTTGAAAAATACCTCGAGCGGTTCCAGGATCTCACCGCCAGTGGCCTGCGTGCGGGAGCCCGCTACCGTGCGGTCGTCCATCTGCTGGTGACCGTGTGCATCGCTGGAGCATTGTTTCTGACAGGCTGGCGGAGCGTGACTTCGGCCTTCACCTTCGGAGCCGTGCCCTCGCAAATCGCCCTGCTGATGGCCTGCACGATCGCCGCCGCCTGGCCGCCGCTGCAACGCCTGTGGGATTTGAGCGTGGATCATGGACAAACCCGCCAGGCGTTTGCCACGGTGCAAACGTGGCTCGACATCCCGCCGGAAGTGGAGCAGGTCGTCGGCGCGAAGTTTCTGCCGCCGCTGGAGCGGGCGATCGAGCTGGAATCCGTCGGCTACAGCCTGCACGGGCGTCGCACCCTGCTGGATCGCTTCACCGCCAAGCTGGCGGCCGGAAAACAGTATGCCATTGTCTCCACGGACCCACTCGAAGCCGAAGCGTTCGCCTCGCTGCTGCCGCGGTTCATCGAACCGCACTCTGGTCGCATTCTGTTCGATGGCGAAGAGATCACCTGGGTCACGCTGGAGTCGCTGCGGATGCATGTGATTCTGGTGAGCGGGCGCGAACCGTTCCTCACCGGGACCATTGCCGAGAACATCGCGGCTGGTGGAAAGTACACTTTGACCGAGGTGATGGAGGCGGCCAAAATCGCCCAGGCCCATCACTTCATCTCCAAGCTGACTCAGGGGTACGAGACGGTCATCGGTGAACACGGCGAACAATTGGACGCCGGGCAGAGTTACCGCCTGAGCCTCACGCGGGCCATCCTCCGCAAGCCCGCCCTGCTGGTGTTGCAGGAACCGACCGACGTGATCGACGACGAAACGAAGGCGCTGCTGGACGAGGCGTACAAGAAGATCGCCTCCAAGCGGACAGTGATCTACCTGCCGCAACGGCTGACCACGATCCGTCGCTGTGACGAGATCCTGATGCTCCACAAGGGCCGCCTTGCCGCCCGCGGTGCACACGCGGATCTTGTCACCTCGACCCCGCTCTACCGGCACTGGGAATATCTCAAGTTTAACGAATTCCGGCATGAGTTCGAGACGGAGTAGGCTGGTTCAGTCGGTCCGTCAGAGCGAAACGCGGGCTCCTCAACAGGTACGACTTTCCACAACCCCACCGAGTTCATCTCGGTAGTGAACAGGCCTTTGCACTACGCCGCGCGTACCGCCATAGGGCCTAGTGCAGAGGCCCGAATCCACTGAGGCAAGCTCAGTGGGGGATGGACGATATAGTCGGCACAATGCCGTCTTTGCTGCAAGGTTGATCCATCAATCAACGTACACAAACTCATTCAGGCACATCAGCACCTGGCAGAAGTCCGTCAGTGCCGCGTGTCGCGAGTCCGCGGGAGAGGCCGCAGTGTATGTGGCCGCCTGTTTGTCGATAAACGCCAGGGCATCGGCGGTTTCCACCGCGTCAGGGTCTCGCCCGAGGCAGATGTTGTAGGCCTGCCGCACGGCGGATTCTGGGGCAGCCTCGGCAGTGTGTGCCGCGCGGCGGGCCACGCCGTGGGCAGTGTCGCGGGCGAGCGCGTTGTTCATCAGCAGCAATGCCTGGGGAGCGATGGTCGTGGTGGGCCGTTCACCAATGCCTGAGAGTCCGTCCGGGCAGTCGAAGACCTGCATCATCGGCATCAACTGGCTGCGCTTCACGGTGAAGTAGATGCTGCGACGGCGGCTGGTGGGGTCCAATGTTCCTGGGCCGAATTGCTTTTGGTCCATTAAGCCACCGCAGGCCAGGAGCGAATCGCGAATGACTTCGGCCTCCAGCCGGCGGCGCGTGTGCCGCCACAGCCACCGGTCGTCGGAGTCTGCAGCCATGCGGACGGGATCGGTTTGAGACCCCTGTTGATAGGCGGCGGTCTGCAGCATCAGCTTGTGCAGGGGTTTGAGCTGCCAGTTGTGGGCGATCAGTTCGGTGGCCAGCCAGTCGAGCAGCTCGGGGTGCGAGGGTTTTGAGCCACGGGTGCCGAAGTCGCTCGGTGTGGCGACCAGCCCGCGGCCGAAATGCTGCTGCCACAGCCGGTTGACGATGACCCGTGCCAAGAGCGCCCCGGCACCGTGGTCGACATCGGTCATCCATTCGGCAAAGTCGCGGCGGCGGTAGGAGGTCCGCCAGCCTTGCGGCGGCGGAACGGCCCAGCGGCGTTCTCCTTCCGGGGCGGCCATCAAAACCTGCAGGTAGCCCGGCGCAGCCACGGCGTCCTTATTCTCCACGTCTCCCCGTCGCAGGAAATGCGTCTGCTCCAGAAAGTCGCCGCCCTGCGTGTGCAGACGCACGGCGGGCAGGCCTTCGCTCGAGATCAGCACTTTGGAGAGGCTGGGTTTGGGCTCTTGCTGCAGATGCGCCTGCACTGCGGCGTCCAGTTTCTGCCACTCGGCATCTTGCGTGCGATACCAGCGGAGCAGCGCGGTCTGCTGGTCGGAAGAACGCTTGTCGCGGGCCGTTGCCAACGCTTCGGTGAGAATTTGAGATTGCCCCGCCGCCTTGAGGTCGACGGGTTCTGGTTGTGCAGTCAGCGACAATCGCACCCGTCCAATGTTGTGCCCGTCATTGCATTCGAACTTGAGCGCGAACGTCCACAAAGCACCGCCATCGGTGGGCAGTGGAGTTTCAACGGCAAACCCGGCCGCATGGTCCTTGCCAAACTCCGGGTCAACGGCCCAGGCGGAAGTCGGGTTGTCATCCAGCACCGCGGAGATCGGCAGTCCGGGCTGCTCAAAGGTGGCCCGCGGTGCAGTCAGTTTGACGGGCTGAGGATTGGACCCGTCCGCCGCAGCAATGGTCACCTTCAAGTCCGACAGGGCGAAGTTGCCATTGGCCGCGCGGCCTGGTCCGCGCTTCACGAGCCCGTCGTCAGCCAGGGCTTCAATTCGCAGCCCCTTCAAGTTCGGTGTGTGCGTGCGGGCGGTGATGACGTAGGTGTCGAATTTCGGGTTCTTCCCCGCCGCACGGATGGAACCATCGCCCAGCTTGCTCAGTGTTGCGCCTCCGGTCGACGTTTGTTTGACCGAGTCCAGCACGAGCCACGGTTCGGCGGCTGTTCCCGCCGGACGCGTCGACTCCCACTGCTCAAAACGAGTGGGAAGTACATCTTTTTCGAAGCGAGCTACGGCTTCTACCAGCGGGGCGTGTTCCTTGTCGAAGGCAGTTTTTGCCAGGTCATAGCCCGCCTTGTCGAAGTTCAATTCAACTTCACTGCGGACAGTGGTCGTGAACGTCGCCAGCATCCGGTAGTAATCGGCCTGGGGAATCGCATCGAACTTGTGGTCGTGACAGCGGGCACAGCCAAACGTGAGCCCCAGCATGGACGTGCCGATCGTCGCCAGCATGTCGTCCATTTCGTCGTAACGGTGCTTCTCAACCTCATTTTTCGTGATCTGCGTGCTGTGGACGCCAGCCGCCAGAAAGCCCGTCGCCATCATCGCCAGATTGTTCTCCGGCTCGTACTCGTCTCCGGCGAGCTGCCACTTGACGAACGTGTTGTACGGCAGATCTTGGTTCAAGGCCTGAATGACGAAGTCGCGGTAGTGGTACGCCGTCGGCCGGTCGGTGTCGTGCTCATAGCCGTGGCTTTCCGCAAACCGGGCCAGGTCCAGCCAGTGCCGTGCCCCGCGTTCGCCGTAGTGGGGGTTTGCGAGCAGCCGGTCGATCAACCGCGACGTGGCATCCGGGGCACTGTCATTGACGAACTGGGCAATCTCGGCGGGCGACGGTGGGAGGCCGAGCAAATCAAAATACATCCGGCGGATCAACTGCGCCCGGGTTGCCGGCGCGTTGGGCTGCATACCGGCGGCTTCCTGGGCACCGCGCAAGAAGCGGTCGATGGTCGTCTGATTCCACTGCGGATCGGCAACCGCCGGTGGCTCAACCCGCTTCAACCGCTGATACGACCAGAACTCGCGGGCGTCGTCCGCCACGCGCTTTTTCGTCCACGCTGGGACGCCGTCGGTGTCGACGAGCGGTTTGTCGTACGGTGCCTCCAGATCAATCCACGCCCCAATCTTGCCAATCAACTCCTCCGGCAGTTTGTCCGCCTTGGCAGGCATGTGCGGAGTTTTTTGGTGGGAAATCAACTTGAACAGTAGACTGTCCTTGGCATTTCCGGGGATCACCGCCGCGCCGGACGACCCGCCCTCCAGCAGACCGTCGCGCTGCCCCAGATCAAACTCCCCCTCGACATGCTCACCCGTATGGCACTTGCCGCAGTGTTGAATGAGAGCCGCCCGTACGCCACCGGAAAACAGTTCCAACCCCCGCTTTTGCTTCGCTTCCGCCGTCGCCTCGTCTGCCCGCGCGGCGGCACCCAACAGTGACAGACACACTGTCGCCAAAAGGACCCCATGCACGACCGGCCAACTTAGACACCCGCACGAAATTCTTGTTGTTGGGTGCGAACACAGAGCCCGGCGCATGAGCAGCCTCTGAAAGTGCGGGACGAAAGTTCAACGGTTTGGGAATCAGGTGTGACGCAGACTGCGGTTTAGGATAGACCCACACGCCGCACTCGGGAAGTGTCGCCCAGCCCTTCACTGAGTCCGCCAGCGTAAACGCACTCACCGCGCGCGTCACCCTCGGGATTCAAAACGGCTCAAGCGATCTAAGATTGCCGCGTGCCTGGTGGACACCGTTCCTTCAACGGCAGCGACCCTGTTGAGCAGCATCCGGACACGACTCACCTGGCGTTCGTGAAACGCAGACCATTCGATCAGTGTCAGACAAGCCTCGGCCATCTCCAGGTTCTGCTCCGTAGAACGGTTTGCAACGTGAAACAGTTCCTCGTAGCGCCGGCGCAGCCGGCCGGCCCGCTGCTGTTGCTTGCGGCACTCCGGACAGCGAACGCAGTCGGAATCAATGCCGAAACCCAGTTCCTCATACCAGTGCTTTTGTTCTCGTGCAAAGAACAGGAACGGCCGGCCACAGTCACGACATTGCCGAACGACGTCGTAGTAATGCGTCACCGGAACCGTGGCCGGAGTTTGTTTAGCCAGATTGGCCCGAATTGCCGTATCGGGAACCCGGCAATTTATGGGGGAATGCCAGTGCAGATGCACATCAACGCCGGAATTTCGGTCCGGATTGAAGCCAGTCTCATGGGGGTACTGGCCGTATCGCGGATGGACAACGAAAGTGCTGTAGTTGTTCGTGTCGCGCATGACCGGCTCGATCATTGGGAACTAGGACATGACCATGATTTGCTCGTCCTGCACAATTGGCAACCCAGAATTTGACGCTGTGGCGAACACAATACAGCGCACGTTGACCCCGATCCACGTGTCGGATACGCTCGCATCAATGAAAATGCATTGATTCCAGACCGAAGCGATCGTCCCCCTGGCACATGAGGCAGACATGCGGAGCTGGCAGCGCCGAAGCTTCATCGGACTGGGAATGGGTGCGGCTCTCACAGGCGGCCTGTGGCGCTCGGCCACGGCAGGCACCACTGTGGGAGCGACACAGGCACCCGTGGCTCCGACGGTGGCACGAGCCCGCCAGGTCTTGATCGTGCTGGAACAAGGCGGTGTGTCCCATGTCGACACCTGGGATCCCAAGCCGGAGACGGTCGCTGAACATCGCAGCCCTTACAAGCCGATCGACACCAGCGCACCTGGCGTGCAGTTCACCGAATTGATGCGCCACACATCACGCCACGCGGACAAACTGGCGGTCGTCCGGTCGATGACGCACAAGCTCGGCGGACACCCGGAAGGCACGGCATTTGTGCTCCAGGGTGCCATCCCCGGTGGCCCGTTGCAGATGCCGGACATGGGCACCGCCGTGGCTCACATCGCCGGCAGCCCCAACCCGCAGCTCCCGCCCTATGTGATGATCCCCGGCAATGGCGAGCAGTCGTACAATACCTCAAACGGGTTCCTGTCAGCCGGCCTCAAGGTCTTCAAGACCGGCGGCCGCGATCTTTCGGCACCCGGCTGGAAGGTGAACGACCTCGGGTTTCTGGCGGGCGTCGACAACCGACGCTTCCGCGATCGGCAGGATTTGCTCAGCAACCTGGATGTTGGACTGACACCCGCGGCGGACGTGTCCGGAGTCGGCAATTCACAGACCATGGAAAAGCTGTTCCAGCAGGCGTTCGACATGCTGGGCAACCCGCGGACCCAGGCGGCCTTCGATCTCTCGACGGAGCCTGAGCCACTGCGCGACGCCTATGGACGCGGTCACCGCGGACAATGCTACCTGCTCGGCCGGAAGCTGATCGAATCCGGCGTGCGGACGGTCGTCTTGGATGTGCGTGAGCCGGAAACGAAGCAGACGCCCGGCGGCTTCAACATGAACTGGGACCATCACGACCTGATCTATTCCACCGGCTCGTGCGGGACCATTCGCGACAAGGCCGGCGGCGAGGGCCGTTACGGAATTGGCACCTGGCAGATGATGGGCAGCACCGACCAGGCGTTTGGCGCACTTCTGGACGACATGAGCCAGCGCGGCCTGTTGCACGAGACGCTGGTCTGCTTCGTCACGGAGTTCGGGCGGACGCCGAAGCTCAACCAGTTCCAGGGCCGCGACCACTGGCCGTATGCCTACTCGATCGCCTTCGCCGGAGCCGGAGTCCGCGGCGGCCAGGTGATTGGCAAAACGGACCGCGACGGTGGCTACATTCTCGATCAGGCGTTTTCGCCCATCGACTGCGCGGCCACAATCTACACCATGCTCGGCATCGACCTGGAGCGACCGGTCTACACGCGCGAACACCGACCCGTGTTCCTCGCCAACGATGGGGCGATGATTTCCAAGCTGGTCAGCTAAGGACCGGACAAAGAGACCGCTGCCCCCCAGACTTCGTTTCCTTTGTTTGCTGCTCCGAGAATCTTGGGGCTTTGGATGGTCTGGAGCGCGCAGGGGACGCAGCAAGAGTGACCGTAGCCGATCGTCGCGGTGAACTGAAGCACCTGCCGAAATGCACAAAAGCGATTCTACGGCCATTTGCCGCAGAACCGCTTTTGTGTTTTGTGGAATCACGACGTGGCTTACGGAATCGCGAACACGCCTGTCAGGAAAGCCCCTTCCACGGCGGCGGCGCGATAGCTCCAAGGGTAATAGTGGATCTGGTAGGGGACGCAGTTGCCGGGGCGGTAGTGGCCGAGCGTGTAGATCGGGTTGCACCACGGGTCGCGGCCCAGAGCCCACTTGTAGGGCATGAACGGCACCTGGGCGAAGAAGTGGGCACCCGAAACGAACGGCTGCAAAGCCCCGCCGTAGTTCCAGCCGTACCGTTCGAGGTTCGGATCTTCGAAGTACAGCTCTCCATGCTTGGCCCAGCCACCATCCCAAGCGTAGGCGCGGCTGACCCATGGGCGATGCTCGCCCACGATGTCGGTGGTGGCGTTGGCGAAGTACAGCGCGGCGTGATCCGACGGATATTCCGCCGCCGGTTCCGCTGTAGCACCATCCCGTTCCACCGATTTGGTGGGGGTGATGCTCAGCGAAACTTTTGACAACGGCTTGTAGCGGATCTTGTGCGTCGTCCGCGTCATCCGAGCTTCCGGTGTGAAACTGCCGCCGGCAGCCCCGGTCGTGGCTCCCAATTCCGGCTGTGCTGTCAACCGCGCCGGGGTTTCTGGAACCACTTGCGGAGCATCATCTTCTGGCGGCAACGCGCTCTCCACTTCAACCTGTGGAATCTCCGCGTTCGGGAGATCCTCTGCCAGGGCATGCGTCCCAACCAGCACCGCGGCAACGGCAGCCACGCGCATCAGCGGGATGACACGCACCGAGAAGACACGCACCAAGCTTAAGCGCAGATTCACAGCGGACATCCTTGAGCGAAGACAACCATTCCCGGCGATCAACACGCCTTACCCCTGATTTTCGGCCTGTCCTTCCCGGAAAATCGATCATCCTGCTCCCGAGAGTCACAACCCGAAGATCCGGGAAGAACGGCGTCTGCGCAACAAGCGGAATAACCGTTACAGCTTCGCAAGTTTCGATTTTTGATTTTTGATTTACGATTGAATGTCTGCGATGTCGCCAAGTTGTCGTAAGCACTTGATTGATATACGGCATGCGTCGACATTGCGATGCTGTCATTCACCAATCGAAAATCACAAATCGAAAATCGAAAATCCCGTCGTTGACATCCCGCCCCGCGCCCCGTACCCTTAATTCATCCGCTCACCCACCTGCACTCCTGCGGGCCAACCGAGTGGACAAACCCCCATGGCCGCTGCACAATAGATGCTGGTGAAGGACCGCCAAGTCCAACCCAAGCTCAACACTGGCAGAGGCACCCACCAAAAAGGCTGGTTTGTCCGTCACAAAGCTCCCCATTGCCTCCCAATGCAATTTCCGGGCTTTTGTGTCAGCTTCAATTTCTGCTGCCCCGCAGCACCACCCCGGAGATCGATCATGTTTGGAATCGGCGCATATGAACTGATGGCGGTTCTGGGTATTGCGGTGCTGCTGTTCGGCGGTGCGCGGATCCCAAGCATCGCCCGCTCGCTCGGCCAGAGCATCACCGAGTTCAAGAAGGGCGCGGCGGGAATTCCTGCGGAAGAAGAGACCAGCAAGGAACCCACCGTCAAGAGTTGAGTTCCGACGGTGGATCACTTCCCGGCCCAGATGAATTTTCGCGCCTGCCAATGTGGCCCGGCGCAATCCGTTGCAGTCACCCCGAAATGCGTGCAGGTTCAGCCATGTTCGGAATCGGTCCCACGGAGATGATGTTTTGCACCATCATCGGATTGCTGCTGTTCGGCAAGCGGCTGCCCGAGGTGGCCCGCAGCCTCGGCAAGGGGATGATGGAGTTCAAGAAGGGGATCGCCGGCTTTGAGTCGGAAATGCACAGCAACGTCTATCGCGAACCGGCTCCGGCCCCCGCCTCCCGCCCGGTCCCCCAGGACGATCGCGACGAGTTGACCGCGCCGAAGTTCGAGCCACCAAAGTTCGAGCCCGGCTCGTGAACCGTGGCTCGACCCCGCCCGACCGCAAACCCAGGCTCACAACCGCCTGGGTTTTTCTTTTTGGCGGACAGAACATTCTCGAAAGAGAGCTTCCCACATGACTCAGCGTGCATGCATCATTGGGCTCGATGAGCCACAGAACGAGGTGCTGAGGGCACGTTTCGCACGGCCGCTCGTCGTTTACGAAACCCTGCCACGGATTCTTGTACGGGATCGTGAACTGCTTGTCGAATCTGTCAGTGGGTTCGACTTCATACCGGTCTCCAAAGTCGTCTTCCATGGCATCTTCGAGGACGATCACGACCTAATCGCGGGTCTGGCCTTGTGGGGCGGACCGTGTTTGCCCAATGCGCGGGCAATGATGGATTGCCGCCTGAAGCTTCCCTGCCTCGTTCGTGCGTTGGGGTTCACGGAGTTCGGCAACCCGCCGCGTGGCTTCGCCTCCCCGGGCATTGAATACTCCACAGACATTGAACGGATTGCCAAGTGGGGCAACTGGCATTGTGGCGAAAACAAAGAGCGCTTCGATCGCACATGGCGGGCGAAGGAATCCGCGATCGTTGAACGGTACCTGCCTGGAGAGGCGATCCGCATCGTGGTTATCGGCGACAAGGCCTGGCAAATCAAACTGGAAGGGGACGACTGGCTGAAGTCCATTCATCACCCGACCGCGTGCCTCATGGAGCCAGATCAACGGTTGGTGGCGGACACCCGAAATGTGGCCAAGGGCTTTGGCCTGGAGATCGCCGCCAACGACTACATCGTCACGGCAGATGGGCCGCATCTGCTGGAGGTGAATCACATCCCCAATGTCACCCGCTTTCCAGAAATCTGGGAGGCGTATGCTGCGTTTGTGCTTCAGTGGCTCACTGACTGACCGCACGGAATTTGATGAGGTGCACTGAAGCATGAGAACTGGCCAAAGATCTAAAAAAACACTGCTCTCATTTCTCGGTTGCGTGCTGCTGGTGATCGCCGGTCACAGTGCGTTCAGCTGGCTGCAATCTGTCCTGCAACAACCGACCGTCCAATTTCGAAAGCTCACGGCAGAAGAGGTTGAGCAATCCACACGCTGTGTGCAAAGGCTCCATTCAGCGGATGAAGAGAAGTCGCTCGTTGGGCAGTCAGCAGACATGTTCCAAGACTGCTTTGCGAAGTCGACGCGCATCGACAAGGACCATTTGAAAACCGTCTATTATCTTCGATTCGACGGTCCAATTCCCTCAACATTGGAAGGCGGGGGTGCGATGGTCGTCACGGTCGACAACAAGTCTAGAAAACTGACGTGCGTCACTATCATTGGTGCCGAGTATTGATGCCAAAAAAACTGACAGATCCGCTCACCCCAACAACTCCCGCACAACCCTGCCGCCAGCCACCAGCGGCACCGGTCGGCCGGGGACCATCATGAGTTCGCGTTTGGAATCCACGCCGAGCAGGTGGTAGGCGGTGCATAAGATGTCTTTCGGATCGATTGGTTTGTCGATCACATCGGCTGCCGTGGCATCACTGGATCCAATCACTTGGCCCCGTGGCACACCCGCGCCGGCGAACAACTGGCTGTAGGCGCGGGACCAGTGTCCGCGACCGGGAGCACCAGCGGCGGTGATGTCGAACCGTGGAGTCCGGCCGTGCTCGCTCAGGCATAGCACAAGCGTGTCTTCGAGTAAGCCACGCCGGTCCAGATCTGTCAGCAAGGCGGAATAGGCCCGGTCGAAGGCCGGCAGCAGGAACTCTTTGAGCCGCGAGTGGTGGTCGTAGTGCGTGTCCCAACTCTCGTCAGTCTGGCCGTACTCGTCCCACACAACGGTCACGAATTTGACGTTGGCTTCCAGGAGCCGGCGGGCCGCGAGGCAGGCCTGGCCGAACAGCGTCATGCCATAATCGTCGCGTAAAGCAGGTGATTCGCGGTCGACTTCGAGCGCGTCGCGAACGGCGGGAGTTGCCAGGAAATCGAGGGCGAAATTCTGCTGATGGGCGTAGCCACGGACGGCGGCGGCGGTCAGCAAGTCGTCGCGCTGGTCTTCAAACTGGGACAGCAAGGAACGCCGGCGGTCGAGGGTATCCAGCGTGATCGCAGCGGTGTTTTTCGCGCCGAACGCCAGCCGGCTGGTGGGCGTGATCCCGCGAAACGGGTCGCCCGACGGGGCTTCGCCCTGAAACTCGGTCCACAGCGGGTCGTAGGTCGCACCCAGAAAGCCGCCAAAGGTTCCGGAGCGTTTGTTGGGCCGGGCATGCAGGCTCTGCCGCCACGGCAGCATGACATTGACCGGCACCCCGCGCTGCTGCGTTCCAAACTGCCCCTCATCTGCCAGATAGTTCACCACGCTGCCCAGGTAGGGCCACTGATCGGGATGCCGCTGCCGGCCTTCGATCCGCTCGGTGTCGGGGTTCCCCGTCAGCGTGTATGACGCCGAATGAACGTTCCACGGATGGGCCATCGACCGCACCAGCGTCCCGCGGTCCAGCACGCCCGCTGCGCGGGGCAGATGTTCGCAGACCCGCACGCCGGGCAGACACGACTCAATGGTGCCGAATTCTCCGCGAATTTCTGTCGGAGCATCCGGCTTGGGGTCGAACGTGTCGAGCTGGCTCCAGGCTCCATAAATGTAGAGCACCAGACAGCGTTTCGCCCGGCCAAAGCCCGGCAGGCCGGTATTTGCTGGTTCGGCAGCGTGCGCCGGACCTGCCGTTCCCAGCCCGCACAGTCCCAAGGCTCCCGTCTGCAACAGAGCCCGCCGGCTGACGCCATTCGCCAGTGAGCGCGGAACCCCGATAGCGGATGAAGAAGGCGGCGCAAGCCGCCCATCCGCGCCAGGGGTTCCGGAGCGAGCAAAACCTATTAGTGGCCGCCGCGATCCGAGAATGCGTAGCACCTTCACCTCCGATGCTGCCTACCTGCTCATTGAAGCGAATCCTGAGGCGGGCGGGCGATGCCTCGCCCTCAATAGAGACAACAAGCCACGGACTGAGCGCGGAAAAACACGGATTTTGTGAGTCTACGACCTTCTACCAAATCCCAAATCCGTGTTTCATCAGTGTTCCATCCGTGGCTCAAATTTCTTTGATCTCGGTGTGTTCTGTCGATCCAGACATCTGAGTTCGCGGTCGCCATGGTGGGCCTTCGGTGGCCGAACCTCACCCCACATTACATCATTCCGCGACACCTGTCGTGTGAGCCGCCGGCTGTTTCGCGCCATCCGAGTTTTACGGCGAGCGAGCGTCAACCACCCAGAGAACGGCCTGGGAAGGCCATTCTACTTTTCCATTACGCGATCTTTCCGCAAATGTGCCCTTCACGGTCGACGAGGGGGATCACCTTCGGAAAGTAGATTTCCGTGTAGGCCTTGCCGGTGCGATGCACTTCCCAGTCGGCTTTCGTGGCCCAATGCTCGCACAGCAGGAACTTGCCGGGCGTGGCTTCCGAGTGGTAGACCTCGAAACGCTGGCAACCGGGTTCGGCCTGTGAACCCTGCGCCGCCTGCTTCAACAGCCCCTCGACCGTGGCGATGTTCGCGGCGTCTTTCACGGTCAGCCAGACATTGATGTAGAACATGGTGTGCTCCAGGGAGGCGGGCTCGATTTAGCCCGCGAGTATGGCGGGAGGCGAGAGACTCGACAAGCCGGTCCGAGGCCGGGACGATACGCAGGGCTGGGTGGATGCGATTCGTTGGAACGGCTGCGTCCCAACGAAAGCCACGCCTGCGCGAATGGAAACCTCACGCTGAATCCGGGAGCCCGTTGATGATGCCCACCCTGTTTCGTCGCCCAATGCCATTCCTCCTGGCCGCGCTTGTGTGCAGTGTGTTCGGCACTAACCTTTGTACCGCTGCAGAAAAGGTGCTCACAGCCGCGGCCTACGCGGCCGACATCACGCCGCTCAAGTTTCCGGTCTCGTCCAACGGCCAGATGCAGGACCGGATGGTGAGCCGCGTTCACGACCCGCTGCATGCCCGCTGCCTGGTGCTGGATGATGGAAAGTCGCGGATTGCCATCATCGTCAGCGACAGTTGCATGATCCCCCGGGAAGTCATCGACGCCACCAAGGCGAAGATCGAAAAACTGGCGGGAATTCCCGTCAACCAGATCCTGATCTCAGCCACGCATACGCATACCGCGGTGTCACTCGCCGGCGTCTTCTTAAGCGAGCCCGCACCCGGCTATGCCGAATTCTATTCCGACCGCGTGGCGGAGGGCGTGGCTCAGGCCATCAAGCAACTCGCTCCCGCCCGTATCGGCTGGGGTGCCGCGAAAAACCCGACGCAGGTCTTCAACCGCCGCTGGAAACTGAAGTCTGGGGCTGTCGGCAACGACCCCTTCGGCGGTGTCACCGACCGCGCGCGGATGAACCCAGGGTATGGAAACCCTGACGTCACCGAGCCGGCCGGGCCAATCGATCCCGATGTTTCCATCGTCGCGGTGCAAACCACGACCGGCCAGCCGATCGCCGTGCTGGCCAATTATTCCCTGCACTATGTCGGGTCGGGCGTGCCGGGCGACAGCCTGTCGGCCGACTACTTCGCCGCCTTTGCCGACCGGATGACGCAGTTGCTACATGCGACGGACGTCAAACCCGCCTTCGTGGGCATCATGTCCAACGGGACCAGCGGTGACATCAATAATGTGAACTACAGCCTGCCCAAGTCGCCGATGCCTCCCGCTGAAGGCCAGTACAAGGTGGTGGCGGACAGCGTCGCGCGGACGGCGTTCGATGTCTATGAAAAACTGGAGTTCCACAACTGGGTGCCGCTCTCCGTACGTGAACAGGAACTGGAACTGAAGGTCCGCAAGCCCACGCCGGAGGAGCTGACAAAGGCCGAGGCACTGATCGCCGCCGCGCCCGGGGGCAAGTTGACGACCGCTCCCCAGATCTATGCCCGCGAATCCGTGCTGATTCATAAGTTTCCCGACACGGTCAAACTGCGGTTGCAGGCGATCCGGATTGGCAAGCTGGGCATTGCCGCCATCCCCTGCGAGGTCTTCGCCGAGATCGGGCTGGCGATCAAGCAGCACCGGGCTCCGGCCCCCACCTTCACCATCGAACTGGCCAATGGCTACAACGGCTACCTGCCCACGCCCGAGCAGCATGCCCTGGGCGGCTATGAAACCTGGCGCGCCCGCTCCAGCTATTTGGAAGTCGGCGCCTCGGTGAAGATTCAGGCGGTGATCGACGAGCTGCTGAAGGATGGTGCGAAGTGAGGCCGCCCCATCAACAGGTAACTTGCCCGCGTTTCGGGCAGTGGCAGTACAGTAATGTCAAAGTTATTTCAAATTTGAGGTGTCCGACAAAAGCCAATTTCAAATCTCAAATTTCCTGACCGTCACGCTTTTTGGGGGGCGGGTCGGTAGCCGTTCATTGAGGCCGAGACCAAGAGGTTTTGCAGCCAGTTGTCGTGGTAGCGATGTTTGTTGAGGCGTTCGGCGGGAGACCGCCAGCGATC
>JAKFUF010000117.1:38060-51317 GCA_021732845.1 Planctomycetaceae bacterium | reverse complement strand
GGTCTGGAGCGCCTGCGATCGGAAAAACTTCCAGTGTTGACTGAACTGAAGAGAATATTGAGGATCCATGCCCGCGGCCTCCGTGCCTTTAGGGTTGTGTGAGAACTTCCCCAATGTGCGCGAGAGGACGCGTTTTGCCTATGTCATTTCCCCCTGAGTACTTCCTTTCGATTAAGTGCCATTCGACTGAAGTCGACGCTACGGTTTTACGGCCGTCTTAAACTCCCGCACTTCACCCAAGACCTTCCCTTCACTGTTCTCGGCAGTCAGCCGGTAGTAATAGGTCTTGCCTGGCTCCAGATTGCTAAGCGCGGCGAAGGCGGCGCGGGGCGAGATTTGCAGGCCGCCGTATTCCTTTTTGGTCGAGGTGCCCAGCTCGGGCGTCAGGCCGTATTCAAAGGTCAGGTCCGTGCGCAGTCCGAGCGCGTTGATCCGGCCCGCAAGTTGGGCTGACGTGGCTTGCACCCGGCTGGCAGGCAGCGTGATCGCCAGTGGCTTCGCATTGGCCGGAATGGTGAATGATTTGAGAGCGCCCTTGACCGTTCCCGCGGAATTCGTGGCCACCAGACGGTAGTGATAGGTCTGGCCCGCCTTGAGCGTCAGGAGATCGCGGTTGACGGAATAGTGGTCATCATCCGTGCCCTCTTGGGCACCAGTTCCGAACAACTCGACTTCGCCCAGCCCCCAGTGGTCGGGTTTGTAACCCGACAGCACGCGAAGCCGCGCCCAGCGGGCGGCAGCGGCAAGGTCGCGTTTGACTACGAAAGCATAGTTCGGGCCTTCTGGGGATGTGGCGGCCAAAGGCGCGGTCCACGCCGAGACCCAGGTCTTGCCGTCGTCGCTGACCTGCAGCTCGAGGTCGCGGCTGGGCCACTCGGTGTGCTGGTGGATTTGAATGGTGTTGATGACCACCGGATTGGCGAACTTCCAGGTGATCTCCATGGGTCCGGCCGGCTTGGCACTGGTCCACTGCTTGCCGGTTCCGTTCCGCCAACCATCGGTCAACAATGCGGCGTCGTGGACGGAGGCTTCAGGCTGGCTGACAAGTTCGCCGCCATTGGACGGCAGCAGCAGCGAATGGTTGCGGTAGGTCACTTCAAAATCGTCGAAGTCGATTGAGCCACGGGGCGGGTTGGCGGGATCGATGTAGGTTAGCAGATGGAAGAAATCGGCGTTGAGATGCGCCTGGGCATCATCAATGGACCAGTAGGCGTAGTTGGGCCGCTTTTGGGCCAGGTTGTTGCCGGCATAGGTCCAGTCGTGCGAGTCGTTTTTCAGTCGATAGTCGACGGTTTCCCACCTGCCGGTGGCAAGCAGCGGGGTCAGCGACTTGCCCGTGTAGGCCCAATTCGCCCGCCGCCAGTTGGCGGTCATTTGCTCGGCAATCAGACTGTCGCTCTGTGTCCACCACACCAACTCAGAGCCGTTGGCGACCCACGCATTTCCCCGCACCTTGAGTTGAACGCGGGCGTCCCGCAGGTCGGGATCGCCTCCGCCCCACAGGCTGCGGCCGAGGAGGCCGGGGTAGTAATACTTGCACAGATGTAACGTGCCAATGCCGTCGATGTGGTTGGGATCGTTCCCGCTCGGTTCGGCAAACCGTGCGAAGCCGTTGTTCAATGACTCTTTTGGAGGCTTGGCCGCGTCAGTCGATTTCTCTTGGGCTTCATTCCGCAGGGTCAGGTCCGTTCCGCTCATCCCGCCGTGCCAGCCACCAAGGTTGGCATCCCAAGTCTCGCGATAGTGCGCCGCCAGCCGCGCGGCGAGCGGTCGTTCCTCCGTCTTCGAGCCCAGTTCAGCGGTTGTTCCATACTCGAAGTGATACCGCGTCGGCAGTCCGCGTGGCTGGATCCGTCCATTGGCGGTGAACGCTTCGAGCCCCAGAGCCTCGGCTTCGCCGGTTTCAACTTCCGGCGGAAGCGGGTCGGCCGCATCGGCCAGCATCCCCCCTGCCCCAAGCAGGACTGCCGCAGCGACTGCCAATGGATTCCAACGCATTGAGGTGACTCACTGGAACAGACGATGTTGCTCGTGGCATGACAGAATTGGCTGGCCACTTCGTGACGGGGATCGAGTCACGCCGTGATACGGCAACTTTGACGTTTCTGTGGTGCGTTGAAAAGTGTGCCGCTGCCCGAGCCGAAGAGCCAACCTCCTTGGCGTCACAGATGCTTCTCGCCACAATGCCACAAACCACCTCAACCGCCCATGAAGAATGAGCCACGGGTGGTCTCATCGTGATGGCAGGTTTCGCCGACAGTGGAGACTGGGATGCTTCGAATTCTGACATGTCTCGTCCTGGCACTGATTTTTACCGCAGCCCCCGCGTTACATGCGGCTGACCGCGACCCGGCACTGATCCGCCGCGAGAACGCTCTGCCCGGCGCTCGGGACTGGCAATTGACGCGGGTCAAGCTGGATTCCACGACCGGCGTCCGCAGCTCGGTGATCGAAGGCTACTGTTCCAAACAAAGCGTGGCTGCGGGCGAGACCCTCGACATCATGGTCTCCACCAACCCGCCCCGCCCGTTTCAGATCGAGATCTTTCGCACCGGCTACTATGCCGGCCGCGGTGCCCGGCTGATGACGACCCTCGGCCCCTTCCAGGGCGTGGCTCAACCCACCCCCGAAAAAGGCGAGAAGAACCTGCACGAATGCCGCTGGAAGGCCTCCACCACGCTGACCATTCCCCAAGACTGGGTCTCAGGGGTCTACCTCGGCCGGCTCACCGTGATCCCGCCCGATGAAACGGTCGCCGCCTGGCAGAGCTACGTAATCTTTATCGTCCGCGATGACCGACCGGCCGACATTCTGTTTCAATGCTCCGATAACACTTGGCAGGCCTACAACCAGTGGCCCGACAACTATTCGGTCTATACGCATCCCAAGGGCAACCAAGGTCCGTGGGCCGATGTCAGTTTTGACCGCCCCTACGGACGTTATGCCCAATACACCAGCGTGGTGAACGACCCGCTGTCCGTGGGCGCGGGCGAGTATCCCTCGTTCGAGTTCCCGCTGGCCTACTTCCTGGAACAGCATGGCTACGATGTCACCTATTGTTCCAACAGCGACCTCATAAGCCCCGACCGTGGCTTGAAAACGAAGCTGTTTTTGAGCGTTGGCCACGACGAGTATTGGGACATCCGGCAGTACGCCAGCGTGGTGAAGCTGCGCGATGCGGGAGTCTCGTTGGCATTCCTTTCCGGAAACGCCGTCTGCTGGGTGACCCCGCTCCGCAGCGGCTTCGACGGTCGTCCCAACCGAATCATGTTCCGCGGCGGTCCCTACGGCGGCACCTATAAATACGCCGAACTGCGGGAAAAGGAGAACGGACCGTTCCCCGAACGCGGCCCCGACGAAGGTTTCTTAATGGGTGCCCGCAATGTCGAGCCGGTGAACGGCGGGGCGGACTGGATCGTCACCAAGCCCGAGCACTGGCTGTTCGCGGGCACTGGCATGAAGGCCGGCGAGCACATCCCCGGCCTGGTCGGCTGGGAGTACCACGGTGACCCGCCAGAGATTCCCGGCCTGGAAGTCGTCGCCAAGGGCACCGCGCTCGTGGGCGGCGTGCGGCCGCAACAGTGGACGGCGACG
Organism: Planctomycetaceae bacterium; assembly: GCA_021732845.1. GTDB lineage: Bacteria > Planctomycetota > Planctomycetia > Planctomycetales > Planctomycetaceae > JAKFUF01. The sequence continues at coordinate 47,723 of JAKFUF010000117.1, read as the reverse complement.
ATCTACCCCGGCCCCAAGAACAACTTCGTGTTCAACGCCTCCACCATCTTCTGGTCGCAGGGCCTGAGCCACCCGCCCGGCCATACCCTGCCCTGGTCCCACTGGACGAGACCGCACGGGCCGGATGACCGGGTGCAGAGGATCACGCAGAATTTGGTGGAGAAGGCGATCAAGCCGTAGGCCCGCGCGGCATGATTGCCTCCCCGCATCATCCTGCCGTATCATGGTCCGCGGCATTCGCCCATGATCCCTTCGGGAGTTTCAATTTCGATGCGCTCCGTGATCCTGTTGATCGCCGTTCTGGCGTGCGGTGTTTCCTGTGCTCTTGCGGCGGAGCCGGCGAAGAAATCCGGGCTGGAGAAGCGAGTTCCCTGGACGGCCTCGAAGGTTGTCGGCACGCCGGACCCGCCGCATCCGTACCGGTTGGAGCAGGCGTTCCCCAAGCTGAAGTTTTTTGAGCCACTGGCGTTCGCGCCGATTCCCGGCGGCGACCGGCTGCTCATCGCCGAACGGCCGGGGAAGATCTGGGCGTTCAAGAATGACGCCGGCACCACCAGCGAGCAGCGCGAGCTGGCGCTCGACGTGGCTCACTCCGTGTATGGGATGGCGCTGCATCCACAGTTCGAGAAGAACGGCTACGTCTACCTCAGCGGCATTGTCGACATGAGCCCCACGGGCTCGCGCGTCACCCGGTATCAGGCGACGTCGCGCAACCCACTCAAGTTTGATCCGGCTTCTGCAACCACAATCTTTGAATGGCCCGCCGGCGGGCATAATGGCGGCTGCCTGAAGTTTGGTCCCGACGGGTTTCTGTACCTGGTGACCGGCGACGGCAGCGGCATCGCCGACGAGCTGCAGACGGGCCAGGACATCAGCGATGTGCTGGCCTCGATGCTGCGGTTTGATGTCGACCACCCTGCCAATGGCAAGCAGTATGGCATCCCCAAGGATAATCCGTTCGTCGACACACCCGGTGCCCGTCCGGAGGTTTATGCCTACGGACTGCGGCAGTCGTGGCGGTTCAGTTTCGACAGGAAGACCGGTGACCTGTGGGCCGGTGAAGTGGGGCAGGATTTGTGGGAGTCGGTGCTGCGGATTGAAAAAGGCGGCAACTACGGCTGGAGCCTGAAGGAAGCCACGCACCCGTTCCGGCCGGAACGCAAGCCGGGGCCGACGCCCGTGCTGACTCCGGTCGTCGAGCACAATCACAACGATTTCCGCTCGATCACCGGCGGGTTTGTGTATCAGGGCAGCCGTCTGCCCGAGCTGAAGGGCTGCTATCTCTACGCCGACTACGACACGGGCCGCGTCTGGGCGCTGCGTTATGAAAAGGGCCAGGTCTCGGAACATCGCGAGCTGGTCGACACAGCGCTGCGGCTGGTCGAGTGGGGTGAAGACCAGGCTGGTGAACTGTACGTGATTGATTTTACTGGCGGCCAGCTCTACCGCCTCGCCCCTGCCCCGCCCCCGGATCCCGAGGCTCCGGAGTTCCCCCGCAAGCTGAGCGAGACAGGTCTGTTCTCGTCGACGGCGACTCACACGCCGATGGCCGGGCTGATCCCTTATGAAGTCAATTCGCAGCTCTGGTCGGACGGAGCCACGAAGCAGCGGTTCCTGGCGATTCCTGGCGACGGCAAGATTGGCTACAACGCCATCGAGTACCCCCAGCCCGCACCCGGCGCTCCCCGTGGCTGGCGGTTCCCCGACAAAACCGTTGTCGTCAAGACCTTCTCCATTGAAATGGAAGCCGGCAACCCCGCCAGCAGCCGCCGCCTGGAAACGCGGATCCTGCACTTCGAGCAGACGCCCGGCACGCAGGAGTATGGCGACCAGGTGTGGAACGGCTACACGTACATCTGGAACGAAGCTCAAACCGACGCCGAACTGCTGTCGTCGAACGGTCTCGACCGGGAACTGATCATCAAGGACAAATCCGCCCCCGGCGGCGAGCGGAAGCAGGTCTGGCACTTCCCCAGCCGGGCGGAATGCACCCTGTGCCACACCCAGCCCGCGAAGTTCGTGCTCGGCGTGAACACCCTGCAGCTCAACCGCGACCACAATTATGACGGAGTTGTGGCCAACCAACTCGCCACGTTCGAGCATATCGGCCTGTTTGAAGAAAAGCTTCCCGCCCCCGTGGCTGAACTCCCCAAACTGCCCGACTATGCCGACACGGCGTTAAGTGCCGAAACCCGGGCGCGGGCCTACCTGCATTCCAACTGTTCGCACTGTCACATGAAGTGGGGTGGCGGCAATGCTGAGTTCCAACTGCTGTCGACGCTGCCGCTCAACGAACTCGGCGTGGTCAACGTCAAACCGGCCCACGGTGCCTTCGGCCTGACGGATCCCAAGCTGCTGATCCCCGGCAAGCCGGAACAGTCCATGATCTACAGCCGAATGACCCGCCTCGGCCTCGGCCGGATGCCACACGTTGGGTCAAATGTCGTCCACGAAGAGGCGGTGAAACTGGTGGGGGAATGGATTCGGACACAAGCGGTTGTCACGGCACCGTAGCTGACCCGGATCATGCGGATGGGCGCGGGATTTTTAGATTTCAGGCCGGCGCGTCGGGCGCGGAGCATATCCGGGGATTTGGTGGATAATGGCGATCAAACCCCCAGTACTTTCCCGCCAGCCAGCTTCAACAACCAGCGCATGTCCTGACTTTTGAAAGCGAGTGCTTGATGCCCCCAGCCCCAGCCTACCTGACACTGCAACCCAGCGAGCAGACTCTGGTCACCGCTGCGGCGACGATCTATGCGGCGTACATTTCCACCGGCAAGGTGGAGGCGGGCCAGGAAAAGAAGTGGATGGATCTGGCAATCCAGGCGGCATTCCGCCTCGCCACGGTGATTGACGCGTCGGTGATGGCGGACAAGGAGGTCGGTTGAGAACGGTTTTACTCAGACGGCGCCCCTGCCCCGCCTGCCTGCAAATCTGCAGACATCCGCCGTCGTTGATGCACAACGACAGAGTTCCCAATCGTTTTCAACGTCATCGACATTGATCATCCGGGCAGGACAATAAAAACGCGAGCCCGTGTCAACGTAGAATGACACGGGCTCGAAGTCGGCGAATGTTTGAAATGGCTTACTTCACCCGCACCAGCTTCATAATTCTCCCGGACACGTTCCAATCCTGAACGTAGAGGTTGCCGTCCTTGTCCCAGTAGGAGCCGTGAGTGCCGCTGAAGACGCCTTCGATCCACTGTTCCTGGGGGATGTTGAAATTGCCGCGTTTGGCGGGGTCGGCGTTGTAGCCGAGCACGGCGACGATGGTGTTGGTCTTGTCGAGGATCGTCACCCGTCCCTGGAGGTCCGGGACGGAGACGTAGTCACCCTGGACGGCGGCGGAGGTGGGCATCAACAGGCCGCTCACGATTTCCTCAATGAACTCGCCTTCGAGGTCATAATGCAGCAGGCGGCCCCGGGGTTCGTGGTTTCGGTCGCAGACCAGCAGCCGCGGCGGAGTGTAGCGCGTGTCCAGCGTCATGCCGTGGGCGGTGTTGAAATCCTTGAGCCCGTTGCCCTTGTTGCCAAAGTGCTTCAGGTACTTGCCTGTCTTGTCGAATTTGAAGATGTGGTTGCTGGCATAACCGTCGGAAAGGAAGATGTCGCCGTTGGGGGCCACGGTGATCGCCGTGGGATTGAACTTCGTCAGCTTCAGGCCCGATTCTTCCGGGAACTTGAGCCGCATGACGATGTCACCGGTCTCCGCGCGGAACTTGATCCCTTCGGCGTTGGCGTTGCGGGCACCATAGATGAATTCGCCCTCGGCTTCGGCGCGAATCTCCATGTCATGGATGTTGGAATAGTCTTCACCGACGAAGCGGCGGAGAACCTTGCCTTCGGGCGAGAACACGAAGACGCCGACATTGGCGCTGGTGTAAATGCTGCCGGCCTTGTCGATCACCACGCTGCCGTGGGTCGGCCCGATGACCGACTTTCCGTTTTCACCGAGCCCCCAGCCGGGCACGGTGTCAAACGTCATGATTCCGCTGCCCATCCGCACCGGCCGAACCTTGTCCTCGGCGCGCAGCGGCAGGGTCAGGGTTAGGACGAGCGCGAAGGAGAGTGTGAGCCACCGACTCGGCATGATGCATCCTCGTTGTTGTGGTTGTCGTATTGGTCAGCGCCCTCAGACCAGCAGCCGGCCGGGCCGAGCCCGGGGAGATCGCAACTGCAGTGGCGGCGACGGTGGTGGAGTATCGGCTGCGTGACGCCGCAATTCAACCGGACTGCGGGGCCGATCCGTTTTAAGGACCGGACAAGAAATAAGTCTGCGGTTCAAGATGCTGACCGAAGGCCGATTCTGGATAACGAGAAAGGGTACCCACGAATCTTCACGCGCCGCTTTGCTGGACCTTCCGGCCTGACCAACAGCTTTAGACGACTGGGGCCGTGTCCAGGTCAGTCCTGATTGGTGATGATCCGCAGGTCAGGCCGGCGGCTTCGCAGGCCATCGAGTCCCGGCTCGGTCAGGTCTCCCCACTGGTCAATCTTCAGAATCCTGAGCGCCGGGAGCTTTCCAAGATGGCTCAGGCACGCGTCGGACAGGCGGTGATTGTCGCGCAACCGCAGTTCCTGGAGCTGCGCGAGGTGGCTCAAGGGTTCGAGATCATCGTCTTGCAGCCCCGCGTTGCGAATCTCCAGCCGCTCCAGGTGCGGGAGCGTGAGCACCAAGTCCAGGAGAAAGTCTCCCGAGACTGTCGCATCAATCAGGTCCAGCGATTTGAGCCGCGGCAGCTTGCCCAGTGGCTCAAGCACATTCTTATCGATAGGCAGCGTGCCATCGCCGATCAGCCGCCGAATCATCAGTTCGTCAAACTGCATTCTGGAGAGCTGCCGGCGGGCGGCCAGACTCAGTCCGCCATCGGGCAGGCCGATCGCCAGCTTGGGAATGTGCGGCGGGAGGTTGAGCCACGCTTTTTCGGAGGCCGTGTCGAATTCGAGCCACCGCAGGGTGTCCATCCGATTCAAAATCTCAAGGTCCCGGACGGTGATGCGGCCCACGATGCGGACCCGTCGCACCGTGCCCAGGTTGCGGGTGTACCAATCCCGCTTGACCCACCCGTCGAACCAGGGCGGGTCGACTTCAACATGCAGGCCCGGCCGGCGCAGCGCACTGACCGCCGCCTGTTGCCGCAGGATGCGGATGATTGGGTAGCCAACCGCCGCCACCAAGGTCAGCAGGATTCCCAGGATCACCAGCCGTCGTGGTGAACGCATTGCCGCTCAAGCCAGTGAATCAATGGGTCAAAGAAAAAACTCGATCTTGACGCGATCAAGGATTTGAATAGCATTCGCCGCCTCTCAATTCCACCGCTTTTCCTTGATTGCTTGTTGCCGCACACGGTTGTCATGAACCGTGGGTGCGTTCTGCCGCGTCATTGACTGAACCGTGCCGTGTGGCCAGGAGCGCGGGATGAATTGCCGGGTGTTGCTGCTGTGCCTGTGGGGGATGTCCGGCTGCGCAACTTTTGCAGTGGCCCCGCCGGTTTCAGCGCCCGAGACCATCATCCATGGTCAGTCCCCCGACCAGGAAGAACCAGCCCCTCCGCGGCCACCTTCCAGACCTGCCAATCAATCAGCGACCGAAGCAAACAGTGACAACGGATCGGCCAGAAGAACGCAGAGTACGGAGAACGGCACGGAGCGGTCCGCCGACCTGCCACCGGAGACTCCTTTCGAAGTGAGCGGGCCGAGCATCGTGGATGACAGCGAAGACGCCGTCGCCGCGGAGCCGCCTGTCACGGCGACATTCACATATTCCAGAACCCCGTTGCCGCCGCTTGTTGAGCCACCGCCGGTCCCTCCCAGCCAGGTTGTCAACGCCGACACCATTGAAGGCATTGCGGGGTTTTATGCGGGCGGCGGCGCACGGCTCGATCCGCTGGCAGGCACCGGAGCGCTCGGTCTGTTTCACTACCCGACATCGTGGCTCAGTTGGCGGGCGGGCCTCGCGGGAGCGACGTTCAGCAACTCCGACGAGCGGCTGATCGCCGGCGGAGCCGAATTGGGGCTGCGGGTGCAGACGCCCACGCAGCTTGCCCCCTTCGTCGGCGTGGGCACATTTCTCGGCTGGCAGGAGCAGAAAACGACCACAACCACCGTCAGCGAGGAATCGTTCTGGGGCTTCCACAGTACGCAGACCACCACAAAAACCAAGACCAAGGGGCTGGCCACCGTCTACCCCGAAGTGGGTGTGATCTTCTGGGTCAGTCCGCACGTCTATCTCGCCACGCGTGCCGCCTACAACTTCACCTCGCTCCGGCACGACAAAGAGAGCTGGATGCTGGGCCTGGAACTGGGCCTGGGAATGAAACCCGATGCCGAGTCGACGCCGGAAGAGAGCGAGTAAGCGGCCCGTAACATCGGCTCGAGCCGATCCGCGAGGTGACCCACGCCGCGCGCTCAGGCGCTGGCCAGTTTCGTAAAATGATCGCTCGCCGTTGGCTGAAGGCCATGCCACGATGTTTCCGGGGAAATCTTTCGCGAGCCCGGCCGAATCTGCGGCGGATGTCCGCCGCGCCGCCCACATAGACGTTATGCCTCACTGGCGCGTCGAACGACACACCCAACGTCGCGAAAACATGGCGAACTCGGCACAATACACGTCACCCATCCTCTTCGATCCTCATCCTACGGAACTGCGTCATGACCGTCTCCCGTCGCCTGTTTCTCGGTGGCCTCGCCGCCGGACTGTTTGTGGCCCCGTCGCGCCCGCTGTTCGCCGACGAACTGACCCGGACGCCGTCTCAGACTGAGGGGCCCTTCTATCCCGACAAGCTGCCGTTGGACACCGACAACGACCTGCTGATCGTGAATGACACGATCACTTCCGCCGTGGGTGAGGTCACGCATCTGGGCGGGCGGATTCTGGACTCACGCGGCGAACCGGTCCGCAATGCCCTGGTCGAGATCTGGCAGTGCGACAACAACGGGGCGTACCTGCATACGCGCAGCGGCAACGCCGAGAAGCGCGATGCCCACTTCCAAGGCTTCGGCCGGTTCCTCACGGGCACTGCCGGAGAGTACTATTTCCGCACGATCAAGCCGGTCCCCTACCCGGGCCGGACGCCGCACATTCACTTCGCGGTCAAGATCCCCAAGCAGGAGAAGTTCACCACCCAGTGCTACATCAACGGACACCCCGGCAATGAGAAGGACGGCGTGCTCCGCGGCGTCCGCGATGTGAAGGCGAAGGCCGCACTGATGTCCGACTTCATGCCGCTGAAAGGCTCGAAAATCGGTGAACTGACCGCCAAATTCGACATCGTGCTGGGGCTGACGCCAGAGACGACCTGATGCCGCCCTGTGCTTTCAGGCTGGCTTGGAGCTTCCCAATCCCGTTTAGGACCGCGGCAAGAATAACTGTCGATTTTTGACGAGCCGCACAGCCAATGAGCCGGAGGGCCTTAGCCGGCCTTAGCCCCCGGTTGGAGGATGATCGGAAGACGCCAACGCCACGAACCGGACGCTAACGCGTGCCGGCTGATGAATCTGCCCTCAATCGGCGTCCATCCCAAGCAACTTCACCATGTTATTGTTGCCGCGATCCTTAAACCCCACCGAGTTCATCTCGGTGGTTACAGGGCCTGTACACTACGAAAACCGGCGCGCCCGTTAGGAATGTTGGAAAGGATTAGAAAGGATTAGGAAAGGATCTGTTGGTGCCAGCGTTCAATGAAGACATCCTTTCTGATCTTCTCGCATCCTTTCAAGCCTGTCCAACAAATCCGTCTCGTAACTATACACCAGCCATCTTGACAGCCCCAACAGCGTGATGACCAGTTACGTCACGTTTTACTAATAAATTTTAACACTTAATGTTGATATTATTTTCACCATCATCAAAGCCACCAGAAAGCTCCTCAGTCCCGCAGCCGTCGCACCTGTTCCTCGACATACCCCGCGGCGAACTCGATCTCTTCCAGCGTATTGAACCGCCCGATTCCGAACCGCAGGCTGGAGCGGGAGCGGGCGTCGGCCACGCCCATCGCCCGCAGGACGTGGCTCGGCTCGGGATTGGCCGTCGTGCAGGCCGATCCCGAACTCACGGCGATCTCCCGCAGGCTGTTCATCAGCGCATCGCCATCGACGCCATCGACACTGAAATGCAGGTTGCCCGGCAGTCGGTCCGTTGGATGCCCGTTCAGCGTCAGCCCCTCCAACCTGTGGCTCAACTCCACCCACAAGCGATCCCGCAGCGCCGCGACACGTTCGCCCTCGCGGCTCATCTCCTGAGCCACAATCTCCGCCGCCTGGCCGAACCCGATTATCAACGGCACCGGCAGCGTGCCGCTGCGCAACCGCCCTTCATGCCCGCCGCCGTCCATCTGCGCTTCCAAACGGATCCGGCGTTCGCCGCGACGAACAAACAGCGCCCCCACTCCCTTCGGACCATACAGCTTGTGCGCTGTCACACTGAGCAGATCGATGGGGATTTTGGAGAGGTCCAGCGGCAGCTTGCCAACGCATTGTGCCCCGTCGCAGTGGAACAAAGCCCCATGCCGCCGGCAGATCCCGGCGATCTCCTCAATGTGGCTCAGCGTCCCCACTTCATTGTTCGCCGCCATCACAGAGACCAGCACCGTATTGGGCCGCAGACTCTCCGCCACGCGCAGTGGCTCAACCCGCCCATAGGCATCCACCGGAAGAAGCGTGACGGCATACCCAGACCGCTGTAGCTTCTTCGCCGGATCAAGCACCGCGCGATGCTCGGCAACGGTCGTGATCACGTGGCTATCCGCCGGCGCGCCGTGCAGCACCCCCTTGAGCGCCAGATTATTCGCCTCCGTGGCTCCGCTCGTAAACGCCAACGCCGCCGGTTCAGTCCCCAGCAGCGCAGAGATCTGCGCGCGCGCCGCCTCCACTGCCTTCCCCGCCACCTCGCCAAACCAATGGTTGATACTCGCCGCATTGCCGTAGTGCTCGACAAAATACGGCCACATCGCCTCCGCCACGCGTGGGTCGACACGGGTTGTGGAGTGGTTGTCGAGAAAGATCGGCGGAGACATGCTGACGAGCGCTGGTCCAGTCCACGGTGTGAAAAGCCGATTGCTGAAGGGGCTCGTCGGAATACATAGACGGGCCGATATCGCATCTGAATTCAGCGCTTCACAATAGTCTGGGTACCGACGAGGTGTCCACGGCACCGTAGTGTCGGCTTCAGCCGACCGGTGAACGGTTGGCATTGCTGCACCCACAGCAAATGTCCCGACCCCAGTCGCCCCGGTGGGCTAAAACCCACGCTACGTAGCGTCGGCTTCAGCCGACCGGTGAACGGTTGGCATTGCTGCATCCCACAGCAAATGTCCCGACCCCAGTCGCCCCGGTGGGTTGAAACCCACGCTACGTAGCGTCGGCTTCAGCCGACCGGTGAACGGTTGGCGTGCCTGCACCCACGGCAAATGTCCCGACCCCAGTCGCCCCGGTGGGTTGAAACCCACGCTACGTAGCGTCGGCTTCAGCCGACCGGTGAACGGTTGGCATTGCTGCATCCCACGGCAAATGTCCCGACCCCGGTCGCCCCGCTGGGTTGAAACCCACGCTACGTAGCGTCGGCTTCAGCCGACCGGTGAACGGTTGGCATTGCTGTCACACCAGGTCACCCGCGACGCTCCGCTGACCGAGGTGGGTTGAAACCCACACTACGTAGCGT
>JAKFUF010000117.1:0-37960 GCA_021732845.1 Planctomycetaceae bacterium | reverse complement strand
TGGGTTGAAACCCACGCTACGTAGCGTCGGCTTCAGCCGACCGGTGAACGGTTGGCATTGCTGTCACACCAGGTCACCCGCGACGCTCCGCTGACCGAGGTGGGTTGAAACCCACACTACGTAGCGTCGGCTTCAGCCGACCGGTGGACGGTTGGCGTGCCTGCACCCCACGGCAAATGTCCCGACCCCAGTCGCCCCAGTGGGTTGAAACCCACGCTACGTAGCGTCGGCTTCAGCCGACCAGTGAACGGTTGGCGTGCCTGCACCCACGGCAAATGTCCCGACCCCAGTCGCCCCAGTGGGTTGAAACCCACGCTACGTAGCGTCGGCTTCAGCCGACCGGTGAACGGTTGGCATTGCTGCATCCCACAGCAAATGTCCCGACCCCAGTCGCCCCAGTGGGTTGAAACCCACGCTACGTAGCGTCGGCTTCAGCCGACCAGTGGACGGTTGGCGTGCCTGCACCCCACGGCAAATGTCCCGACCCCAGTCGCCCCGGTGGGTTGAAACCCACGCTACGTAGCGTCGGCTTCAGCCGACCGGTGGACGGTTGGCATTGCTGCCCCCACGGCAAATGTCCCGACCCCAGTCGCCCCAGTGGGTTGAAACCCACGCTACGTAGCGTCGGCTTCAGCCGACCGGTGAACGGTTGGCATTGCTGTCACACCAGGTCACCCGCGACGCTCCGCTGACCGAGGTGGGTTGAAACCCACACTACGTAGCGTCGGCTTCAGCCGACCGGTGGACGGTTGGCATTGCTGCATCCCACGGCAAATGTCCCGACCCCAGTCGCCCCGCTGGGCTAAAACCGGCTAAAACCCACGCTACGTGAGATTGCGTCCGGTGCAGAAATTGGCGAGAGTCTCGACTTCAGATGCGTTGAATCGCCCCAGTCATCTTGATCGGACGTTCAGTCTACGAGTATGGCCAAATCCCCTGGTGAGTGGAACCTTCCCTCCCCGCCCGGCTTCCAGGGTCTCAGGGAAGATCTCCGGCTGCTGACCTATCAACAAAAACTGCCCCATTGGCGGCAGGAGGGAGCCACCTATTTCATAACATTCCGCCTGGGCGACTCGCTACCACAGTCGAAACTCGCAGAACTTCGCCAATTTAAGGCTGATTGGGAAAGACGACACCCGCCACCCCAGTCAGCAGACCAGCGCGACGAACTCGCCCGAGAGACATTTCGCCGTACTGACACATGGCTCGACCAGGGTATGGGATCTTGCCTGCTGGCGAATGAGGAACATGCCAGGCTGGTGTGTGACACGCTTAAACGGGGCGACGGAAACATCTACGAACTGGGATGCTTCGTCGTCATGCCGAATCACGTTCATGCAATTGTTCGCCCCTTGGTGCCGAGCGAACTGGACTTGGAAGAGATCCTGAAACACTGGAAGGGGCGGTCGGCCTACGACATCAATTGTCTGCGTGGTAAAACCGGGGCGCTCTGGCAAAAGGATACTTACGATCGCATCGTTCGTGATGAAGAAGAGCTTTGGCGAGTGCTGCAGTACATCGGACGCAACCCGCAGAAAGCGGGTCTCGACCCGCTGAAAGCATGCCGCTGGGTGCAGCCCTCTTGGGTTGACTGTGGCTGGCAATTTGAGGACCTCCGCTAGCCGACCGGTGAACGGTGGGCGTGCTGTCACACCAGGTCACCCGCGACGCTCCGCTGCCAGAGGTGGGTTGAAACCCACGCTACGTAGCGTCGGCTTCAGCCGACCGGTGAACGGTGGGCGTGCTGTCACACCAGGTCACCCGCGACGCTCCGCTGACCGAGGTGGGTTGAAACCCTCGCTACGTAGCGTCAGCTTCAGCCGACCGGTGAACGGTGGGCGTGCTGTCACACCAGGTCTCCCGCGACGGGCCGCTGACCGAGGTGGGTTGAAACCCTCGCTACGTAGCGTCGGCTTCAGCCGACCGGTGAACGGTGGGCGTGCTGTCACACCAGGTCTCCCGCAACGCACCGCTGACCGAGGTGGGTTGAAACCCACGCTACGGTTTCAGCAAGTCCTCTATCGTCCTGCGGATCACCGTTTCGCTGGCCGGCGCGGCAAACGCCCAGGTGGGTTCATACCCACCCTCTTCAAAGGATTTTTCCAGGGGAATGTACCCGCAGCCGCCGTCTCCATATCCGGCCACGGCCACGAATTTTCCTTTGGCAGCTTCCTGCGCGAAAAGCTGATACTCGATGAACGGTTCGCCGGGCAGGTGAACGATGCGGACTTCGTCGCCCAGTTGCAGTGCGCTGAACTGGATCGGTGTTCCGGCGGCGCAATACCGCTGATACGAGAGCTTCATCGCCGCGCCGATGCGAGTGCCGGCATTCGACTGGGCGTTGCCGATGGCGGCCAGCACCTCTTCTTCCTTCAAGGCATTCAAGGACAGCACAACAGGCTGCGAATGCCACGCGATCTCTGCCAAGGCTGTCACTCGCGGTGCCTGCTCGGAGGCGCGCATCGCCTCCAGAATGTGGTTCGCCAGCACGGGGCGGTTGTCCGGGTTGCCGTCGTTGTACTTGCCGGCGGTGACGTTGCCGCCACACCCCGTGAAATACAGATGGGGGACGTGATCCTCCGCCGTTCTTCGTTCACGGGCGATGCCGACGAAGTCCGACGAGACGATGCCGTCGCCGTAGTAGCTCATCGGATGGGTCCCGTAATAGTGCAGCACCGCCAGCTTTTTGGAGTCGTTCCAAAAGCTGATGCTTTTGAGTTGCGGGTCGATGGTGCCCACCTCCGCGGCGCGAACAGAGGCATCCTTCGTGGCACTCGTCCGCACAGCCCGGACTTTGCCATCCGGTCCCATCACGCGGCGGTTGGACGCAACATCGACAACCGTGGCCTCGCCGACGGCGATTCGAGTCAGTGGCTGAGATTTTTCCAGTGCCTGTTGAACCGCCTGAGCCACATTGGTCAGGGCCTGCTGCATCCAGGGGGAGTCCTGAATGACCAAAGGGGACTTCGAGGACTGCAACAATTCCTGCGCCCCGGTGTCGGCAATAGGTGCATTGTGCTGGTGCAGCGCCTGAACGGCCACTCGCTCTGGAGTCGTCCCCGCTGCCTGGGCCAACTGTTCGCGCCACCCGGCGTGATCGCGATTGCGAATCTCACACCAATCGACAGCGCATAGGACGATCGGATCTCCGGAACCGAGGAGGATGATCCCCAGTGCCTGCAGCGGTTCCGAAACACCCGACACCGGTTTGACCAGCCCTCCACACAGCGGACTGCCCATTGGCGGAGTCACGTCGGCCGCAAAGGTGGCCAGCCGATACCGTGGCTTGTCGGCAAAGGCCCGTGTTGGCACGACGCTCAACAGCACAACGCACAGGGAAAAGCCAATGCGGCTGGCAGGGCCTGCAAATCTGAACATGTGTGATTCTCCGAGTGAATGACCCAGAGTACTTTCGCACGTCCACAGTACTGGAACAAGCGGCGTTGGGCTTCGCCAAATCCCACTTGGGACCAGAGTAGAAATGACTGTCGCAATCACACTCACCCCCCCGGCTCATGGCAATGCCGTTCGATGAGCCGGAAAGTACGGCCCGAGAGGTGCTTGCACTGAATCTCAAATCTCAGATTTCACAGTAACTGAAGTACAGGTCTGATCGCTGGAACCCGAGAATTGCGGTTGCGGCTAATCAAACGGTGTGGCGGATGATAGCAGTGATCCCTCCGGGGTTTACCTTGTCACGCCGCTCCTGTTAAAGCAGCGCCATTGTCAATGTGCCGACCAAAAATCACTGCAATGAGTGACCTCGATCTGCTTTTGCCCAATCAAGGCATTGGATCGCGTTCGACAGCGTGCTCAGAGATGGGACAGCCAGTCCCTGAAAGAAAGCCTGCTCCATCTGCAGCCGCGCGACTTCGAAGATCCACCTTTCCAGCTCCAGCCACTGTGTGCCGGCATCCGCTTCCACCCATGGCGTGGGGATGGAGTTTGACAGGATGCAATCCTTGTAGTCCCATTCGATGATCCCGGCCAGTTGAAGCCATGGCACAATGCCTTTAATTTGAGTCAATTGGCGAAGGGCAGGAGCGATTTCGTTGAAGGCCACGGCGTACGCATGCAACATTTCGTTGAGACGGCCGCCGTCAACCGGCCGCGCTGCCTCCAGCCGGATCATGCATAGGAAAAACTTGCGGAGAGCGTCGAACGCTTATCGAGACAGCCCGGCGGAAAAGCGCCGGATCCACTTCGCGATCCACTCAGGCTCAACCACCCCCCTGCCCTCAAGCAGGTCTGACAGCGCCTGAGGAAGCACTATCACTATGGAATGGCTGTGAGCAACACAGAGGAAGATCCAGAAGAGCGAGTCGTGAGAGAACTCCTCGGGATGGACGATTTCCTCAGACAATTGGGAATTCTTATACGCCGCGTTGCTCTGCAGGACAGCGTCCCGGAACAACGCCAATGCGGTGGGACTCGCCCTGATGGTGGCCGTGACGTTCGCCAGTGCCTCGACGGCCTCCAGCAGCCGACAGAACCAGGACAGGTTGCATTCGCTGGCCTCAGGATGGGAACGATGAAGCTCGCTGTCGAATTCCCATAGTATGCCTGACCGGCACAACTCAGCGATGGCCGGTTGCGTGTTCTTGACGAACACGACGGCGCGCCGGTAGGGGGCGTCGAGCATCGTCCGCATCAGTCGGGATTGCTCATCCACCCAATGGCGGTCGAACCCACGCTCGGAGAATCTGGCGAGCACGCGGTCAACAGTGGCTTCGAGAAGTTCCGCTCGGTCTTCTTTTGCGCCCATCGGCTCATCCCGGAATCTGAAGTGGGACCACGGAGGGTCTTCGACTCAGATTCACTGGTTCTCGCCGAAACACAGCCGATGGTCAACAACCGGGCTCACACCGGCACGCGGTGCGCGCTAAAGCTGATCGACTGGTCAATATGGGGTGCGTGCCGCATCGCGCCGTCGAGAGCGAGGCGGAGCGATTCGCCGACCCCCTGCTCGCGAATCTCGCTGACTTTTTGTTTGCAGCGTTCATAGGCGTCGATGACTTCCGGATCCCACTGCGTCCCGGAACCGCCCGACAGGATTGACTCGACTCGCCCCAGGGGCATGCCTGGCCGATAGGGGCGGTCGGAGCGCATCGCATCGAAGCTGTCGGCCACCGCGATGATCCGGGCAATCTGTGGGATCTTCTCCCCCGCCAGTCCGTCGGGATATCCGGCACCGTTAAACTGCTCGTGATGGTACAGCACCCCACCCAGAAGATGCTTGATGGCACCGATGCCCAGCAGAATGCGGTAACCGATGCGCGGGTGCTGGTTGATATGGTCGCGTTCTTCGTCGGTCAGCGGTCCGTTCTTACCCAACACCGAATCGCGAACGCCGATTTTGCCGATGTCATGCAGCAGGCCCACCAGATAAATGTCGCTCTGCGCTTCCGCGCCGAGGCCCATTTCGCGGGCCAATTCGACCGCGATTCGAGCCACGCGCTCGCTGTGGCCGAAGGTGTAGGGATCCTTCGCATCGATCGCCGAGGTGAGCGAGCGTGTCAGTCCCACGACCAGTTCCTTCATTTCATCGTGGCGGGATGACGCGCGAGCCTGAGCACCAAGCAATGTCGCAAACGGTGCCATGAGGGCGGCATCACCGCGGCGGAAGTCGAGCGGCGCATCCAGGTCGCTGCGTCCCTTTTCGGCGCGAGCCACCCGGTCAAAGGCGATCAGGTAACCGGCCGCGCCTTCTTCCTGCACGCGCATCACCATGATGTTCCGCAGATCGGGCAGCCGGTTGGCCAGGAGCCCGCGGGGGACGACATTGTCGATCAGCAGGCCCAGGCGATCATCGGAGATGCGGGGCACAAGGCTGGCGACGACCTGTCGCCAGTCCCAGTTGGACAGGTTGGCGATGCCCCGGGTGACGACGGAGGCGCTGGGGTCCATCGGGATCCAGGTGGCGGCACGCACTCCCAGGACGCTGCAGATGGCCTTCAGCACATGGCGTTGAAAGACCGCACGGTCACCGGTCAGACGGCCGGTGCGCAACAGGACATCCATCGCGGCGATCACCGAGCCGGCCTCCCGCTCGCGGGCGGTGGCTTCATTGCCGCGTTCATGGCTGGCGGTCAGCTTTTCGACGAGCAGGCCACACCACTTCTCCAGCCGCCGCTGCTCTTCGTCGGCCACCGGACCTTCGGGGGCCAGCCGTTTCACCCGAGCCACGGCGACCAGGGTCATCGGGCCAAACCTCAACGGCAAAACTGCCTGCCAACCTTGATTCCCGTTGGCACAAATCCGCGGCCGTTTCAGGCCGGCGCTGGCCACAATGTCCACGTCTTCCAAAATCGGCTCGTTCAGCGCCGCGACCAACTTCACACCGGTTTCACCGTCAAACACCGTCACACTGGCCGAGAGTTCACTCTCCAGAATGAAGGCGGCGACTTTCGCCTGCTCGACTGACGGGGTGTGTTTTTTTTGTGGCATTGCAATTTGAATGGGGCTGACAACGGCGACAACTGAATTTGAACGAGCGCGATGGCCTGACGAGTTCGTGCAAAGTGAACTTCCTCAAACCTGACAAACATAGACTACAGATCGGCCCGTGCATGGAGGTTTATTGCTGAACTCGGCATGGGGATTCCCCTTGCTGCACAGAGGGTCCCTGCCGTAATGGGCAGATCAGGCAGTTCCCGCACCCGTTGCCTTTCAGCATCATTCGTTGCCGCCGGCAACATCCGTGAGGCGAAACCACCACGGCGCTCAAGCGGGAAGAACTGGCCCCGGGCGCGGGTCGGACGCCGAGCGGCTTTACGTAACATCCTGCCGTTGCGGTCGATGTGTCTCATGGCGCTTACAGGGTGTGCGATCCCTGAAACATTTTGTTCAGACTGGCATTCAGCGTGCTTAATGATCTGAACATCAACCGAGACAACTCTCCCCAGACAAAGGACTTGCCAACATGCTGACCCTCGCCCGCCACCTGTTCAACGACGACGCTGGCTTCGTGGTTTCCGCGGAACTCGTGCTGATCGCGACGATCTGCGTGCTGGGGTTGGTTGTCGGGCTGACTGAAGTTTCGAATGGCGTCAATCAGGAACTCGAAGATGTGGGCGCCGCCTTCGGCAGTGTCAATCAGTCCTTCAGGATGCAGGGCCTGACTAGCTGCAAGGCCCGCATGGTGGGAAGCAGCTTCAAGGACCATGCCGACGAGTGCGACAACGAAAACGACATCTCCTGCAATCTCGGCCCTCAGGCGGAATCAACCGGCCATACCTACTAATTCGCCCACCCGTCCGGACCACCCTTCGCCCCGAACTCGAACGGTCAACCCCTTTGACCGCCAACCGCGTCAATTTCTCACACATTCGTTTGACACAACAAATCCACAAGGACCGCACACCATGATCAACGTCGCCACTCTGCTGCTGAAGGATGAAGCCGGTTTCGTCGTCTCCGCCGAACTGGTGCTGATCGCCACGATCACCGTGATCGGACTGGTGGTGGGCCTCACCGAAGTCGCCAGCGGCGTGAACCAGGAACTTGAAGACGTGGGTGCCGCGATCGGTTCGCTCAACCAGTCCTACTACTACAGTGGCTTCTCCGGCTGCAAAGGCCGGGCCTTCGGCAGCTCGTTCAAGGACCATGTCGACGAATGCGACGCCGAGAATGACATCGTCTGCAACTTTGGGCCAGTCCCGGAAGCCAACAAGGGCGGACACGGTGGCAACGATTACTAGTCCCGGCCTCGCCGCTTGACCTCAAAAAGCCCCGCCTTCCAGATCGGAAGCGGGGCTTTGTCGTTTTGGCCATGGAAACAGCGGATGCTTTTCAAGATTCCAGCTCCGTTTTCCTGGACTGGCCGACCTGGCCTGCACCTTCACGCGCTGTCCCTGATGGTGGTTCAATGAACCGGGTGAATGAAGTCACGACCGACATTCCCTTCCGCGAGGGAATGACGGTGGCGGAGAGATCATCCGGGGCGTTTCAAAGCGCCGGGAGGCGTTTTGCCAGCCATTCCCGCAGGTCACCTGTCGACGTGAAGTTGGGCAGGTCATCAATGAGCAGTTCGAGATCTGTGGTGGAAAGCTGCTCCAGTGATGCCAGGATGGCAGGATCCAGACTTCCGAATTTGCGCTGAACGGCGCGCAAGACTATGGCGAGGGAGCCGGTATGGACGCCCTGCTGCCTCCCCTCTTCGATCCCCTTCTGGATCCCCCTCTCCTCACCTTGTTGCAACAGCGTTTCAGCAAGTGTTGGCATGACATCCCTCGCGTTGCCCTGATAAGCGGAGTTGACGGCGGCGGACAGATCTGACTGGCTCAGGGAACTGACGGTCATCAGATACAGCAGGATCAATTTCAGCAATTCTATGTCGCCAGGCATTCCGTTGGCGAGGGCTTTCAAGATGTCGGGCACGCGGGCTTTCAGGTCCGCGGTGAACACCGAGTGCATCACTGAGAATGTCACCGCGACTCGCGGGCCGCCCACGATCTGTCGCGTCGAATGCGGCGACAGGTCGAGAAGCTCATACGAAAAATGAGGAACGTAGGGCTGCAATTCTGCGGGGATCTTGTCGCCAAACAACCCCTGAAATGTCCGAGACGCCGTCCAGTTGGCCTCGCCGTGATAAAACACCAGGGGGATGATGTAGGGCAGCGGCAACTGCGGCGATTCTGTTTTCAGGTGCGCGTTCCACTTCAGCATCATGTACCGCAGGATCTGATGGGCTGTCGTCCGGTCAGAGTGGCTTTTGTGCTCAAACAGCAGGTACAGGTAGACTTCACCGCTGCCGCCCTGGGAGTCGAGCCACTTGACCCGATACACGACGTCCGCGAAGTACTCGCGCAGCTCCGGGTCGACCCAGGAGTCTTCCTCCAACTCCATCGACTCCAATAGCCGTGCGTGATTCTGGGACACCGCCAGCGGAACTGGAGTGAGCGCCAGCGAGCGGTTCCGCGACAGGTGTCGCAGAATCACGCAATGTTATATAGGTCGAGCAGCCGGACGATGTCTTGCGGCAGGTAATTTCGAGCCACGTCCTGCGCGGCATCCACCCGCGTCAGCAGTTCCTTGAAGAGCCGGTCATGCGGATTTGGAATGTCTGCCACGGGCGAGCCTCGCGATCGAGCCTGCGGAGTGACTGCCTCGACACCGATCAAACATCCAGCACTTCCGGCACCGGCGTCCGCTTGCGGCCGAACATGGCCAGCAGGGTCACCAGAGCGGCGGCGGCGACAAGCAGCCCGATGCCAAGCAGCGGACGAAAGGAGAGCCAGCCGATGCCGATGGTGACGAGCGAGAACGACAGTGCGATGACAAAGGCGAAGGCCCCGATCCCGTAGCCGAGCAGGTTGCCAAACAGCGGCACGAAGTCACCCATCACGCTGATCGGCCGGAACAGCAGCAGCAGGCCAAAAAACATCAGCCCGGTGCCGACGGCCCGCAGGATCCAGGTGAGCATGTTGTTTTCGGCCACCAGCTCCTTGAAGAAGGCCTCTTCGGTGTGCTTCCCGGAACGCAGTTCAAACAGCTCGCGGCCGCCGCGTGTCTTGTACGCGGCGAAGGTATCCCCGGTTTGCACACCGACCAGCGCACAATCTCCGGCAGGCACGTCTTTGAACGTGATGCGAACATCTCCCACAGCGGGATTTACAGGATCATTGCCGCGGTAGAAGCCGCCAGAATGTGCCTTGAGTGGCTGTGAGCCCTCCGGCAGTTTGATCTTTTCCAGCAAGCCTGGTTCAGCCGGCAGTGGCTGAAAGCGGCTGAGCGAGTGCTTCAGCAGCTCCGGGATCGTGAACACTCCCATGGTGATCTTGCCCGCCACCAACGACAGGTTGGGAAACGGCCATTGGGTTGGGTTTTCATGTCCAGTACGAGTGTGAAAACTGCCGGAATGGATCGGCGCGTCTTCCCACACCTTGGAGTAATGGTAGGTGGTTTCCGTTCGTTCGCCGCCCCCCATTTGCTTCACCTTGCGCGAATCCTTGCGTTCCTTCCATTGGTACATTTCGACATGCCGGCTGAGCTTCAAGGCGTGCGGCGATTCAACGAGAAACACCGGGTCGGCCAGCGTTTCCTCCGTTGTGGCAAAACCATTGGCGAAGACCAGCTTCCCCTCGTGGCTCGGGTCCGCCTTGGTCGGGTCGACATCAATGGCGTTCTTCGCACCCTCTTCCAAATCCTGCGCCCGATGCACCGCCCGCCCCTCGTTGATGAAGAGCACCGGAAACGCCGCCACGAACATCAGAAACCCAATCAGCATCCCGCCGAATGCCTTGCCCATGCGGGAGAACCAGCCCTCGCTGGTGACGACAGTATCGTTCATGGAAGTTCCTGATCAGTCAATTTGGAGACGGCTGGAGACGCCGGGCGAACTGGCCTTGCATGATTTCGACAGAACTTGGATCTCAGATCTATCTCAGAACTCAAATTTCAGATTTCAAAAACGCTGGAAGGAGCAGACAAAAAATATACGCGCGCTTCAAGATGCTGTCTGAAGGCCGATCTTGCATGAACGAGAAAGGGAACCACGAATCTTCACGAATCCTACGAATGACAACGAGAAGGATTCCATCGCCCGTGGGGCCATGCCGGTGCACAATTCGTGAAATTCGTAGGATTCGTGGTTAAATTCCTGACCATCCGATCCACATACCGCTTTGGGGGACCATCTTGACCAACATCGTTCGACAGAAGTGTCACAGTCTGTGCGGCCACGTCGAACCATCGGCGACGCTTCCGCCGTGAGGAACGTAACTCCGGCCCGGAAGGACGGATGACACGAAAAGGCATTTTACTGTGAAATTTGAGATTTGAGATTTGAGATTTGAGATTTGAGATTTGAGATTTGAGATTTGAGATTTGAGATTTGAGATTTGAGATTTGAGATTTGAGATTTGAGATTTGAGATTTGAGATTTGAGATTTGAGATCCCTGCCGCCACATTTTGCGGGTTGTGCGGGGGACTACAAGCGTCAAAGCGAGGAATCGGCCGACTTGAGTCTCAAAAGACGGCAGTCAGGCCGATCCCTCGCACTTGCGGCCGGTCCGCGACAAGCGAACCTGATTTATGGATCGAACAGAGCTTACGGCGCAACCAGCGTTCCGTTCTTGATGTGGTTCTTCCAGCTCTTCAGCGCCGATTCGCGCTGCGGCGGCGAAGCGTTCGGGCGATAGTCATACCGCTTTGAATTCCCGGTCAGCGCCAACACGTGGTAGAAGGCCAGTTCACGGATTGAAATCTCGGGGTGTCCCAGCCACTCCACGAGTTTTTTCGACGCTTCCTTGTCCTTGGCATCATTCTCATTGAAGCCCCACAACAGGCGGTACATCGCGTCCACGTCGGCGGGCTGGAAGCGTTTGGCCAGTTCATCCCGCAGCAGGTCTCGGTTCTCCGGTTGACGTGGCAGCCACAGTTGCAGGCCATGAATGGCCATCAGCCGCGATTCTTCGTGGCCCGTTTCACTTTTCAGCGCGTCCAACAGCGGCGCATACGCCCCCATCAGGTCCAGCGTCGCCACGGCCAGACGGGCCAGTTGTGGACGACGATCGGAAGCCACGCCCGGAGCAATCAGATCGATGGCCGTGCGGGAGGTCGCCATCGGATCGACCAGCAGATCTTCAAACACCTTGGCCTGCTGCCGCTGGACCTTCGACAGCATCGATTCTCCAAGCCATTTCGGACTGCCCGAAACCTGGGTCTCCGCGGTGAGCGGATACCAATTGGCCTCCATGACGGTCTGTGAGGTCTTGTCGGGGGCGATGACGCGGGCGCTGCCGGTCTCGACAAAGATGGCCCCGGTAAACTCGCGGCCCGTCAGATCCTCTTCCAACGCCTGCGGGATCCGTGGCACAACTTCCACGCCGATCACCGTGTCGTCGCTCAGCAATTCCACGGACCAGATTGTCTGCCGCACCTTCAAGGCGAATGGCTTGCGCGAGGCCCCGGCGGTCAGCTTCATCACCATCCGGCCGCGATCCAGTACCCAACCGGTGGCAGCCACCGGATTTTCCCCGATGACTCCGGCCAGAGTCCCGTCCAGCAACCGGACCGTTCCCTTGCCCTGGTCGAATTCAAACAGCCCTTCAAACGGCTCGGGAACCGCCAGCACGTCCCCGGCACGAATCATGGTGCGCCGCGCCAATGGATACCAGTGTTGCTGCGCGGGGTCGAACACCATCACCAGGCCATCAAAGGAGCGGTAGGTGGCAATTTCCGCACCCATGGCCACCGGTTTGCCGCCGGGAGTCACGACGGCGACTTCCGTCGTCTTCTTGGGAGGCGTGTCCGGCATCGGGTCCACGGGCTTTTTCGGGGTGGCTGGTGTGTCAGTGGTCTCCTCGGGGGTGTCGGTTGTGGGCGGCGGCATCGGCACCACCTTGGGCTCGGCTCCGGCTTCGACCGGCATTTTCTTCGGTGTCTCTGTCGGGAGAGTTCTCGCCGGCTTGCTGCCTTCCACGGTCGCCAATTCAGTGGCTTCCTTGGGTTCTTCCGGCATGTCTGCCGGAGGCGGAGGATCAATGCCCGCCACCGAGGGCTTGGCCGAGGCGTCATCGGCGGGCTTCTCGGTTTCGGGTTTCTTCACCGGAATTCCCGCCAATTCGGCATCCGACTGGCCCGGCTTCTTGGGCGTGTTGGCCGCCACTTTGACGTCCGCTTCCGCGTTGCCGCCGTTGTTCGCCACCATCGGTGGTGTCGACTGGAAGAAGTAGATCATGGCCCAGCCCCAGATCAGGACCAGCACCGCCACCACGCTCCAGTAGGCGAACGGAGTCTTCCACAACGGTGGCTCGCGCAGATAGTCCGGCAGCCCCTGTTGAAACGGCGGCGGCGGTTTGGGTGAGTGAGCCGCCGCTGCGACGGAGACCTCAGCACCATTCGAAGCTGCTGGTGCGGCGGCGAAGCCAGCCGCATCTCGCTGGGTGGGTGTTCCCAGCGCGCTGGGCGGCGTGGGTGAGTGTGCCGCTGCTGGCTGAACCCCGATTCGCGCCGAACCTTGGGATGAGCCTGGCGAACGCAGTGGCGTGGCTACCGGCCCCAGTCCATACATCCGCTCGCGCATGGCGGGTGTGACATCAACCGGCTCACCCATCAGCAGAGTCAGAATCTGATGGCAGGCCGCCACTTCCGCCAGATGCATCTCCGAATCCAGACAGATCCGCTCCACATCCGCCACGCCTTCCGGAGACAGATTGCTGTCCAGATATTCGGCAACGGCGTTGGGATCGACCCCCATGCCGGCACCAGAGACCGCCGGGGCCGACAGCCGGCGGCGGCGAATCACGTCCCGCGTCTTGCCCACCAGTTCGCTCGCGGCGGGGCTGGCATTGATCTGTTCGCTGATCGCCCGCGAGTCGGCCGGCTCCAGCACATCGTCCAGATAGGCGAGAAGTGTTCGTAAAGTCAGTCGCATGATCAGGTTCCACCGCTATTTGAGCCTCGGCAAGCTGCCTGCCGACAATGCTGGTCACCTTGTTAGTGACGTTGGCGGAACGGTTCCGTACAAAAATCGCTGGCCGCAGAAAGATTCCTTCAGGTTTTCCCGCACCGCCATCACGCCTCACATCAGAGCAGACGATCGAAGGGGCATTCGCGCGGCTTGCCAACAGCGGGAGAAGCGACGATGCTGAAAGCACATCTGCCCCCTGCCCTTTCGCACTCGTCTGCGCACACATGGTTTACGGCCTCTCCTGGGAATACCTCGCCGGCATGGCGGCGTGGCTCATTGCCGGCTTTTTCGCCGCGCGACAACTGCTCCTGTGGCGGCAAAAGTTCAAGGCGCGGCCCGCAAGGTCGCGAACGGTCAACGCCGGTCTGTCACTGTGGATGCTGCTGGCCGCGCTGACAGGTTTGGAACTGTTTTTTGCCGTGTTCTACGACCAGAGCGATTCGTTCAACATGAGCAACGTCTCGAAGGCCTGGTACGAGCGGCACGTCGTCCGCAACAGCGACGGCTTTCGCGATCACCCCCTGGTCAAAGTGGCCCCGGCAGGCGTCCGCCAGCTCTGGTTTTGCGGCGACAGCTTTACCTTTGGTCATGGCGTCAAACGCGTGGCCGACCGCTTTACCGACCGCGTCGCGGTCGCCTTGGACAAGGCACAACCCGGCCAATACCTGGTCTCCAATGTGGCTGAAGCGGGGGCGAACATTGCGCAGATCGAGAACATGCTCAAACTGTCCATTGATGCCGACCTGCGGCGAAAGACCGAGGTGACGGACATTGAGGGGCGGCCCGACCCGATCCCGTTCAAGGTCGATGTGGCAGTTTATGTGATCTGCCTGAACGATGTGGAACCGTACGTTCCCGGAAACGAAGAACGTTACACCAAAATGGGCCAGTGGCAGCCGCAAACCTTCCCGTTCCGTGGCACATACTTCTTCAATTTTCTGTACTTTCGCTACTACCAATCACGGCAGGCGGGGGTGCAAAACTACTACGGCGACCTGGTCGAGGCCTACGCCGGGAGGCCCGGCCAGCGGCTGCTGTCGACCATCGACAAAATGCGTGATGCCTGCGCGGAACACGGCACCGACTTCCGCGTGGCGATCTTTCCGTTTCTCCACACTTTGGGACCCAACTATCCATTCGCCGCCACGCACAAATTGATCGTGGAACACTGCCAGGAAGCTGGCATCCCCGTTCAAGACTTGGCTCCGGCGCTCGCCCCGCACGTCAAGGAGGGCCTGGTCTGCAACCGCTTCGACGCCCACCCCAACGAACGCGCGCATGCCCTCGCCGCGGAAGCGCTGGAGACCGGGTTGCTCAAGGATCTGATGTCAGGGACATTCAAGCCGGCGAAGTGAGCCACGGGCGGTCTTACGCCAGCACGTCCTGCACCGGCACACCGTAGCTCAACGGGATCGGGCGGCGCTGGATGTCGTACATGTGCTGCTGGTGGTCGATCCCCAGGCAGTGAAACATTGTGGCCGAGAGGTCATCAGGGCGGACCGGGCAGGTTTCGGCGTAGCCACCGTCTTTCGTGCTGGTGCCGTACACGAGCCCCTTTTTAACGCCGCCGCCCGCCATGCCGATCGACTGACAGAAGCCCCAGTGATCGCGACCGCCCACGCGGTTGATCTTGGGCGTCCGGCCGAATTCGCCATACCAGGTGACCAGAGTTTCATCGAGCATTCCACGCTCGGACAGGTCATCCAGAAACGCGGACAAGCCACGGTCAAAGGCCGGGAGCAGGTGTTCCCGCATCCGGCGGTGCTGGTCGTTGTGCGTGTCCCAACTCTGGTCGTCGGTGTTCCGCGGCGTGTTCCAATAGACGGTGACAAACGGCACCCCCGCCTCCACCAGGCGGCGGGCGAGAATCAACGATTGGGCGAAATGATGATAGCCATACCGTTCCCGCAGCGCGTCCGGCTCGCGCGACAGGTCGAAGGCCGACTGGGTGACGGGCGAAGCCAGCAGGCTGACCGCTTTGTCGAACTGAGAATCAACCGCCCGCCCCAGCGCTTCCTGTTTCAGATGAGCCCCCTGCACTGCCAGGGCCTCGGTCAATCCGAGCCGCCGCTCCAACCGGCCGGGCGAGACACCCTCCGCCAAAGCCAGCGCGGGAACCCGAAAGTCCTTCTTGGTCAAATCGCCCAGAACGCGAAACGGCTCGTGGGTTTCCCCGAGAATCCCCGCGTCCTGACCAGGAACCGGCAAACCGTCGCCATCGTTGACGACTGTCGGCAGATGCACATGCCCCGGCAGATAGGCGGGGTGCTGCAAAAACCGCGCGGCATTCGCCCCGATGTTGGGCATGTCGTTCTTGGTGGGATGCTTCAGCGTGCCGGGAGCCCAGTGGATATGCCCGGTCAGCATGTGATACGAGCTGGTGCCGTGATTGACGCCGTCGTGCGTCAGGCTGCGAATAATGGTGTACTGGTTCGCCCGCTGTGACAGCAGCGGCAGGTGCTCGCTGAAATACACGCCCGGCAGGCTGGTGGCAATCGGCTTGAATTCGCCACGGTTGACTTCTGGTGCATTGGGCTTGGGATCCCACGACTCCTGCGCACCCGGGCCACCCCACAAAAACAACTGAATGCACGCCTTCGCCGTGGCTCGCTTCGCGGGTGCAGCGACACCTTCACTCGCCATCAATCGCGGCGCGTTCGCCAGCGACAAACCCAGCCCTGCCGCCGTCCCCACCTGCAGCCACTGCCGCCGGTGAAGCCTGTCGCACAGACTGCCCGCTGACCGGTCTGGATGCTCTACGTCGATCATGGCAATGTCCAGCAGCAGAATTTGTCGAAAAATCTCGATCAGCCGCGGCAGTGATCAAGATCTAATGTCGCTTCACCAACCGTCCGGCCAGCCACCCGCGGGTGGCTGCAGTTTGGAATGAAAACATTCGAAATACTTGGGCAATTCGCCCTCGAACAGCTTCCTGCCTTCTGACAAATAAGCAGGCACCAGCCAGTTGATCGCCTCCTGCTCGTTGCCTAGCTCTAACAGGCACTGTCCCATGCGGAGTCGCAAAAATGAATTTTCGAGATCCGCGCCACATCGGAAAGCCCGCTGAATTGCACTGGCACAGGCATTCCAGTCTTCCAACTCAAATTTGATGTCTGCGATTGCTGCGAGGATGGCGATGGCGAAATCTTGCTCTTCACGAGGCTCTGGAAGCGCGACCCATGCCCCTTCGAAATGGCAAAGTGCTTCCGGCACTTGGCCCGCAATCAAAAGTGCTTCACCCTCAGCAATTAATTCCTCAACCTCAGAAATAGCATCGACTCCCATCACGCCAAGAATCATCAAGATTGCTTGATGCAAGATACCAGAAGCGAAAAGCGGGTGACAACACCGAGATGAATCTTAGTTAGGACCGGTGCATCAGTTCTCCACGCAGTCCGAAGTTGCTGCACTGACTGTGAAATTTGAAATCTGAAATTTGAAATTATTTTGTCAGTCCATTGCTGGTCCCTCAACTCACATGCGGCGCATACGGCCGCGGCTGAAACACATACGTCCCATACCGCGCCAACTCCGACCCCGCATCCTCCCACCCGTAACGGTACGATCCAATGTGCTGCAGGCGGATCGTGGTGTCCGCGAGAATCTTGATCCCCGCCTGCCGGGCACGCTCGCAGAACGAAAAGTCCTCGGTCATGTACCAGAATTCGCCGGACTTCTCGGCCACAACCAATGGGAGGAAATAAGGCACAACTGGCGTTCCGAAGCGACGGTTGCAGATTGGAAGCCGACAGTGCTCTTTGATCGCCGCGTACACCGCCGCCTGGGTGTACAAGAACCCCGTCGCTGCGTACTGGATCTCCAGCAGTCCGCCCTGCGGTCCAAACACCACCTGCCGTGTTCCAGTCTCCAAATTCGCCGCGAGAGCCCGTTGGCCCTTCTTGGGATAGATTCCGCAGACCAGCGGCAAGCCGTGGCTCCGCAGCCGGCCCACTGCCGCCGGCGAAAACCCAATATCGGCATCAATCCAAAACAGCTCCTCAAAGCCGTCTTCCAGTGCATCGGTGGCCATCTGGCTGCGGCAGAGGTCGATGTTCGCAATCCCCCACAGGCGGCGGACCACATACCCCTGCGCTTCCAACTCGCGCAGGCTCGCATCACATTCAGGCTCGAGGCGGTGAGCCACGGGGACGAGGATCACGCAGCGACTGTTGTCCAATTGCCGCCGGAGCGTCTCTGCTTCCTGCGGTTTGCGGACAATAAAGCCGCCAGCCACGGTTTGAACCAGACCGGGGGCAAAAAACTCCTGCAGCACCCGGGCGAGGCCGGGTTGCTTGCTGGCGTCACCGACTCCCGCCAGCAGGCCCCCTGGCATGAGTTTCGGCCACCAGGCGAGGAACTCGGAGCGCAAGGTTGCATAGCGCGCTGAGACATTCAACAGGAACACGCCGTCCAGTGACTCGTCGCCGATTCCTGTGACCGCGTCGGTGGTGGATTGCGGCGTCACCGTGACCAAATCCGCCACACCCGCGGTCCGCAGGTTTTGCACGATCTCTTCAGCCTTGGATTTCTCCACCACGGCCTGCAGTGTGGCTGACTTCCCCGCCTGCCGCAGTCCGCCCGCCAAAAAGGCTGTCGACCGGCCTTCCGCAGTGTCCACTTCCACCAGTCGGGCGGAGTCTGGAATCTCCCGCAGCAAGAGCTGGTACAGGGGCTCGAACTCCATCCGCCCACAAATCTGTGGAAAAGGCTCAGTCATGACCAATCACTTCGCCCCCGCGTCGCGCAGCACTTTGGCGGTCGCCTCATGACCACGCATCTCGGCATCCTGCAGCGGGGTGGTGCCCAGGCTCTTGCTCTTCGGATTGAGATGCACCCCGGCCGCGATCAACTGCTGGACGATTTCGGTGCGGCCAGAGCGGGCTGCGAAGGTCAGAGCGGTTTCCCCCAAATCGTCGGTGGCGTTCACATCCACGTCGTGGGCAATGAGCCACGCGCTGACGGCGGGATCCGTGGCTTCCATCAGCAGCGTCCGGTGGCTCGAATCACGAAAGTTGGCGTTGAGGCCGCGCCGCACCAAATTGGCCAGCCGCGGCAGGTCGCCTTTTTTCACGGCGCGTTCGGCCTCGCGTTCCGTGTAACGAATCGTATCGGGCGAACGCTGGTAGAGCATCATCACCAACGCAATGCCCGCGTTGATGACCAACAGCCCAATCGCCCCGCCGATCAGCATGCTGTAGAAAGTCAGCCGGAGCTGCGCATCAAGCTTTTCAGGAGAGCCCCGCAGCAGCCGGTTCGGCGGCCCACTGCGTCCGCGAGGCAGCAGCCCGCTGCGCATCTCGTTGTAGACGCCGATCACACAGACCTCTTCGCCAACCCCCACCCGCTTCTCCCGCAACCGCGGTGGCTCGGGGATGTTGCTTGGCGGCGGTTCATAATCCTCCTCATCATCGTCGTCGTCATCATCCAGTTCTTCTGTTTCCTGTTTCGCCAGTTCATCCAGTCTGGCGTTGTTCTCGGGCGGGTACAGGTCGCCGACCGTCCGCGACCCCAGCCGCATGTTCTTCTGGACAGAGCCGTCGTCATCGGTCCAGATCTCGCCAAACACCGACAGGATCGACACGATCTTCAAGCCCGAACGGTCTTCAAACTCGGTGTTCTTAAGAAAATACCGGGCGTTCCGCGCCGCCTGAAAACCAGGGCAGCTTGCCCCTTCCGACTCGTCAATCTGCGGATACCCCAGGACCTTCACATCCCCCGCCGGTGTCCTCACGACACAAGGCACCATCAGGAACCCGGCGAAGTCCGAACCCATATTGGCATCGCGGTTGCTCTTTGAACGAGGGCTGAGGACATCATACTCACACAGCACGCACGGGGCGTGGCTGAACGGAGCCTTCAACGCCTCGCCCAGCGGATGGATCGGCCCGCAGACCGCCGCCAGCCGTCCATCTTCCAACCGCATCCCGTGGCTCGCCTCACTCACAAACGCGATGTCCCGCCAAGCCACGCGTGCCTTGTCGAAGGCCCCAATGCAGCAGGTGACCAAAAACCCGATCACCCCCGCCCCGATATAACTCCCCGGTGGCTCAAACACCTGGTCGAGCCAATAGAAATACCCGGCCATCACACCGGCCAGCAGCAACAGGGCGAAAACACATCCGCGAAGCATGAACAGCGAACCCGCGCAGCAAGGCCACAATCAGCAAACCCGCCCGATCGTAGCGTCTGCCGGCGGATTCGGGCAATCTGTCTGGAAATCCGCCAAATTCGACGCCCCGTGGCGTTGGCTTCAGCCGATGCGGCGGGCGTGGCACTGCGGCGCTGGCACCATTGATGACAACGTTGTGTGCCACTGGCTCTGCCAGTGTGACTGAGGGCTCGCGTGACCTTCACAGGCACTGGCAGAGCCAGTGGCACACCACATCAGAACGCATTTCGCCAGTGCCACACCCGCCGGATCCGCACAATCGCCTCGCGGACGAATGCCAGAATTCCCTGGAACTGCCGTCCGTGATTGACGGTGGACAAATCGACGTCCGCCGATGATTCGTTTGAAAGTTCGCGAGAGCTGGGTACGATGACGGTTGTTCGTTGAGGTCGAACAGCGCGGATGTCCTTTGCTCCTGAGAGGTAAAGTGCATTTACGAAATGTTTGACTCAGAAGTCCGGATCGCGGCTCCTGCCGAGATCATCAATCAATCGCTTTGCCGCAAACTTTTTTCCAAGAAACTGGCAATTCATTCGGAACTCTCAATGGCCAGCCAAACGACAGAAACCATGGTTCAGGACATCCTCAATCATGAACGATATGCAATACGCTTTGAAGACTTATGTATCGACACATTCCATGAACTTCAGCAAATCGAATACGTCAAAACATCGCGAACTCATGATTTGGGTCGCGATGCCAGAGGGCTCAGTGCGTCACCCTCGAGCACACCACCAATAATCTGCTGCGGCACCGGCGCTGACCCAGTAAAGAAGGCGTCGGACGACCTGTCCAGTATACTTAAGTCAGTCCAACCCAAGCAGCTGCTGTTCTGCTTCACAGACCCGACCTTTTCCGAACTCATGGAAAAGAAAATCAAAGCAGATGTGTTCAATCGGTGCAAGGTAATCGAAAGTGTTGAAGTTTACGGAGGGGCACAGCTGGCGCAACTTATTGCGAGAGTTCCAGCGTCCTTCGAGCGACTCTATGCTGCGGAATTAGGGGACCTCAGATCTGCATTGGCTGTCCCTTCGTCAGCGAACGAGGAAGTGCGACTTACGGGATTGCGAATCGCGCTTACTACGCAATTGCATGATGTGGCCCAGCAAAAGAGGGCCGACTTGGTACGCAACCTTATCCTGACCGCGTTGTCGTCGGGCAAGGAATTGAAACCTTCTTCGCTCGCGAAGGCGATAACCGATCGCCTGCACCTGCCTCGCTTAGTTCGAGAGAGCTGGTTGTTGTCAGAGCTGAATTCACTTGAGTCCGAAGGGTTGGTCGCCCAGGCACATGGTGTCTACCGAGTTGAAGATCTCGGACGACAGGATCTTGCCCGACGAACAGAGGCGGGTGCACGGTCGTTGATGAAAGGACACTCCGCAATCCGGAGCGCAATCGAAGCACTTTTAGGTTACGATCTTGCCGACAACGAATTCAGAATGGTTTGGAATACCCTAGAACATAACATAATCGGTATATTCCTTGCCCATGGGACGGAATTAATAGGGTCCATCGCTTCGATTTCTGGCGGTGAAACCACGGTTAAGGAGCACCTTGACCTCAGGGAGAAGATTCGTGAAGTCGCGGCCAGCGTCGTGCAACTGCCAGGTGCCGGCCCACGAATGCAGGAGATCGCGCAAGCCATTGAGGACTTGTTTCACGAAAGAGAATCAGCGGCATTCATTTGGCTTTGCGATGTCGCAGAAGTTTTCCTTCACCTCTGCGCGCTTGGACTCGAGCCAAAGGCTCAGCAGGAGCTGTTAACGCATATCCAGGAGATCGAACTGCTCCTAGACAGCGATGTTGTTCTCTCATTGATGTCTCCAGGCGAGCCCAATCACAAAGCAGTGAGTGCGATCGTTCGCGCGTGGCGAGAACTCGGAGGGACGCTTCACGTCAACGCACCTGTCCTGGAAGAAGTCTCGCACCATGCATGGATAGCGGAGGTTGATTACGAGAATACGACTTCGCTGTTCGATAAGATGGACGCAGCTGGTGCACTGCACCTCATCACAAACGTGTTTGTGCGAGGATATTGGTTTGAGACGAAGGCGACCAAGCAAAAATTTTCTCGAACAAGATGGCAATATTACATCTCGGGCTTTCGTGGCAAATCCGACCACGATGCATCAAAAATAATCGGCCTGCTCAGTGATTTTGGCATCTCGCTGCTCGCAGAATCAGATTCATGTCGCGAGCAGGCTGCTCAAATCTCTGGAGCACTCTTTGACGAACGTAAGAGCACCATCGGTTCTTCACCATTTAGCATTCAAGCACTGCAGGAGAAATGCAACAGAGACGGCAGGCTTGCTGCGCAGCTATTCCTTCGGCGAGCTGAGTTAGCTGAAGCAAATCGGACTGCAATCGTACTCTCGACGTCACGCTCACTCCGGAGCGCAGTGCGCCAGATCATAAAGGCACAGATAGGGGGTGAGGATCCTGTCCTATACACTACTGCGATCGCATGGCTGTTGTCGCAAGTCCCCGGCGTGCGAATGGGGGCTAATTGCTTGAGGGCCGTGATGCTCGACATGGACTTTCCTATCAAGCTGGACCCAATCGAACGAAAAGGCCTGCGGCTATTGCACGAGTCTGAAGAATATCGGGTACATTTTTCTCGGCGGTCGACTCTGAAGACTGCCGTGCGCACAGAAATTCGGAAGCGTGCGGCTCAGGCGGGCGTACCCAGAGAGGAGATTGAGTCATCGTTTTTAAAAAATGGTGCGGAGAACACGGAACTCGTCCGCGACATCTTGGCCTCCGCTGTAGATCAGATCGCCTCATCCAAATCTGAAAGAAGGATTGGAGAGCTGGAAGTCGAAAATTTGAAACTGCGCGAAGAATTATCTAGGCGCAAGTAGTGCAGCCAACTTCGAGCGTCAGCGAGCGATGTGTTGTACGGGTTGCCCGCCACGGAGGCCTTGTTCCCGTAGCCTGAGTTGTTGGCAGTACAGCATGCCGTCCGGTGCTGGAGCAGTTGCGAATGTCACCGCCGAAATGTCTTGCATCCTGCATTCACACAGGTTGTGTTTTCGTCACTAACAGGGCCAGAGGTGCATCGCAGGAGCTGAGACGACGAACCTTTGTTTGTAAAATGGGCTAAGTGATAGTGGCAGAGGGCATATCGGAACCAACTGTGCAATCGGCGAAAACTTCACTGGTTGGCAAACAAGCCGGCCAGGTGTGGACCAATTTATCTGCGATGACGTTTCGTTGGTGTCCACCGGGCAAATTCATGATGGGCAGCCCGGAAAGTGAGCCCTCCCGCAACGGTGATGAAGGTCAAGTCCTTGTCACGCTAAAGCGAGGATTTTGGCTGGGAGAAACAACCGTGACACAGAGACAATGGCGACACGTGCTGGGAACTCAGCCTTGGCCGACGACTAGGTTTGTGCAAGCCGGAGATGACTTCCCTGCAGTACATGTATGCCATAGTGGCGAGGACAGCGCCGTCGAGTTCTGCGAATGCCTCACCGCCCTCGAACGTCAGGCGGGCTGGCTGCCCGCTGGCTGGGTCTACAGGCTGCCGACCGAAGCCGAATGGGAATATGCCTGCCGAGCAGGGGCAGAGTCGGCATATGCGTTCGGTGCTGACCCGGAGTCTTTGGGAGACTACGCATGGTTCAAAGACAACGCTCTCCAGGTGAACGAGCCTTTCGCTCATCCAGTCGGGGCGAAGCGACCTAACGCATGGGGGCTGCGAGACATGCATGGGAACGTTTGGGAGTGGTGTCGCGATTGTTATGATGCGAAGCTCCGGGGCGGGACCGACCCGGAGCGGCTTAACAGAGCCACCTACCGTGTACTTCGCGGCGGCAGCTATGGTTATGGACCTCCGTGCTGTAGGTCTGCGTGCCGCGGTGCCGATAGCCCGGACTGCCGCCTCAACTATCTTGGCTTCCGCGTCACTCTCAGCCAGTCTCCACGATCTGCTGGACTCTGCTCGATTTGTCTGTCAGTTATCGCGCGTCTCCGCAGTTGGGGTTAACCGAAATCGCGTTTATTCCAGATGCTGACGCGGGTCGCTTCCCCTTCAGTCACCACGTTCCAGTTAAAGATCTACAAAGAAGTCTCTGGAACAGTTCAAGCACATGCAGTTTAACCAGTTCGAGGAACTGCCAGTGGAAGAGCGGCTTGTGATTGCACGGGAACTGGCGGATCTGCGAAGGCAGGTTAAAGCCGATCTGGCGAAGCAGTGGGCAGCACACACTTTCCGTTGCGACAGTGAACGGCCGTGCGGTACTATCACTTGCAGATCCCCAGGAGATTCAGAATCGGAAACTGAGGGAAGCAAAGATGATCACGCTTGAACAATGGGAACTGCTGGAAGAGCGACTACCCACGAGGATTCTTCGACGAGTTGAACCGCCCCCTGCGGGGCGGCAACCGTTCGGTCGTCCGTTGCAAGCATTGAATCGTGAGCGGATTTCGGCCAAAGACGAGCTTTTCCGTCGCCGCGTCATTTCCGTCGGCGTTTGGGCGGTTCCTCGTCGTCCGGATCGTCCACCGCGTCCGTCTCGTAGACCCGCTCCCGCCGGCGGCGGGCGGCCTTTTTCTTGGCCTTCGGCCGGGAACGCGGGCCGGGATGCTTGCTGGCCATGAACAGGGCGGGAATGTAATGCACGAAGTTGGTCAGCACATACGCGGGGGTGACGATCATCGAAACGATCCCCCACCAGCCAACCGTCAGGTTGATCATCTGCATGGTCCAGAACGTCTCGTGAATGCAGGGCTTGCAGTAATAGCCGTGCGCCGACGAGGAGATCCGCATGACCAGGAGGCCGACGTTCTGGTTAAACTCAACGTACCGCAGAGGTGCGTCCCGCCCGCATTTTTCACAGCTCATGTCACCCTCCAAGGCAAGTTTTGACAAAAAATGCCGATAACAATTTTTGCCCCGCCTTTCGGCCGGATGGCGGAAAGACGCAACTATCGTAGGACCGGCTTCCTAAATATTGTCCTTCAAGACCTTGGCCATCCGGTGATTGGCCTCCACCCAGTCGTGCATCTCGTCCCGCATCACGTTGGGGTTGAGCAGGTCCTTGTCGCCGACGGAGATGAACATGCGGATCGGCTTCTTGGGTTCCTGGGGGATCAGTGTCTCGTGGAGGCCCCAGGCACCATTGGGGTCGACATTTGAAATGAATGGGTGTCCCCTTCTGGACTTGCTTTTGGGCTTGCGACCGGCGGGCTCATTCCGCGGCCGTGGCATCGACGGATTGGGTGATCGGCGAAGTGTGTCCCGTCACCCGGAAGGGGTTCAGGAGGATTTTTTTTCCTTTGACCTGAGTTTCCGCCAATGCTTCCAGATTGAACTCGCGGAGATCGAGCAACGCGGCGGTCGTCGAGTTGATGACAATGTCCCCGGGCTTGGCGACAGCCGATTCCAGTCGGCTGGCGGTGTTGACCGTGTCGCCAATGATGGTGTAGTTGCGCTGTGTCCGCCGGGACCCGATTTCGCCCACCACGACCGGCCCCGAATTGATGCCAATCCGCATGCTGACACGCGGTGAGCCGGGACGGGCGATGTTGAACTGCTCCAGCGACTCCCGCATGGCCAGTGCCGCGCGGACCGCCCGGGCGGCGTGGTCGGAGTAGGACAGCGGCGCGCCAAAGAAGGCCAGCATGCCGTCGCCCATGAACTTGTCGAGCGTGCCGCCGAACTTGAAAACGGCGTCCAAAAACTCCTCGAAAATCGTGTTGAGGACCTGGATGACTTCGGTCGGAGCCATGTTTTCGGACATGGCGGTGAAACCGCTGAGATCGCTGAACAGAACCGTCACATCCCGTTCCTCGGCCATCATCTGCTCGCCCTCGGCGTGGCCCAGGCGGGAAATCATCTGGTTGACGACAGCGGGGGACAGATTCTTGGCGAGCCGATTGCGGATGGCCTTCTCGCGGGCCACCGAGTCCGCCAGACGCGACTGCTCGATCGCCACCGCCGCGAACATCGCCAGCGAGGCCAAAATCCGCAGGTGGCTCTCGTCGAAGGTTTTCACGCGGTGCTGCGTGTCGACGTAGATGACCCCCACGATGTTCTGCTTGTGGATCATGGGAACGCACATGATCGACTGCAATTGCAGCGCCTTGACCGACGCGGCGCGATCGACCCGGGAATCGCTGCCGGCATCCACCACCAGCACGGCGCTGCGGGTTTTGATCGCCTGGTTCAAGACCGTGCGGCTGATCGCCAGCTTTCGGCCGGGGGCCGCTCCCCGGGAGGTCCGGGGCGTGATCTTTCCCGTCTCGCTGTCGTAGAGGCAGATGGCTCCCCGCTGAGCCACGACGTTTGCGAAGACGAGGTTCAGGAGACTTGACAGGATGCTGTCGAGATCCTGATTCGCCAGGAGCGCGTCGCCAACCTCCGTGAACAGGTCGATCGCCCAGCCGAAGCCGGTGGGATCGGCAGTCGTGTGGTCGTAATCCAGCGAGATCATCTGCATCTCGGAGCCAGCCGGGGCCAGCCCTCCGCCCTGCGTCCCCGCCAGCATCGCCTGAACGTCGTCCATGTTGAAGAGGATGCTCCCCTTGATGGGCGGGTCATCATCGATTTCTGCGGCCTCTTCGCGCGCCAGAGCGTCAAACTTCAGTTCAAACCCCCCGAAGCCCAGCGTGTCTCCAGCATGGACCCTTTGCCGGGTGATCCGCGTCCCGTTCACGGTCGTACCGTTGGTGCTGTTGTTGTCGCACAAGAACCATTCGCCTTGCTCGAACTGAAGGTCCGCATGCCTGCGCGAGACACCCGAAATCGAGGCCGGAGACCGGATCGTGCAGTCGTCCCCACGGCCAATGGTCGCACCGCCAGCCAGGTCGACTTCGACGCGTTTTCCGTCGGCGACAAAAGAAACTTTGGCCGCGCCCACCGCGTCGCTCATCGTTTGGTCCTGGAACAACTTCGAGAATTCGTCTGAATTGTGGTCAAGGATACTCCTGTCCAGGCGACTTCGCCACACCGCGCGGCGAGGTCGTCATGGCGCGCTTGTTCGCGTACCACGCGCCGACCACTTCGCGGTGCCGGCCGTGGCAGAACTGGGTGAGTTCGTCCAGTGCCTTCGTCGCAGTGAATGCGGCCGAGGGTCAGGAAATCGCTCATTGGAAAGCGATTCCCCGGCAGAATTCCGCCGTCGCCTGCCAGTTCGAGCGTGCTGGACCACGGACCGCGTTCGCCAACAATTCCGGCTTCAACGTGTAGGACTGCCGCAGATTTTTCGGGAATCACTGGGAGATCGCGGATCAGCCACCCCTGTCGATTGTTTGTTCCCCACGAGTCGTCCAACCCTGTCCCGTTCATCGCCCCCAGCCACGCCCGGCGCAGCCACCCGCCGTGCTGGGCGTTTGCCAAATAGTCGGTCAGCAAGTCGGCTTCGAGCTGCGCCAAGAGCGGTGAAGTGGCGTCATGCCGGGCAGCCTTACGCCGGCAGCGCTACTTTGCGTCGTGACCGCCGCGAATCAATTGCACCGCCTCCCGCCGCAGGATCTCGGCCAAAAGCCAGTCGGATTGGGTGTTCTTCGCACTTGCCGGCATCAGGCCGGTGTAACCCTCGGTGCCGAGGGTGCGAAGCTCCATCGGGATGAGCGCTTCGGCCTGAGCCAGGGTCTTGTTCGCCTCATCCCGCTGACCGAGCTGGCGCTCGGCCATGGCGCGGACCACGAGAGCGAGCGCGCCCCATTCCTCAGTGGGTTCGGTGTTCTTCTTCGACCAGTCCACAGCCTCCTCGAAGAGCCCCTGGCGGTAGGCGATCAATCCACAACATCCGAGGAACCACTTCTTGAGAGTGGGTGGCGTTTTCGGCGTCGCGTTGCGAATCGTCTGAATGGGGAGGTCGGCGATCGGGACCGTGTCGAGAAGAAGCAGGCAGGTTTTGCAGACGCTGTCCGCCACCAGCGGGTCGCCAGTGCCCTTAAACTGCGCTGCCATCGCGCGGCAATGCTCGCGGTAAGCGGCGGCATCGCCCGCCATCAGGAAGCACGTCGCCGCCTTTGCCCAGCCGTAGCGCTCCTGTGGAATCAGCTTGGCCGAACTCTGATAATCGGCGGCGGCTTTCTTCCAGCGGCCGAGCCGAGCCTGGTACTCAGCCCGCGCTGAGAACTTCGACGCGTTTCGCGGGTTGGCCTCGATTTCGCGCGTCAGGCGGTCGAGTTCCGGCTGGATGGCGAGCTTCAGGTCGTGGGCATTCGCCGCCGCCGCCGTTTGGCCAGGACCAGTCGCGGCCGGCGTGGTCGTGGGGCCCAGACCGCGTTCGGCGGTCACCCACTTCACCCCGACAGCCTTGCCCGGATGCCGGCCCGTTTCGTCCTTGAGGTCGCCGCCGGACTCCTCGTCGCAATGATAGAGCGCCAGTGTCTCGGCATCGGGCTCAAACCGCGCTGCGGGCACGAAATTGCCAGTGTAGCGGGCGATGCTCGAGACCCGGATTTCGTCCAACTGACATTTCGCGTTGTAGACAATCTGACTGGGGTTAGATTCGAGGGGATGCGCGCCAAGCCACAGCCCTGGAAATGGGAGTGGCTGGGACGCCCCGACCTGCATCCGTCCCTGCTTCTGCCCATTCACATAAAACCGCGCTTCACGCCCATCGGCAACTGCCGCCAGATGCACCCAGACTCCGGGTGCAAACCCGTTTTCAGTGTCCGATTCGAGTTGCGCGGCACCATTGATCGCAAAAAAATGGCTGCTGGTTTTTGCGAGCTGCAGCCGGATCGCGCCCCCCAGAACAGCAATCGCATTGGGCCTGGGTTGGACTTCAGGCCGCACCCACACCTCAAGCGTCGCTGGCGTGTCAGCGCCCCTGGACAAGGTCGAAATCTGCACGTAGCTCGAGCTTCCGTCAAACTGCAGTGCCTTCCCGGGGCTGGTGGCTGCGGCCACTGCCGGCACCTGAGTCTTCGCGGTCTGCGGCCGGCTGGCGGTCCGACCCTTCGGGTTCACGCCGCTCGCCTCCGCCAGCGTCGGTTCCGGTTTCGCACGGAACAGCGAGGAAATCGTCAGGGTCAGTACGACGACGGCAATCACCCCCACGCCGGCACCGATCAACACCAGGGGGTTTTCCCAGGCCTTGGGCTTTTTCTTCCGTATCCGGGACCGCCTGCGAAATGGTTCTCCTTCTTCCACAAGTTTCGCCCAGGCCATCGTCTCGCTGCCCACATCCGATTCTGGCTTTGGGGCGACCGGTGTGGCTTTGGCCTTGGGAGCCTTGGCCTTCGCGGCTGGAGACTTGGCAGAGTCGCCGGGAGCCACGGGTGGAACGGGCGACGCGGGGGTGGCCTCGGCGACCGGGGTGGTTGGGCGGGGCTGGCGCAGAAAATCGGTCAGATCCCGCGCGACGTCATCCATGCTGGCATAGCGCTTTTCCAGGGACTTGGACAGCATTTTCAGGCAGATCTTGTCCAGTCGCGGATCCAGACCGGGTTTGAGGGTGCTGGGTGGCGCGGGGTCGAGGGTGCCAATCTGCTTGAGGATTGTGATCAGGCTGCCCTTGAAGGGCTGCGTCAGGGTCAGCAGTTCATAGAAAATCACGCCCAGGCTGAAGATGTCGGTGGGGGGGCCCAGCGTCACCTCTCCATCCACCTGCTCGGGCGACATGTAGGCGGGCGTGCCGACAATCGAGCCACTCTGGGTCACCTGGACTTCTTCGCCGTCGGTTCGCCGCGCCAGGCCAAAATCCATCACGACCGGTTCGCCTTTCAGGTCGATCATGATGTTGGCGGGCTTCAAGTCGCGGTGGATGATGCCCAACTTGTGTGCCTCCGCCAGGGCCAGCGCCAGCTTGCGCAGGGCGGACACCACCTGCTTTTCGCTGATGGACTTGCCAGAGCTGATCAGTTGCTTGAGATCGCGGCCTTCGATGAAAGCCATCGTGATGTAAGCTTGGCCATCGACCTCGCCGACGTCATAGACTGGGCAGATGTTGTTGTTCCGCAGCATCGCGGCCGCCCGCGCCTCACGGAAAAACCGCTGCATGATCTCCACGCCATCGGCCGCCGTAATTTTCGGAATCTTCAGCGCGACGTCGCGGCCCAGTTGCGTGTCATGAGCCAGATAGACGGCCCCCATCGCCCCTTCGCCAAGGCACTTCTCGATCTCGTACCGCCCGAACGTCTTGGAAATTCGCGGCCCGGACTTGGCGGCCGGCGGGGGAGTCGCCGGATCGGTGGGAGTCACCGAACCAACCACGGTGGCATCCGCGCGCAAGTCGCGACTCGCCGTGTCGGGCGAGGTTGCAATCGTCTGGTCCGATCGAAGCGGGTCGGGTTTTTGGGGATCGGCCATGGCACATCCGTAGCGATTAAGACGAAAACCATCAGCGCCACGGCGGCTCAATTCCACCCCACCTTGTAAAAGATTAACGATGAATTGGAAAGCGTTTTCATGGAGATTTTCGACACGGGATGGAGGTTTAAGTGCTGGGCCACGGACCGCGTTCGCCAACAATTCCGGCTTCAACGTGTAGGACTGTCGCAGATTTTTCGGGAATCACTGGGGATCGCGGATCAGCCACCCCTGTCGATTGTTTGTTCCCCACGAGTCGTCCAACCTTTTCCCGTTCATCGACCCCAGCCACGCCCGGCGGGGCGGCACAGTGGCAGCGGCGGTCATTCGTCCTTCTTCGGAGCGTACCCCTTCCAGACCCACTCGATGGCGTGCGGCAGGAACTGGGCTTGGGCGTTGCCGATGCCATGGCCGGAGCCGAGGCAGAACAGGTATTGGTATTCGTAGTTCTTCTCCTTCAAGACCTTGGCCATCCGGTGGTTGGCCTCCACCCAGTCGTGCATTTCGTCCCGCATCACGTTGGGGTTGAGCAGGTCCTTGTCGCCGACGGAGATGAAAATGCGGATCGGCTTCTAGGGTTCCTGGGGGATCAGCGTCTCGTGAAAGCTCCAGGCACCATTGGGGTCGACATTTCAAATGAATGGGTGTCCCCTTCTGGGCTTGCGATCGGCCTCACGCCAGATCTTTGTCTCGGCTGCCATATCGGCCCGGCGGTCAGGGCGACAGTGCCACACCCGCCGCGCCAA
The DNA here is from genome assembly GCA_021732845.1 of Planctomycetaceae bacterium. GTDB lineage: Bacteria > Planctomycetota > Planctomycetia > Planctomycetales > Planctomycetaceae > JAKFUF01. The sequence goes on along the minus strand of JAKFUF010000117.1, from coordinate 7,360 downwards.
CGGCATCGCCACCTCATGCCATGCTTCCGCTCCGGGCGCTGGCGAAGACCGATAAGTTCAAAGATTGAATGGTGAAGTGGTGGTGAAGCTGATCCCCGCCAGCCTCGACGCTAACAAGTTTAAAGCCCCTTTCACTGTGAACTGCCGCGAAAAGGTCGACTACTCGGAGGTCGTCGAACTGGCACGATGACGCTTTCGAGCAGTGTTGCCCCGCCACGGAGGACACGCCTCGCCGCTTGGGTTTGTAGCGGCACGGCGCAAGCCGTCCGGCGCGCGGCGGTAAACACGCGGCCGGCGTGACTCCGGCGAAGTTGGCGGGAAGCTGATTTGGGGATGTGTGCCACCTGGCCCTGTCGGCTATTCCAGTTTGAGCGCAAGATTCAAGACTTTTCGATCGTGGCATTCGAGCCTCGTCTCGTCCTGCTGGAAGGCCGTCGATGTGCGGCAAGTCCGCGTCCTGCTGGCGCTCCGGTGGCCCCAGGTAGCATCTGGCCGATGACCATTTCCAGTCGATGGCACCCTGGTACAGGCCCACTTGACGGGATTCGTGTGAATCCATCGAGACGCTGAATCTGGCGTCAGTGCTTCCACAGAGACAGAAACAGTACCATCACGATCACGAGAGCCACCGGCACCAGGCCCACCGCTGCACCGCCGATCAGACCGTAAAGGAGGCCCAGTGTCGTGCTTTCAAAAACCGGCGCGTGATTTCGCAGGCTTCGCAGCCACCCCAATATCCCTCCCATTGCACCGCCTGCCATGGCGAACATCGCAACGATAAAAACAAGCCTGATTGGCGAAGGTACGTCCGCAAAAAAAGCCGTCCCCGAAAACATGCCAACAGGCACCAGAACGATTGCGCTCCCCAGTGCTCCTGCCCGCCTGACACGCAGCTCATGGCGTCCCGTGGCCGCCTTCACGAGTACTCCGAGCGCGGCCCCTATCAGCCATCCGCCGAGTGCCGAACACTGCAGCACAAGCAAAATCCAAAAGCCGCTTTGCAGCAAATAGACGGCCAGCGCGGACGTGGAGAATCCGAAGAGGATGGTTGGCACGATGACATAATCGGCCACGCACAAGAATATCAAGAAAATGGACAGCGTAGGGTGTCGACGATAGACGCGGGCCCATCTCTGCAGCAGATGTTCCGGATAGGCATCCACTGGAGAATCAGCCAGCCAGGCCTCAATGTCGCGCACGAGACTCTGCACAGTTGGATAGCGTTGAGCGGGTGCCAATGCCATCGCACGCAGACAAATGGCATTCAGTTGAGGAGGGACTGCGTCATTAATCAATGCAGGCGGAGGAAACCGGCCGGTTTTGACGCGGACGAGCAATTCTCGAATTGGAAGTGAATGAAACGGGGGGACACCCGTCAGGACCGAGTAGAGTGTGGCACCCAGGCTGTAAATGTCGGTGGCGGGGCCGAGAAGACCCTGATGACCTAGAGCCTGCTCTGGACTCATGTAAGCGGGCGTGCCCAGAACTTCCCCGGCCTGTGTGAGTTCATTCATCAAGCCCGGGTGCGCTTCGCCGGCAGGAGTGTCCGGCGCGAAGGATGCCCTCGTTTTTGCCAGCCCCCAGTCGATGACGAGAGTTTCCCCAAACTGTCCAAGCAGGATATTGCTCGGTTTCAGGTCGCGGTGAAGTATTCCCTTGCTGTGTGCATATGCCACGGCGTTCCCAACATCGATCACTCGCTGCAACAGCCGGCGAAAATCCACTTGTCTGGTTGCGACCGGCATTTTCGCCTGCATGTGAAACTTCGCAATTTCATCGCGCAGCGTGACTCCCTGCACGAAGCGCATGACGTAGAATGGCCGCCCACCGTCATGAGTTCCGAAGGAATACACAGGCACTATTCCGGGATGTTCCAAGCATGCGGTGATCTGCGCCTCCATGACAAAGCGCTCGCGGCTGACTGGATCGTCGACGAGGCCGTCCTTGATCTCCTTCAGTGCCACTTCACGAGAAAGGCCAGAGTCAAATGCCAGGGACACCCGCCCAAGTCCTCCCTCGGCATGCGGCCGAACAACCCGGTAGTTTCCGTGGCCGCTTTTGTGCTCTTTGCGGTCCTCAGTTGTGGTTTCTTCCCGCTCTCCCAGATAAGTGAGCGTCTCCTCCATCTGCGCGCCTCCGAGTGTTCGAAGTTCCACACTGAGCGAGCCAGTGTCTCGGAGGGATGCGAGACTGTTCATGACATCATTGTCATGTAACACAATGTGCTCCCTGACCAGCGCCTGAAGCAGTTCAATCTGATCATCCTTCAGCGCAGCCTCGCCGCGGAGGATTTCACCGAATGGTTGAGGAACCCCAACCAGCCACTGCCGAAAGCAACCGACGACTGTCTCGCGCCGTGCGAAGCCCAGTTGAAACGCAAGTAGGCCGAGAAGCAATTCACGGGCACCCGTAAATTGATGATTGCTCATTCCGTACTCCGTGTGCTCTTCGCGGGTCACAAAACGCGGCGTTTCCATAGCCAGATTTTCGCCGATTGCTTTCGAGGAGGTCACATGAACATAGTGTCGATCGTCTTCAGGGAGTGACAGATGGCTTCGTTAGATCTTAGTGCATGCGGATCGGGGGCACGCGGTGCAATGGGACGGGTGACCCTCCGCAACCACGGCGGGGCGGCACAGTGGCAGCCGCGGTCATTCGTCCTTCTTCGGAGCGTACCCCTTCCAGACCCACTCGATGGCGTGCGGCAGGAACTGGGCCTGGGCGTTGCCGATGCCATGGCCGGAGCCGAGGCAGAACAGGTATTGGTATTCGTAGTTCTTCTCCTTCAAGACCTTGGCCATCCGGTGGTTGGCCTCGACCCAGTCGTGCATTTCGTCCCGCATCACGTTGGGGTTGAGCAGGTCCTTGTCGCCGACGGAGATGAACATGCGGATCGGCTTCTTGGGTTCCTGGGGGATCAGTGTCTCGTGGAAGCCCCAGGCACCATTGGGGAACTTGGAGTCGAACGGCCAGGCCTGGTTCACGAACGTGCCCGAGGTGGTCAGCACGCGGTGGTACAGGTCGGTGCGGAACCAGGCCATGATGAGCGCGGCTGAGCCACCGGAACTGCTGCCCATCGCCGCGCGGCCGTCGGGGTCCCTGGTCAGCTTCACCTTGTAGTTCTGCTCCACGCGCGGCAGCACTTCGGTTTCGATGTACTCGGCGAAGTCGCCGTTCATGTTGTCGTATTCCTTGCCGCGCTCGTGTCCCTGGGCGTCACCACCGCCGTTGGCGATGTGAATGACGATGATGGGGGGGATCCGCTTCTGGGCGATCAGGTTGTCGAGGATGGTCTGCAGGCCGGACGAGGGCGTTTTGCTGGGACCGGGGCCGTCGTGGACCACCATGAACGGGGCGGCGGTTTCCGGATTGTTTTGGGCGGGAACGTAGACCGTGATCGCGCGCATGTAGTCAATGGTGTGCGTCTCGACGATCAGCGTCTTGGGGTTCTGTGGATCAACCTTGCCGAACTCCTTGCGGGCGATACCGGGATTGAAGAGCTTGGTCTCCTTCGAGTTGATCAGAAACTGCCGCACGGTCCCCTCGGGGACGCCGGCGACCTTCATCCGCTCCGGCGCGGTGACATACTTCGGCCCGATGACGAAATTGTCGTGGGCGTCGAGCGGCGGAGCCTCCCCTTCCTTCAGCACCTTGAAGGGCGGAGCACCTGGGTCGTCGGACTTGCGCGTCGGCTGCGCGTGCGCCGCACTGAAACAGGCGAGAACGGAGACGACCACGACCATCGATGGCTTGAACATGCTGTTCCTTGTCGGGTTTCTTCTGGTGGCTGTGCCGGCCGGCACGCGGATGAGCGACATGGGTGCATATTTACCCGATTCCGAATCGATCCGACACGGATCGTGTGGCACTGTGGCAAGCATGTGTGTCACTGGCCCTGCCGGCTCTGCCAGTGTGGGTCGCCCGTTACCCGTCCGCAGGTCGTGGAACAGGAATCTTGGGCGACAAGCTGCCGCACATTTTGTCTATTTTGAAAAGGTGGAAAATTTGTCCTTAACGCTGCGGGCGGATGTGACACTGGCGGCTTGAGTGGGTAAGCCACTGCTCCAAGATGATTCCCTGGCCGCGGACGCGTTGGTCCCGATCGGGAGAAAGGAATTTTTTCAGATTTCCTGGCGGACCCCGTACGGCAATTCGGCTGCTCACGGTGGGGAGCGGTTCCCCGCGTTACAGCAGAGGCGAAAGTCGCACGAATCGGGCCGGTTGTGTGCGATCCCAAGTTCAGCTTTGTTTATCGCCGCATCGGTCAGGTCCCCCAGGAGTACACGCATGTTGGTTTCATTCTGGCTTCGCAGTCTGTTTCAGCAGCCATGGAGAACGTCTCTCGGCCTGAGGCCTGCCCGACGGCGACAACTCCCTGCAGGGGTTCGGTTTGGAGCCGAGCAACTGGAATCCAGAGTCGTACTGACAGTCAATTCGCCGGTGGCTTTCGCCACTGGAACGACCGCCACAGATGTCGTGGTGGCGGACTTCAACGGCGACGGCAAGGCGGATCTGGCAGAACTCAATTCGTCCACCGCCTCCATTGGCGTGTTGCTGGGGAATGGCGATGGCTCCTTTCAGGCCCCGATCAATGTCGCGGCCGGAGGCTTTGGCATCCAGTTGCGGTCGGGCGACTTCAACCATGACGGGCGCGTGGACCTCATTACCAATCAAGGTGGCTCCGTCAATATTCTCAAGGGCAACGGTGACGGCAGCTTCGCATTGCCGACGTTGTCTTACATTGGGGCCTACGCCAATGACATCGAAATTGGCGACTTCAACCACGACCAGAACGATGACGTGGTGACCGCCAGTTTCGGCTACGGCGGCACGTCGCAGGTGCTGCTCGGTGATGGGCTGGGCGGGCTGTTGCCTCCTAAGAACATCTCCATCAGCAGCCTCGGCCGGGATGTCGAAGTGGCCGATGTTGACGAAGATGGCAACCTCGACCTGCTGGAATTGAATGGCACCTACGTCCAAGTCGAACTCGGCCAGGGCGATGGTACATTCCGAACCAATGGCACTTTCTACATCGGCTCGATTCCCACCACCGTGAAGGTCGGCGACCTCAACAAGGACGGCAAGGTCGATCTGGCCTATGCCGACGCGAGCAAGCTGAATGTCCTGATTGGCCAGGGCAACGGAACATTCCAGCCAGCGACCAGCTATGCCACCACGCTGGCGACCGACCTGGAGTTTGCCGACCTCAATGCTGACGGCATGCTGGACATCGTGGCCAACAACGGGCAGGTCACATTCGGCCGCGGGGATGGGTCATTCTATGTCCCGACCGCCTATGCCACCCCCACCACGGGCAAGATCAAGCTGGGAGATGTGAATGGTGACGGCGGTGTCGACATCATCTCCACATCACCCGTCTTGGGGAGCGGCGTCAACGTGTCGCTGAATGCGAACAACGACGCCGCGCTGGTGGGCAGCGGAGTCGGCTTCGCGGTTTCGGTCTCGGGAACAGCAGTGGCTGGAACCCCGTTTGGAGTGACGGTGACGGTTCTCGACGCCAATGGCAATGTGGCGACGGACTTTCTGGGCACGGTCGGGATCAGTGGCTCGGCCGGTTCTCAACCGGTCTCCTACACCTTCACCGCCGCCGACGCGGGGGTCCACACGATTGCCGCCGCCGCGACTGAATTTACCGCTGGCGATCAACCAGTGACCGTGACGTCACCGTTCATGACCAGTGGCTCAGCCACAATCAATGTTACCGCGGCACGCGCATCGGGCTTCCGTCTCGCCGCACCGGCCACCATTTACGCCGGTGCCGTGTCCCCCTTCAGCGTGACGGCGGTGGACGCTTATGGCAACGTGGACACCAACTACACGGGCACCATCCTGCTGACGGGAACGGACCCGGCGGGAACGTACCCCGCCAGTTACACCTTCACGGCCGAAGATGCCGGCGTCCATCAGTTTGCGGCCGTCATCAAAGTGGCGGGCTCGCAGATCCTCGCGGCCACGGACCTGACTGGCGGATTCTACGGAACCACGACCGTGCAGGCGGTTGCGGGCAACGCCACAACGCTGACGCTAGCTGGCGGCGGGGGCTTCATCGGTTCGAGCCACGCCGTTGTGGTGACCGCGCGGGATGCCTACGGCAACGTTGCCACGGGATACTCGGGCACCGTCCATCTGGCAAGCTCCGACTCGCTGACGACGGTTTCCGGAGACATCGCCCTGACCAGTGGGAGTGGCACCTTCGCCGTGACCACGGTGACACTGGGGACGCAGACACTGACCGCCACGGACGTGGAAACCGGTGCTTTGATCGGCTCGGAAAACATCGTTGCCACTCCGGGCTGGGGCGCCCGGTTTGTTGCCACCCCGCTGACGGGAACTGTGGCGGGGCAAACGCAGTCCACGAAGGTGACGGTCTACGACGCGTTCGGCAATGTGTCGACTGTGTATACTGGAACAGTGCAGATCACGACTTCGGATCCGAAGGTACCCGTCAGTTGGTACACCTTCACGGCAGCGGACGCTGGCGAGCATGCCTTCCCAATCACGCTGAAGACCACCGGAGCCCAGGCGGTCACCATTGCCGACCTGTATAACCCGACGGTCTCCACCACCCAGGCTGGCCTGCAGGTCACCCCAGCCGCCGCGGCATCGATTTCCATGACCGCCCTGCGGGATGTGACGGCTGGAGACGCCCAGTCGTTCACCGTCACCGCCCGTGATGTCTTCGGCAACACCGCCACCGACTACCGCGGAACCCTGACGTTCAGCAGCAGCGACACCCAGGCCGTGCTGCCACCGGCCTACACATTCACCGCTGCGGATGCGGGTGCGCACACGTTCTCGATGACCTTTAAGACATCCACGGGTCAGACATTCCAAGTCACCGACACCGGCAATGCAGCCAACCCGGCCTTCACCGTGCTGCAGACAGACATTCACATCGACGCGGCCGCGGTGGCTGGGTTTGCCTTCCGCTCTCCTTCTAATGTGACCGCCGGCCTGGCCTTCAGCATTACGGTTTCCGCTGTGGATGCCTACGGCAACACCGTAGTCGGGTATACCGGTACGGTCCGCTTCACCGGCCCCAGTGGGACTGGAAACGTGCTCCCGGCCAGCTACACCTTCACGGCGGGCGACCAGGGAGCCCACGTGTTTTCCGTCACACTCGCCTCTACGGGAACGCAGTCGATCGGTGTGCAGGATACGCTGCAGACCAGCATAAAGGCCACGCTTAGCGTGAAGGTAGTCGCAGCCTCGGGCGGTGGCGGTGGCAAAACCACTACCGGTGGGACAACGACTGGTGGCACCACAACCGGTGGCACCACAACCGGTGGCACCACAACCGGTGGCACTACGACCGGCGGCGGATCGGGTGGTGGGGGCG
>JAKFUF010000084.1 GCA_021732845.1 Planctomycetaceae bacterium | reverse complement strand
CCACAAACTCGCACTTCAACCCTGTCCCAGGTAAGACCATCAACTGGAGAGCCGGATGCGGGAAATCCGCCAGTCCGGTTCGGAGGGAGGGGGGAGCCGAAACCAATCGGCCCTCCCTACCCCTATCCGCCGCGCCGGTCGTTGCATCGAGACGAACCGTTGGCCACGTTTGAGATCCGTCACACCGGACCACCCTGCCGTTGGGGCCGGCGTAAAGTCGTTTTTGCTCCTGCAAAAGAACGCGAACGTCTGGCGGCAACCCCCGCAGTGTGAATCCCAAGCCACCGTGCTTATCCACGCCAGATCACGCCCGCATCCGAGTGGTGAAGCCTTGTCCGGCATGCCTTCACGGCGCGGCATCCTCTTCATGCGCGATGCGGACCACGCGAAATCCCACGGAGTGATTCCGGGGACCGGGCCGGGAGAATTCGCGGGAGGCCGAGCGGGCTTGGAACGGCGTGGCTGCCCAGGAGCCACCGCGGACTCCGCGCATGATCTTTTCGAACGAAGGGACGAACTTCTTGGTTTTGATCTTCCCGTAGGCCTCGGGGTCGTAATAGCCCCCGCACCATTCCGCCACGTTCCCATGCATGTCGTACAGGCCCCACGCATTGGGGGCGTAAGAACCGACGGCGGTGGTCCGGTTCAATGTTTTGCCAAGACCGCTGATGTCCTTGACATTGGCCTGCGACGAGTTCAGTTCATCGCCATAGATGTAGGCGGTCGTGGTACCGGCTCGGCAGGCGTATTCCCATTCAATTTCGGTTGGCAGGCGATACTTCCGCCGCGCCTGGCGCTCCGCTGGCAGGCGGCTCAACTCATTGCAAAACCGCTGTGCGTCATCCCAGGACACAGTTTCGACCGGGAAGTTGTCGGTGTTCAGCCCGCGGACGAAGCGGGCACCGGAGCCAGACTTCGAGAAGGTGCTGGGCGTGCCCCACAGTGGAACGCGCGGACCGGGGTCTCCACCCTCTTTCGGAATCTCGAGATTCTTGGACGCCAGCTCCATCACCTTGCGGTATTCCGCCTGGGTCACTTCATACATCCCCAGGTAGAACGGATGGTCCACCCGCTCGGCGTGCTGCGGCATCTCGCTGTTCTGCGCTCCCCGCTCGCTCGCGCCCATCTGGTACACGCCGGAGGGAATGTAGATGAACTTCATGCCCACGCTGTTGGTGACGGCATTGTCTTTCATCGCCTTGATCCCCTGGGCTCGCGCGGGGGCGGCGATCCCCACCGAGGCGACGACCAGAAACAGGCAGACAAACGCGTTGCGAAACATGCAGCACCCCGCGGGTGAGAAGTGAGTTCAGACTCGATCGATTACACCAGACCGCGCCCACGCCGCTCAAGTCGGGAGTGCGGTTCGTCCACGCTTCCTGTGAAATGACGTTCACGGCTTCGGTTGCGAAAGCTGTAGCTCCTTTTCCAGGATGCCAAGCAGTTCCTGTTCATCATTCACCCGGCCGACGATCCCCTGCAAGCCCGGCGACAGCAAAACCGGAATCCGTTCGGCTCCGCTGGAATTGTACGCTTCGACATTGCGGCGGATCATGGCGGCGATTCCGGGCTTTGCCAGGGCACGGTCGAGCGCGGTGCCGGTGACCAGTTCGACCGCCTTGATCCGGGCCTCGTCCGGCGAACGCGGAAATTCCGATTCGAACAGCCACTTGTCGTATTCGGGGAACTTGGCGGGATTGGCCTCCCACACAGCGAGTGCGTGCCGGGCCAGTTCACACGCATGGCGGAACCGTGGCTCAGTCTCCTCCACATACGGATTGCACGATTTGTCCAACGGTGTCGGTAGGAGCAGCAGGGCAATCTTGCCGGGATGCCGGATCTGCGCTTCGATCAGGTGGGCATGCATCGCTCGGCAGTGGGGACAGCAATAGTCATACATCACCAGGACAACATGCGGTGCGTCCGGCGATCCCAAAACCGGCTCCTGATGCGGTGAAACGGCCAGTTTGCCATTCAACACCGCCAGCCGCCGCTCTGGGCCATGTCCAGTGTCGGCGTTCTGTCCCGCCGGCAGCCGGCCAACAACCACCGGTGGCTCAATCAGCGTTTGAGCCACCGCGAGCAGGCCGACAGAGAACATCGCCAACATCGACACGCCCAGAACCGTCATCCCGGTCAACCGTCCCGCTGGCTCAAACCATAAGTTCGACGCTGTTGAGATGGCCTTGTTGCTCATCCAGCGAATTGGCGTGCTGCACGCCACCAGCAACGCCACCAGCAGTCCAATGCCGTGGGCTGTGACGCACCAGACACACAGCTTTCCGACGAGGGCGAGCTGCACCCCCAGAAACCAGACGGCCGACCACGCCACGGTCGCCGCGAGCAGCAGTCTCAGCCCGAACAACCAGGCCCGCGACCTGTCCGACCGGCCCGGCGGCAGGCAGAGCAGCAGCAGCAACGACAAGTCCACTGCCAGCGCGGGGGCGCTGACGGGGATTCCCAACACCGACGCCCAGCGGCTGGAGAGCACCGCGGCGCAGCCGGAACCTGAGCCACAGCCGGCCGGCAAGCTGCCATGGATCCACGTGACGGCCAGCAGGTAGCCCGTCACGCCCACGGCGGCCATCACCAGCAGGCGCATGAGCCACAAGAGCCCCGGCCCGGGGCCGAAATGAGATTGCGGTTGCGATACCGGAGAAACGGTGGCTGGAGCAGTCTCTGCAGATTCAGACATGTGCGGGAATTCTCAATCGGAGAGTCGGCTTCAGCCGACCCGGATCTCAAACCGTCTTGCACCTTAAGGGCGAATGCCTTCAAGGCCGCCGTCGGAACCAGCAATGATACCACCCATTTCAGGCATGGGGGATGCCGGGGACTCGTTTGCCCCCACCGGGTTCAGGGCCTGTCGGTTCAACCGGGACTTGCCATCGCCGGACCGCCGTGCCTCTCGCAGAGCAAAGGACACAAAGTCGCGCAGTCACTCCGGCCGGGTTCGAGTCACGGAGTGACTCGCCTACATTGTGACTCAGGATCGCGGCAACAATAACATGGTGGGCAGATTCATCAGCCGGCACGCGTTAGCGCGCGTTAGCGTCCGGTTCGTGGCGTTGGCGTCTTCCGATCATCCTCCAACCGGGGGCTAAGGCCGGCTAAGGCCCTCCGGCTCATTGGCTGTGCGGCTCGTCAAAATTCGACAGTTATTCTTGCCGCGGTCCTCACGTCCGCCGCAACCGGGCCTTGCCACGCCTGTGATGGTCGCCACCACCGAGTTCATCTCGGTGGTGGACCGGCTTTTGCACCACGCCGTGCGGAGTACGACGAGTACGAAATTGCCCTTCGACGCTTGGCACCCCGTGGAGGGTCTCGCTCCTTTCAGCGGTTTCGATCCCATCTGAAGCATTGAGCATTGGCAATGAGGCATTAACTCGATTCCCGGCATCTGGTAGATTGCCCACACGTTTCGCGTAATCACCATTGTCTCACCAACTTGCCCATTCGCTCGGGAGTCTCGCTGTGTTGTTTGCCCTTGCCTGGCAGGACCATGCGGTCATCGTCGGCTACCTGGCGCTCACGCTGCTGATCGGTTTTCTGGCGTCGCGCAGGCAGGAGACGAACGACGAGTATTTTCTGGCCAGCCGGGGTCTGCCGTGGTTCGCGGTGGGTCTCAGCGTGCTGGCGACACTGCTTTCGAGTCTGACCTACCTGTCGGAGCCGGGCGAAGTCTGGAAGTCCGGGGTGATGAATTTCCTGGGAAAGATGCTGGCGATCCCGCTGGAAATGTACATTGTCTGGGCGTTCTTTATTCCGTTTCTGATGCGGTTCCGCTTCACGTCGGCCTACGAATACCTGGAGTTCCGCTTCAACTACCCGGCCCGGTTGCTGGGAGCCACTCTGTTTACGTGCATGACGATCGCCTGGATGGGATTGGTCGTCCTCATGACATCGCGGGCTCTGACGCATGTCACGGGAATGCCGCTGTGGCTGGTGATCGCCACGGTGGGTGTGGTGACCACCATTTACACGGTCATGGGCGGTCTGCGTGCCGTGGTCTGGACCGATGTGCTGCAAATGGGGCTGATGCTCGCAGGCGCGGTCATCACCGTGGTGTTCGTCGCCCGCACCACGAATTCCGGCCCGATGGACTGGTACCGTGGAACACTGGCCTATCGAGCCGACCAAAAGATGGTGGAACTGGAGTGGTTCAGTTTTAGCCCGTTTACCCGGGCGACCATCTTCTCCGTCGCCCTGCACATGTTTCTGTGGCACCTCTGCACGCACTCCGGGAACCAAATGACGGTGCAGCGGTATTTCGCCACCAAGAACATCAAGCGCGCCCGGCGGGCGTTTGTCACCGCGTCACTGGCCGGGGTGCTGATCAACACCATGCTGATGGTGGTCGGTCTGGCGCTCGTTTATTTCTACACGAAGGGACCGGGCAAATTTCCCGCCACCTTCAAGGCAGATGAAATTTTCCCGATGTTCATGGTGCAGCATCTGCCCCCCGGTTGGGCCGGTGCCGTGCTCGCGGCCGTGCTCGGGGCGGCGATGTCCACCATCGACTCCGGCATCAACTCGCTGGCGACGGTCATCTGCGTGGAAAAGTCACGCAAGCCTCCCCAGTCGGTGTACACGCCGGGAGCCAGCCGGCTGAGAAGTCCCGGCGACGACGGCCTGCTGAAGGCGGCAAAATGGATCACCCTGATTGCCGGTCTGGCGATCACCCTGGTCGCCTATGTTTTGCACCGAGCGACAGGCGATCGGTCCATCGTGGAGATGATGCCCCGCAGCTTCAATTGCTTCACGGCCCCAATGGGCGGAATGTTTCTGATTGGCATCTTCCTGCCATTCGTGACCGGGCGAGCCATCGTTCCAGCCACGGCCATCGGCCTCGCATCAGGCTTGGCGATGGCCTACGCGAAGGAGTTCGGGCTGTCAAAGCAGGACATCAGCTTCACCTGGATCGTGCCGGGGAGCATGTGGATTCAGACGCTGTGCGCCATTGTCTTTAGCCTGTTGGACCGCCCACTGCCGCAGAACACATTTGGGCTCACCTGGTTCACGAGACACCAAGCATTCCTGATGGCGGTGCCGACGGAAGACGCCCGCCCGGCCGCCTTGCAGGATGATGTTCGGGATCTGAGCATCGACTCGCAATCGTGACAGTTTTTGCAAACGACTTGCATTTCCCGTCCGTAGTGAGAACATAATCCGTGTCGCACGGCCTTCCTTGGCCGTGCGTACCTAGAAAAAACGTGAGTTGCCTGTGGACGGGCTAGGAAGCCCATCCTGCGTATTGAGTTCACACCATCCCGAACATGCTTCCGGCCCAATGAATTCGCACCGCCTTGGCTTCTGGTTTGTCTTCGGTCTGCTGGCTGTGCTGCTCGGCGTGGCGACGGGGGTGTCGCTGGAAGTCATTCAAAAGCTGGTGGAAGACGCCCTGCGGATTCGGTCTCCGTTTCCGATTGGTGGTAGGGCGACGGCTCACGTTTTGTTGTCCAATCCGGAGACGTGGCTCAAGTCACCGCTGCTCTGGAAGACGATCTATGGAAGCATCGGACTGGGGCTGGCCTCCTTTCTCGCCTCAATCTGGCGCGATCCGATCCCCGACCTGGCGCTGATCGCCGGCAAGAGCATCCGTCAGCGAACGGTCTCCTCGTCGATGACCGCCCTCAGCGTGGCCCTGGGCGTCGCCCTGATGGTCACGGTGCTGGTGATCAATGGCGTGGTCACGCGGATGTTCACCCAAAGCGCCACGAGCTACCACCTCGTCCTGGGGGCGAAGGGCAGCCCGATGCAGCTCGTGCTGAACACCATGTTCTTCATGGACCAGCCGATCGAGAACCGTCCGTATTCCGATTACGTGTGGCTCAAAAAGCAGAATTGGGTGGAGGAGGCGATCCCCTTTGCCCTGGGCGACACCACGCCGGACGCTCGCTTCCGCATCATCGGCACCGTCCCGCACTATTGGGATCTGCCCTACGTTCCCGGCAAGAGCTTCAAATTGCAGGCCGGTGAATTCTTCAAGGATCCGAAGACCCCAACACAGCGCGATGCCATCATTGGCTCGCGCGTGGCTCAGACCTACGGCTGGAAAATTGGTCACGAGTTTCCGCTGGCACACGGGGGCAACACCAAGGATCTGCACACTGACAGTCCGTTCAAGGTCGTGGGCATTCTGGCCCCGACCGGCACCCCCACCGACCGCGCGGTGTTCATTCACCTGGATGGTTTCTTCAGCATTTCCGGCCACCTGAAGCCGAAGGACGAAGCCCTCGAGCGCGAAGCGAAGTTCCAGGAGAACCAGGTCGGCGCGGCCCAGGCGATGGAGGCGGCGAAAAACGACCCGTACCTGGACAAGGAGATCACGGCGATCCTCGTCCGCGCGAAGAGCCCGCTGCTGGCCTATCACATGACGGTCGAGATCAACGAGGGGCCGCGGATGCAGGCGGCCAACCCCATCGAGCAGATCAGCAAACTGCTGAGCAACGTCGTGGTCAAGGTGCGCATCGGGCTGGTGGTGATGACCTCGCTGATCATCGCGGTCTCCGGCATGGGGATCTTTGTCAGCATCTACAACACCATGGCCGACCGTCGCCGCGAGATTGCCGTGATGCGGGCTCTGGGGGCCAACCGGATGACGGTGCTGTCGATCATCGTGGTCGAGTCGGTGCTGATCTGTCTGGCCGGCGGAATTGGCGGAATGCTGCTGGGACATCTGTTGATCGTCCTCGCCACGCCAATCGTGGAGTATTCGGCCGACATGCTGATCAATCCGTGGTCGTTCGAGTCGACTGAACTGTGCCTGTTCCCCGCGCTGATGCTGCTGGCGGTGGTGGTGGGCATCGTGCCGGGCTTCACCGCCTACTTCTCGGACGTTGCCCGCGGTCTCACGGAGTGACGGCAGACGTCGCGGGTGGAGTTCCAACTCCGGTTGAGCCACGGTGAACTGGATTCGTTGCCTGCGGCTCGGCAGCGCCCGTGCCCTCCTGCCACAGCGTAAGCGCCTTCCGTTCTAACCCTGCGCCGGTGAGGGCGCTCAAGCGGCCGTTGGAGTTCGGAGTTCGCAACGCGGGGTTGAGGCTGATTGACCGTTTCGAGTATGCTGAATCTGTAGACAATGCCGGATGCATGATGACATGTCAGAGAACCCTGTCACTGAAGTCTGACACAGTGAGCCTCACTGTGCTTGAACGGCAATTCGCCGCGACCAATTGCCCCGTGTTGCACGTGTCGGGGACCGGCTGAAGGCGAACCCAGAAACCGCTTGGAGAATGTTTAAGATGGCCTCGTCCCGCGCTGATGAAGTTGCCGAAGTTCTGTGGGAACTGAAACGGGCTGGTAAGATCGCCACCTACACTCAAATCGCCCGCCGGGCGGGTTTCGCCGCCGGGGCCAACGGTCGCGCCATGGACTCGTGCCTGCGGGTCGTCCGCCGCGACTGGCCGCACCTGCACTGGTTCCGCGCTGTCCGCGACGACCATGGTTTCGAAGCGGAATCGGAGCACGCCACCAAGCTGAAGGAAGCCGGCTTCGAAATCGCGCCGCATTCAGACGGCAAGAAGAGCACCGTTTGCTCGATCGAAATGCACCTGATGACCTGGACGATTGTCGAACCGGTCGCCGCTCCGATCGAACCTGTTGAGCCGGAAGTGTCCGAGCCAGAAGCGATGGACGCAGACGCGGAAGAGCCTGAAGCGGCAGTCGCCGCCGCGGAGTAGTGGCAAGCTCCAGTTGAGTTCGGCCCGGTAGTCGACAAGTCGACGGGATGCACAGGGAAGTGCGTGGCCGCGGATGTTCCGCAATCTCGCAGGGACGCGATTCAACGCCACACATTTCGGATGTTTTTCGTGTCTGACGATCCTCTCCAGCCTGAATCGTGCGCCGAGCGGCTGAAAGCCCTCAGTGAACCACTGCGGTTGAGGATCGTCGACTACCTGCGCTCCGGTCCGAAAAATGTCAGCGAGATCTCAGAAGCCCTGAGCGTGGAAGTCGTCAGCATCTCGCACCACCTGGGCGTCCTGCGGGTGGCTCATCTGGTGGAGAAGGAACGTCAGGGCCGGTTCATCGTCTACCGCCTCCCGGACGGTGTGTTCCGTCCGGGAAAGCCCGCCACGGCGCTTGAATACCTCGATCTCGGCTGTTGCCGGCTGGAGCTTCCCAAAGTGTAGGGATCGACTCCAGGCTAAAGCGCAAAGATTGGCTCTGCCTGGCGAGTGTGCGAATTCGTGTCCGAGATCTTCACGAAACGGCTCCCATGTCCGCGTCCCTCCCCCAGGCAGAACTTGAGGTCTTCTTCGATGGCGGCTGCCCGCTGTGCCGCCGGGAAGTCAACCTGCTGGCCCGCTGGGATCGGCGTGGGAAGATCCGTTTCACCAACATTGATGATCCCGCGTTTTCAGCCACGGCGATTGGCACCAGCCAATCCCAACTGATGGCCGAAATGCACGGGCGTCTGCCAGACGGGACGTGGATCAAGGGGGTCGAAGTCTTCCGCAGGATGTATGCCGCCGTCGGCCTCGGACCGATCGTGTGGCTCAGCCGCTGGCCGATCATCTCCCAGCTCCTTGATGTCGGCTACTGGGTCTTCGCCAAGAACCGCCTGCGCCTTACCGGTCGCTGCACTCCTGACTCGTGCAAGCTGCCAGCACCTCGATAAACAGCCTTGCGTGATTCGAGGACACCGCCAGCGGATCTGGAGTGAGCGCAGCGAGCGGATCCGCGACAGGTGTCCCGGAATCACGCAATCTTATACCGAGCGAACCTTCTGACGCTTCGTCGCCTCAGGCTGCAAATTTGTCCAGCTTCCGCGCGAAAGCCAAGATGTCCCCTTCCGAGACCAGCACCGTTCAGCTTCGCCCGGTTGAGCCCGAAGACTTGCCGCGGATTTTCGCGATGCAACTCGATCCAGAATCGAATCGCGTGGCGGTGACAATTCCCCGCAGCGCAGACTCGTTCGATGCCCTGTGGGAGAATGCTTTGCGCGACGAGCGGGTGACCGCCCGAGTGATTCTGCGAGACGGCGTGATCGTGGGCAACATCTCGTGCTTCCAGTTCAACGGCCTCGATTCTGTCGGATATTGGATCGACAGAAACTCTTGGGGCCGGGGAATCGCCAGCAGAGCACTGGAGCTGCTGTTGTGCGAGGTCACTCGCCGACCCTTGCACGCGCAGGTCGCCACCAGCAACGCCGCCTCGTTGCGGATCCTGCAGAAGTGTGGATTCGAGATCGTTCGAATTCAGATTTCACCCGCGACCGACCGTTACCTGGCATGTGAAGAGGCACTGCTCATTCTGCGGTGAAGACAGCACGCCGCGTCCTTGCTATTCACCCGGCAGGAACCGCGTCTGTCGGTTGAGCTGCAGTTCATCGCGGTACGGATTGAATGCTCGTAGTTCGATGGGCGCACTCGCATGGACGACCCTTCGCTGGGCGCTGAAATCAACATTCACCAGACCATCAAGGGCCAGGTCCAGGTCTCGCTCCGGGTGGACGCGACGAAACGCGAGGCGGACCACACAGCCGGAAGGTGTGAACTGAGCCACGCGGATCCGTTCGCTCCAGTGACCAATTTCCACATATCGCGCGGGACCACGTCCGAAGTGATATTCCGCCGGGTTGGAACCATCGTTCCAGAAGCCGAACCGCTGCTGGGTTTCCAGCCGTTGCCGGGTTCCCAGCCGACGTCCGTAGAGCCGCACACTCACCATGCCCTCGGTGGGCAGCAGTTGACCATCCCCGGCCAGTGGCTGCAACCGGACTTCGAGCCCGTCCGTCTCGGCATCGGCGTCCCAGTTCGCCAACGAGACCAGCATCTCCAGCGATTGCACCCGTGGCTCAGTCCCTACCACTTGCAGCGGCCGCACGTTCTGGCCTGCTGGCGGCCGCAGCAGAGTCACGGGCAAGGCAGACTTGAGCTGCTCTGCCGACTCACGGAGTTCCGCCGCGGTGAGCGAGCGGTCGCCAATCGTGGCAGAAATGACATCGGGCCAGTCGATGGCATTTTGAATGAGGATCGATGGCTCGGCGGCAAACAGCCACAGTTCGTGGTCGTCCGTCTTCTCTCCGACCCGCCCCGAAACAACTCGACCGTCGCGCAGTTGAACGAAGACGGTTTCGGTTCTTGCCAGTTCTTGAGCCTCGGCGCTCGGTGGCGCAAGAGACGTCATGGCTAGCAGCAGCAACGTGGACCGGTAGATGGACATTCACGGGCTCCGCAGTGAGAACCGGAATGTTCCAAACCCAGCAAAGCTGGTGCCTTGGCTTTCGCGAGACCAGCGCTGCGGAGCTAACTGAAGTCCTGGACGGCGTTACGGAAAAAGCTGTCAGTTCCAGGTCGTCGAAGGAGTGTTCAAGAATGTGAACAGGATGTTGTCAGACATGGACACACCGACCCGCAGCCGTTCTCGCAATCACGCTGGATCACCAAGGGTGATCGCCCATGCGACGGAGTGAAACAGTGACGGGCGTGACACGATCCTGAAGAACTGGTCTTGTGAATCCTCCCCCAACAGCATATTAAATATGGAGAAAAGTTGATATGATCCGTCGTCAACCACTGCGGAGAATGCCGGGACACCGCCAGTGGAAGGTTTTTTTAGGGGCTGGCAGCATGTGGCACGGGACAAATCGGCGGACGTTCCTGCGTCAAAGCGGCCTGGCTGTCGGCGCATTTGCCCTGCCCGAGGTCTTGCGGGCGCGGGCCGATACAGCCAGCAAGCCTGCCGCCCGCCAGGCGATCGTGATCTTTCTGCAGGGCGGTCTCTCCCACCTCGATTCGTGGGATCTGAAGCCCGACGCGCCGGCTGAGTATCGTGGCGAATTTCAGCCGATCGCCACCAGCGTTCCAGGTTTCCAAATTTCGCAGCACATGCCCCGGCTGGCCGAGCGGGCACATCAGTACAACGTGATCCGCAGCGCGTACCACGGAACTCCGAGCCACGAGGCGGCGATCCATTGGACGCTGACCGGCTATGACTATCCCGGCGCGAACACCACGACGAAAAACCGCAACGTCAAGCCGGCCATGGGGTCGATCCTGTCGAAGACCAGGGGGCCAAACCATGCGGGGTTGCCGGCGTACGTGTGTGTCCCTGATTGTGGGCAACTGGGCGACCGCGTGCGGTACGCGTACGCCAACTACCTGGGGATCGCGCACGACCCGTTTGAATCGGGGATGACGCCCCAGAATGCGACCGGACCATTTCCGACGCCGCCGAATCTGAGCCTGGCCACGGGGATCGACCTCAGCCGGATGAAACACCGGCTCGGCCTGCTGCACGAACTCGACCAACTGCCTCGAGACCTGGATGGCCGGGGAACGATGGCCGGGCTGGATGAGTTCAACCGGCAGGCCGTCGAACTGCTCGCCCAGGATGTGACGCGGAAGGCCTTCGACATGTCGCAAGAGTCGACAGCGGTGCGGCAGCGGTATGGCAACAACAGCTTCGCCCAGCGGGTGGTCTTGGCCCGGCGGCTGGCAGAAGCCGGCGTGACGTTCACACTGGTCAATTTTTCCAACAACCAGGACTGGGACACGCATACCGACAACTTCGCCCAGTTGAAGAACCGGCGGCTCCCTGAACTGGATCAGTCAGTGTCCGCTCTGCTGGACGACCTGGAAGAACGGGGCCTGCTGGACACGACACTCGTCGCCGTGTTCGGCGAATTCGGCCGGACGCCGAAAATCAATCCGACGGCCGGCCGCGATCATTGGTCGAACGTCTTCTCCGTCATGCTGACTGGCGGCGGACTGAAACGTGGCCGGGTGATCGGCACCAGCTCGCCCAATGGCGAGATTCCCCAGGACCGACCAGTCCATTTCAATGAAGTGCTGGCCACGATCTACCACCAATTGGGCGTCCCGACAGATCGCACTTTCCTCAATGCTTCAGGCCGGCCGGTCGCCATCCTGGACCAGGGACAGCCACTGCCGGAATTGCTGTAGACGCTCGTCACTCGTGGTTTGCCAGCCAGCGCTTAAGATCCGCCAGCGACGTGAAGTCGAGCAGTTCAACGCCCAATTCCTTCAGCCTCGCGAGGGGCAGTTTTCCGATGCGTACCGCCATGGGCTTGGTGACGGCCTTCTCTCCAAACTTTCTCCGCAACTGTTGAACGGCCATCTCCGCTCTGCCGGAGCCCTGCGCTTCCTCCCGGCCCTCCTCCCGCCCCTTTTCCAGCAGTTCATCGATAAAGGTTTTCATGAGGTTCTCCGGTTCTGGAAACGCCTGCTGCAGGGCCGCCCCCAAGTCCTCGGTGTTCCGCATCAGCTCATTTGTGCCACACCGTGCGGTTCACGTAGTCGGTGTAGCTCAGAATGATCCGCAGCATCTTTTGCGAGACATTCTCCGGCTCGTAGTCTTCCACCAGCCGAAAACGCCGCTCCGTTGCCGACCATTGCTGCATCGCCACGTCGACGGCTTGCAGCACCCGCTCAGATTCCAAGCCACACATGATGACCGTGGCTTCGTCCATCCCCTCGGGGCGCTCGTGGGCCTGACGGATCATGACGGCGGGGAAGTCGCAAATCGACGATTCCTCCGTCAGTGTGCCACTGTCCGAAATCACGCACGCCGCCTGCTGCTGCAGATGCACGTAGTCCGGCAGACCCAGGGGCTTCATGAAGCGAATCCGTGCGTCGGCCTGTGACAGCAGCCGAGAATCGTTCGCTTCGAGTTTCTTCCGCGTGCGGGGATGGGTGGAAACGATCACCGGCCACTCGTAGTGCTGTGCCAGCTCCCGCAATGTCTTCAGCAGGCTCGCGAAATTCCCCTCACTGTCGATGTTCTCTTCACGGTGCGAGCTGACCACGAAATACCGCCGTGGCTCAAGTCCCAAATCCTTCAGCACATTCGAAGCTTGAATCTTGGGGGCATAGTGCGCCAGCACCTCGCGCATCGGCGAGCCGGTTTTGATGACGGTCTCGGGGCGCAGTCCCTCGTCCAGCAGGTAGCGCCTTGCGTGCTCGGTATAGACCAGATTGATGTCGCTGATGTGATCCACGATCCGCCGGTTGATCTCCTCCGGCACGCGGTCATCAAAGCAGCGGTTGCCGGCTTCCATGTGAAACACCGGAATCTTGCGGCGCTTCGCCGCGATGGTCCCCAGCGCGCTGTTGGTATCGCCCAGCAGCAGAAACGCATCCGGCTTCTCAGCCGCCAGCACGGCATCCAGTTTGCTGATCACCAGGCCAATGGTCTCCGCCGTCGTAGCCCCCACGGCCTCCAGAAAATGCTTCGGTCGCTCGATCTCAAGCTGCTGAAAGAAGATCTCGTTCAGCTCATAGTCGTAGTTCTGCCCGGTGTGAACGAGAACATGCTCGACGTGCCGCGACAACTCGGCAATGACCCGCGAGAGCTTGATCAGTTCCGGCCGAGTGCCGACCAGTGTGAGCACCTTGAACGCCATGTGGTCCCTTCCGTGAGAACGCCGTTACGACCAAGCCCGATTGGGGTTCAACAGGCCGGAGCGAGATTTTCTTGACTTTTAGGAGTGAACGATCGATACTTCGGTTGGAGACTCTGCTTCGGGGCGGCTTTCGGGTGGCTCCAAAAGCCTTGTCTCCTCTTTTTTTGCGCTCATCTCGCAGAATAGGGATCGGGAACAAAGACAATTCCGTATTCGGCAAAGCCTTTCCCATCCCGAACCACTTCTCCACGAAACTGCAACCGGCTCAACCACGGATTGAATTCGGCGGCGATTTCAGGACGCGTCGTGGCATTCATTCCACGACTTGGCAGGCGAAATCCCCAGTTCACGCAATAAATCGCCAAATCTGCCGCCTGGATGGGATACGTCATATCCGACGACACAAAGAATGGCGTCGGCGTAATCCAAGACGACCGGCGTCGCCCAGTTTGTGTCCTGCTAAAATATCGTTCGAGCCGTCGTACCAGACGGCGGTCCTCCAATTTTTCAACTTGATCCATGATCAACAGGCCATGGTCTTCACTCTTTTCAAGAAAATAGAAAAATCGCTCAAGCAAGAATACTTGATCTTTCCGCAGAAACTCTTCCGCCTCGATTGTCGCTGGTCGGGTAGTGCTTTTCGGTATTACCGCGGCGAAAAGCGTTGCCCTGTGAGTTTGGAGCAATCCAAACATCCCCCGGGCCATTTTCCAAGCAGGCCTGCCCGTATGCCGTGAATTCATCTCTGGAGGGTGGCTTTCGCTCCAAGCCTTTGGTGAGAAACCCTCGACAATGGCTGCGACGGGCTTCATCCTCCAGCAACCGGCCTTGCGCGGCCCAGCGAAACCGGTCCTTGTCCAGCAGTTTGCTGCCTTTCAGTTCCATCTTGAACTGATGGAGTTCCGTCCCAAATGAGGCTAGCTCCAGCCGCTGGACTTGCTGGATAAACGGCCACAGTTCGGACGCATGGAGCGCCACCCCTCCGCGCACTTCATACGGCATGGATTTGTGGTCGTGCCCGCTCTCATCAAGGAACAGCAGCCAACTCATTGTCCATTGACCTCACTGTCACCTGAAGAATTCAGTCTCACGGTGCCTTCCCCGTATCCTGCGGATACACCAGCACCCGGTCGTGGGAGAGCAGAATCAAGTCGGGTTTGCCGTCTCCAGTGACATCGGCGATGGCCGCTTCGCGTGGCTCAACACCCTGCTGCTCTTCTCCCGCCAGCGATTTGGCTTCGAACACCTGAAACTGCAGAGCGTGCCGCAACTGGCTGGTGGCGGGCTGGAAGTCGAGGATTTCGACATTCTGCGAGAGCGTGTCGATCACCGCGATATCGGGCTGGCCATCGTCGTTGAGATCGCCAGCCACCAGATCCTGAAACTTGGCGTTCTCCAGCTTTGTTTCAAAGCTGGCAATCTGCTTGAGCCGCGGGTCGGACTGGCCCGAGTAGAGCACGCCGAAGCGACCGGCACCGAACAGCAGCAGGTCGTCGCGCTTGTCGCCATTGAGGTCGGCCACGCGGGCCGAGCGGTAGGGGAAGGCCCCAATGTCAACTTCCCGCCACGGACGGTACAGGTTGTCTTCCTTGCGGAGGATCCGCAATTTCTTGACCCCCAGGTCGATCAGCACGATTTCGCGGCCGGGTTTGTCATCCAAGTCCACAGTGGCGACTCCGGCGATCCGCGCCTGGGATTCCGCCGCGTTGTATTGGTCGGCGATCCGCCATTTGCCCTGTTCCACTTCGAAGTTGCGGGCAAAATTGTTCTGAGCCACGAGGATCACGGGCTTGTCGAGTTCGCCAACGAACAGCCCGCCGAAGGTGACGTTCCCCACCCCCAGGCCACTGTTGTCGGTGGTGACTTCGACCGGCTTCCCGTCCTTGTCAGCCCGCAGAAAAATCGGTGGCTTTTCATCCTGCAGGATCAGGAAATCGGTTTTCCCATCGCGGTCGGCGTCCAAGGCGACGAGCCTTTCCGGTGCGCCTTTGAGGGATACGGCGATGGCCGCGTCGGCTCCGAACTTGTGGGGTTCCCATTGTCCATCCGCCTTGCGGGCAATGGCCTGCAATGTGTACTTCGTGGTACTGCCACTGCGTTCCCGGCCAATGAACACGATCTCGGGGTGGCCATCCCCATTGAGGTCCGCCACTTCCAAGACTGTCGGTTCTTTTTCGGTGGCCACGTTGCGGGGGAAACTCAGCCTCCCGCCCTCCATGCGGCTGATGCCGATGGTCTTTTCCTTGGGGCTCAGCACCAACACTTCGGCAGCCTTGTCGCCATCGAAGTCGGCCAGCCGGACCTGATCGGAACCATCCAAACCGGGGTAGGCTTCCCCTTGTGACAGCCCGATGCCGGGAGATTGCCGGTAGACGATCATCGCCGCCACATCAGGGTCGGTGACGACCACGTCCAACAGACCATCGCCGTCGACATCTCCGACGGCGAGGTCGCGTTTGCCGCCCTGAGCCCCGAATCCGTACTGCACGAGTTGGCTGGCGAGTTCCCCGGGCTGCAGCTCGGGCTTTTGCAATTGATGAATCTTGACCCGGCCCGTCTGGGCTTCGATTGCCAGGACCTCAGCACCCGGCTTGCCGTCCATATTGAACGTCGTCACGCCCCGTGGCTGCGGCATTTCGCAGCGGATCTCGGGGCCGATCTTTCCTTCGGCGTTCTGCAGCCGAGCGCCAAAGGGGCGCTCAGGGTCATCGTTCACCAGGTAACACAAATCGTTCCGGCCATCCCCATCCAGGTCCGTGATCTGCAGGATGCTGAGGTTCTCGGCGGTGTTCATCAGCTTCACTGGCGGGGCCATCTCGCCATTTTCCTGCTGATAGACCAGGTAGGTGGCGGTCTTGCCCAGGACCGCCAGATCGTCGCGGCCATCATGGTTCAGGTCGCCGGCAGCGACGATCCACTGTGCCGCCTGCACATCCGGCAGGCGAAACCGGTCCCGCACCATCCAGTCGCCTTTGTCGCTTTGAATGCGAATGGAGAGTTGATCGGGAACGCCGAACATCGCGATGTCCGTCCGCTTGTCGCCGTTGAAATCGCCGAGGGCAACCGTGGCCAGCATCCGGTCGACGGCGACCTTCTGATGCTCAAACCGCCAGTCACTGGTGATGTCATTGACCTTGGAAGGCGGCTTGACCGATTCATCCGGCTTGTCGCGCTGCCGCAGCAGGTCGATGCGGCTGTTGCTGTTGTCGATCAGCAGCAGATCGGTCCGACCATCGGAATTCAGATCGCCCGCATGCATGTTGCCGGACCGCTGCTGCAGCTTGTACAGCTCGACCGGCATGAAACCATAGTGCTGCGTGAGTTCGGCATCGACCGCTTCGTCGGCAATCGCTCGCGGCTGCCGGACAAAAGCGAGGCCAGCGACGACACACACAACGCTCACGGCACAAATGACCGTTTGAACACTGTAGTGACAGGACAGTTTCGTCTGCGGATTCGGTTGCGCTGCCATCCAAGAATCCCTTTTTCCATCGTGCCACTGCTGGCACCGGCGAGTTCAAGACATCCGGCATTTGACTGTGCCACCGATGCATTTGCAATCTTGTGCCAGCGTCCGGCATCAGCCTCAAACCGGCTTCAAAATCAACATTCCCAGTGGCGGCAGCCGCAGGCTGAGGCACTGAGGATGGCCGTGGGCATCGGTTGGCAGCGTGGCTGCGCCGCCGCAGTTGCCCACATCGCCGCCGCCATAAACGGCCGCGTCGCTGTTGATAACTTCCATGTAATAGCCGGGACGAGGAACACCGACGCGGTAGTCTTCACGGGGGACGGGGGTCATGTTGAGGACGACCAGCACGAAATCCTGGCGGTCCTTGGAATACCGCAGGTAGGCGTAGACGCAGTTCTGCCAGTCGTCGCATTGGATCCAGGCGAATCCCGGCCAGTCGACATCGACTTCGTACAGCGCGGGGTGGCTGCGATATGTGGAGTTCAAGTCTCGCACGAACCGCTTCAGGCCGTCGTGGAAGTGGTGGCCGATCAGCGCCCAGTCGAGTTCGGCATCATGGTTCCATTCGACCCACTGGCCGATTTCTCCGCCCATGAACAGCAGCTTCTTGCCTGGCGTGGTGTATTGGTAGCCATACATCAGCCGCAGGTTGGCAAATTTTTGCCACGGGTCGCCCGGCATCTGTGAGAGCAGGGCGCCTTTCCCATGCACGACTTCATCGTGCGACAGCGGCAGGATGAAGTTCTCGTGGAAGGCGTACACCATGCGAAACGAGAGGTCGTTCTGGTGATGGGTGCGGTGAATCGGGTCGCGGTGCATGTAACGCAACGTGTCGTTCATCCAGCCCATGTCCCATTTCATGCTGAACCCGAGCCCGCCGGTGTAGACCGGCCGGGAGACGCCGGCCCACGAGGTCGATTCTTCGGCGATCGTCAGGATGCCCGGAAACTCGCCGTGCAAAACGGTGTTCATGTCCTTGACGAACTGCACCGCCTCCAGGTTCTCGCGGCCGCCGAACTGGTTGGGCACCCATTCGCCGGCCTTGCGGGAATAGTCGAGGTACAACATGGAAGCCACGGCATCCACGCGGAGCCCGTCAATGTGGTAGACATCCAGCCAGAAGCGGGCACTGGAAAGCAGGAAGTTCCGTACCTCCTCGCGTCCGTAGTTGAAGACCAGCGTTCCCCAGTCGGGATGGGCTCCCTGCCGGGGATCGGCGTGCTCGAACAGGCAGGTGCCATCGAACCGCGCCAGGCCGTGGGCGTCCACCGGAAAGTGCGCGGGCACCCAGTCCACGAGCACGCCGATCTTGGCCTGATGGCAGTAGTCCACGAAGTACATGAAGTCGTGCGGCGTGCCGAACCGGCTGGTGGGCGCGAAGTAGCCGATCGACTGGTAACCCCACGAGCCGTCAAATGGGTGCTCGGTGATCGGCAAGAGTTGCAGGTGCGTGTAGCCCATCTCCTGGGCATACTCGACCAGCATGTGGGCCAGTTCGCGGTAGTTGAAAAACTGCCGTCCGTCCTTGGGATGCCGCCACGAGGCCAGATGCACCTCGTAGGTGCACATCGGCTGTTCCAGCCAGTTGGTCTGTTCGCGGCGATTGAGCCACGGCTGATCGTTCCATCCATAGTGGCTGATGTCATACACCAGCGAGGCGCTTTTGGGGCGCAGCTCCGCGTAGAAGGCATACGGATCGGCCTTCTGTT
Organism: Planctomycetaceae bacterium; assembly: GCA_021732845.1. Lineage (GTDB taxonomy): Bacteria > Planctomycetota > Planctomycetia > Planctomycetales > Planctomycetaceae > JAKFUF01. The sequence continues at coordinate 32,838 of JAKFUF010000084.1, read as the reverse complement.
CGACGGTGTCCCAGCAGGTCCGGACGCTGTACTTGTAGGGTGCGCCCGTTTGCACGCCGGGAACAAAACCTGTCCAGACGCCCTCGTCACTGGAATTGAGCGGATCGCGGCCGTGAGTCCACCAGTTCTGGTCGCAAACGACGGAGACTTCGCGGGCATTGGGAGCCCAGACGGCGAACCGCGTGCCAGCCACGCCATCCACCACATCCGGATGCGCGCCCATCTTGGTGTACATCAAACAGTGCATCAGGTTTTCCGCTTCCGTGGGCTGGCCGAAAATCACAGGAAACACCGCGAATTGTACGATGTTTTGGCAGTCGGCTCCTGTAAGAATCTCCGGTCGAAATGCATCTTTCGCTGTTTGGGCGGCCGCGCGCGACCGACCGGTTCCAGGCTACGCGAGTTTGACAAACTTCATCCGGCAGCACAATTGCCGCATCTTTGGCCACCGTGGCTGGCCGGAAGGCGCGATCAGGGCTGTTGCTCCCTCTGCGAATCTCTGCGGTTCCGCCTCTCTGGGCTGCTGTTTCCCTCGAAAACTGGCCCGCCCTGTTGTCGAGATTGCACTCCGTTTCCGAGTGCGTTCCGGTCGGCTATGATTCAACCACTGAAACATTCGCAGAATTTCCCTGGCCGCTTGCCGAACGGACGTTTGGACGAGCGACCCGCGCGGGACATCCGTCTCTCTCCCAGTCTATGAGGCCCCTGATGCTGACCGTAGGAAACCGCTTTCCTGAATTTGCCTCGAAGGCGTGCGTTGGTCCTGACCCCGAGTCGTTCACCGAAATCACGAATGCGGACCTGAAGGGGAAGTGGTCCGTCTTCGTGTTCTATCCCAAAGATTTCACGTTCGTCTGCCCGACGGAACTTGTCTCGTTCAACACCGCGCTGAATGACTTTGCCGCCCGCGAGGCCCAGGTGTTCGGGGCGAGCACCGACAACGAATACTCGCACCTCGCCTGGTGCCAGGCACACGCCGGCCTCAAGGAACTGAAATACCCGCTGCTGGCCACGCAGAAGCTGGCCGTGGATCTGGGGATTCTCGACCCAAACGAACATGTCTGCCTGCGGGCAACCTACATTGTCGATCCCGAAGGGATCATCCAGTGGGCTTGTGCCTACAGCCTGAACACCGGCCGCAGTGTCGCCGAAACGCTGCGCGTGCTCGACGCCGTGCAGTCGGATGAACTGACCCCCTGCGACTGGACCGCCGGTCAGGCGTTCGTGAAGGTCGGGTAAAGGGGAAATCCAAATGACAAATGACAAAGTGGCCGCTCGTCGATGTTTGTTGAACACGGAGCGGTGGTTTGTCATTTGTCATTTTGTGGCGTGTTGGATCCGATTTCCATTGGAGGGGCAAGATGACCGCAGGCGAATCCTGGCGTGGAGTGTTTGAAAACTGGCCCGAGAGCATCCCCCGCCGGGGGGTGGTGATCACCCAGTTTCAGGAAAATATCGCGTTCTCTGGATTTCTCATTTCGGGCGGAATTGTGCTGCTCGAACGGGACAAACCGGATACGATTGGAGCGAGAAAGGTAATGGTGGCTTACGATGCCATCGCCGCCATCAAGATCACGGATGTGATTGACCTGGCCCGCTTCCAAGTCATGGGGTTTCAGCCGCCGTTTTAGTTTTGCATGATCCCGAGACACCTGTCGTGGATCCACTGGCTCGCGCTCGCTTTGGATCCACTGTCGGTGTCCCAGAATCATGCGGGGTTTAACCAGGGTTTTCGCCATGCACCGGTCACGGTTTTGGGGGATGCTGGGAGTCTTGTTGCTGGCAGTTCCGGCGCAGGCTGAGGATATGCCTCCCGCCGAACCCAACCCGGCAGAGGTGCAAACCGACGTCAAACCGGAAGGACAACCCGACGCTGACGAACCGCTGGAATTGAAGAAGGACAAGCCAGCGGCTCCCGCCAAAGAGCCGGACAAGGATGCCGCTGAGAAGCCGGCAACGGATGATTCAAAACCGGATCCAATGCCGGCTGCGGACGACAAAGGCGACGATGGCGACCTCAAGGGACTCGATCCCAATGCGTCGGACAGCGATCCGCTCGAAGATGCCATTCAAGAGATGCGGCAGGCGCAACAGTTGATCGAAGGAGAGAAACCAGGAGCCGAAACACGCAAGCTGCAGGAACAGGTCGTCAAGAATCTCGACCAGTTGATCAAGGAGTTGCAGAACCCGCCAAGTTCCTCCAGCTCTTCGAGTTCGTCCAGTTCCTCCAACTCAAAGCAGAATCAGCAGCAGAAGAAATCGGCCTCGCAGCGGCTCCGCGACATGGCCATGAAGCAAAAACAAAAGCAGCAAAGGCAACAAGGCCAGGCCCAAGCCAAGCCACAGCCGCAACCCGTGGCTCAGAAACCCCAACAGGGCGAGGCTCAGGACAAAGAGAACGCCGAATCAACCGAGAGCCAGGAAAAACGAAAAATGGCGGAGGCCGAAGAGGCTCGCCGCCGCAAGCTGGCCCAGGACGTGTGGGGCCACCTGCCCCCGCACTGGCGGGCTCAATTGCAGAACGTTTACAACGAAAAATATCTCCCCAAATACTCGGAGCTGGTGCAACGCTATTACGAAGCCCTCGCGGAACGTAATCAGTCAGAGCGCGCGCCGCGGAAGTAATCTCATGAACGCTGAATCTCCGGACTCCCCGATGGATGACGACCGGGAGCCGGACGAACTCCAGATTCCTGTCGAAGCCACGCCCACTGTCGACAAGGGGATCCGCCTGCAGCGGTTTCTGGCGATGGCCGGCTGCGGCCCCCGCCGCAAATGCGAGGAGTTCATTCAGGACGGACGCGTGACCGTTGGCGGCAAGACTGTCACGGAACTGGGCTTCCGCGTCGAACGCACGCATCACGTCAAACTCGACGGCGAGCGTGTCCGCCTGGGCCGGCGGGTGTACTACATCCTCAACAAGCCGATGGGGTACCTCTGCACGAACCGCGACCCGATTGGCCGGCCCCGTGCTGTTGACCTGATCCCCAAGCAAAAAGAGCTGCTGTTCACGGTGGGCCGGCTGGATGAAAACAGCCAGGGGCTGCTGCTGGTGACCAACGATGGCGAGATGGCCCACCGGCTGGCACATCCCCGCTTCAGCGTGCGGAAGGTCTACCGCGTCCAAGTGCAGGGGGTGCCCGACCGCGAGATTCTGAAGAAACTCAAGGAAGGAATGTACTTCGCCGAGGGTGTGTTTCGCGTCGCCGATGTGGAGTTGAAGAAGGCGGCGGGGACGGCGTCGATTCTCGACATCGTGCTGACGGAAGGACAGAACCGCGAAATCCGCCGATTGATGGCCAAGCTGGGCCACAAGGTGCAGCGGCTGAACCGGATCGCCCTCGGTCCGCTCAAGTTGGGCGATCTGCCCATCGGGGCTTATCGCCCGCTGTCGAATTTCGAGCTGGGTGAACTGCACGACTTGATTGAAGAAGTGGGCAGCGGCAAGCGGAAGTCCGCGCGGAAACGGGGCACGCGGGGCACCGTTGAAGTCTCGGCCGCCCGAAAGGCGGCTGATGACCGGAAGGAAGCCCGCGAGGCTGCAACCCGCCGTGATCGCGGCGCGGGAGGGACGCGCGGCAAAGCGCGGACAGCCCTCAACCGGGCGACAGGCGCTCGTGCGGCAGCCGCGGCCAAGGCTGCCGGCAGGCCCTCCCCGGCAAAGAAACCCTCCGACCGTTCAGAGGTGGCCGAGAGACCTGTCCGACGCGGCCAGGGGGCGGGCGCGGGCGCACGCCAGTCACGGCCGGAGCTGAACACAAACGACGATTTCTCGGGCGAGCAGACGCCATCCGTGCATCCAGCGATGCGCAAAGGGGCGTCGACCCGGTCAGCGGGCAGTTCGTCGTCCGCCGCATCGGCAGGCCCACGTCAGCGCAAGCCAGCACGTGAAGGCTCCGCACGGCCGGGACGTCCCACCTCACGCAAACCCAACGGACAGGCGCGAGCCGTTCGACGGCCGCCACGACGCGACTTGGCAACAGGAACCGTGGCTCCCAAGACTCGGACCGACGACGATTTCGACGGCGAGCCCGCAAGCGGTCGAAAGCCTGGTGCTCATCCCGCAGCCCGCCGGCCTGCGGCAAAGGCCGCAGGAAAAACTGGCAAGGGCAAACCACGCCGGCCACGGGCGTAGATCGTAGGGTGTGCAGCGAAGCGCCACACACCACGAGCGTCTACCCCGCCTGCTTCAGCTCGGCAGGCCGTTTGGAGGAGTGCCGCAGTTTTTCGGCCAGCGGCAGATCCTCCAGTTCCTTGAGACCAAACATTTCAAGAAATTTGCGCGTCGTTTCGTAGAGAAACGGGCGTCCCAGCGAATCGTCCTCGCCGGCGATCCGCACCAGGCCGCGGTCCATAAGCTGCTTCAGCATTTCGGCGGACTGGACCCCGCGCACCGCTTCGATGTCGGCCCGTGTCAGTGGCTGACGGTAGGCGATGACGGTCAGCGTTTCGAGCGCGGGGGGCGAGAGTTTGACGGTCGCCTCGCGCTGATGCAGCTTTCCGAGCCACAGGGAGAAGGCGGGACGCGTGAGCAGCCGGTAACCGGCTGCCACGCGTTCGACGCGAAACGCCGTGCCGCCACGGTCATAGGCATCGTTCAGCCGGTTGATGAGTGTCCGGCATTCGGTGGCATCGGCCAGCGAGGCGAGCTGGGCAAGCTTTCGGGCGGGCAGCGCCGCATTGCTGACCAGCAACACCGCTTCCAGCCGCGCCATCTGGGGAGAACGGCGGATGACCGCCGCCGGGGCGGCAGCTTCCGCCTCCGCCTCGGCACCACGGCGCCAGAACTGCCGCTGCTGCTCGTTCCCTCCGCTGGAAATGGCCGGCGCGGGTGGCCGAAACCCCAGCATCATCCCCACGGACTGCATTCCGGACATCGTGGCTCGTTCTCCGCTGTGCCCGGCAAGTCATTGTTGGCGGGAATATGCACCAAATAATTTCAATTTTCAGACTTCAAATTTCACAGATACTCCTGGCCTTTGATGGATGAAGAGGGTGGCTTTTTTCGGGCACGCAAGACGCTAAAAGTCTGACATCCCATTGGTCATTGGGACATTGGTCATTGCGTCATTGCGTCACTCCCCCTCAGGGGCTCTGGGTCTGCCAGTCGTCAATCTGCTGAATCGCCTTCTGGACGGCGAGCAGCGGGCCGTCGGCGGTGGCGATGAACTTGCGGGTGACCTGGGGATTGGACGGGTTGGTGACCGAGCAGGTGAACGAGAAGCGCTTCTCAGCGGTGATCGCCACCAGGTGATAGCTCTCGATGCCCAATTTCTTCAGCCGTTCGGCGGCGATGTCCCAGTTGAATTCTTCGTCGCCAAATTCGGTTGGGCGTTCGCGCTGCGGACGGTTGCGGCCATCGGCCATCTTCCCACGCAGGCTGCCGCCACCCGTGGCTTCCGGCTCTAGCAGTCCCGTGGTAAACCCGTCGCTCCCGGTCTCTTCCGCAACTTCTTCGGCCGGCAGCTTCTTGCCTGGCTGGCTGGCAGCGGGGGGCAAATTGCGAGGTTCGGGTGACTCCAGTGACACCTCCTCCCAGCCATCCAGCCCTTCGTCCTGGTCACCACCCCTCCGCAAGTTTCGCTTGGGAGGGATCAACGGCGGAGGAGCGTCGTCGAGCAGATTGGGGCGGGAGTCGAGGTTGTCCTTGCCTGTAGCGGCGGCAGTGGCTGGATTGGAAACGGGGGCAAACAAATCGTCCGCAGGTCGTTGCGGCGCGGGCGTGGCTTCGGCTTCGGTCGGTCCCCACGGCGAGACGGGGGCCACGTCCTCGTCACCAAAGGAAGAGGCGGCCACAGGCGCGAACTGCGGAATACCCACGGTGGCGAAGACAGGAATCGCAATCAACGGGGCGACCATCAAAAGCAGGCCCAACGGGCCTCCGGCACCGCGCATGCGGTCAACCTCCATGTTGTCCTTATGCTCCGGTTGAGAAACCGGAACGCGACCCGACGCCAACACTGTCGCTGCGAGGAATCATTCCACACAGCCCGGCACTGCCTGCAAGCCGTCGAGCGCGTTGGGATGGTAACGCAACCCCGATGTCGGCTCAAGCGCAGTTTAACTGCAGCCTGACAGAAACAGGATCTCAAATCTCAGATATGTCAGATCTCAAATTTCACAGAATTTCCGCCAACGTTTCTTCGCTGCAATTCCCGGGTCACTCATCCTCCACACCAACTTATGAAATCTGAGATTTGAGATCTGAGATTCCTTGATAATGACGGAGTCGACTTTGTTGCAAGCCAAGGATTTGAGATTCAGTCTTATTCCCAGAAGCTGCGTTGTCAGCCGAGCAGGGATGAGATTTACAGGGTGGGAAGGATCTGGTGTGATACCGATCCTGACCGGCAGACGCCGCCAGGATTCCGTCCACCCGCTGACTCATTTGGGCCAAAGCGAGGACCATGCCAATGACTCGCAATCGCAGGATCTTCTCCCTCTGCGTGGCTGCCGGGTGCCTGCTTGGTGCGGTCCTGTTCCTTTGCGCGCCATACCTCCAATACGAGGCCCACATGATTTTTGTGCGGTTCGAAATCTGGGAGGGGGAGATGGGTTGGGCTGATCGCGGAGCCACCCGTGTCGACAAACTCGTTCAAAATGCAGTCAGTATTTCGTATGTCACCGAGCGCCTGCTCGAAGAGAAGGACGCATCATTAGTCGCGGAAGGCATGGTGAGTGCCGTCAGGTCCAAGCACCCCCAGAGGGCCGAGATCGTTTCCAGCCATCTTGCAGATGATCGGTGGAACTGGGCGATGAGTTCGAACTCCCATGTTGCCAGGCAGCTCAGGCTCTACGAGGAAAAGGGTTCAGAATCCGTGGAGCCATTCATCATGCGATGGATTCGCATGCAGTGAGGGGAGTCACCAGCACCGTTACCGATTGGCAGAGCGCTTCCAGATGTTTGCATTCCTGACACGATTGGCACGGCGGTGGCGCGTGAAGACCCTCAAATCCTTTGGAACACCCTCCAAGACTGATCTACGGATCACTTTCGGCGACACGCATTTCGAGCGGGCCGACGCCCTGGCGCGGGCCTTCGCGGGCGTCAATGAAGTCGAGGTGGTGGAGGGGAACCTGCTCAACCTGGACTGCGAGGCGATTGTCAGCCCAGCGAACAGTTTTGGCGACATGGGTGGGGGCATCGACAAGGCGATTGACGACTTCCATGAGGGGAAGGCTCAAGCGGCGGTTGTCGTGGCCATGGCGGAACATTGGTTCGGCGAACTGCCGGTGGGATCGGCCCTTGTGGTCACACTGGCCACGCGCCGCTGGCCGTTCATCGTCGTGGCTCCCACGATGCGCATACCCGGCAACGTGGCTTCAACAATCAACGCCTATCTCGCCATGCGTGCGGCCCTGATGGCGGTGTTGAAGCACAACGCGAACAGTGACCGCCCCATCAGGCACCTGGCCGTCTCGAGCCTGTGTACCGGTGTGGGCGGCATGCCGCACGAACTGTCTGCCGAACAGATGCGAACGGCGTATGACAGCGTGATTGGCGGCGAGTGGAGAAAAGTGCTGCACCCCGCACTGGCTCCGTACGCGTTTCCGGGAAAACGGATCGCATGGACCGAGGTGAAGCGGCCGTGAACGAGCCACTTGCATGCGGCTGATTACATGAAACTGAGACGCCCGACTTTTGTCGGAGACCTCCAATTTGAAATCATATTGCCCAGTTCCACCAGCGGCCCCGCACAACACCAATCGAAAATCGAAAATAATCCCTGAGGGTTTCCTCCACGGAATTTCGCAATACAAGGTGAGGCTGGTCTTTCACGGCGGGGTTCACCATGAACGAAGAATCGATTTTTGCGCAGGCGATCGCTCAGGGGGATGAGGGTGCACGCAGAAAGTTTGTGAAGGAAGCCTGCGACCAGGACCCACAGCTTCAGCTCCAGGTCGAGCGGCTGCTGCAGTTGCATGACAACGCTGGGAACTTTCTCGAAGACCACCCGCTCGAAAACGCACTGCGGATGACGCTGCCGTATCAGGGCGGCACTCAGGTTGACGTTCCCGCCGACGGTCGGGCCTGGCCGCATGGCTTCAGCCCCTCCACCAAGCCGGGCGTGCTGGGGACCGTGGGCCAGTACGAGGTGCTGTCGCTGGTCGCCCGCGGCGGTATGGGAATCGTCTACAAAGCCCGGCAGGCGAACCTGCGACGGATTGTCGCGCTGAAAATGATTCGCGACCCGGCCCTCAGCACGCCAGAGGCAATCCGGCGGCTGCAAAATGAAGCCGAAGCGGCGGCCCGCCTACAGCACAAGAACATCGTTCGCATCTACGAGTTTGGCGAAGCCCAAGGGCTGCATTTCTACTCGATGGAGTTCGTCGAAGGCCGGACGCTGGAAGAGGTTGCTGGCGGCAAGCCACTGCCCGCCGAGCAGGCGGCCCGCTACACCGAAACCATCGCCACCGCGATCCATTACGCGCACCGCCGTGGCGTCCTGCACCGCGACTTGAAGCCGGCCAACGTCATGTTGGACGCCAACGACTGCGTGCGGATCACAGATTTCGGCCTCGCCAAACAGATGGATGTCACCGGCACCATGTCCGAAACCGGACAGATTCTGGGAACCGCCGGCTACATGTCCCCCGAACAGGCGTCGGCCCGCCAAAAGACTGTCGGCCCCGCCAGCGACGTGTTTTCCATCGGCGTGATCCTTTACGAACTGCTGACCGGCGTGGCTCCCTTCCAAGGTGAGACCCCCTGGGAAATTCTCCGCCGCGTCTGTGAACAGGATCCACTGCCACTGCGGAAGGTGAACGCCTCCATTCCCAAAGACCTGGAAAGCATCTGTCTGCGGTGCCTGCAAAAGGACGAGCGGCAGCGCTACGCTTCGGCGGGTGAACTGGCCCGCGACCTGCGCCGCTTTCGGTCTGGCCAACCAGTGCTGGCCCGCTCAATTGGTCCCGCCCAGCGCATCAGCCGCTGGGCCGCACGGAATCGGGTGGTCGTCACTCTGTCGTCCACGATTCTGCTGTTGGCGTGTGTGGTGGCTGGGTTGATGGTGCAATCCCCAGTCGTGGAGAAAATTCCAGAGAACACGCCAACGGCGGACCAACGGAATGCGGCAGCCAGCGCGGTCGTCGAAGCCACGGAGCCTGATACGCTGCCCAATCCCGCCATCGCAGCCGTGGCGGAGAATGCGCCCCTGGGTGGAGAAATCGGGGGCATTGATGCAGATGCGGCCGTTGCTAATGCTGCAAAGCCGCCGGTCGCACAACCACCCCTCGCAGTCGCACCAGAACTTCCGCCACGCCCCGTCCCCCCCGAACTGGACGATCCGCTGTATGCCCTGCGGGCCTTGAGAATCGCGGAGTCGCCCAAGGCGACGGTCGAAGCCACGGCGATCGCGGGCGAGCCGTTCGGCGTTGGCCAGGTGACCATTCAATTTGACGCCCAGGCCAGGGTCGATCTCAAGCCCGACCAACCGGTGTGGCTCACCGAGAAATCCCAGCGTGTGCTTTACCCCGCGGTTGAGCAGCTTCGCGATGAGCAGAAGCAGTTGCGCGGCGTCACCGTGCGGTTTCTGTTTCAGGGGACAGAGAATCTCAACCTGCAGGCCACCGCGATCGGGAGCTACACGGTGCAGGTCACACCGGACCGCACCCGCTCGAATGCCACACAACTTTCCGCCTGGTGGGATGCCTATTCCCGGCCAGCACACGACATGGTGGGAGAACTGGCCGGGCACGACATGCTCCGCAATTATCTCAAGTTGATGCTGGCACGACGGCTCAAACTGACACTTCCCGATCAGTCCACGGCGCTGGCTTCGCCCGTCCCCATGCTACTTGATGGCAACTCCGACTTCGCCAGATTGGCGCATGAACTGCTGGGCACGTCCTCCATCCGCGTGGCGATGCAGAAGGAAGTTCTGCTGGACGTCCCTGAACGCCGGGAAAAGGCCAGCTTCCCGTTGCCGCCGCCGCTGACCCTGCCTTCCGTCACGATCCCCAACTTCAAACCGGACCTTGTGGAGGCACTCGCCGGACATGTGCCGGAAGAGTGCATTTATGTTCGCTTCCAGACGCTGGCCGACTGGAAATGGTTCCGTGGAACCCTGTCAGACTGGGGCGGCAACCTGACCACATTCGTGGCTCAGCGGGGCCTCGACCAGGGGATCCAGCGCCGGCTGGAAAGGCAGTTGGCACTCAACGAAGAGACCGCCGCCGAACTGTTTTCTAATGACGCCATTGCCGAGTTCGCACTTGTGGCCGGCGACACATTTTACAACGAGGGCGCGGCGTTCGGCATGCTGTTCCGGGCGAACGATTCCGCCGCGTTGCAAGCCTCCATCGAGCGGCAGCGCCGTTCCGCCGCAAGGGGCACCCCGCAGGCACGGCTCACCACCGAGAAGATCGCCGGAAGAGACGTTTCGTTCCTCGGAACCGCCGACAACTCGATCCGCTCCTTTCATGCCGTGGATGGCGACAAGCACTTTGTCACCACGTCGCGGCACCTGGTGGAACGGTTCTTCGAAGCCGGGGCAGGCGAAGGGAGCTTGGCAAAACTGAAGGCGTTCCAATACGCCCGCAGCAAGTTCCCGTTGGTGCCGAACATCCCCGTCTTCATCTACATGTCCGACCCGTTCTTCGCCAATTTTTTGAGCCCCCAATACCGGATTGAGATGACCCGGCGGGCACGGGCACTGGCGGCACTGGAACTGGTGCAGATGGCGCGGTGGGCGGCCATTGCCGAACGCCGGCCCTATGAGACGACGCAGGATCTGATTGCGGCGGGACTCTTGCCGGAATCGGTTCAATTCCGGGCCGAAGGCGGCGAACTGCTGCTCAACAACGGCGTGCCGAGCGACTCGCTCCGCGGCGCGGCGGGGACGTTCCTGCCAATTCCTGACATGCAGGTCACCGGAGCCACGAACAGCGAACAGGTGGCCTACAAGCGGTTCAACGACCAATACCTCGGTGTGTGGAAAAAGATGGATCCGGTGACCATCGCCCTGCGGCACGAACAGAGAGAGAAGGGCGGGGACCGGCTCGTCGCGGATGTGAGCATCACGCCGCTGGCCCAGCGGGCATTTGCCGGATCGCCGTTGATGTGGTTCCCAATCCTGCGAGCCACCAACGCGGGGGTGAAGGCACCAGCGGGCAGCATTCTGCATCTTTCAGCCGCGCTCAGCCTCGAATTCTTCCCCAAGGGGAAGCATCCGTACTATGCCATCGCTGGACTGAATGAATCGCCGGATGCTCCGGTCGCAGTCTTGAAGAATGGGATTCTGGAATTGGCGCACAAGCCACAGGATGCGATTCCGGGATTGTCCGCCTACATGGGAATCAACAACATGCAGACGCTGGTCAAAGACCTTAAGGGAGTGCTGCGTCCAGACGGAGATCCTCCCGAGGGTGAATACGTCTTTGATGAATCCCCCTTCACACTCACATGGACGCGATTTTGGGATGACTGGATCGCCATCTCCCCGCGGCGCGACACGCTGGAGCAACTCACGCCAGCTCCCGTCATCGAGCCGATGGAACGGCCGGCACAGATTCGCTTCACACTGGCGCAACTCCAAGGCACGCGCTGGGGCGAATTGGCCCGGATGGGGCTGTTCGTACAAGCCCGTCACCTATCCGCCGCCAACCCGTGCCTGTTGCACGAATTGATGCAGCAGTTGCATCTCGAAAGCGACGAGGCGCTGCCACTGGCGGAAGAACTTCTGCGAGGGCGGCTGGTCTGTCCGTTGGGCGGACGGTACGTTGCTGTGTCTGCACCCGGACGGCCGGCGCAGTGGGTCAGCACCGCTTGGACCACGCCCAGTCTCTCAGACATCAACGCTGTCCCCGCCAGTTTCGAAACATCGTTTCTCCATTGGTTCCGTGGGTTGGCGGCCGAGACCACGGTCGACGCGGACACCCTCACGATTCATTTCGAGCTGAACACAAATCCTGAAGGCGCGGGAATCCAAGAAACGGTGGCCCAAACGGAAGCAACGGCGCGAAAGGAACTGGCAAAGGTCCTGGAAGCCACGACCACCGACCAGCGCGACACGGCGTTCCATGCCTGGGTCAACCGCTTTCAACAGACGGCGCTGGTCGACAACGCGCGGACCGCGCTCCCCGACCTGTGGCTCCGCCGCGAAGACAACGCCCGCGTCCGCCTGACAGCCCTGGGCGAACGGGCAGACTCGGCCGAACTGAACCGGCTGGCAGACGAACACCCACGAACTCAGACGGCCCAGACAATTCGCGGATGGCTACGAGAACGTGCCGCTGAAGAAGATTGGGCTCGGCTCGCCCCCACACTTCCCGCCGAGGGCAAGGAACGACGCCGCTTGGTGGAAGAGTTTGTCGCGAAGTACGCTGGAACGGAGACTGCAAAACGAATGGCTGCGGACAATTTACGGTAGCCTGGGCGCGGGCAGCGTCATGCGGCGGCACGACCGGCGACCCGATCTTGGTGGATGGATTTGTCTGGCAACGCCACAGGTAGCCGACTCCGTTGGACCGCAGCCGCTCAACTCCCGAACACGAAATACTGCGGGTACGTATTGGCCATCACGCCCATTCCGTACATGAGCACTCCGAGACCGAGGAGTGACCAGACCCAGCCGATGCCGCGCCAGGGGATTTCGTAGTATTTTTCGAGCACATAGAGGCCGAAGAACGTGCCGCCAATGCCGAGCAGGGCGCTGATCCCGAACACCGTGCCAAAGTACAGGGCGGCGAAGCCACTGCACAGGACGAGCAGTTGCATCGCCCCGTAGAGCGTCCAGTTGAAGACCCGATTGTGGTCGACCGGGTCGCGTTCCCAGGCGTACCACTTGCTCGACATGATCAGGATGCCGAGGTAGTACACGAACGAGCCCATGAACCCCATCCCCTCCCGGAAGACATCCACCTCTGGAATGTTCGTGGCTGCCGTGAGCAGCGTGACATGCGCTGCCAGCATCAGTCCGGCGGCCAGGGTGCAACGGGGGATGACGTTGATCCGCTCGAAGCCGGTGTAGACGACGCCGGGCAAATATCCGCACACGAACCCCAGCGCCGACAGGCCGGCCAGCACCGACATGAAGCCGATCACGTGGCTCCCAAAATGCATGGCAATTGCCCCCCAGACCACCGCCAAAATGGTGAACGGGACTTCGTGAGCGTTTCCACTGCCGCCGTGCAGCCGGCAGGAGAGCAGGGTGGTGCCAATAAACCCCATGCAGGCGGGCATCAGCACCGCCAACTGCCAGGCCGGTGACACCCGCGTCGCGCTCCAGGCAAGCGTGAGGAACCCGGCCCACAGCAAGACCTCCCAGGCCTGAATCGGCACGGCGAGGATCAATGCCAGGAGGTAATGGCCGAACAGCATGATGATCGCCACGCCGATGATGACCGAGCCGGCGACGAGCATCAGGTTGGTGAGCGTGAGCAGGTTGCCGAGTTGAGCCACGCGTGTGGGCCGGCGGTTGGCACCGCCGGTGGCGTCAACCAGATCCCCGTATCCGCGAACCTTCCCGGCCGTCAGCGTTCCCGCCTCGGCAAGCAGCGCCGCCTGCTTCTCCCGATCCGGATCGACCTCCAAGCCATTCGCCCGCAGCTTGTCCATCAGCTCCAGGTTTTCGCGCAGGATCAACAGCCGCTCGAGCACCGGCACCGCTCGCTCTGCCGCCGGCGGCACGGGTGGCGAAGGAGCTGACGGAGCCATTGCCAGCCCGCAGAGGACGCAAACGAGGAAAGTCGACATCACTGTGGATCTCAAACGAGCGCAGGTGGATGCTTTGAAGAATCAGGCGCAGGGAATTCGTCCTTATAACGGCAGCCAAGAGGATTTGGATTGTGGATTGTGGCGGCAATCCTCGGCATTGGCCAAGGTGCCGGATAGAATCGACGGACAACGCGACCTCTCCACAGACTCGTTCCGTGGCCTATTCAAACTCCAGCCCGAGGTTCGAGCGTGAACGCACCCTCAATTGGCGGTTTTTCCCCTGCGCCAAGGCGTTGGTGGTCTCGCCTGACTTTGGTGATCGGCGTGGTCGTTTTGTGTTCCCTGCCATTCGCAGTGAACGGCCAGCAATTCGGGGCCAAGGCCAATGCGGCCCGGGAGAAGGCGAACAAGCTGGCGGATGAGGGCAAATACAAGGAGGCGGTCGAGACCCTGAAGAGCGCTGCGATGTTGGATCCAGCGAACGGCCCCCTGCAGCAAATGCTGCGCGACCTTGAGAACGAGAAGGAGCAGCGGGATGAAGTCAAGTCGCTGCAAAATGAAGGAAAGATTGACGAGGCGATCAAGGTCGCGAAAGCCGCGCTGCAAACGAAATCCCGCCGCAATGGAAACAAGCCACAGAGCATCGAGGACACACGGTGGCTGACCGACCTCAACAATTTGAAAGTCGGCTCGCCGCAGGGGGCGGCCAAGACTGGAACGGGAGGAAGCTCAAGTCCAGACCAACTGGCCGACGAGGGCGACTATCAGGGCGCGGTCGAGGCTCTAAAAAAGGTTCTCATGCAACTTGCTCACCAAATTCCTTCCGATGGTGCAAACGAGAGCTTTCCTTTCGCGCCAGAAACGCGATCCGCGCTGAAAGCCGCGAAGACGCCCCGTTCTCGCAAATCGTTGGGGTTACTAACGCCGACCCAAACGATCGAGCGGATTGTGCAAAGCGTGGCAGGGGTATTCCAAAGCGGCCACGAAAGGGTTACACGTTGGCGCGATCGTCTTGACGCAACAGTGACCGGCTGATTGCCAGGAACGACGGGCATCAAGCCGAAAGCTGGGATAGCAAGCGCCTGCGCGCCTAGTTCGGTGGAAAAGTCGTCATTGGTCGTCGGATTCGATAACCGCAGCGCGTAAAGCCGCTCGTCCGACGGATCGAGGCGAAGAGTGGGCTTTCTGGTTCCGAGCTGGAGTTCCTTTCGCTTGTCGTCCGGTATGCGGTAAGACCTCTTCCAAGTCTCAAACAGGGCGGACCGCAAATGCTCCTCTTCGACGAGCTTAAGCACATCGCGCATGGACTGAACGAGATTCTGATGGCTCGCTCCATTTGCTGCACACAACGTGGACTCGTATGGTTCTTCGCCAACAACGCAGGCCAATCCAGCAAGGAAATCGACTGTGATGGGGGTGACGCTCGCGAGCGCAATCGTCTCGAAGTTTGATCTGGTAAAATCGGATGGCTTGTTGATCTCCCCAAGACAACTATCGAGATATGGCTGAAGATCCCTCAGTTTGGCAAGCAGCACCGCTGCAAGCTGTTCGTTTGGAACGGGGCTTTCCAGCATTGCCGTACTATCTTCCTTGAATGCGAGCCGAGGAGCAGCGAGGCCGCACTCGCGCGTGTGTTGGTCAAGCAAAGACAACGTTCCGAGAGCCGTAAGGAAGCCCCAGAGGTGTTGCCCATCAATGCCGGAAAGTGATAGTTGGTTCATGGATTCGATTGCTCCTCTTCGCTGGCGCGGTGATCGGCAAGACGAAGGATCGCCTCAAGCCAGCACAGTTCCTGCCAGCCGTACTTCGCCACCAGAGCCCAGAAACGGTCGGCCAGCGGAGAATCCAGGCGATGCAGCATGGGGTTTGATGGAATCTCCAAAAAATCGATATTGCCGAATACGGTGCTCGAGTGTCCGGCGAGCGTGATCTTAATGGGAGCGTTATCAATCACGACGGGCGCGAAGGGGCGGCACTCGCCGTGATGACTCGCGATCAGGTGAAGTACGAGATCGAGGTCAGGCTCCTTTATGGTGTTGCAGTTCTTCAGCCGCTCAGCCAAGACCGCCTCCTTGCCATCCAGCATTGCAACCGACTGAATGGCGTGAAAGTAGCCGCCGCTCGGGTAGCCACTGCGCTCGCGGGCAAGTTTACGCGCTGCGCGGGCTCCCGGAGCCATAGCCGACTTGGCCCAAGGCGTTTCGTTCTTAAAATACTCGATTTCGCTCCCACTACGAAGCATGACTTGGAAGCGACGGTCGGCCTTACCAATGTCGTGCAGCCATGCAGCGAGTGCGAGATGTTCTGTGAGCCACTCTCCAAGCCCGCAGCGTGTCGCGAATTCGCGAGCGAACATCTCAACATCACAGCAATGCTCCGCTAACGAGACGGCCCGCCCCACACAAAACGAGTCTTCGGCATCGGTCGTCACTTCAAGGCCATATTCAAACGATTCTTCGGGTTGAAGAACCTTTCGAAGATCTTCGAGCGGCACTCGTTTTCCCTGGATCACGGTCCGCGCAGGCTTGCCGGGAACGACGAACGAACCATGCCCCCTGGCGAGTTTCCCGGCCCAGAGTCGCTTCCACGCTGGCCAGTCGGCACTCGACGCGAGGTGGCCGAGCGCGGTGCGCGCCTCATCGGGGTCGTCGAGTGGTATCGAGAGTCCGAGCTTATCGACGACGACGGGACGTAGCCGCAGCACCGGCCGCGCCCGTGCGAACAGCTCGGCCCGTTCCGCGACGTCGTCAACGGGGTCGGTCGATGTCGCGTCGAAGCAGCCGTTGCGGATGCCGCCGTAGCTTACGGGGACGACGATGGTGTCACCGGGCTTCAGCGAAGGCTCCGAGTCGGAGTGCGCATAGACGATCTCACTTTCATCGCCCTTCCAGCGGAGCGCGCGTCGCCCTGCCATCGTTGGGTTATCGCTGTCATCAGGCGTCGCGCCCTCGGTGTCACCCAGATCGCAAGTGGACTGGTTCGCGAGCCACTCCCGTGCGGTCACGAATGGCAGCGATATGGCCTCAAGGCTCGAAGGCCGCACCGCGGCCACGATGGCCGTTACAGCCTCGGCGCCTCCACGCTGAAGGACATCCTCAGAGAGATCGGCTCGCCAGATAACCTGCACATCGGCGGGACCAGAGCTTGGCCCGTGCAGCCAGAGACTCACATCGGGGAGCTGGCTCGGTGCGGGCGAAGTCTGCACCCACAAGTCGAGGTAAGCGGGGAGTAGGGTCGGCGCATTCGACTTGGGTGCGAGTAGTTTCGTCAGCTCGTCGCCGGTCGGCACGTCGAGCGCCAGCACGCCGAAATCAACCAGAGCCATTCTGGCGATCTGTGCTTCTTTCTGTTGCTTTGCCTCGCCATCGAGCCTCTTGGCTTCGTCCTTGAGTTGTTTCAGTTCGCCCTTGAGCTTCTTTGGGCGTTCCTTCTGTTGCTCCTTAAACCACTTGACGGTTTCGACGATGGCCTTGCCGTATATCAGATCGTCATCCGCGAGCGATGGTTTCTCTCCACGACGCTTCAACTCCTCCTTCAACTTGGCACAAGTGTCCCAAACGATGACGCCTTCAGCATTCCCGTACTTTCCAAGTCGATCCACGCGACCGAAACGTTGTCGCAGACTATCGAGGCTCGCGGCCTCGGTGACAAGGGCGTCGAAGTCGAAGTCCGCGCCTGCCTCAATGCATTGTGTGCCGACGATCACGCGTTTCGGGCTGTCGTCGCTCCGATTGCGCCCCGTCTGCACGGCAGGCCTTAGTTCGCGGAGGACGTCGTCACGGTCGAGCGGGCGCATGCGGCCCGTGAGGAGCGTGACCGTCGCATCATCGCCCAGCATCTCGCCGAGTTGTCGCGCGATCACGCTGGCACTCGCAACGCGGTTAACGACCACGGCAATCGTGTGATGCCGCTTCAGCAGATCCATTGCCTGATCGACGCACGCCTTCTCCAGCGTGATCCGATCATCCACCTCGACGAGACGCACGGGCTTGCTCGCGTGCAGTCGCGGCCCGAGCGGTGAATCGAGCTTCTTTTCGTCATCAAGCAGTGCGAAGGGAGTTGTTGCCCCTGCGCCTGGCGTGGCGGATAGGAACGCGTGCGAAAAACGAGTCTCTAAGCCACTGCCCGAGCAACGCGTTCGTAGGCGTGCGAGCTGATCGAGGGTTTGCCGAAATGGTTCGGAGAGATGCACCTCATCGAGGAGGAGCAGCGTGTCGTTGGCGAGAAGTCCTGCATGGACCGGCTTCATGCCCTGGCTCACGCCGTAGCCCTGCATGAGCATTCGCGAGCCGATCTGATCTACGGTCGAGGCGATGACAAGTGGTTGATCAGGCGTACGCGCCCAGCCGTCGTCCTTTGGCATACCGCCGCGCAGTGTGAACACGCCCAGGGGGTCATCGCCCCTGCGAGTCAGGGAGCACAGCCGCCTGGATACCTCGACGACGATGTCTTCTTCGCTCATCACCAACGCGTTCAAGAGTTTGCGACCACGCTCCGCCACCTGATCGACGACGATGCGGCGGTCCACGACCATCGCGATGCGCCGCGGGCACCAACGCTCGGTGTCATTGTTCGCCGCGTCGAGGGCGAGCGCGAACAGAGCGATATCGATGCATGTGGTCTTTCCGGTGCCGGTTGGAAGATCGAGAACGGGCGGCCAAGTCTTGTCGCAAACGATCCGTTCGAGCAGGCGCTGCTGCCAGGTGAAGGGCTGATTGCCGCCATGCACGGCCGCGTGAAAAACACCGAAGTCAGAGGTGGAGAGCGTCATAGGTCCTCCACGGGTAGGCAGAGGCCAAGGCCGAAGTAACGCCCAGCGCCGAGCAAGAGCGGGCCTCTCACCGACGCCTCGAAGCGGATGTCGGCATGCACACGCACGCGGGGCGTTCGATCCGGCCGCCCAGGCCACGGCAGGAAATCACGCACGTGCTGCACGCCAGGGAGCAGTGGAACGAGCGACACCTCAACCGAGCAGGGCCGAACACCAACAACCCGCAGGCATGCGTCACTGATACTCTGCTGGGCCTCCAGCGCCGCCCTTTGCGAGGTGCGGTGCTGGTTGCTGCGCAGCTTTCCCGGATTCTTGTCGAGGGCGATCGGCGTGGCGGTGATGAAGCGTGTCGAGGCGCGGCACCACCGCGTCGGATCAAGGGCAGCTTTCGCCGACACGTCCACTCGTCGAATGACAAAGGTCGGCAGCGTCCCACGCGCGAGCGTCAGGTTCCCTCGCTGGTCGGAGCGCTCCTTCTCCCACTTCGCGACGAGGCGAAGCAGCAGTTCGCGGTCGCTGCCAGGAAGCTCGCGCGGGAGCACTAGCGCGATGCCCATAATCGTACTATCGGCGTGCTCGTGCCCGACGAATGGCAGCGGGACGAACGCGACATGCGGCTGTTCCGACGGGCCGTTCGCCGTGTGCCCTGAGAGTGTCGCCGGAAGATCACGGCTGCCGTTGGCCTCGATCAGCGCACCACGCAGCGCACGCGAGAGATCGGTCGCGCGTGACGCGACCGGCCGTGACCCACCAACGCGTTCGAAGATGACCCAGTCTGTCGAGAACACGCTCTCTGCCATTGGCGAATCCGCAACCATGCTAGACGCTGCGCCGTAGCGTTGAGGACGCGCGGGAAGAACGCGACTCACGACGCCCTTATGGTGCTGGAAAGCTTGTTCTAGACGCTCAAGCTGGCCAGGACCGACCACGCGCAGGACGACTCCACCCTCGTCGCTTGGAACGAGGGTCGGTGTTATGTCCTGATCGACGATGCTACACCGCACCAGTGAAGACGAATGCCCCAGACGCGTAACACGTGCGCAGAGTTGTTCGAGTGCTGCCCGATGCGGCGAAGGATCGGCAGTGGGCCAGAGGAACGCGAAGGTAGGCGTTTCAGGGAGTACGACGGGGAAAGTCCGTACTTGGCGTGTACGCCGTTCAGGCATTAAGGCGACCGCCGTAGCCAGCGCCCTGTTCGACGGCGACGAGTCGACGACCCGAGGCGCTTCAATCGCTGCGGTGAGCTTTGTCTCGGCGTTGTCTCGCGACTTCTTTGCCTCTGTCAGTGCCTTCTTCCGAGCTGCAAGGTTCTCCTTCGGGACCTTCAATGCCAGCTTCTTTTCGTCCGCCTTCATCCGTTGGCCCGATAGTCGATCTTCGGACTCTTGGAGCAGTCGCTGTGCTTCTTTCACGGCCCGCTCGGCAGATGCAAAATTGTCTCGGGGGATCTGAGCGGCTGACTCCGCGCTTCGAATGTCAGTATCCAGTCCAAGCGTGATATCGTTAACCGGCACATAGACGTTCTGCACCTGCCGCCTCCCGACTTTTGAGTCGGGGTCAACCCAAAGCGACGGAACGTCTTGTAGTTGCTCAAGCCAAAGGAGCGCGTCCCGCTCCGCTTGATCAAAGTCGTCCTGGTCATGGAGGGCCGCGACCAGCGCCGAGAAGAAGCGCGCGGGGTGTGGCGGCCACTCGCCGCGGCCGCGATCGTTGTGCGCGGTCGCCGCGTAGCGACCTGTCAGGAGCTCGATCTCGATCGCCAGCATCATCCATCTCCGTCATCGGCATCTGTTGCTACAAGCTCGCGACTCTTCTTCACCAGGTGGGCGAGCTTTGGCGAAGGTGTTAACTCCGCAAGAGCCTCGCCCGCGGCTTTTTCGAATTTGACTACATCAGGAAGTCTGCCGACTGCTTCGTTGTAGAGCGCGATGGCCCCTGCGAGGTCGAGATCCACGGGAGTCGTGCTTCCATCTCGAGAGACCGCCTCCAGCTTGAGCGAGGCACCCTTCTTCGGCACGAGCAGACAGCGGGATCGCAGATCGTGTCCTCGGCTCTCTGCGGCGAATACGGCGAGCAACCCTAGCGCAGCCAGCACCGTGCGGGCTTCCTCCGCTCCGGTGGTGAATCCCAGGCGTCGCAGCGACGCCAGTGAAAGCACCACGGTGTGCCTTGCCTCGTCGATGGTGACACCACCGCCGAGAGAATCGATCGTTGGCGGAATGTTACTGTGATTCGCGGATGTAAGTTTGCCTTCACCCTGCTTCCACTTGTCGCCGTCTCTCTTCGCTCCCCACTTCAATGGGACTTCCGGTTCGTTTCCGACAGGCCCACGTTCTGCCTCGCTTTCGTTGTAGGTCCATGTGAGTAGTTCTCCCGCTTCCAGTCGTTTTCGGTACAAGACCGCAGCAGCGTTCACCAACTGGGCGGGATCGATCCGGCTTGAAGTCTTGCTGCCCGCTACAGCGTTGATACCAACGATCTCGGAGACAATCGCACGCTGCACCTTGACGCCGCGGTCTCGCTTCGGTCCCGTGCTGTCCCACAAGCCGAAGACGAGCCCCGTCGGGCAGACCTTGAACAACGCGGTCGCGTTTTTGGTGCTCGCGTATGTGAACGACTTGCCGATTTCCGAGAGTCGAAACAACTGACCGTTGAGCAGGCTATCGCGCAACAGCGCGTCGGCGATGCGGTGGGGCGCGGAGAGCGACGTGACGCGTCCCACTTCGGGTGCGACCGACGAGAAGTCGACGCTGACAACTGGGAGAGCAATTTTTTTCTCACCCCACAACCCCTCAAGCGCCTCCTCCATCCGATTCGCCTGGCTCTGTACCGAGTCGATAAGCACACATTTCACATCGTGCCCACCAATGCGGCGCGTCTCGAATGCGTATTTGGCACCCGCCGTGTTCTTGTCTTTGCCATCCACCACATGTGTCGGCGGGAAGATCTTGTCTCCCGGCCCGCCGGCGGGCTCCAGCGTTGCCGTGCCACGGATAGCGACGGTGTCGTCCGTCACCAGATTCTTAAGGCAATCAAAGGTCAGAGTCATCGTAGCTTTTCTCCTCGGAAGTATTTATGTCGAGTACTCAAGACATCACAAAAAAAGCTACTGTCTCTGTTCCCCCCAGCGGCGACGGGAGTGTGCTGATGCCGTGTGGCAGAATCCCCTCGCCGCCAGTCGGTGTTTGCTTGGAAGCTATGCGAGCGGAGAACACCGGGCGATGCCGGCGCTCGCATTAGCACACAATTGCTGCAGCATCTTGAGCAGAGTTGTCGTGGTCCTTAGGCGGATCTTTGCTGTCGGCATCGGTTTCCAATCGTCATTGGTAAACTGAACAGCAAATCGAGAATTGTGAAAGCGAGATTACTGCCGAATCGCGGAACCGCGTTTCCGATGATTGATGAGAGTTTCAGCAGTCTACCCACGTGGAAGGCACGAAACCACCTCGCACCGCTTCTTTATACCCGGCAGGTATGACAGATCCTGTCCAGACTGATACGGAATTCTTGCGCTGGGCCAATGCGAAGGAGAAGGCCGCGGGTGCCCACAAGCAGATGGGCCGGATCGACTCGCCACCCTCAATTCGCTCCATCCAAGTACGGATCCTGACCCAGTTCACTCTGGGCCTTCCGCTTGGCTTCCAGGGCGTTGATGATCCGGCGGCGTTCGCGGGCGTGGCGGCGTTCGATCTTGCGTTGGGCACGGTGCAGGAGGCGCAGGACTGACGCGGGAGCGGTCTTCACGGCGGGTGTCCAGCGGTCGCGGAGGCGTAGGGCCGCGGGCTTGCCCCAGGCGGTGGCGAGGACTTCATCTTCCAGGGAGAGACACCATTCGACGCTGCCGGGGTCGCCCTGACGGCCACAGCGGCCGATCAACTGGCGGTCGACGCGGCTGGAGTCGTGCAGTTCGGTGGCGATGACATGCAGTCCGCCGAGTTCCGGCACGCCAGGGCCGAGGCGGATGTCTGTGCCACGGCCGGCCATGTTGGTGGCCACGACGACTGAGCCACGCTGGCCGGCGACGCTCACGATGGCGGCTTCGCGTTCCAGTTCATTGGCGTTCAACACCTCATGCGCAATGCCGACCGCCGTCAGTTTTGCCGAGACGGCGAGCGAATCGCCGATGCTGCGTGTCCCTACGAGCACCGGCCGACCCGCGCTGACCGCGACGGCCGCCGAGTGAGCCACCATGTCCCACTTTTCGGCCCGGGTCAGGCAGAGGCGGGCGGGAGACACGACACGCCGCGAGGGGCGGTGCGTGGGGATGGGCAGCACGCGCAGCCGGTAGGCCAGACGGAACTCGGCTGCCGCCGATGTGGCGGTGCCGGTCATGCCTGCCAGATGCTCGCAGTCGTGAAACAGTTCTTGGACCGTGACCTGGGCATTGGCTCGGGTTTCCCACGTAACTGTGACGTTCTCGCGGGCTTCGATCGCCTGATGCACGCCGTCCTGCCACTTGCGGCCCTCGCCCGGGCGGCCGGTGTTTTCGTCGATGACGACGATCTCCTGATCGCGGACGATGTAGTCGCGGTCGCGGCGAAAGTTGCGGCGGACGCGGACCGCGCGTTCCACCGCGCGGTACAATTCCGGCTGCCGCATCGTCTGCACTTCGAATTCGCAAGGAGTGGAACGGACCACCGCCCGGCCCTCCTCTGTGAGCAGCACGTCCTGCCAATCGCCGTCGTACAGGAAGTGTTGATTCTCCACCAGTGTTTCGGCCAGCACCGCACTCCAGCGAAAGCACGCCTCCAGATGTGATTCCGCATCGCGCTCAGCCGTGCTGAGGACGAGCGGGGTCCGGGCCTCGTCGATCAGCACGCTGTCGGCCTCGTCCACCAGCACATAGCCAGGAGTCCGCTGCAGCAGCCGTTCGCGCAGGGCGGCGGGAGCCCGCTGCTGATGCACGTCGGTCAGGTCGGTCCGGTGCATGCCGTACTTGCGGATGGACAGCCGGTCTCGCAGGAAGTCGAACCCGAATTCCCGCACGGTTCCATAAGTCACGTCGCAGGCGTACGCCGCCCGCCGCTCGGTGGGGGTGGATTCACTTTGCAGGATGCCCACCGACAACCCCAGTTGCTGGTAGACGGGGGTGAGCCACTCGGCATCGCGGCGCGCGAGATAGTCATTGGCGGTGGCGAGCCACACCCCCCGGCCGTACATCGCCCACAGCGCGAGTGGCAGCACGGCGGTCAGCGTCTTCCCCTCGCCTGTGGCCATCTCCGCCACGCAGCGTTCCGCCAGCGCCGTGGCTGCCACCAACTGGACATTGTAGGGGGTGATTCCCAACGCGCTCTGCGTGGCTTCGCTCACCAAGGCGTAAACCTCTGGCAGCAGCTTTGGCAACGGCTCCTGACAAAGCGCGCGGTAACGCAGCTCTTCATACTGGTCACGAATATCCAGCGATGCCGTCTGCGCCTGAAGCACCGAAATCTGCCGGCGAATTTCGTCCGTCACACGGGCGCAATGCGCCAAATGCCGCCGGTTGGACCAGCCACAGGTGGCCCAGAACCAACCGGTCCATCCGGAAGGAAGCTGCGATGTCGAAGCCGCCATGAAGCGACGCCCTGTGCGATCCGTGCAGCCGATTCGCTAGACTTCGATTTCTGCTGCCGGCACAGCGTTCAGCACCGGCTTCGCGTGTCCGCCCGTGAGGTGCGGCGGCAGGTCGAAATCGACGACTGTTTCCGCGAGGGACGGATCGAGTGCGGGGAGACTGACAGCCTTCCCAGCCTTGGCCGTCCTCTTCGCCGGGGCATCGGCAACCACTTCAGCACCTGTGCCCAGGTTGGCGAGCATTCGGTCGCAGACTTTACGGATCACCAGGATTTCGTCGTCCTGCAACCCCTGCGTGGCCCGGGCGCGGACGCGGTGGGCACAGTCGACCATTCGCGCCCACAACAGTTCCGACTTTTGAGTCGAGCGGATTCGCTTTTTGCGGCGATCGTCCGGGCAACTGCAGCGGTCCAGCCAGCCGTCACGTTCCATGCGGTCCAGGATGCCCACCAGCGTCGGGGCTTCAATCCCCAACCGTTCGGCCAGCTCGGTTTGCGACAGTTCGCCGCCGATGGCCAGACAGGCCAGCACTTCCCACTGCCGCAGCGTGATCCCTTCGCTGGCCAGCTCGGAATTCAGGGAACGGCGCAACGCATTGGCGGTCGTGACAATCCAGTGACCGACACTGTTTTCCCAGTCGTAGTGTAGCATTTTGCCACCCTGATTCGCACACTAACTATTACATTCTTTCATCATAGAATTCCGCGTCTCGGTTGCAAGCCTGATATCGAGGACAAAACTCCTTTTGGTCAAGATTGGGGCTGAGGACTTCCATGAACCTGAGGCAAGGCTTGCGAATGGAGGAGGGCACATGTCAGGTCGCAACTCGCTAGCTCCGCGGTGGTTGGCCCTTGGCGGTAGCCTGGCTGCCTTTGTGCTGCTCGGCATGTGGTGGACTTTCCAGCGGAGCCCGCAGTTGACTGCGGGCACCTCCGCTGGCGAAAGGTGGAACGGCAATGGCCTGCGAATCCCATTTCGGTGGTGTCCGCCGGGCACGTTTATGATGGGCAGCCCGGAAGGGAATGACTACGCCCAGGATGACGAGGATCAGGTAAGTGTCACATTGACCCGTGGGTTCTGGCTGGGCGAGACGGAGGTCACGCAGTGCCAGTGGCAGAGTGTGATGGGAACGACCCCGTGGAAGGGAAGCGAGTCGATCAGTGAAGGGGAGAACCACCCGGCAACTGTTGTCGACCACAGCGGGAAAGACGACAGCGCGGAGGAATTTTGCCGAAGATTGACCGCGCGAGAACTGGCAGCCGGTCGCCTGCCAGTGGGGTGGGTTTACCGTCTGCCAACGGAGGCGGAATGGGAGTATGCCTGCCGGGCGGGAACGCCGACCGTTTACTCGTTTGGGGACGACGCTTCGAAGTTGGGCGAATACGCGTGGACCGAGAATAACAGCAGCTTCTATTGGGACGACTCGAAGTCGTGGCTCGTGTCCCAAGTTCCATTCGCGCATCCCGTCGGCTTAAAGGCCCCCAATCCTTGGGGCTTGCACGATATGTACGGGAATGTGCGGGAATGGTGTGCCGATGTGTTCAACAGGCAACTGCCAGGGGGCACGGATCCCGAATATGTGGGGATCTACGACCACGTACATCGCGGTGGCAGTTGGACCGACTGGGAGTTCCGGTCAGCAAAACGGGGCTTAGGGCGCGGGATCAGCGATGTGGGCTTCCGCCTCTGCTGCAGCCCGGCCCGCCAAGCTCCATGAGTCATTGCTCGTGAACCCGGCCAATGACTACCGCCCGAGAAATGACGAAACTCCGGCCGGAGAGGCTGGAGTTTCGAGTTAAGCGGGAACATTCGATTCTGAACGCAGCGACCCGCGGAATGGCTCGATGCTTGTTCACGCATCCTGCAGGTAGAACACCAGGTCTTCCAGTTCTGCGGTGGCGGTCTTCAGCGTCTCGGCGGTGGGCACCGCCAACACCTTCTCCAGGCGTCCCGTCAGCGACAGCAGTTCGGCGGCGTCTTCCGGCGTGGCTTCCGGAATGAGCTTCTGGGCCGTCAGCAGCAGTTCGTAGGCCTCGTCGACATCGCGCTGCAGTTCTGCCGGAACGATCCCCTTGGCCAGTTTGGTCGGCTTGACCAAGATCGGTTTTGTGGAGATTTGAGCGCTTGCGGGTTCCACATTGAAGGCAGCATCAATCCGCGAGCGGGCGGCATCGCGGTTCTTCTGACGGAACTTCTCCATCGCGTTGTCGATCGTCAACTGCTTTTCCAGGCCCGTCGCCCGTTCCATGACGGTGACCTTCAGGATCCCATCCTGGTTGAGATGGAACCGAACCAGAATCTCATTCCCAGCCTCCACGTCGGCCAGACCTTCGAGCTTGAATTCGCCCACTTTTTCGTTGCGCCGAATGTCCGAATTCTCTCCCTGGTAGACGGCAATGATCACCGCCTTCTGACCATCGGAAGCCGTGCTGAACATCTCGGATTTGTTGGCGGGGAGGGCCGAGAGGCGGGAGATGATCGGGGCGAACATGAATTCGTTGTACAGGCCGTCGTGGTATCCCAGCGCCTGAATCCCCAAGGTGTGCGGGGTGATGTCCACCAGGATCGGGCCGACATCGACGCCGGCGATCAACGCTCCCTGGACAGCGGCACCCATGGCAACACTGAGGTCGGGGTCGACCTCGGTATGGAGCGGCTGTTGCAGCCGCTCTTCCAGCAGGCGTTGCACCAGCGGCGTGCGGCTGGAGCCGCCCACCAGAATCACCTTGTCGATCTGCGGGGCCTGCAGTTTGGCGTCCGACAGCGACTCATCCACACAGACCAGAGTCTTCGAGATCAGGGCTTCGATCAATTCCTCATACTCAGCCCGCTCAATTTCACGAACGAGGTGCAGCGGATGGCCGTCCTTCTCCGCGATGAACTCCAGTTCGATGGTGGCGAACGGCTCCGTCGACAGGGCGATCTTGGCGTCTTCGCAGGACCGCAGCAGCCGGGATTTGGCGATCAGCGACAGCCGCAGGTCGATGTCATGCTTCTTCTGGAACGCATCGGCGACGTGATCCAGCAACAGGTCGTCGAAGTCGTCGCCGCCCAGCTTGGTGTCGCCGTGGCTCGCCAGCACTTCGACGATGCCCTGCTCCATCTGCACGACGGAGACGTCGAACGTGCCGCCGCCGAGATCGTACACCAGCAACCGCTCGAGGTGTTCGGCCTTGGCTTCATACGTCAGCGAGGCGGCGGTAGGTTCGTTGATGATTCGGACAACTTCCAGCCCGGCCAGCTCGCCCGCCTCACGTGTGGCTTCGCGCTGGATCTCGTTGAAGAAGGCGGGAACGGTGATCACGGCTTTGGACACCGGCTGACCGAGCTGCTCTTCCGCATGCTCCTTCAGCCTCCGCAGGATCATCGCCGAGATTTCCTGCGGCGTGTACTCCTGGTCGCCCAGGGAAACCGTCGCAGCCACGCCCATCTTGCGCTTGATCGACTTGATGGTGCGTTCGGGAGCCAGCACCGCCTGATTGCGCGCCGCGCGGCCTACCAGCAGGTTTCCCGCCTCGTCCAACCCCACCACCGACGGCAGGATCGCCTCACCGTTCTTCTTGATCAACTGGATTTCGCCGTTGATGACAACGGAAGCCACGCTGTTGGTGGTGCCCAGGTCGATGCCGAGAATGATGTCCATAATGAATGCTGAACAGGAGTGAGTTTTGAGAGATCTGACCGGCTTCGTTGCCAGTCGGTTTGAGATCTTACTGCGACCAGTGGGTGTGAGATCTTACTGCGAACGGTTGGCGACGACCGCGACTTCGGCAAATCTTACAATCTGGCCCTGCCAGCGATAGCCACGGCGAACTTCTTTCAGCACCGTTCCGGGAGTTTTCCCCGGTTCTGGGAGGGCTTCGACGACGGTCATGCTGTTGAGGTCGACGGGGAGCCCCTCACAGGGGATGCGTTCCAGATTCTCGGCTTTCATCGCTTTTTGCAGCCGGTTTTGAATCAACTGATATCCTTCCAGCACGGAATTCAACAGGTCGCCGTGGGCTGCTGCGTGGCGGTTGATGGCCGCTCTGGCACCGGCATGGTAGCCGGCCGAGAACCGCCGCGACCACCACCCCAATTTGGCGTAGTCGGCGTCGAGCTGTTCAAGCAAAGGCTGCGCCGCATCGCGCATAATCTTGCTGCGCGCCGTCTCCAGGGCCTGCCGGCCTCGCTCCAGCGCGTCGTCCAGGTTCATGTACGACTCCAGCAGCGCCTCTTCGCGGGGTTTGAAGGCGGCCTTGGCGGCAGCCACGGCCTGCGTCTCGGCGGTGCGAATCGTCTCCAGCGACTGGTTGAGTGCCTTGACCGCCTGCTCGGTCTGCTCCTGCAGATTGCGGCCGCTTTTTGTCTGCAGCTTCAGTTCCTGACGCAGGGCGGTGAACTCTTCCGCCAGTTGAAACAAGCCCGCTTCAGGGGTCGGCGGAATCGTGGCGCTGCCTTCGAGAATTGCCGGAGCGGTAGCCAAGGCAGGACTTCCGTCGGTTTCGGCCGGATCTCCGCCCTCGGTCCCCCAGTCCGACTGGTCCACGCGGTCGGCCTCGCGCGTGGCTTGATCGGCAGTTGCCACCGCTGCCGCCGCCTGCCGGGTTTCCTGCAGCCAGTCACCCAGCCGGCGCAGCAGTTGTTCGTCTTCCACGGACAAGGTCACAACGACTCCGCAAGTTTAAGAACCGACACAATCGACAGTTTTGCAGAAGTGCCCGACCCCTTCTGCTGCATGTCGTGCAGCAGGTCGTCGAAGGAATCCACGCTGGACGGGCTGAACACCTGGCTTCGAATCCGCGTGACGGGATCCCGCAGTTGGTCATAGGCGTCGCGAATTTTCGCAAAGCGTTCCGGATCGCGGTCGGGCGGGTATTTCCGCACCTGTTCCAAATAGGCCTTGCGGATCTGGTCCTCGCTGCATCCTGGCGAAAGTTCCAGCACTGCGTAAGGGTTGGTCATCGGAACCCTCCCGAGAAGCGTTCATACATTTCATTCAGATCAAACCCGAACCGCGACATCATGGTCAGCTTCTCCAGCGTGTCGAGCATGGCGGAAAGAGCCGGCAAGTGCTCCTTGTCCTCAACATTGGTGCCGGCATGAATCTTGTTGCCGGCCTTTTCGACCATTCGAATGAGGGTCTGCGGCTTTGCCATTTTCCGCGGTCCCTTGGCGATCTCCGCGTTGACATACATCAGCACGATCAGCGGATTCTCGGGATGGGATTTGATCGCCTTGTTCAAAAATTTCTGTTTCAGATCCTGATCGGCACGGTCGTCGTTCTGCAGCATTTCCAGCAGCGCCTGCAGGTCTTTTTCGTCGAACTTGGCCCGCAGGCCGCGGCTGAGGTAGTCGTAAAATTCGACCCGTCGGCTGGTCTCGGCGGGGATTTCGATTCCATTGGTGCGGTAGTTGAAGAACATCTGCGCCGTCTTGAGCGCGACCGCGGGATTGAATTTCGGCTTAAACGATTTCTGCCAGGCCACCACGAACCGTTTGGCGGTGGCCGGCGGGGCATGCAGCCTGGCCGAATCGACGATCAGCATGAGCCACACGGGGGGAGTGCCGCCACCGGCGACCTCCGCCTGCTTGAACAGCGTTTCTGCCTCAGCCACTCTCCCTTCCCGCAGGGTGAGCAATCCGTCGAGGGCGGGTGCAGCGAATGGATCTGCGTCCGCCGGCTGGTACTGCTCGGCCTCCTGCAGAATCGTGCGGGCCAACGGCAGATTCTGAGCGCGAATGCACTCCCGCACCCGGTTGCGCAGGGTCTTCCACAGGTTGTCCTTGACCAAAGGATCCAACGGCTTGCGGCGAAACGCATCGCGGGCGTAAACCAGCGCTTCCTCGCTCTGTCCGGCACACGACAACTGCCCCGACAGCCACACAAGCGTTTCCTGGTCATCGGGGTGCTTCTGCAGCATTTCCTTAAGAGTGCGAATGACGGCCGGCTGGTTGTCTTCGTCGCGGTAAAGGTCGGACAGCAGTTTGTACGTGGACTTGAGTCCGGCCAGTTTCAGGCTCTGCTGATAATAGCCGATGATCTTTGCGCGAAACTGTTCCTGAGATTCCCGGAATTCGTCCGCAAACTCTTCAAACTCATCCGGTCCTTCGTCTTCCTGATAGGCATAGCAGTCCAAGCCTTCTTCAGCCAGGTGTTCCAGCACCATGGCCTGCGCCACTTTCCGCTCATCGTCTGTGAGCGCGCTGTTTGTCCCTAGATCCCGCACGTAATTCAGCCAGGAGCGTTCGATCTCCATGTACGACAGTTGCTCGTCTTGTTCGTACATCAGCGACCAGGCACGGTTCCATGTCGGGTCGATCGGCAATGGATCGGAGCACCGCGTCAGATCGCGCAGCAGGTCACGATCGCCGGCATGGATGGCTTTTGAAAGGACGATCGTGGTGATCCGTTGCAGGATCTCAGGATCCGCGGCCCGCAGCATCAGTCGTTGGCGGCTGACGAGGTTCAGGGCTTCGGTCCACTCGTTCCGCGCCACCGCCGCCTGGGCCATCCGCAGGACATGCAGTGTCGAAGTGCCCTGCACGAGCTTCTCCAAACCGGCGACGAAACTGCGGGTGTGGTAGTCGGCCTCCTTCAGCAGTTCCGGCTTCCGCTGGGCCATGAGCCCCCTGGCCATCCTCGCCGGGACGCGCTGCGGATCGAGCCGCTCCCACGCGGATTGGGCCTCCTCCGTTTCGTTCTTGGCATGGGAGACAAACCCGCGCAGAAACAGCCGCCAGTCAGCAAGCGGAGAACTCCGCGGGATCTCCTTGAGTCCCGCCAACGGTTCCTCATCGCCCGCTTCAATCCGGGCGATCGCCTGTTTGACCAGTTCAACGCTCTCCAGCAGGTCCGCCGGGGCGGGCTGTCCGCGGACAATCGCCGCGTCGACTCCGCGTGCGAGAAACTTGGCGTGCGATTCCGGGTCGTTCTGTGGCTTGAATTGAGGAAACCGTTCCAGCCAGCCCACGGCCAGCAGCAAATCGGGCAACTGCTCTTTGGCGGCGGGGAAGGTGACCGGCGCGCTTAAGATCTCCTCCAGAACAGCCTGTGCCTGATCCTTGAGATTCCCCCGCACCAACTCCGTGGCTCGCGCGACGACAACCTGTTCAAGAAACTGCCGATGCTCCGGTGATGCATCCTGCCGGATCAGAATCCGGGCGTCCTTGAGGGCCTGCTTGTAGTCCTGCTTCTGGTACCACCGCTGCGCCTGCTGAAACAGGACATCAACACTTTTCGACCGTTCGACATGTCGGATTCGCGACATCGGCTCCATCCCGTCAACGCAGGGGTCACAGCGGCTGCGGCAAATTCCGCGAAGCAAGGTTCTTGATCAATTCCAAGAACATATCCGGCTGCCGCCGGGTTGCCAACGGGCACGGATGATTTCGACCGGCTGGCGGCTTCTCGATCGGTCCAACACCGATGAACCACTTGTCACCCGACGCGTCAGCTTTGCTTTGAAGTTGGCGGTTTCTGCCGCGACGGGGGTGCCAGGCCGCGCCGGACCACGCTCGCGGCCTCTCGCGGAGTAACCAAAGTCGCCGAGTCACTCCGTGACTCGAAGCCCGGCCTTTTTCGACGGCCCGCTGTGCGTCAATCGTCCAGAAACCGGACGTTGCCGGTGTTCAACTCATACACCGCGCCCACCAATTGCACCTTCTTGGCCGCGATGATGGCGTTGACATCGGGTTGTTGTGCCAGTTGTTTCAGCGAGAACCGGACATTGGCCTCGACCGCCGCGTCGATCCGCTGTTCGTGGGTGTGTCCGGGCTGAGCCTCGGGGATGCCCGGCTCGATCAGGTCGACCAGCTTCTTGATTCCGGGAAGTTCGCGAGTCGGTCCATTGAGCGCCTGGACCGCCGCGGTGACCGCGCCGCAGCCTTGGTGGCCCAGGACCACGATCAGTGAAGTCGACAAATGGGCGACGGCATATTCCAGACTGCCAACGACATCGGTGGTGATGACGTTCCCCGCAACCCGCGCGATGAAGAGGTCGCCGAAGCCCTGGTCGAACACCAGTTCCACCGGGACGCGCGAATCACTGCATCCGAGGATGGTGGCGAACGGCTTCTGGCCGCCCACCAAATGCTTGCGCCAGTCGGCGCTTTGGTGAGCGTGAACGGTGTTCCCCTGGGCGAAACGCCGGTTCCCCTCTTTGAGCCGCGCCAATGCCTCTTCGGCACCCTCTGGGTGGGCAGTCTCTTTGGCGGCTTCGGCCACGAGGGACGGGAGGGCGATTGTCGCGCCGGCGCACGCGAGGAGGTCGCGCCGTGTCATGCCGGTTGGTTCCATGAAACACCTCGATCGTGGGAAAGTCGGGCGCAAATCACGGCAAAGAACTTGGATGCCGCAGAACGCATTCGTATCACCTGCGGCAATGCAGGGAAAGTGTGGACTCTTTTCGGCAAATCGCCGCTGCATGATGCTCAGCGAGACGCCGTTCGTGAAAAACTACTCGTCGCGGGGCTCGTCACCATCAACAAGGATGAGGTGCTGGGCCACTTCAGATCGCAGCAAAAATAACTGTGACATTTGCCTCCCTATCCAGCAGCAAACGCCATCAGGGACAACGAATGAAGTTGTTGGTGAAGTTGACAGGCCTGGCAAAACGGTGCGGAAATCGTACGGTCATAAATAAATTGAACCATGAATTGTCACGAATCTTACGAATTTCACGAATCATCCACCGGCATGGCTTCGCGGGTGATGGAATCCTGCTCGTTGTTATTCGTGACATTCGTCTTATTCGTGAAAATTCGGTGCGCCAGGCCAAGCCTGGTTGATCTTGTGGACTGAAAGGAGTTCACCATGTGAGTTGCTCGATACGCATGTAGCCTGTCCAGCGTCGGTGCGAGCAATCAGCCGGCGGAG
>JAKFUF010000173.1 GCA_021732845.1 Planctomycetaceae bacterium | reverse complement strand
GTGTCCCCACCAGGACCGTGCCCGGCGGGCGAGATTATCTCGGGTGCAAGCCGATCGCGAAAGGCGGATTTTTCGTGTTGCCCAGAGCTGGTCCGTTTCAAAAAAAAAGCGAGCCGGAACGCGTTAGCGTCCGGTTTCAATTCTTAGAATCTGTCCAAATACTACGCCGTGATTTGAGTTTCAGACCCCGATTCTCCGCGTGGTGCAGTCGACAAAGCAGCGGAATAGTTATTGGACAGGTCCTTAGACGATTCCTCGCTTCCAACCAGACCAGAACCGGGGCCTAACGGCCTCCGGCTGATTTGGCTACTCCATTTTGAAACCTATCCAGGTTTTCCG
Source organism: Planctomycetaceae bacterium (assembly GCA_021732845.1). Classification (GTDB taxonomy): domain Bacteria; phylum Planctomycetota; class Planctomycetia; order Planctomycetales; family Planctomycetaceae; genus JAKFUF01. The sequence goes on along the minus strand of JAKFUF010000173.1, from coordinate 52,419 downwards.
CGCCGTCATTTCTCTTTGTTGGACTCGTCGCGAAGTTGCTCGCCAGTCGTGGCCCACAACCCCGTCAACCCCAGCGCATAGACCAGAAACACCAGCGCGTTGGGAGTGCGGAAAGTCCATTCCGTCCATGGCCATGGATAGCGGAAAAAGGCGAAATTCAGCCCGAAGGCGACCCAGGTCGCCAGCAGCAGTCCCGAGCGTAAAAATGGCCGCGCTGCGTCGCGCTGACGGGATTCGCAGGAGAATTTGATGGCCGTGGTGGTCATTGCCAGTACTGGGAGGATCACGTACAGCATCCACCCCGGGTCGAGCGGGATTAGGTGGTTTTCGTAGCCGAGATTTCGCAGCGTCTTTCCGGCAATGGGGATGATCAAAATGGGAAACATGAGCCAGTAGGGCCAGACTCGCCCGCCGGCGATTGCCACGAGCGGAATCAGTGCGAGGAACAGCCCCGGATCGTAGATCCATCCCAACCGCGGCACGAGGTCGAACTCCGCGCACAACAGTAAGAAGATATGGACACAGATCAGCGCCCACTCGACGGGACGGGAAAGGGTGACGGGCACGCTGGCGGGAATGGCGATACGGTGCCGATTGAGCCACAGGCCAAGGCCGAGCGTGGCTCCCATTACGGTGCCGAAGGTGGTTTCCATGAAGTTCCACCAATTGATGATTGGGTCAACCCGCGCCAGCAGGCCCTGCTGGAACAGGTTCGGGTTCCAGGCATGGAAGGCCTGCGCAGACTGGCCCAGTGGGAAGCCGATGATGCCGCCGAGCATCCCCCACAGCCCCATTCGCCAAGCGAGCACATCGCGGCGGACGACACGGGCATAGACCATGAACGTCACCAGTGCGAGCAGCAACCCGCCCCAGTCTTCGCGGCGTGGTTTCAATTTCTCTGCAGTCGGTTCCCAGTGCCAGTCCGCCGAGAAATAGACGGGAGGCAGGATCTTTTGCGCGGGACGAAACGGCTCGTTCACGAGCCACATGCCGAGCAGGCTCAAACCGATGAGCCCGAGCATCACCAGCAGCATCTCGCGTGCGCGATAGCGGATGCCGCCCAGTCCCATGCCAAGCAACAGCCCGCCAAACCCAATCCAGATCCCGCCTTTCACAGCCAGCCCGAGCATGCCCCAGCGGAGGGCCGCCCAATTTCCAACCACCGGTGTGTTCTGGGTGAGGCCGACCGTTTGGGCATAGGTCATCGACCCGCCGATGCCGATCGCCACCGTACTCCAGGCAACCGCCCGCGCGACCGCCAGAGCGTTGGCCTGCGGACACAGCAGCAGCGTCAACGTCGACCCCACCAGGAGTCCCGAGAGCATCGCCCCCGTTTCGTGGCCATACTGACCACGAATCCCCCACGCGAGCCCGCCTGCCATTCCTGCCAGCAAAACACATTGCCATGGCGCGGTTGACGATGACTGCTCTTTGTGTGGCATGGATGTCGTTGGTCTGGGGTGATTTCGACGTGTGACGGCAGGGGGGCGACGAGTGAAGTCACATTTCGCTGTGAGTTTCAATCGGCAATCGGCTGATTCAAGCAACGCGCAGAAGACGACGCGAAACCGATCGACATGAACAGAACCGCGCTCCGCACGCGATGGGATCAGCCATCCGACCGCTCATTACCGGACAATTTCCACGGTCATCCCCAAGTCTTGGCGGAGCTTCAACACGTCCGCGAAGCCGCCAGCCGTGCATGCGGTATCCTGAAGTTCAACCCTCACTTCACCGATGACGGAAAGATACCGCAGACCGCGATCGGTGATCTTTGTTTTTGCCAGATCAACCCTCGGCACCTCAGAAACGTTGGACCTCCAGCGCGGTGCATGCGTGGCAACCAGGGACCACACCCCCGCGTCGGTGATCTGCGTTTCCGCCAGATCAAACTGAATGGCAACATGGGGCGTACAGTGCAGCCCGACATCGTCGACAGGGGCGCGTGACAGGTCGAGGAAAGACAAGTCTGGAAATCCCGCCAGGCCTCGGCCTGTCACGCGTGTGCCTCGCAGCCAGACCAACTCCAGCTTCCGCAGCCCGCGCAAGTGCGCAATGCCAGCGTCAGTGACCGGTGTGTCATTCACGCAGACCGATGTCAATTCGCTGAGGCCGCTCAGATGAGACAGCGCGCGGTCCGTGATCCGTGTGCCTGACAACCAGAGTGACCTGAGATGACCCAGTTTTGCGACATGGGTCATCCCCTTGTCAGTCACTTTCGTCTGTGCGATGCCCAGGCTTTCCAGCTTGGGGAAAAAGCTCACTTCCGCCAGTCCCAGGTCATCGAACAGGCTTGTGGACAACTCCAGTTCCCGTAATTCCGTCAATCCAGACAGCGCCCTGAGTGTGTGCCCGGTGACGGCTGTGTCACCGAGGTCCAGGCTTTTCAGCTTTCGCAATGGAGTCAGATGCTTCAGACCTTCGTCCGTGACCCGGGTCCCCCTCAGATGCAAATGTTCCAACTTATAGAGCGCGGACAAATGCTGCAGCCCGACGTCGGTGACCGAAGTTTCTTCCAAGTCCAGGTGAGTCAGTGAACTGAGGGCGCGCAAGCGGCCTACCCATGCGTCGTCCACCGAGGGGTGGTTGAGTCGAAGGCCGGTCACGCGTGGCTCGACAAGATCCCAAAATCCTGCAGGAATCCATTCCGTGGCAATATCCACAAGCCAGTTTGGCACCCTTTCGGACACCCAGTCAGGCATGCCATGCTCGATGTCGATGCTCGCTGCCAAAGGATTAAGTTGGTTGATCCGCTTGACCTCCCGCACCAGCCACTGCACCCGCTGGTATGGAACCCAGACCGCGAGGCTCAGCCCAATCAGGACCAGCAGCACCGTGGCGGCGATGAGCCACCGGAGAGAAAGGAGACGCAGTTGCATGGGCCGCTCGTTCACCAAAGGTTTTGCCTGAGAGTCCCAAGTTGTTTCACAGCATTTGGAGTTCAGCCACTCCGCTGGGTGTACATCCAGTTCCGGACAAACAAATCCACGAGTCGGATGAGCACCTGCTCCGCAGGCTGCGATCGGTGACTCTGGTCTTTGTAGGGTTGAGAGCCGGCAAAGACAACAGCTCTCTCCCGAGTGGACCCATGCGACCTGCTGGCCGACGCCGCGCTGACAGGCGGCGCACATCCGCTGGCCGGCGCAATGTCGACCGCTGCTGACGCGCGGCATTTAACCCAACTGAAACTCTGGCATGACCAGCGCCAGGTGTGCGGCGGAGCGGGCGTTGAGGGCGACGGCGTCCGGGTCGGTGGGAAACGCGGCTGAGCCACGCTCGGCCTGAAGCTGGGCGACGATGCTTTGAACAGCCGTCGATTCGGTCTGCTGATGGAACAGACGCAGAAAGAAGGTCACCAAAGCCTCGTCGCTGGACAGCTCATGGCGGGAGGCAAGCCGCGCCGGGTCGGTACGGTAGATTCCCTGCTGGCCCAGCGTGACATCGAAGGCCATGTTTTGTCGCCGGAGCAGCGTGGCGGAATTGATCCAGGCGACGCCGCCGTCCCATCCCTTCACGCTGGGCGGCGAGAACAGGTTCTGGCCCAGGGTCTGGCCCAGGGTGGCCAGTTCCCGCAAATTGGGGCGGCCTTCCAGGGCGATCATGACACCCGTGGCATAGTCGACCGGGCTTTTCACGATCTGCCCGATCGCCGCGTCCGAGAAAAAGACCCAGCTCTGCAGCATCTGTCCCGCGAGCCACGCGATGTCGTAATTGCGGGCGCGAAAGCCGTCTTCCAGTGGCTTGAGCAGCGCGGCAGAGGGCTCGGCCGTCTCGCTCACCAGGAACCGGTACAGCTTGCGGACCATGAACGTCGCACAGGCGGGTTGGCACAGACACAGCCGCACGACATCTCCGGCGGTCCAATGGCCTGTCTGACCGAAGATCGTCTTCTCGCCGGAGTCATGTTCGGCCGGGTTGAACTTGGCCTGCGCCCCCTCGACACTCCACCCGGTCAAGGCCCGGGCGGCCTCCTGAATATCCTTTTCGGTGTAGTTCCCCACGCCAAGCGAGAACAGTTCCATCACCTCGCGGGCGTAATTCTCGTTCGGCTTGCCGGCTTTGTTGGCGTTGCCGTCGAGCCACACGATCATGGCGGGGTCAAACGTCAGGTCCTGAAGCAGCGCGTCAAAGCGTCCGAGGGCGTGGCGGTGCAGCGTTTCGTACTGGATCTGCATCAGCCGCACGTTGCGAATCTTGGCGTTCGACGTGGCGAAATGGTTGTGCCAGAAAAGCGTCATCCGTTCGCGAAACGGGTGCGGCGAGTGCATCAGGCGGTGCAAAACGTATGCCTGCAGCGTCTCGATCGTGTCGACCCGGCTGGCCACGCCCGCCATCTCTCCATTGAACCGCGCTTCGGCCGTGGCTCCCTGTCCGGCCACCAGCGCGGCCGCCAGCTCACTCGGCGTCGCCTGCAAACCGGATTCAAGCTGAGCCCAAGTGGCTCCGCCCGTGGTCCGCCGATAAAGATGAGCCACACGGCGCACATCCCACGGATTGGTTCCGGTGGGATAGTAGGCCCGCCAGGCCGTGTCGGGACGAAAGCGGTCGAGAGGAGAGGACATGGGATTTTCGATTTTGGATTTGTGATTTTCGATTGTGGTCTTTGCGTGCCAGAAAGACTGACACCATTCAGATCTAAAATGTCACAGTAAAATGCTATCAAGAGGAATTGCTCACGGGACCGGTGATCAACCCGCTCTTCGAAGCGGTAGTCGCGCGACTTTGACCTCAATACTGTGGCATTTGGCATTTGGCATTTGGCATTTGTCCAGAGGTCGCTCGTCACTCTTCGCCCAGGCTTAGCCGGAATGTTGCCCGGTGGGCTTCCAGTTGCGTCTCGGCGTTGAACGATCCCAGGCGGCTCAACAGGTCGGTGACCGTCTCCAGTTCCCGTTCACCTTCTTCAACAGTCAAGCCACGTTCGAGAATGGCGGAGCGGAGTGTCCGGTCTTTGAACTCCTGGGCCAGCCGGCCCAACTCGGGGAGCGACAGAGTCTGGCGGTCGGACAAAAGTGTGTTGGCGGGGGAGTTCACGGCCAGAGTCGATTGGCGGTCGAGTTCATCGACGACCTGCCGGACAATCTCTTCCGTCGAGCCGATGACGAAATGCCCGCGTGTCAGCGTCATCGACGGGTTCAGGCTGAAGCGAAAGTCATCCCCGCGCGGAGCCTCCTCCACCATCTCGCGGACGCGGAAGGCGGTGAAGGCGGCATCCTTGTAGGTGCCCGTTTTGACGAAGCCCAGCGCCAGCCCCAGCGGCGAGCGGACGAGCTTGTTCAGTGGGTCAAGAATCTTGGCGCGGAACTGGGCCTCGTCCGGGACATCGACAATGAATGCCGACGCCGGCAGTCGTTCCGCCGGCCGCTGCCGGTAGATGCACTCATCCTGCCGTGCCACAACCAACCGCAGGTGCGGCCCCATCGACCGCAGGATATCCAGCCCGCCGATCCCGGACTTTTTGGCCTGCTGCTCGTTTTCCTGCTCGGCCTGCGCGATCTGCGGTGCCGAGATCAACGCGGTCTTCTGTTCCCAGAGCGCGGCGAAGTCGCGGTAGAGCGTGGCTGAATAAACCATGCCAGGCACCTTCACCAGCGGCGCGGCAACACCCTGCGGCGAGGCGAAGAATGGTTGCAGCGCGGCGGGCATCCCCTCTCCTCCGGCATCGACGGCGACATCCAAGGCGATGCTCTTGGGGAGAAACACCAGGTCGGCGGTGAGCGTTTTCGCCCGCTGGGCCAAGTCGAGGTAGCCACCAACCGCCAACACCTGACCGGCATTGGATGCTGGCAGCGTGAACTGCGGTGTCCCCGCTTTCCGCAGGGCCTCCAGCCGAAACTCGATGCGGGCTCCCGGCGGCAGTGGTTCGGTGTCTGCGGCACCCTCGGCGGGTTCGGGCACGGGATGCTCGATCAGCCACTTCAGGCCATCGCCCTTGTTGGCGAACAGGAGGTGCCGCCCGGCGACGGCGTAGTACGCTTCGCCGAGTTGATAGGCGGTGAGGTCGTTGTGTCTGGCGGATTGCACCACGGGAATTTTGGGGTTCGCCACCCGCTGCCGATCCAGTTCCGCATGTACTCCCGCCACGAACTTTTGGACGGTTTCGGCATCGGCAGTCGTGAACACTGCCTGCAGGACCGGCTGTCTGCCGGGCGAAGGAATGAGCGCGAACCGCATCCCACCCGCCGACAGCTTGCTGAGCCCCTCGTACCAGGAGGTGCCCAGGGCCTTTTCCAGGAACTGCTGGCTCTGCCGCAGCCGTTCGAGAGCCGGGGCCGACTGTTCGACCTGATAGCCGGGGCTGTTGACGACGGTTTGCCAGGCATCCTTGATGAGCGGATGTTCCCAAGCCACGAGCGGTTGGCGGATCTCGCCGGTGATCACCGCGGTGTCCGGCCAGTACGACTCTGCGGCCTGCGTGTTCGAGGCGAAGAATCCGCCAGCGAACACCGCCACGAGACTACAGATCACGCGAACGGCGGGAAGCGGAGTGGACATGTCGGCCCTTGCAGAGTGGATGCCGCCTCAGCAGGAGCGCGGCTTCACACTCCATACCCAGGCCACACCGCGCCGGTTTCCAATTCGGTTTCGAAACGACGCCAATTGGCGTATCTCATTGCACACTTTCGAATTCGGAACGCGTGAGAGAATCGCCAGTTGGCGCGGGCTGCCGGTTGACGCCTGAGCGTGGGCCACGAAAGCGCAAGCCTCTGCGGCAGGAGTTGTCGCCATTGATGGGCGACTTTCGGATTTCGCCAAAGACAATGAATCTTTGCGACTGTCTAAGCCAATCCGTCCACGTCAAGGTCCAGCACAAAATGCCCAAAATCCCGCGCGGGTTGCCACCGCGCCGTCCTCCCGAGACAATCCCTGCGGGTCGACGCGGCACCCACCAGCGGTGCGCGGTTCATTCCACGGTACGAGGAGAGTTTGATGTCGAAGCGACAATTCGCCGGTCGTCTGCTGTGCAGCGTGGCTTGTGTCACGTTGATGTACACAGCGAATGCCCGGATGGCAGCGGGCCAGTCGCCTGCCTCGCCAGCCCCAGAGGTCCCCGCAGCCACGCCTGCCACCACACCCGAATCGCGCAAGGACGAACGAGCGGTGTTGGAAATTCATTGCCCGGCAGACGCGGAACTGACACTCGAAGGGGTGAAGATGAAGGACACCGGCGAGGAACGCCGGTTTCGGTCGCCTCCGTTGAAAGCAGGTAAAGAGTACCTCTATTCACTCAAAGCCACATGGAAGGAAGAAGGAAAGGTTCGCGTTGTCGAACGCAAAGTCGAAGTGGCTGCAGGGAAGCAAGTTGTGGTCGATCTGATCGGCGACGACCTGACCAGGACGGAGCGGGCGGTGCTGAATCTGACCAATGCTCAGCGCCGGGCGTATGGGCTCGTCCCGCTGCGCTGCAACCGCCGTCTGATGGCCGCCGCCCGGCGGCACTCGCAGAACATGGCCGCCTACAGTTCGATGTCACATTCCCTGAATGGTGAGTACACCGACCGCATCGCCCAGGCGGGATATGTACCGGCGAATTCGGCCGAGAACATCGCGGCTGGTCAGGCTTCGGCGGAAGATGTCGTCAACACATGGATGAATTCGTCGGGACACCGCACGAACATCCTGAATCCGGATTTCACGGAAATCGGAATCGGCATCGCTCAGAACGGACAACCATACTACACGCAAGTGTTTGCGCGTCCGGCTCAGTAGTCGCCGCGGTCATGACCCCGAAGTGAATTTGAGACAAGGTGTGCCAGCGCTGGGGCTGGCACACTTTATTTCTGCCTCACGGAAATCCAATATTCCATGATGGATTCGTCGCTGTCGGGACAGAAGCGGTGATCGTAGATCTCGATGTCGGCGATGTCCGAGTGGACATAGTCCGACTTGGGCAGCCAACCCTGGTAAATCTCACGGCAGGTGTCACGGATCTTGGCGATGGGGCCATGGTGCCGGAAGACGGCAAATTGCCCGGCGGGTATGGCCCGTCCGACCATCCCGGCGGGAATTTTCCCAACAGATTCCACCCGGACTGCGGCGATGTACTGCAGTTCGTGAGGATGTGAACGCTTGGTGGCAGGCTTGGAATACATGACGCCCACCATCTCTTTCCCGATTCGGTTCTCGATCTGACCGATGGAGGCAAAGAACTTCTGCCACAGCGGCCCGATGACCTGAAAATTGGTGGCTTCGGCTGGCGGAGCGGTGATGAATGGGGCTTCCAAGCCGATCACATGCAGCGCCGGCTTTTCCAGGATCTGTGGCTCAAGCATTTGAGACTCAGAGACAGAGGAATGAAGTCAGGATTTCTCGTCCGGGCCATTTGGTCATTGGGACTTGGCCATTGGCCGCGAAGGCACATTCGACAAGTTTTGAATCGTCGCGATGGCCACCTCAGGGTTTCGAGATCGCTTCGTCGAGATTCAACAGGATGTTCATCACTGTAGTCCACGCCGCCAGTTCCGCCGCATTCGTCTGAGGATCGAGCGGAGTTTTGCCAACGGCGAGCAACTTGCCGGCGGAGTCCGGCATTTTCTGAAAACGCGCCAGCGCGGTGTTCCGAATCTGCAGGAGCATTGTCTGCTCGTCGGCCTCGGGCGAGCGGCACAGCACCCGCTTGAAAGCCGACGCCAGCCGGGCAGTGTCGGTAGTGCCATCCCGCAAGACTTGCTGGGCCAACACCCGCGCGGCTTCGACGTAGGTGGGGTCGTTGAGCAGCACCAGTGCCTGCAACGGCGTGTTGGTCCGCGCCCGGCGAATCACGCAGGTTTCGCGGTCGGGAGCATCAAAGGTTGCCATCCCGGGGGGCGGGCAGGTGCGTTTCCAGAAGGTGTACATGCTCCGCCGATATAATCCGTCGCCAGCGTCCGGCACATACTTTTCGCGCCGTTCGACCGACACATCCTCCCACAAGCCCTCGGGCTGATACGGTTTGACACTGGGACCGCCGATCTGAGCCCGCAGCAGTCCGCTGATTGCCAGAGCATTGTCGCGAACCGTTTCCGCCGGGAGGCGATAGCGCGGGCCCCGCGACAGCAGATGATTCTTGGGATCATGTTCCAGCAACGCAGGCGTTGTCCGCGCCGACTGTCGATACGTGGCCGACAGGACAATTTGCCGAAGGATGGCCCGCTGGTCCCACCCCGTGCGGATCAGCTCGGTCGCCAGCCAGTCCAAGAGTTCCGGGTGGCTTGGCCGCGCCCCTTGAATCCCAAAGTCCTCGGTGGTTTCGACCAGTCCCATGCCAAACAACAATTCCCACCAGCGATTCACGGCCACCCGTGCCGTCAGAGGATGGTCTGGTCGCGTGAGCCACCGGGCGAGTGTCAAGCGGTTTTGCTTTTCCGCGTCGGTGACCGCCGAGGCGGCTGAGAGAACTGCCGGCACGCCGGCATGCACTTCATCCCCCCGCTGGTCATACTGGCCCCGCTTCAACAGGTACGTCGGACGTGGCTGGGTGTCCTGCATCACCATCGTCTGCGGAATCGCCTTGTCGAGAGCGTCGAACTGCTTGGGGATCTCGGCCAGTTCAGTTTTCAAAGTCTTGGAAACGGGATCGACTCGATCCAGGAAGAAGTGCCGCAACAGCTTCTGCTGGGGCTCGCTCCGCTCAGTGGCGGCGACGGCCAGCAGTTCCTTGAGCTGGCTCAGCCCCTGCCCTGCCATCACCTGGGCAATCTCTTCCGCCGTGATCGTCGTGGCATACAACTGCACGTCGTCGATCTGGCCCTTGAACGGAACCGAGTCCTGACGCTTGCCAATGTGAAATGGCTTGTCTGTTTTCAGCGTGCCGCTCAGCGTGTTGTCGGTGAGGACGTCAAAGTCCCGTGGTTGACCGTCGACAAACAGCTTCAAACCCGTGGCTCGCCGCGAGCCATCGTACACAACCGCCAGGTGATGCCATTCGTTAAGGGAGATGGCCTCCTTGCTCAGGATCTTGAACCCCGCATCGGGCCAGTGATGCACGAAGTGGCTGGCGATCTTGCCACCCTCAAGAATGATGTCGTAGCCCCGGTAGGCGTTGGCATCGTCCATCTTGGAAAGGACCGTGCCCCCCTCATTCGCGGCCGCCTTGACCCATGCCAGAAGTGAAAATGGCTGCTCGCTGTCAAATGCGCCGGCTTCCCCCGCGTCGACGAAGGTGCTGCCGTCGAATTCCAGCGCGCCTCCGAGTTTTCCGGTGCCGCGTTTCAGCTTGCCCCGGACAGTCCCAATCGGCAGAGAATCCACGGAATTCACGATGCGGTCTCCCTCGGGCTCGTCCAGCGGGAAATGAGCCACGAGCCCCACCGGTCCCGCCTTGTCGATCTGTACCGGCGTGAGCGATTTCTCCCACGCGGCGACCTCCAAGTCGATGTTTTTCGCCCGCTCGGCCAGCGCCGCGGTGAGTTCATTGCGGCGGCCCTCCAGCCGCTGAAGTTCGGCCTGCTGCGCGGGCGAAGGTACCTTCAACAGGGGCTCGGCCATTCGACCCTGGCTGTAACCGACGACCCGATCCGGCACATTGTTGAAGAACGCCGCGAACTGGTAGTACTCATGCTGCGTCAGCGGATCGAACTTGTGGTCATGGCAGCGGGCACACTGCATCGACAGGGCCAGGAAGACGGTTGACGTGGTGTGCACCCGGTCGGCGACATATTCGACGTGGTACTCTTCCTCAATGATCCCGCCTTCGGTCGTCAGCACATGATTCCGGTTGAAACCGGTGGCCACACGCTGCGGCAGTGAGGGGTTGGGCAGCAAGTCCCCCGCAAGCTGCTCGGTCAGGAACTGGTCGTAAGGCATTCCTTTGGCGAAGGCGTCGATGACCCAGTCCCGCCACGGCCACATCGTCCGCATTTCATCGTTGTTGTAGCCGTTGGTGTCGGCATAGCGGGCCGCGTCGAGCCACTGCATCGCCATCCGCTCGGCGTGCCGGGGGGACTTGAGCAGCCGGTCGACGACGGCTTCATCGACCGACGCTGATTTGTCGGCCAGATAGGAGTCAAGTTCCTGCGGCGTCGGCGGCAGACCGGTCAGATCGAGCGTGACCCGCCGGAGCCACGTCGAGCGTTCGGCAGGTGGCGAGGGGCTGATGCCAGCGGTTTCAAGCTGCCTTAAGATGAAGGCATCAATCGGGGAGCGAATCCAGCCCGTCTGCCTGACCTGCGGCGCTTCCGGCCGTTGTGGAGGGGTGAAGGCCCAGTGCTGCTCGAACGGAGCCCCGTCCGCGATCCATCGTTTTAGAATGTCCTTTTGTACGGCGGTCAGTGGTTTCTTGGCTTCCGGCGGGGGCATGACCAGGGTGGGGTCATCGCTGTCGATTCGCCCTGTCAGTTCACTGTCCTCGGGTTTGCCGGGTACGATGGCAGGTGACCGCGACGCCGTTTTTTCGAGTGCCGCCGCGCGCCTGTCGAGCCGCAGTTCGGCCTTCCGCGACCCCTCGTCGGGTCCGTGACAGCTCCAGCAATGGTTCGACAAAATCGGCTGCACGTCGCGGCGGTAATCCAATGGCTCCGCGGCGACGACCGGGGTCGCGAAGGAAATGGCGGCAAGCGCCACCAGCACGCACATTGCGAGCATTCGCCAGTTCGTCCCGCCTGCGCCCGTGACACTCTGCATCGAATTTATCCTTGGGAATCTTGGCGGCGCTGCGGAACCAAATACGACCAGCTCAGCCATTCAGTGAGTGTACGGCTGCCGGTGGAGGCCCGCAATCGCCGGTTTGGATGGCGACGGTACAGAGTTGGGGATGGGCTGTTCCAAGCCGAAATGTGCGGCAGGGCGCGAGCCGTGATTGCGCGGGTCGGTTGGGGTAGACTGAAACTTCGCAAGTTGTCCGTGGAGGTTCGAAACTTCACAGGCTGAAATCTGGCGCAGGTGTCTAACTCGCTCCATGTCGTTTGCCCGTCTCTGAGATGAAACACATTTTCAGAGATCGCCTGCAAGACTGGGATCGCAAGAAATCCGTGTTTCATCCGTGTTCAATCTGTGGCGGTTTAATGCCCTGGTTATTGACAACCATTTCCCGCCACTCGGCAGTCAGGAGACCCACGATGCGCATTCTTTCCTTGGTCAGCGTGTGGACCGCCCTGCTTGGCGGCTGGGTCACCGCGGCCGAGCGGTTGCCGGTGGTGAGTCCGGCCGATGTCGGGTTTGATCCGGCGAAACTCGCGCAGATTGATGCCCTGGTGGAGACCGGACTCCAGGAGAAACGGATGCCGGGCTGTGTGGTGCTCGTAGGACGGCACGGAAAGATCGCGTGGCTCAAAGCCTACGGCCGGCGCGCGATTCGACCGGAAGTGGTCCCCATGACAACCGACACGGTCTTCGACCTGGCCTCGCTCACCAAGCCCGTCGCCGCGGCCACCAGCGTGATGCTGCTCAAGGAGCGTGGAAAGTTCAAGTTCGACGACCCCGTGGCTCAGCACCTGCCCGCGTTTTCCCAAGGTGGAAAGGAACAGGTCACCATCCAGCAGCTCCTCGTGCATCAAAGCGGCCTGATCCCCGACAACGCCCTCAAGGACTATTTGGACGGCCCTGAAAAATCCTTCGAACGGATCTTTGCCCTGAAACCCAAGACGCCGCCGGGAACCAAATTCACTTATTCCGACGTGGGGTTCCTGGTGCTGGGCGAGCTTGTCCGCCAAGTCTCGGGGCAGCCGGTGAATGAGTTTTCGCAGGACAACATCTTTAAGCCACTCGGCATGAGTGAGACGGGCTATCTGCCGGGAGAGGCCTTGAGGCTGCGTGCCGCGCCGACCGAGGCTCGTGACGGCAAGTTCACGCCGGGTGTGGTTCATGACCCGCGGGCATTTCACCTGGGCGGAGTGGCGGGGCATGCGGGATTGTTTTCCACCGCGGAAGACTTGGCGGTTTACGCCCAGATGCTGCTGGGGAAGGGGACCTACGGGGCTGGCGAGAAGGCCGTACAGATTCTTCGTCCAGAAACGGTTGAGGAAATGACGCGTCCGGTCGTTGTCTCCAGCGGGCTGCGGGGCCTGGGGTGGGATATGCAGACCGGATATTCATCAAACCGCGGCGAAGGGATGTCGCCAGCCGCTTTTGGGCATGGTGGCTTCACCGGCACCGCCATCTGGATCGACCCGCAGTTGGACCTGTTTGTCGTGTTTCTCAGCAACCGGGTTCATCCCGACGGCAAGGGCCTGGTCAATCCGCTCGCGGGGAAGATTGGGAGCGCGGTTGTCCAGTCGATTGCGCCTTAAACCTGACGATCAACCCGGTCGAAAGATTACGGAAAATATAAGAAGAGCTTGATTGACATATGCAACTTCAGTACCATCGCGCGTTATAGACGCAGGTTTTGCCTTTGGTTTCGACCAGAATGTGGGCAGCGCTCAGACCCTGGGAGCGGAGTCAAAACCGGCGAGTCTGGAGCATGGGCAACCAGACGAAACCGTAGGGCTGTTGATCACGTGGGTGTTCTCCGGAGTGGTACAGAGCTGCGGCAGCGGAACCGGCGGGCACACGCCGTCCGTTGAGTTGAAAGTCGTGTGCCGAGGAGCAGACGCCGATGGCCACGGGAAATATCAAGAAGCTTGTGTTGGAGAAGGGGTTCGGCTTCATCTCCAGGAAAGACGGTCCCGACATCTTCTTCCACCACTCGTCTGTCGCCGACAGGCAGTTCGAAAACCTCTCCGAAGGTCAGGAAGTCGAATACACCGTCGACGAGGGCCAGGGCAGCAAGGGGCCCCGCGCAGCCTCGGTGAACCCCCGCTGACCACCGGCGTTAAAGAGCATTGGAAGCAGCACAGGACGGCAATTTGCCGTCCTGTTGACTTTTGGCCCGTCAATCAGTTTCGCCGGTTACCGCACATCAACCAATGGCGTTCCCAGCACATCCATGCGGGGCTCGACCCCCAGCCCAGGCTGAAGGCTCGACGTCATGCGGCCATTCTGCCGTTGCGGGGCACCCGTGGCACAACTGACGGTGACATAGCTGTTGAAGTCTGTCGTGGAGAACAGCAACTCCGGCGGCGTGCTGTGGGCCAGATGCGAAATCGCCGCGGTCACGATGTCGCCGCCCCAACTGTCTTCAATCGTCATCGCCACACCCAGCGACGCGCAGAGGTCGCGGGCCTGCCGGGCCTTGGTCAGGCCGCCGAACTTGCTGATCTTGATGTTGACCACATCCATCGCGCGATCGGCATGCCCGCGGAGCAGCACGTCCACGGAATCGATGTTTTCATCCAGGACAAACGGATGGTCGCAATGCCGGCGGACTGTCAGACATTCTTCATAGGTGCGGCAGGGCTGTTCGATATAGACATCCACGTCGCGGACACCCCGCACCACACGCAGCGCGTCGTGCATCAGCCAGCCGGTGTTCGCATCGGCGACAAGCCGGTCACCAGGCTGAAGCTGCGCGGCCACCGCATGAATCCGTTGGATGTCGGTGTCTGCCTCGCCGCCGACCTTGAGTTGGAACCGACGGTAGCCCTGGGCCCGGTAGTCCGCAACCCGTGCCGCCATCGCCTCGGGAGCCTCTTGCGAGATCGCGCGGTACAGGCCGAAGTCTTCGCCATAGCGGCCGCCAAGCAGGACGCAAACCGGTTGGTTCGTGGCCTTGCCGAGGATATCCCAGCACGCCATATCCAAAGCCGATTTGACATAGGCATGCCCCTGCAACGCGGCATCCATGCGCCGGGTGAGCTTCACGATCTGCGTGGGATCCTCCCCCAGCAGATGCGGCCCCAGCTCCTTGATCCCCGCACGGGCTCCCTGCGCGTAGGCGGGCAGATAGAACGGCCCCAGCGGGCAGACCTCGCCGTACCCCGTCATGCCCGCGTCCGTCTCCACCGCGACAATTGTGCTGTCGAACACCGAGACCGACTTGCCGCCGGACCACTTGTAGCTGCCTTCGACGAGGGGCAGATCGACTCGGTAGGCCAGAATTCGGGTGATTTGCATGTTTAAGGTTTTGGGAGCAGGAACATCAGGTTAATAGGAGACTGTCAGGAGATTTTGACAGGATGGAAGAAGGATCTATTTGGCCCAGGCTTCAATGACAACATCCTAAGGGTCGCAGCAAAAATAATTGTGACATTTGTCTCCCTATCCAGCAGCGAACGCCATCAAGGCCAGCGAATGAAGTTGGTGGTGAAGTCGACAGGGCTGGCAAAACGGTGCGGGAATCGTACGGTCATAAATTAACCACGAATTTTCACGAATCTTACGAATATCACGAATGATCAACTGGCATGGCTTCGCGGGTGATGGAATCCTGCGCGTTGTCATTCGTGACATTCGTCTTATTCGTGAAAATTCGTGGTTGCCCCTTCTCGCTGCCTAAGACCGGCCTTCGGTTAGCATCTTGAAGCGTGCTTTATTCTTTGTCCGGTCCTAATCCTGTTTCATCCTTTCAATCCTGTCGTAAAACTGCTAGTTGCGCAGAGGATTCTCGCAAACTTCCGGGCTTGTTTGCCACGGCAGGCTCGATCTCGTCGTTTCGTCATCAATGGCCAGCGTCGAGAAACGGAGTTGTGCGGTCAACACCTCTGCGAAACTCCGCGTCCTCCGCGGTGACCAAATCCTGCTGCCGCGACTTGGTCACGGTGTCAGCGGAAGTGCCCTGTGTGCCACGGACTGCCGCGCTCCCTTCCGGCGGTCGGTGGGCGGCGTCCGCAGCAAAGTACATTGTTGATAGAGCACTGGCAGCACCACCAGCGTCATGATGGTGCTGCTGATCACCCCGCCGATCACCACGGAGGCCAGCGGACGCTGCACCTCGGCACCCATTCCGGAACTCAGGGCCATCGGCACGAAGCCGAGGCTGGCCACCAAGGCCGTCATCAGCACGGGTCGCAACCGGGTCCGGCCCGCCTCCAGCAGGGTCTCACGCAACGGGAGCCCTTCGTGCTTTAAATGCCGGATGAACTCGACCAGCACCAGACTGTTCAGCACCGAGATGCCAGAGAGGGCGATGAACCCCACGGCGGCCGAAATCGAGACCGGCATCTCGCGGAACCAGAGCATCAGGATGCCGCCGATGCAGGCGAACGGCACGCTGGTGAACACGAGCAGCGAGTCGAACATGTTGCGGAAGGTGATGTACAGAATCACGATGATCAGCAGCATCGAGATCGGCACCACCAGTTGCAGGCGGAATGTGGCCCGCTGCAGGTTCTCGAACTGGCCGCCCCACACCAGCCGATAGGACGGGTCGGCGGGCAGTTTGACCTCCGCCGCCATCTGCAACTGCGCGTCCTTGATGAAGCTGCCCATGTCGCGGCCGCGGACGTTGCACTGGATGGTGATCCGCCGCTTCGTGGCCTCGTGGGCGATGCATTTGGGACCGGTGACCTCTTCAATCTCCGCCAGCCGCGACAACGGAATCCGTTCGCCGCTGGGGGTGGCCAGCGTGATGTTGGCAATCTCTTTCGGGCCCGACCGCAGGTCGTCCGGCAGGCGGATGGTCAGCGGGAACCGCAGCCGGTCCTCGACGATTTCTCCCACGACTTTGCCGCCGACCGATTCGACGACATCCAACACAGACTCGGCCGGGATGCCGTGGCGGGCGATCTGCTGCTGGTCAATCCGGATCCGCAGAATCGGCTGTCCGGAGACCTGCTCGACCGTCAGGTCGGCGCAACCAGGAATCCGTCTCAGCACTGCCCCCACTTCGTTCGCCTTGGCAATCAGCACGTCGAGATCGTTGCCGAACAGTTTGACGGCCACGTCGGCCCGCACACCCGACAGCATTTCGTTGATGCGCATCTCGATCGGCTGCGTGAACCAAATGGTCTGGCCAGGAAACTTGCGGACCTCGACCTCCATCCGTTCCACCAGTTGGTCCTGTGTGACCGCCTTCTTCCAGTGGCTGCGGGGCCTCAGCGAAAGAAACATGTCGGTGGATTCGATGCTGCCGGGGTCCGTGGCGACTTCCGGCGCGCCCTGGCGGCTCCAGACATGCGAAATCTCGTCCGGGAACAATTTCAACAGTGCCGCTTCCATCCGCGTGTTCATCGCCAGGGACTGCTCCAGGCTGGTCCCCGCGGGCCGCAGGATGCCGATCACGATCGAGCCTTCCGACAGCCGTGGCACAAACTCCGTGCCCAACTTCGTCGCCACCATTCCGGCGAAAACAAGGCCGCCAACCGTGAATGCGAGCACCACTCCAGGGAACCGCAAGGCGTTGCTCAGCAGCGGGCGATAGAGCCAACCCGCCAGGCGCACGAGCCACGGTTCGCGGTCGTCGATGACTTTGGGCAGCAACAGGCTGGCGAGCACGGGGATCGCGGTCAGCGAGAGGACCAGTGACCCTGCCAGGGCAAAGATCACCGTCAGTGCCATGGGGCGAAAGAGCTTGCCTTCCACCCCTTCCAAGGTCAGGATCGGCAGGTAGACGATCATGATGATCAGCACGCCGAACAGGCTGGGACGGCTGACTTCGACGCACGCTTCCCGCAGCAGTTCCATCCGGGTTGGTTGCGAGCCATCCGGGTTGGCCGGCTGACCGTGCGACATCCGCCGCACGACATTTTCGATCATCACCACCGATCCATCGACCACGAGTCCGAAGTCCAGCGCCCCAAGGCTCAGCAGGCTGCCGGCGATGCCGGCCTGGGCCATGCCACAGAAAGCGAACAGCATGGAGAAGGGAATGGCCGCCGCCACGATCAGGCCGGCCCGCAGGTTGCCGAGGAAAATGAAAAGCACGGCAATGACCAGCAGCGCCCCTTCGCACAAGTTCTTGCGGACGGTGCCGATGACCTGGTCGACAAGGTCGGTGCGGTCGTACACGGGGACAGCTTTGGTCCCCGCCGGCAACGTTTTCTGCACTTCTTTGAAGCGTTCGCTCAGCGCGCCAGTGACGGAATAGCTGTTCTCGCCCATCCGCATGAAGCCCAGGCCGAGTACAACCTCCCCTTCGCCTCCGGCGGTAATCGCTCCGCGGCGAATCTCGTGGCCGATGGCGATCTCCGCGACATCCTTGATGTGAATGGGAATGCCGTTCTTGGCCGTGATGACGATGTTCTCAATCTGCTCCAGATCGACGGTGCGGCCGATGCCATGCACCAGCAGCGTCTCGCCGCCGCGGTTGACGGTGCCGCCGCCAACGTTCAGGTTGTTCGCGCGCACGGCGGACATCACCTGCTGGAATGTCAGGTCATGCGTGAACAACCGGTCGGGGTCGACGCGAATCTGATACTGCTTCTTGAGGCCGCCCCAGGAATTGATTTCGGCCGTGCCCGGTACCGTGCGCAGCTCTGGTTTGACCACCCAGTCCTGCGTGGTGCGGAGTTCGGTCAGCCCGGCACCCTTGGGGCCATCGCCCTGTACCAGGTAATGAAACACTTCGCCGAGCCCCGTCGAGACGGGGCCCATCTCTGGGCGAGCCACGCCGGGCGGGATTTCGAGGTTTCCCAACCGTTCGTTGATGAGCTGCCGCGCGAAGTAAATGTCGGTGCCGTCTTCGAAGGTAACGACCACCTGCGACAAGCCGAACTGCGAGATCGACCGCACCTGCTGCAATCCCGGCAGCCCGCCGAGCGCATGCTCCACCGGCAGGGTGATCAGCCGTTCAATCTCAATCGGCACCAGGGCGGGGGCAACCGTGTTGATCTGCACCTGTACCGGCGTGGTGTCCGGGAAGGCGTCCACGTTCAGGGTGCGCATGGATGCCACGCCGACTGCAATCAGCAGGCACAGTCCGGCAAGAACGGTCCAGCGGTGGTTCAATGACCACGTGATGATCCCGCGCAGCATGCAAAGTCTCGATTCTGGAAGGCAAATCCGCCGCAACGCGATAGCGTGCGGTTTGTCGCTTCGGGGGACTGTAGGTCTGGTCGATCGAACCGAGGCCTAAAGGCCCTCCGGCTGATGGTCCGCGCGGCCGAAATCAGTTTGCGTGTCCGTCCGCCAGTTGCTCGGCCATTTCCGATTTCAGCGTGTGGCTGCCCTCCACGACCACGGCTTCGCCGGTTTGCAGGCCCTCCAGCACCTCGGTGAATCCGTCGTGCGTAACGCCCAGGCCAACAGTCCGTGGCTCAAACGACACACCGTCCGCTCTGGGGACAAAGACCAGATGGCGTTTGCCATCCCACACGATGGCCTTCTCTGGGACGACGACTGCCAGCGGCTCCTCGCGGATGCGAACGTGGCCCGTCCCAAAGGTGTTTGAGCGCAACAACCGGTTTTCGGAGAATTGTGGTGATGGACCAACGTGGCTCACAGCGGCAGAGTCGTTGGTTTCCAGCAAGGGGTTGTTGACCTCGCCCCGCGCCTGGACCGTGCGTGTTTTTTCGTCAACCTCGGTGCTGATCCACATCAGCCGGCAGTGAACAGTTCCGGGCACACCATCCGCCTCGAAGTCAACGATCTGGCCGACGGCAAGGCGAATGGCGTCCTCTTTGCGGACGCTCATCTTGAGCCACATGGTGCGGGTGTCGGCGAGGACAAACTGCGGTTTGTCCGGGGAGACCATTTCACCGATGACAATCTCACGCCGAATGACGATGCCGTCGAACGGGGCGACGAGGGGGATCAGGTTGGCTGTGGTGTGTGCCTGGTCGAACCCCTCAGTCAGTTCGGTCGAGATCCCCAAGAAGTGGATCTTTCGTGCCCGAGCCTCATCGCTGAGGTTCGCGAGGTCGTCGTAGCGGATGGGAAGTCCCAGGTTGACCAGCGTCTGCTGCGCATTGAAACGTGCGACGCTCGCCTCCCGCAATGCGGACTCCGCCTCCCGCAGTTGCCGCTGCGGCACTGCGTCTCCCACGGCCTTCAAACGATCGAGAGTCTGTTGCTTCAGTTCGGCCTGAACGAGCGCCTGCAAAAACTCCGATTTGGCCCGCCCCACATCGGACGCGTCAATCAGGGCCAGCACATCACCCTTGCGAACCTGGTCGCCGACCTGCTTTTCCACGCGCCAGGCCGTGCCCGGCACCCGTGCGGAAAGTTGAGCCAGCTTGTTCTGGTTGTATGTGACCTCGCCATGAGCCACGATTTGCTCGCTCATCGGCCGGGTCGACGCGTGTCCCACGACGACTCCGGCATTCTTAAGGTCCGCGGCGGACGTCAGCTCGACATGCAACTCGGTGTTTGAGGGAGATTCCGGATGTGCCGCGTAAGTCCCATGGTGCGATTCATGCGGGGCGTGATGCACGAACTGCGTAAACGTCCAATCGGTTTCGTGTCCCCAAACGGCAACTCCCGCCAGGCCGCCCAACACGCCGGCAGTTGTGACCCACGCTGGCATTCGAATCATGTCGAGGTTTTTCACACAAAAGGCAGGGACTGTCGTGTCGAGCGATTGTTGACAGTCTTGTAAGAAATAGACGGTGGTCGCGCCGCCCCCATCGCCAGCCGAATTATCGACCTCCACCAAGGACCAAATCGCGTAACAAACGGTGCCGCCATCCCTTCGGAATACGTGGCACATCGGGACCGGATGTGGCGTGTCGTTGCCTGACGAATTCGTACCACCGTTCTTTCCGTTTGCCTAGAATGCAGCATGAGCAGTTTTCAACGGGCGCGACCGGTCTTCTGCAGGCATATTGGGCAATCTGGGTGTGATTGATTAACCCGAAGGATGCTTGGGGAACATCCGAACCGGGGGAATTGGCATTATGACGGCAAGTGATTGCAGCAAAACAACATTGGGAGCTTAAGGCCGTATCCTTTTAACGTCGCGTTTTGGAGGGTGCCATTCTGAAAATCCCCGTAAAATGCGAGACTTGAGCCGCTGCGGAAGACCGGTTGCGCCCGTTTGGCACTGCGGAAGACGCCCAGAGGCAGGTTGGCGCGGAGAGACGTGGTTGAACTCAAGGACCTTTCAACACCTCTTCGTGTTTGTCACTGCCCGCCAGACATGCTGAATTCATTAGCAACCTAATGAGCGGAGGTGCGGGTCCCGTTCGCGGTTCAATTCGCTTAGGCGTCATCGCTTCAAGCAGATACGTCGATTCTCCCAATTTGCCGTGCTGGCCATGGCATGCCAGTTGCATTGAGGATGATTTCGTCAAGGACGATCCCCGCCCGTGTCTCCCGCCCCACACTCTCCGAGTTTCTTTCAGACTTCACGCCGGCTTCATCCGCACTTCATCCCGAAGTGCGAGTGTGCAGTCCGCAGGATGTCCATCGAAGCAACCAGGGATCGAATTGCCATGCTCGTTTGTGAACTCCAGAACTTCACCCAAAAGCCGGTTGTTCGCTGGACAGACGGAGACCGGGAGCGTCTGGTTGATCGGCCGTTGCGAGCCACGGGTAGTAACGCTCAAATCTGGAAGCGACCGCGACACACCACACGGTCCGCATCCCCGCGGACGGTCGACGAAGATTCCTGGGTCTCGCAGCTTCTGTTTGCGATGAACTGGGTGTTCATCGGGGCGGTGTCGTGTTTTGACGCCTATCTGATCGTGAAGTTCAAAGACACACTGCCGATGATGGAATTGAACCCGTTGGGCAGCCTGCTCCTGGAATTGGACGGGGGCGAACCGTCGCTGTTCGTCGCCGCCAAGTTTCTGGGGACGATGCTCGTGCTCGGCATCTTGTTCGCTCTCCGCCAGAAGAACCGGCGCATGGCCGGAATCACGGCGGGTTCGATCGCCGTCTTTCAGTTCTGCCTGCTGATGTTCCTGACGGTTTCGCTGCCTCTTTAGACCTGGCTCAATGTGCCGAGGACGAGATGTCCAGCATGGGCAACATGATCGAAGCCACCACAAAGGCAACGACGACACCCATCACGATGATGATTGCCGGCTCCAGCAGCTTTGCCAGTTCCTGAAGCTTGCGCTGGCCTTCGGCTTCGTAGTATTCGCCGACCATCTGCATCACAAGGCCGAGTTTTCCGGACTGTTCGGCGGTGCCAACCATCTGGGCGGCACCTACCGGTATGATTTTGGCGTTGTTCAACACCCGTCCAAACGAGCGGCCGTTGAGGACCTCTTCCTGCATCGTGTCCAAGAGTTCCTGGTAACAAATGCTCCGCATGGCCGACCGACAAAGCTGCAGGGCCTGAATGAGCGGCACGCCGCTTTGCAGCATGGTACCCATCATCACGAACAACCGGCCGGAGACCAGCGACTGCAGGACTTCGCCCAAGACCATGGCCCGCAGTGCGAAATTGTCCACGGCTCGCCGCGTGCGGTCTGTCCACAGGAATTTGTAAATCAAACAGGGGACGCCGACCAGCAGGCCGCCGTAGAGCCACAACCGGCCGCGGAGTTCGCCCGAGAGGTCGAGCAGCATCCGAGTGGTTGCCGGGGGGATGGTCCCCATGTCGGCAAAGACCTGCTCGAACTGCGGCAGCACAAACAACAACAAGGCCGAGATCACAAACACGCAGACGACCGTCAAGACAATCGGATAGGCGAGCGCCGACCGCAGGGCCGTCTGGAGTTTGATTTCATTCTTCAGCAGTTCCGCCATGCGGCTCAGCACGTCCGCAACCTTGCCCGACGCCTCGCCGGCAGCCACGCTGGAAACGTACGCTTCTCCAAACAGGTGAATTTGTTTCCTCATCGCCGCTGAGAACGAGAGGCCCTGCGAGACATCCTGATAGATCGCCTCCAGCGAGGTTTTTAGAGTCGGATTGCGGCAGGTGATGGCCACGTTCTGCAGGGATTCCGCCAGGTCGACACCCGCGCGGGACATGATGACCATTTGCTGGGTCAGTAGCATGATCTCCTGCTTGCTGACCCGTGGCTTGCGCTTCCACCCTCCGCCTGCGGGCAACCGGGCGCGTGTGTCGCTGGCAACCGTCAACGAAACCGGAAACAGGCCGCGTTCGCGGAGCAGATTCCGGGCGGCGGCGATCGTCTCGGCATCCAGCACCCCGGCTGTGGCCTCTCCTCGCAGCGACTTGGCGGAATAAGCAAATTGCATGGCACGAAGGGGGAGTTGAAACGCAGATCAGCATCACTCATTCACGCGTTTGCTTCAGTTCAAAAATTGGAACAGAAGCAAACGAAGAAAACGAAGGATTTTGAGGGAGGTGTCAATGGTTGGCGGGTGCCGCCAGTAGCTGTAGGAATCTCAAATTTCAGATTTCAAATTTCACAGTAAAACGACTTTACGCCGGGAGTGAGGCTTGCCACAGCGATTGACTTGTTGGGAACAACGCCGACTCGTTTTCTATTCGTGTTAGGATCGCGGCAAGAATAACTGTCGACTTTTGACAAGCCGTACAGCCAATGAGCCAGAGGGCCTTAGCCCCCGGTTGGAGGATAATCGGAAGGCACCAGCGCCACGAACCGGACGCTAACGCGTGCCGGCTGATCAATCTGCCGTCAATCAGCGTCCATCCCAATCAATTTCACCATGTTATTATTGCCGCGATCCTAATTCGTGAGATTCGTGGTTCAATCATTACTGCCGGTCAACAATCGGCTCTCGGGACTACTCAAAGAACGCCGTCGAAATGATCTCATCCAGGCTCGTTTTCCCGCTTTCCGCCAGCCGAATCCCCGAGTCCAACAGTGTCTGGCCGCCCTGTTCACGATGGCAGGCGCGAATGGTGTCGACCGCGGCTTCGCTGGAGATCAATTCGCGGATCGCGGGGTTGCACATCAGCACTTCATAAATGCCGGTCCGGCCGCGGAAACCGGTGTCGTGGCACTCAGTACAGCCTTCTCCACGGTTGAACTGCCGCCGCTTGTCCCCCTGATAGTGGATCATGTCCAGAATTTCAGTGGGCGGATAATACGGATTGCGGCATGCCGGGCAGATGTTGCGGACGAGCCGCTGGGCGATGACACCCACCAGCGAAGCCGCGATCTTGTAACCCACGACGCCCATGTCGACGAGCCGCGTGACCGCCGCCGCACTGTCATTCGTGTGCAGCGTGCTCAGCACCAGGTGCCCGGTGAGCGCGGCCTGGATGGCAACCTCGGCCGTCTCCCGGTCACGAATTTCACCGACCATGATCACGTCAGGGTCCTGACGCAGGATCGACCGCAGGGCATTGGCGAACGTCAGATTGGTGTTGTTGTCCGCCTGCACCTGGTTGATCAGTTCCAACTGGTACTCAACCGGGTCTTCGACGGTGATGATGTTGAGATGCACCGACTTAATGAGTTCCAACGCCGAATACAGCGTGGTGGTTTTGCCGCTGCCGGTGGGACCGGTCACTAGCACCAGCCCATAAGGTTTGGCCAGCATCTGCTTGATCTGGACCAGTTCCCGTTCCGGCACGCCGAGTTCATCGAGATTGAATTTGACGTTTTTCTTGTCGAGGATGCGGAGCACCGCTTTTTCACCCAGCACGGTGGGCAGCGTCGAGGCCCGCAGGTCGATCTCGCGACCCTCAACGATCACGTGCATGCGGCCGTCCTGGGGCTGCCGATGTTCGGCGATGTCCATCTTCGCCATCAGCTTGATGCGCGAAATGATGGCCGGATGAAAGTCTTTGCGGGGCATCAGAACTTCGCGGAGCAGGCCGTCAACGCGAAAGCGGATTGAGGTGTTGCTGTGGCCGGGCTCGATGTGAATGTCGCTGGCACCCTGGCGCACGGCATGCACGATGGTGAAGTTCACCAGGTTGATGATCGGGCTGCCTTCGGCGAGCGATTCGACATCCTTGATGCTCATTTCAATGGCATCGGTGTCGAATTCGACCGCCCCCTCCTCCAGGTCGGCGGTCACCACATCAACTTCAAAGCCGGCCTGATAGCAGCGGCTGATCATCCGCCGAATCTCGGCCCGCAGACCCAACACCGGACGAACCTTGAGCTTCGTGATCCGCTCGAGTTCATCAATCTGCTGCAGGTTCTGTGGCTCAGCCATCGCGACCGTCAACTGGTCGCGGACCTTGAACATCAGGATGGCGTCAAACGCCTCGGCTTTCGTCCGTGGCAGCAGGTGCAGCACGGCCGGATCGATCAGTCCGTCCCGGAGTTGAACGGCCGAAACCGAGAGCTGCCGCTGCAGAAAAGGCAGCAGTTCCGTTTCCTTGATGAACCCCAGTTCGACCAGGGTTTCGCCAAGGCGCTGGTTCTTGGTCGACTGCTGCTTGAGCGCCGTCTGCAGCTCTTCCGCCGTGAGGAGCTTGCCTTGGATCAGCCGCTCGCCGAGGGGGGACGCCGCTTCCAGATGCTCGCGCTCCTGCGTCGTGGAGACGTGCCGGTAGGCGGCGAGCGGATCGTCGGCGATGGCCGTGGTCATCTGGAAAAACTCCCGACGGCCGACAGGCTGTCTTGCAGAACGTCGAAACGAGAAATGACGTCGGTGACCGTGAGGATGTCCCGGCACAGCGGCGTCGGTGCCGCCAGCTTGATCACGCCGCCGCGTTCCGCGCACAAATCCTGGTAACGCAGCAGCAATTCCAGACCGGCACTGTCAATCAGGGGAATCCGCTCCAGGTCAAACACAACCCGTGGCTGCCCGATGACTAGACAGTCATCCAGCAGCTTTTCGAGCCCCGGGATGTTCTCCAAATTCAGCGGGTCGTTTCCACTGATGATGTTGACCGCGCCAGTGCGAGAACGTTCAAACACAGTCCGAATTCCTCCAGCAACCTTCGTCGGTACCACAATCGAAAATCACAAATCGAAAATCGAAAATCCGCTACGCCGGCACGATCATCGTGAACTGCGAGCCCTTGTTCAGTTCGCTGTGAACCAGAAGCTTGCCGCCATGCAGCCGCGCGACTTCCTGGGTGAATGACAGTCCCAGGCCGCTGCCGGGGATGTCGCGGACCCGCTCATCGGAGCTGCGGAAGAACTTGGTGAACAGTTTGGGCATCTCCTCGCGGCTGATGCCGATGCCAGTGTCTTCGACACTGATCTGCACATCCCTCTGGCCGATCACGGTTTTGAAGGTGATGTGCCCGTTGTCGGGGGTGTACTTGGCGGCGTTACCCAGCAGGTTCACGAGGGCGGACGTGAACTTGTCCTTGTCGACATTCAGCTTGGGGAGTTTCACCGGAAGTTGGGTGTCGAAGCTGATGTGTTTCTGCAGCATCTGTGGGCGAACCTTGTCGGCGACTTCGTTCAGCAGCCGTTCGAGATCCACTTCCTGCCGCGACAACGCCAGCGAACCGGCCTCCAACTGGCTGATATTCAGCAGTTCTTCCACGAACCGCGCCAGCCGAGTGGCTTCCGAATTGATGGTGTTCAGGAACCTCTTCTGCTGCTCGGGATCGGTGATCTCGTGCATGCTAAGGGTCTCGGCGTAGGCCTTGATGTTCGCCAGCGGTGTGCGCAGCTCGTGCGTCGCGGCAAAGACAAACTGGTTTCGCATCTCATCGGCCAGCTTTTGCTGTGTGATGTCGCTGACCGTCCACACATGCTGGACAGCGGCAGGCTGTTCATCGCCCGCCATTGGGTTGCGCCCGACGCGAAGGACTCCATCTGTCGGGTTCTGGCTGAACTGGACCTCAAACACGACTGGACGGGTGAGATGCGCATTCTCGAGCTGCAGTTTGGCGCCGGCCGGGAACAGCTCGGGCATGGTCTTCCCGCGCAGATCCAGATTGGAGGGCTGCTGGAGCAGGATGCTGAAGGAACGGTTGGCGTAGGAGATCTTGCCGTCTTTGTCGGTGAGAGCCACACCCTCGGGCAGGGCGTTGAGCAGGCGTTCGGTGCGTCGTTCCTGCATTCCATTCAATGAGCGGTTGAGGCTGGCCTCGAGGCTGGAGGCGGTACGGCGTCCTGCTGCCTGCTCGACGAGCCTGTTCCAGCCCTCCGCGGCGGGGCCACCCGACGTCAGCGGCTGGAGTCGAAAGTCGGCGGGAGACTTGCTGGCCGAGACCGCGCACAACTGGCTTTCGATGACCGCATTGGTGCGCGCCTCGCGCCACAGCACAATTACACCGATCAGCAGGACCGACAGCGGCCCCATGCAGGCCATCGGCAGTGAATCACCCATGTGGCACAGCCAGCTCCGCTCGCCCGCGTGAATGACACCCACCTGCAGGCATCCAAGGGTATTGCCGCCGGCGTGCAGCGGTGCCCAGTATTCCCGGACGGTCTGCCCGTCGTTCGACCGGATTTTCCGTTCGATCAGGCTGTCGCCGCTGCCCTGCAGCAGGTCGTGATTGCCGGGCTGGCCGACCTGGCTGCGTTTGGTGTGCGCTGAGAATTTTCCGTCCGGGGCGACGATCGCCGCGTAAGCCACGTCGTCTTCGCTGCCCAACAGGGTCACGAGGGCCTGGGCACCGACGCCGCCGCGCTGCTTCTGGTCTGCCAGCAGCAGCCCGCGGACCTCCTGAATGCGTCCGAGCAACTGTTCATCCTGGCAGTCCTCGCGTAGGAAGCGCTCGAAGGAGATCACCCCCAGCACGAGGGCGATGATGCTCGTCAGTCCGAACAGCAGGAAATATCCCAGCAGACGGCGCGAGAAGGATTGGGGGGCGGAGCGGAGATTCATGGCGGCCTGCCCAGAGCAGTGCGTCCGTTCGATGATTCGGGAGAAAATCTGCGGAAGGAGTGTTGTGTGTGAGTCGGAGCGGCCACGGGTCAGGCGACGGCGTGCTGCCGAATGCAGCTTGCCACCGCTTCGCTCAGTTCGCGCGGACTGAACGGCTTGAACATCACCATGTCGATCCGCAGTTCGGCCTGCAGTTGAGCCGCGTCCAGTTCCATCCCGCGCGCCGAGAGCAGGATCACCGGCATGCCGTCATCGGGCCGCGCTTCGCGCAGCGTCCGGACAAGTTCCTCACCGTTCATGCGCGGCATCTGGTAATCCGTCACCAGCATGTCGAACCGCTCGCATTGGAGGCGGTTCACGGCCTCCTGACCATCCCGGGCAACAACGACCTTGAAGCCGTGCCGCTCCAGGTTGAAGCGAATGACATCGGACATCACCCGATCATCCTCGGCCACGAGGACGGAATAGCGTGGAGAGTCAAGCATTGGTGTCTTTCCAGCCGGACCAGCCACACTGAAGTTGATGACGCTTCAGGGCGGCCAGGCGGAACGAATGGAAGGGAGCCTCGGGGGACAAGGTTCAGCAGTTAGAACGCAATGCCATCGGCGTGGTTGATGACGAAATCGCCCGTGGCTGGGGTGTAGGCCCAGCCTGCGCCGCCAGAGACGACGCCCACCGGGTTCGTTCCGGCCACCACCGTGGCGTTCTTGCCGCCGATCGGGCAGGTCGGGAAGGGACCCTTCAGGTAAGGTGCCAGCACCGTTGCCAGAGTGGTCGCGTCGGTCGGGTACCCGTCATTGTCCGCCTTGTACATCTCAATCGCGTTGCGGACCACGGTCAGCGACTGCTTGGCCGAGTTTGTCTTGGCCGTCGTGGTGCTGGCCGCCATTCTTGGGATGGCGACCGCCGCAATGATCCCCAGAATCAAGACCACGACCACCAGTTCGACGAGTGTAAACCCTTTGCGGGATATTCGGTTACGAACCGTTTTCATTTCAGGCCGAGCATTCATCAGAAGCCCCTTCAGCTCTTTGAGACACCCTTCATCGCGATTCCCGGTGCGTGACCAGCTCAAGACCGATCGCGATCTCAGACAACCCTAGGTCGGGAAGTCAACGCTGGTAGAAAAATTCTTCAAGTTTCCGGGCGGAGCACAAAAATTGGCATGGACTCTGACTCGGCTTCAGGGACATCGCGCACTAACCGATCTTGACCTTTATGCCGGTCTTTCGGTAAGCACGCCGCCAAATCCGCGAGACATTCGCTGAACTCCGCTTTGACAGGCCGCTTCACCCATGACGATTCTCGACCGCTACCTGTTGAAGCGCTTTGTGCAGGTCTATCTGATCGCTTTCATTTCGCTCTATGGCCTGTACGTGGTCGTCGAGACCTTCACCAACGCCGACGATTTTCTCAACGGCGAAGGTGGGCCGTTGGTGCTGATGCGGGAGATCGCGATCTATTTCTCCTACCGCATCAGCTACATGTTTGACAAAATCGGCGGAATTCTGACCGTCATGGCGGCGATGGTCACCTTGTCGCTGTTGTTGCGCCACGGCGAACTCAATCCCGTTCTGTCGGCGGGGGTGCCGACCTACCGGTTGATCATTCCCATCTTGTGGGGGGCATTGTTCGTCAGCGTCTGCATGGGGGCCAACCGCGAGCTACTGATCCCCCGGATTGCCGGTCAGTTGCAGATGAGCCCGGGCGCGAACAAGACCACGAACGATGACCTTGAGCCAACCCTGGATGTGGCTTCGCTGATCCACATCAGTGGTAAGAGGCTGAATTTCGCCAATCAATCCATCGAACTGGCGGATTTCGGCCTGCCGCCGGCCAAAGTCACGGAAGAGCGGCTGATCACGCTGCATGCGAAAGAGGCACTTTGGAAACCCAACGAGTACCGGCGGCCAGGTTGGCTGCTGAAAGGGGTCGACACCGATTTCAGCCGGCTGAACCTCACGAAATTCGGAAAGACCGTGGTCTATGCCGGACAGTCGCCGCAGGACGTGTTCATCGCGACGGATGTCGGGTTTGACCGGCTGTACAACCGCGACCGCAACTTCGAGCTGCTGTCGACATTTGACCTGATGCGGCGGATGCGGAGCCACTCGTTTACGCGGGTGTCCATTCGCAAGCAGAGCCTGCACCTGCATTCGCGGATCATTCGGCCAGTCCTCGATTTGCTGATGGTCGTGCTGGGACTGCCGTTGATCATCCGTCGAGGCGCCGCGGGGTTGATCACCAACCTCGCCTTTTGCTCGCTGGCTCTGGGTGGCGTGTTTGCCATCGACCAGGGGTGTGCCTATCTGGGAGCCGCGAACATGATCGCCCCGGACTTGGCCGCCTGGGTTCCGGTCATTGTCGCTGGAACAGCCAGTGCGTGGGTCTCGGGATTCATCCGGACCTGAACGAACAGACAAGACTTGGCTTGGACTCCAAATGCCCTGGTTGGGTTTGTCTGGCGGTCCGGCAATGCGCCCACATTTGCGCAACGCCTGGCAATGCCAATGGTGTTCCGCATGGCTCGGGATGCGCCGTCCCACGCCGCTTTGCAGGTCCGGCGGCGTCTGTTATCTTCAAGGTCTCGCAGGTTCACATGAACGGACATTGATGGTCGAAGCATCAGGATTGGTGCGGTTGGCTCCATGCTGAGCCACGGCTGGTTCACAACTCGGAGGCATACATGGCGACTGCACACCGCGCGTACCGCGGACGTTTGCTGACACTCGCGGTTCTGTCACTCCTGTCGGCGACAATGGTGGCGTGCCACGCTCATTCCGAAGACGCACCGGCAACCGCGGCGACCGAAACGAAAACTCCCCCCGCAGCCGCGGATGCCAACCCTGCAGATGCTGAAGCTGCTCCCGCGGTTGCGGATGCAGCGCCCGAGAATCCGTTTCCCAATCGCCCGTCCGCACCCGATCTGGACGGTGGGAAAAGCTGGCTGAACACGGCCGGCCCGATCTCGCTGCGCGATCTGAAGGGCAAGATCGTGCTGATCGACTTCTGGACCTATTGCTGCATCAACTGCATGCACGTGCTGCCAGATCTGGACTACCTCGAGAAAAAGTTCGGAAAACAGATCGTCGTTATCGGCTGCCACTCGGCGAAGTTCGACAATGAGAAGGATACCGAGAACATTCGCCGCGCCATCATGCGGTACGAGATCAAGCATCCGGTGATCAACGATGCGGAGATGAAGGTCTGGCGCAAGTTCGGCATTCAAGCCTGGCCCACGCTGATCATGATCGATCCGGAAGGAAAATATCTCGGCGAGGCCTCCGGAGAAGGCAACCGCGAGCTGCTGGAAGGGATCATTGAGCGGTTGATCGCCTATCACCGGGCGAAGGGGACGCTGGACGAGACGCCGGTGAAATTCGCGCTGGAGAACGAGAAGGTTCAACCCACGCCGCTGCGGTTCCCGGGGAAAATCCTGGCCGATGAAGCGGGCGACCGGCTGTTCATCTCCGACAGCAACCACAATCGGATTGTCATCACCACCCTGGCAGGAAAACTTGTCGAAGTCGTGGGGAACGGCCGGTTTGGCAGTGCCAACGGTGCCTACGACAAGGCCGAGTTCAATCGTCCGCAGGGGATGGCGTTGGTGGGGCAGACGCTCTATGTCGCCGACACCGAAAACCACATGCTGCGGGCGGTGAACCTGACCGACAAGACGGTTTCAACGATCGCTGGACTGGGCTCCCAAGCCGAGGCCCGTGGACCGGGAGGGCTCGCCAAGGAGACTGCGCTCAACAGCCCGTGGGATTTGTGCTATGTGGCCGGAAAGCTATATGTCGCCATGGCCGGACCGCACCAAATTTGGGTTTACGAATCCATGGTCGACACGATCCGCCCCTATGCCGGTTCTGGCCGGGAAGATGTTCGCAATGGCTCCTTGAGCAATTGTGCCCTGGCACAGCCTTCCGGACTGGTCAGTGATGGCAAATTTCTCTATGCCGTCGACAGCGAGGGCTCCTCGATTCGCCAGATTCCACTGGATCCCGACGGCGAGGTGACCACGGTTGCCGGACCGTCCGATCTGCCGCGCGGCCAGAGCCTGTTTGCCTTTGCCGACATCGACGATTCTGGTGAGGCTGCGAGATTTCAGCATCCCTTGGGAATCGCCATGTGGAACAACCGCCTGCTGCTCGCCGACACCTACAACCACAAGGTCAAGACCGTGGGGCTGAGTTCGGGCGAAGCAAAAACCCTGCTGGGCGATGGTGTCCGTGGAGACCGAAGTTCCCCGCCACGCTTCTCAGAACCCTCGGGTCTCGCCGTTGCCGGGAACCGGCTGTACATCGCGGACACCAACAATCACCAGATTCGCATTGTGGATTTGAAGGTTGAAGCTGGCAAAGTCGTGGCCGGTGAAGTGTCAGCTCTGGCGATTGAGGGACTTGCTCCGCCTGCTCCCCCAGCCGACACACCCAGCGAGGAATCGCAAAAAGTGACCACCGTCCCCGAGCAAAAAATTGCGGCGGCAGAGGCCCTGCAGTTCGAGGTCACGCTGCCCTTGCCGGAAGGTTACAAGCTTTCGCCAGACGCTCCACCGGTTTGGAAGGTGGAAGCGGAAGAGGGTCAAACGCTCTTTGCCGCGGACCAGTTGGGCAAGCGTGATGAAGGTGCCGCCGAAGGGAATGTGGCGAAGTTCAAAATCCCGCTCACGTCGCAGGCCGGCCAGACAAAAATCACGGTTTCCGTGACCTACAACTACTGCCGCGCGGGCAAGGGCGGACTTTGCAAAATCCAGACGCTGGCGTGGTCGCTGCCGGTCGTTGTTGGCCCAGAAGGTGCCGCGGCGGTGAAGCTGGGGCAGTAAGGACCCGACAAAGAATAAAGCACGTTTCAAGATGCTGACCGAATGCCGGCCGTAGGCAACGAAAAGGGGAACCACGAATTTTCACGAATACGACGAATGTCACGAATGGCAACGAGCAGGATTCCATCGCTCGCGAAGCCATGCCGGTTGACGATTCGTGAAATTCGTAAGATTCGTACTACTAACCATCAGGTTGTTGGCGTGCCGCGACGATTTCGCCAGCGCGTGTTGGAAATCAGTGATCAATAGCGGGTTCTGCTTCTGGTCAGACTCTGGCCAACCGCCCCAACGGGGCAGGATTCGACAGCCCAGGGCGCAGCCGACGAATGTCGGCGGAGCCCTGGGTCGGAGTCGGTGCGAGAAAGGGAGCCCCAACGGGGTGAGATTCATTGAACATCCGACAAACATCACGGTCACGCCCCGATTGGGGCTCCGTCGTTCGTCGTCATTGCACCCAGGGCTCCGTTGGCGTTGCCAACTTCGCCCTGGGCTATCGAATTCTGCCCCCTTGGGGCTGACGATGCGACACTCCGCGGTGTTGGGTTTCGGGCAAGCCCGCGCCATGAGAAATCGTGGTTAATTTATGACCGTACGATTCCCGCACCGTTTTGCCAGGCCTGTCGACGTCACCAACAAATTCATTCGTAGTCCCTGATGGCGTTCGCTGATGGATAGGGAGACACTTGTCACAGCTATTGTTGCTGCGATCCTAAGAATCTGTCCAAATACTACACCGTGATTTGAGTTTCAGACCCCGATTTTCCGCGTGGTGCAGTCGACAAAGCAGCGGAATAGTTATTGGACAGGTCCTAAGCTGAATCTTGTCACCCACAGCATCCGGGGAGAACGACAGGTCATGCTCGACCAAGTGGCTGAAATCGTCCTCGAGAAATCAGAGGATGCCGACGTGCGGAGTGCGCTCCAGCTCTGGAACGCTCTCAAGGTAACGGCCTTGCTCACGTTCATGGCCCCGTTTTCGGTGTTGGGCGCAATTGTCCAATTCGATCTCAACAATCGCGCCTTGACGATCATGTACGTGGTCGCCACCCCGCTGATGTTCGCGCTGGCGTTCCTGTCGTGGCGTCATCTACTGGGTTCGATACGGGAGCATCGCCGGATCGTCGCACTCTGTCAGAGTGAACGGGCACCTGACCCAACATCACTGAAAGTTGAGTGAGCACTTCGATCGGCATGAAAGAGTCCGCACCCTGAGGGTCACGTGACTTCTTCCTTGCCCAAATACGCCTCGATCACCTTGGGATCGGTCCGCACATCCTGCGGCGCGCCTTCGGCGATCTTGACACCATGGTCGAGAACCACGACACGGTCGGAAATCCCCATGACCAGTTTCATGTGATGCTCGATCAGCAGCACCGTGACGCCTTTTTCCCGGATTCGGCGGATGAGCGCCATCAGGTCACCCGTCTCGGCGGGGTTCATGCCGGCGGCGGGTTCGTCCAGCAACAGCAACCGGGGTGAGGAGGCGAGCGCTCGGGCAATCTCGAGCCGCCTTTGGTCCCCATAGGGAAGGCTGCGCGCCGCAGTGTGTGCCCGTGATGTCAGCCCCACGAACTCGAGCAGTTCTTCCGCCTTCCTCCGCGCCGTGGCTTCTTCTTTCCGAACCTTGCCGGTGTGAAACATCATCGGCAGGATTCCCGCGTGGAAATTGCGGTCCATGCCGATCAGGACATTGTCCTGCACCGTCATGTTCTGGAACAAGCGGATGTTTTGGAAGGTGCGGGCAATGCCGCCCAGGGCAATGACATCCGGCGTCCGCCGCGATCGGGACCAGACGGTATAAGCACCGGCCGCACCCAGCAGGGTTCCCAACAGCAACGAGAGCCACACCGTCCGTTGCTGTCCCGCGTGGCTCAACACCGCCGCTTCCAGTTTTGCCATGTGTGCCGCGGCCTTTTCTGGAGTTTCAAACTCCTCCAGCATGTTGCGGCCGTCGGCCGCCAGCAGCGTCAGTTGCCCGTCGATTTCAGTGACGACGCGCTTTGCCGCTGGCAGCCGCAGTTCTTGGGCAATCTTGCCGATTTCGTTCACAGCCTCGTCAAATGGCAGGGGCCGAGTCAGAGCGACCTTGCCGTCGGCAGTGACGATCGTCCAACTCTCGCGCCGCGGGTGTTTCTCGATGAACAACCCACCCTGCAGAAAATTGACCAGATCCTGCGCCACCACTCCATAGGTGAATTTTTGCACGGGGTCGTTCATGTTCTGCTTGATGCAGACGTGCCACAGGCGGTCGACATTGACGCTGAACAGCATGGAAGCCACACCCGTGGCCAGCCCAATCAGCAGGATTCCCGCCAGTGTGAAGTTTCGCCACGGTTTGCGAATCTCTTCGCCATCCAGTGCGATCAACCCTTCCGTGGGCGCATAGATCCCGGTGACGGCATTAAAGACGGTGGTCTTTCCGGCTCCATTGGGGCCGATGATCGATTGAATCTCACCGCGCCAGACCTGGCAATCCACCTTCGAGACCGCCGTCAATCCACCAAACCGCATTGTGAGTTGCTGGATCGAAAGCATAGGGCCTTTCGCAGGTGAGGGACGATGCCCCGCAAACCATGACCGACAAATAGCGACAGGTGGAGTGGCAACCGGCTTGCCCAGTCCAGAGTATTCGTAGCATTTGTCCCCCGATGGCGGAAGGGAACAACTCAAGCCCAGCCACACGCGTGAGCTTCGGCAACTCCGGAATAAACGGTGCGGTAACCCGCAAACTGCCCGATGGTGGCAATCGGCAATGTTTCTCCCGCATGCCTGACGCGCATACTTCTGCTGTCCTCCATCCGGAAGACCGATGCCCGAGCCAGCGCAGTCCGCAATGACCGGGCAGGGACGCTCAGCGACCTCGTTTTCCTTCCATCCGCGTCCTGAAAAATCGAATTGTGTGCTGCAATGCATTATGACCTTGTCGTCATCGGCAGTGGCCCTGCCGGGCAGAAGGGGGCGATTGCCGCCGCCAAACTTAACAAGCGTGTCGCTGTCATCGAGCGCGAACACTCGGTCGGCGGCGTCTGCCTGCACACCGGCACGATCCCTTCCAAGACCATGCGCGAGGCGATTCTGCATTTGTCGGGGTATCGGCAGCGCGCCGTCTATGGCGAGCGGTACCGCGACAAGCGGCGGATCACGATGATTGATCTCCGCCGTCAGATCCAGCATGTGGTCGATCATGAATTGGAGGTCATCCGCGACCAGTTGGACCGCAACGGCATCGACATGCTGACCGGAACGGCCCGGTTTACCAGTCCGCACGACCTGCTTGTCGAGAACCACGAGGGGCATTCGCGGCTGCACGCCGACTATGTGCTGATCGCCAGCGGGACCCGGCCGATGCGTCCGGAAAAGATTCCGTTCGACGGCGAGTGTGTCTTCGATTCCGATGAAATCCTCAATCTGAAATCAATTCCGCGCTCGATGGTGGTGGTTGGCGGCGGAGTGATCGGCATCGAGTATGGCATCATGTTCGCCACGCTCGGCGTCCGCGTCACCGTGGTTGACGGCCGCAAGACGCTCCTCGATTTCTGTGACCGGGAAATCGTCGAGACGCTGCTGTTTCACGCCCGTTCCCTGGGGATCTCGTTCCGCCTCGGCGAGGACGTGATTGGCATCGACCGCCTGAAGGAAAAGCGGATCGGAATTCAACTGGAAAGCGGCAAGCGGCTGATCACCGATACGGTCCTTTATACCACCGGTCGCGTGGGTGACACCGCCGGAATGAACCTCGAAGCCGCCGGACTCTCGGCCGACGAAAAAGGCCGACTGTGGTGCGACGAGAATCATCGCACTTGGGTGCCGCACATTTACGGAGTCGGCGACGTGGTGGGGTTCCCCGCGCTGGCCAGCGTCTCGATGGAGCAGGGCCGGCGGGCCGTCTGTCATGCCTTCGGCCAGGAGTTTCTGGGGAGCAAGATCCTGCCCTACGGGCTTTACACAATCCCTGAAATCTCAATGGTCGGCCCCAGCGAAGAACAACTGACGAAGGACCATGTGCCCTACGAAGTCGGCATCTCGCGGTTCCGCGAGATCGCCCGCGGCCAGATTTTGGGTGACCAGGTCGGGATGCTGAAGCTGCTGTTCCACCGCGCGACACGAAAACTGCTGGCTGTCCACTGCATTGGCGAAACCGCCACGGAGATCATCCACATCGGCCAGTCAGTCATGGCCTTCGAGGGAACGATCGACTACTTCCGTGACACCGTGTTCAACTACCCGACCATGGCCGAATGCTACAAGGTCGCCGCCTTTGACGGCTTGAACAAACTCGGCTTCGACCAGAGGGCCACCGAGACATTTGCCGAACAGCAGATGGCCGAGGTTCTCGTGCCCGTCGAGGTCTAGTGTCACCTGGCGCTCAACATTTTTTGACGCGAGTCCGCTGGACAGCCAGTGGATGATTATAATACACCAAGTCAGCGGAGGTACTCTAAATTCCCGGAGGCGGTGCCATGCGCAAAGATTTGACGGACATTACCATTGTGCTGGACCGCAGCGGTTCCATGGAATCGTGCCGGAGCGATGCCGAGGGCGGCGTCAACGCCTTTGTGAAGAACCAGCAGGAGCAGCCCGGCGACGCACTCCTGACCCTGGTGCAGTTCGACACCGACTATGAGTTCGTGCATCGCGCGTTGCCGATCCGGAAAGTTCCACCCTTTGCGCTACGTCCGCGAGGCGCGACCGCCCTGCTGGATGCCGTGGGCCGGGCAGTGACCGAGACTGGCACCAGGCTGGCAGGCATGCCGGAGAACGACAGGCCTGCCCTGGTGATTTTCGTCATCGTGACTGATGGCCACGAGAACTCGAGCCGCGAGTTCTCCCGCGACAAAGTCCGGGAAATGATCAAGCACCAGTCGGAAGTTTACAATTGGCAGTTTATGTTTCTGGGAGCCAACCAGGACGCCTTCGATGAGGCGGAACAGATGGCCATCTGCCGGGCTGGCGCGGCGACCTACAGCAACCATCGCTCGCATGAAGCGTATCAGGCCACTTCCGCCAGCGTCGTACGCATGCGTAAAGCCGCTGCTCAAGGTGAGCAGATACTCAACGCCTTCAGCGATGAAGAACGACAGTCCATGACATGAGATTTGGGCGTCGTCTTCACCCCGCTCCATCGTTTCAAGCCACACACATTGCATCCAAAAAGCCGACAGCCCGCGGCATGCCGCGGGCTGTCGGCTTTTTTCACTTTGTTGCTTTGATCGTACGTCTCGGACCCTGATTTCGTCATCAATCGTAGGCGGATTTCTTTCCCGACTTGGACTTGTCGGCCTTCTCCGGTTCCTTCGGAGCAGCCGTCTTGGCCTGCTTGGGCGCTGTCGGATTTGCCCCGGGTCCCGCACCTGCTGCTCCACCCGTGTTGATGTTGACCATCGGGCCGCTGATGAACAGGGCCGCCGGAGTGAGAGAGATGAAGCTCCCGCCGACTTTCAGCGAGAGGTTCATGCCGGCTTCCAGCACCAGGTTCATTCCGGCCTTGATGTGAATGTCCATGCCCGCCTGGGAGTAGAGGTTCATGCCGGCTTTGGTTTGCAGGTCCTGGCCGACGGTCAGTGATTCGGCGCCACCGACCTTTGTCGCGCGGTTTCCCTTCACCTCTTCGTCGGCGTTCCCTTTGATCATTTCCGTCTGGTTCTTGCCGATGACCTGATCGAGGTCGCCATCAATCGCGATCAGCTTCGCTTTCTCCACATGCTCCTGGCTCTGCCCGCGCACATGCAGGTGGGTGTCGCCGTGGATCTTTTCAAAGCGGTCGCCCCACTGCTTGTCGCCGTCTTCCTTGTCGCCGCCAACGATCAGGTGATGGTTGGCGCAGATCCGTTCGCGGAAGTCATTCTGAATTCGCGTATCCATGTCCTTTTGGGCATGAATGAAGATCTGCTCTTTGGACGCCGTGTCATTGAAGCGCAGCTCGTTGTAGCCCTCGCCACCCTTGGTGCTGTTGGATTTGAAGCCGCTGACATTGGGATCGTGTTTGTGCTTGTCGTCCAGGCCATTGCCAAGATAAGGCGGCATCTGGTCGGCGTTGTACACGCTGCCGACAATGATCGGCCGGTCGGGGTCGCCTTCAAGGAAGGAGACAATGACCTCCTGGCCGATGCGGGGGAGGAAAAACGCCCCCCAGCGCTTGCCAGCCCAGTTCTGAGCCACACGGATCCAGCAGGAACTGTTCTCGTTGCGTTTGCCCTCGCGGTCCCAGTGAAACTGAACCTTCACCTGGCCGTAGCCGGTGGCGTCGGTGTAGATCTCGTCGCCGTTGGGTCCCACGACAATCGCCGTCTGCGTTCCCTGAACGACCGGTTTGGGGGTCAGCCGCGTCGGCCGGAATGTGCGGTTCGACGGAATACAGGTAAACGCATTGGAGTAGTCTTCGCTGGCGGCGGTGCCGCTGGCATACGATGCCGACTCGCGAGCCACATGCTGCACGGAGGTCAGGACGTACGATTTTCCCTGCTCATCGGGATTGCGGTGTTCCCCAATGGAAAACATCAAACCGGGAAACATGGTGGCGTAGTTGGCCGAACCCTGCACGACATCCTGGGGGGTCTCCTCCTCCTCTTCGCGGACGCGCGTCATGTTCTTGGCGTATCCGCCTTTGTCTTCCTTCTCATACTCGCCCGGGTAGTCGTAGATTTCGTAGGAGACTTCCGCGTCATACGGCTTGGTCATCGGCTCGGTTTCCAGCAGCGACAGCCGCGGCTGGGTGAAGTCGTAATCTGTCTGACTCCATGTTCCCGGCCGGAATTCAAACTGGTGCAGCCACGTCTGAATGCCGTCGAACGCCTGGGTGCCGCCGGTGGACCCCTTGAAATCGACCTTGGCGGGATTCAAGGCGGGATAGGCCGGCTTGTCGGCGAGGCACAGCACATGCTTGCCTTCGCGTTGTTCGGAATCGATCTCGAAGCGGAAGTAGTAAAAAATCCCTTCCTGCTCCATCAGCCGCGAGACGAAATTGAAGTCGGTCTCGCGGTATTGGACGCAATAATCCCACTTGGGATGGCGTCCCTTGTCGATGCCGCTGTCATCAATGTAGTCGGCACCTGAAAAGCCGCGCTTGGTGAAGACTTCGAGGATGATTTCCGGGACGGACTTTTTCTGAAAGATGCGGCAGTTCGCCGCCCGGGTCAGCATCCACAACCACGGAACGACAGTCGCACTGTATTGCTGGACGTTTTCCGTCCGGTCCCAGTTCCCCGCCGCAAACCGGTTCACAATCCCATGAAACAGTCGGCGAACCGGCTGGTCGGCAATGATCTGCTTGAGGGAAAAGGTGACCTTTTTGCCGACGATTGTCTTGGGATCGATTCCCTGCGTGTTGGACAACAGGTCCAACTGGAAGGAAAACAGCCGCGACATTTCTTCGCGGCCGGTGAACCCCGTGAGCACGAGCTTGTTGTCGCCCAGTGGCGTCGAAATCTTCAGTTGACGCTTGGATTGGTCGAGTGGGGGAGGAGCCATGATACGCGCCAAATCTGGCAGGCGGGGTTGAATGCGCGGCCCGCTGTGAAACAACAGCGGGCGGGCGAAAAATCGGCCCCGGAGAGGACACCCTGCGGACTCAAACCACCAGGCGACCGTGTGTCGCCACACGGTCGCGACGCTCCGGGCGTCCGGTCAAAATCAGCTTGGGGTCGTCGGCGGGGCCGGATGAAAGCAAGCACTTCAGCCGATTACTGCGGGGCATTGGTGGCGATGTTCCAGCTCGCGTCGATCTGGCCGCCAGCCTTGTTGTCCTCGCCCTTCATCACCATGTAGGCCCATTCGATCTTTGAGTAGTTCAGAGAGACCGATTCCAGCGGGGCGTTGCTGCCATCGAAGGCGCTGGACATCGAGTAGCTCGTCACCAGCACGTTCTTCAGCTTGATTTTCGACTTCGGCGTGGGCTTGTTGTCACCCACGGAGGTCACCATGTGGATCTCGACCTCGTCGATCATCTTGCCGGCACAGGCGAACTTGAACAGGTTGAGGGAGGACTTGTCGAATTCCTTCGTGACCTGCATGTCGCTCAGCGAGGCCACGTCGGTGGATCGGCGGGATGAGGCCGAGCTGCTGACCGGACGGGAGACGCCTTCGCTGAAGGAAGAAATCTTGATCCATTTCTCGTAGCCCTGTTCCGTCGCGTCGCCATCCGCACCCGTGATCTTCATGAAACCGACCATCATCTCTCTCCTGTACTACGAAGGATCGCCCCTGCCGACACAGCAGTGAGCCCGCGATTTGGAAGTGCCCGCCATCAGAACTGCTGGAGACGGGCCGTTGTTTGTTTCCCTTGTCTCCGGCCAGCGTTGGCTGACAGGAATATTCTCGTGGTCCCTCCGACGTTGTTGCGTTGATCTCACAAGAATTTTTACGCGCCCTCAATTTGACACGTCCACGCACACAATCTCCGCGTCATCGCGCAGAAACATACGGCCTCCGACCAGTGCCGGAGCCTGCCGCGTGGGTTCCAAAATTCTTGCCCGTCCCAGTTCCTCAAACTTCTTGGGTTTGGCTCGGACCAGCACCAGTTCGCCTGCGATCGTGCTGATCCAGAGCTTTCCGTCCGCGGCAATCAGGTTGCCCTTGCCGAAGCGCGGCTTTTGCCAGACCCGCTTGCCGGTCTTGGCCTCCACGCAGTTGAGATTGGTGACCGGTCCGGCCCCGCCGACATTGTCCATTCCGTAGAGGTAGCCATCGACAAGAACCGAGGTCTGCCATTCATTCCGCATCACACTGGACGGTCCCAACGATTTCCAGGCCTCCTTCACCGCGAATTTCTCACCATCGGCCGCCAGCGAGAGCAGCACCGACCCATGATTCTCCCCTGCCGAGACAAACACGCGGTCCGGCCCGATGGCGATCGGCGTGGCGATGTTGCAGTCGAAATCCGTGGTGAAGGGGTAGCGCCAAAGTTCGACGCCGGTACTGGGCGCCAGCCCAACAGCAGCCCTCCCGGTGAAGGCCACGACCTGCTCCTTTCCCGCCAGCTTCAGCAGCGCGGGCGAAGAGTAACCGGCGGTGTCATCGCCCGACTTCCATGTCACCGCTCCCGTTTGGCAGTTGAACGCCGCGACACAGCCGCCGGGTGCTCCCGAAACGATGATCACGTTTTCACCAACCACCAAGGGCGAGCAGGCCAAACCGTAATCGGGCAACTCGCCGCGAAATTCGACCAGTGGCTCCTTCGTCCAGCGGATTTTCCCCGTCGCCAATGTCAGGGCGGCCAGCTTGCCGTCGCCGGTGAAAACGAACAGATCATCGCCCGAAATGCAGGGGGTGGAGCGGGGGCCGGGTCCTTGAGGATTCTCGAACTCGTCGGAGACTTTAGTTTCCCATTTCCGCTTGCCCGTGGCGGCATCCAGCGCCAGCACAATCTGCTTTCCATCGCGCTGCACCAGCGTCACCAACCAGCCGTGGCTCACAGCCAGCCCGGACATTCCGACCCCGGCAGTAACGCGAAACACCTCCTTGGGACCGGTCGCTGGAAAACCGTCCAGAAGATTGGTCTCTTTCGAAACGCCGTTTCGGTCCGGACCGAGAAATTGGGGCCACTCCCCCTCTTCGGCGCGGCAAAAATCAGCTTTTCCCGCCCAGGCCACCGCGAACAGGACGAGAACGGGAAACCACCGCGCAACGCGACCGAGGTGCATGAAGTCCTCAAAAATTTGGCAGAAGTGCAGAGTGGGTGTATCTTGCGACGAGCCGCGCGGATCGTCAATGATGGCGGTCTAAAACTTGGCGAACGCGATGGC
This sequence comes from Planctomycetaceae bacterium, assembly GCA_021732845.1. GTDB lineage: Bacteria > Planctomycetota > Planctomycetia > Planctomycetales > Planctomycetaceae > JAKFUF01. The sequence continues at coordinate 10,548 of JAKFUF010000173.1, read as the reverse complement.
TCGGAGATGATCGATGGGGGAATGTGGCTCGAAGGAGGCGGTCACGGTTTCTTGGTTGTGGTTGAGAATGCCCGATACAGCAGCACGTCGTAGACGATCTTGAGGCCGCCGGCCAGAAAGAATGGCAGGCTCATTAATCCGGCGGTGCCCACAAAAATGGTGGCCAGTCCGGGAGAGAGCAGCGCGCCGGCGGATCGGGCGACGGCTGTCACGCCTGCCGCGGCAGATCGCTCATCGGGCCGCACCACGGCCATCGTGTAGGCTTGGCGGGTGGGCACATCCATTTGCGAGATGCTGAACCGCAGCAGCAGCATCGCCACGGCAAGTGTCGCATTGGGCATCAGGGGCACGAGAATCAGCAGGATGTTGGACGGCAGGTGGGTGAACACCATCGTATTGATCAGGCCGATGCGCCGCGCCATCCACCCCGCCGCCAGCGCGGAGACACCGGCAAACAGGTTGGCAAACAGGAAGATCGTCCCCAGCACCGCCAAATCCAAGTTGAATCGCTTTTGAAACCAGTAGGCGATGACGCTCTGGATGACGAAGCCACCTCCCAGGGCATCCAGGGCAAACAGCAACGACAATTTGAAGACGATCGACCGTGACTCGTGGAGGCCCAGCACCGACCTGGTCCTGGGAAGGGAGGCGGCAGGAGCCGCTTCAATGGCCGGCGAGAGCAGAGCGAACCCACCAACCAGCACAACGCCGATGGCCGCGTAGGACAGCAGAACGGGGAGGAAGGCGGTCGCCCCTGTCAGTCCAAAATGCTGCCCGGCGGACGCCAGAAGTCCCCCTGCCAACGCTCCGAGCGCTGTCGAAAATGAGCCCACGAGGTTGTACCACGCGAACACCGTGGTCCGCCGTGCGTCCGGAGTGATCTGCGACAGGGCGGCCTGTTCCACGGACAGAAACGGCCCGATCTCGTTTCCGCTGGGACTGATCACACCAATGGTGGCCGCCACCAGCAGCCATGCGAAATGACTGGTGCCAACAAACACAATTCCAGCCATGGCCATGAGCAGCCCGCCGACAATCAGCGTGCGGCGGCGGCCGAACCGGTCGGCGGTGGTGGTGAGCCACAGGGAGATGAGGGTGTCGCCGGCGAGGGTCAACGACAGCAGAAGCCCGGTCTCCCACTCCGTCAAGCCAACCTTCACAAGGTACAGCACGAGGACGACCGACAGCAGGCCATAACCAAACATCCTCGCGCCGCGGGTTGCAAACAGCAGCCAGCCATCGCGAATCGACCCGTGCATTCTTATCCTTCTTGAAGTGTGCCGGCGTGCCAACGGAATTTCAAATTTCAGATTTCAAATTTCACAGTAAAAAGTCTTTAATCGACTGTGTGATGAAGTTCAATGTCAACGTGGCTCGTCCGAGCACGACCGACTGAGAGGAGACTTCGATGTACCGCCTTACCGTCTTGTATGGTCATCCCGCCGATCCCGCGGAATTCGACCGCTACTACCACTCCATTCACATCCCGCTGGCCCGGCAAATGCAGGGGCTCAAGGGATGGACGATCGGCAAGTGCGAGCCCGCGGAGGCGGGTGCATTGCCGCCGTACTATATGATTGTCGGACTCTACGCCGACACCCGGGCCGACCTGGAGGCGATCCTGGCCTCGCCGGCGGGGCAGGCGACCATCGCCGATGTGCCCAATTTCGCCACCGGCGGGTTTCAGTTCATGTTCGATGAAGAGGTTGTGCTGCTGCCGCTCACACTGACATGATGCGTGGGCAGCGACACGACCAAACTTCATGCTTCTGATGAAAGCGCTGCGAACGACGCGATTCTCCAGAGGACACTGATGAGGCTTTTCCGCTTCGAGTCGTGGGTTGAGAATCGTGGGTTGAGAGTCGTGGCTTCGCTGGGCCGCGACTCCTCCACTTCTTGGACTGATAGGTCTGAAACGATAGAACCCGTCTTGGAACGCACGGACATTCGGTACGAAGGCCCGGCGTTCTGTTGAAGAACAACAACAACTCAGTTTTGATTTCAATCATCGAGTCGATGGTCCTCAGTTAGTCAGTCAGTCAGTCAGTCAATCACTCAATGGGTGCGGCATGTTGACGGAAGACGGGTGTCGGGCGCGGCGGGCGGAGCTGTTTGCGGCGGTTGAAACCGATTGGATTCTGCTGACGGATCCGCGCAGTCTCACGTCGCTGATGAACTTCATTCCGTCGCCGTATCTGTTCAACTTCGAGTCGGCGGCCGCCGCCGCGCTGCTCAATCGCGACGGCACGGCGATCCTCATCGCCGACAATGTCCAGGGGGCCTGTGCGGAACGGGCCTTTGCCACCGGGCGCGTGGCTCCGCTCTGGTATCGCTGTGTCGAGGACGCACCGCACCGCGGCCTCTTGCTTGTCGACGCCATCGTCAAGCTGCTGCGGCAGCACGGCATTGCCCGCATCGGGATCGAGTCGGCCACCTGTCCCGCAGGCGTGTTCGTGGCTCTCGCCCCCAATCTTGTGGCGGTTGATATCAGCCCGGCCCTGCATCAGCTCTTCCGCCGCAAACACTCCGATGAACTGGTGCTGATCCATCGGTCGATCCGGGCTGCCGAGGCGGGTTTCAAGGCGGCGGTCGAGTTCGCCAAGCCGGGCTGCACCGAGTGGGACATCTATCAAGAGATCCTCGCCGCGGTGACGGGGGCCGCTGGCGAACCGGTGCGACTTTACGGCGACTTCGTCAGCGGGCCGAACTGCAGCAAGGGTGGCCGCGCCAGCAGCCGCGTGATTGAGCCGGGAGACTTGGTCCTGCTCGATTTTTCCGTGGTGCTGCACGGCTACCGGGGTGACTTTGCCAACACCTTCGCCTGCGGCGGCAAGGCCACGCCGAAACAAGAGGCCTGGGCTGGCTTCTGTCTCTCGGCCATGGCCGCTGGCGAAGCGCATCTTGCCGCGGGAGCACCAACGTCCGAAGTCCACCGGGCGGTGGTCGCGGAATTCGCCCGGCATGGCGTGGCTCAATTCTTCGGACACCATTCCGGCCACGGAGTGGGACTGAGCCACCCTGATGTGCCGTACATCGTCCCCGCAAGCACCGACCACCTGCAAGCCGGTGATGTCGTCACGCTGGAGCCGGGCCTGTACTCGCCCGAAGTCGGCGGCATGCGGTTCGAGCGGAATTACCTGATCACCGCCAGTGGGTTTGAGAACCTGACGCACCACTCGCTGGGGCTGTATCCGGCGTGAAGACACGGCCAAAGTCTCGCCCCGCCAGCATCGAAATGCCACATTTCGATGCTGGCGGGAACACACATTCCTTGGGAGAATTGCGAAACCACTTTCAGCGGGTGTTGGGGAATGTATCTTGAGCCAGTGCAGCAGTTGCGGCGCGCCCTTGTCCACCGTCGGTGCTCGCGCGAGTACCCTGTGTGTGGCCTGTGGGCAGGTTGAGGAGGATACGGGCACGGGCACGGTGTTGCGCCCTGTTTCGGATCCCAATCGCACCCCGTCCGAGCCGCCATCGACGCCATCGGCCAGCGGACCGGACGCTATAAGAGTTGAGACGCTGCTGAAGAAGATCGCCGCCCAGTCGCATTTCGAAGAACGGTACGACTTGCAGGAGAAGCTGGCGGCGGGCGGCATGGGTGAAGTCTTTCGCGCCTTCGACCATGTGCTGCGGCGCGAGGTTGCCATCAAAATGATGCGGCCCGGGATGGACGGCAGCCACTCCGATGTGGCCGTGCGATCTCAGTTCTTAAAAGAGGCGCGGATCGGCGGCCGGTTGCTGCATCCCAATGTGTTGTCCGTTTTTGACCTGGGCGTCAATCGCCAGGGACAAACGTACTACACCATGCGGTTGGTGGACGGGGCTTCACTCCAGCATTGCCTGGAAGCCCTGGAACGGGGTGCCGTCACCCGGTTGATTTCCTACCCGCTGAAGAAGCTGGTCGAAGTGTTTGTGCGGGCCTGCCAGGGGGTCGACTACGCGCATGTGAACGGTGTCCTGCATCTCGACTTGAAGCCTCACAACATTTTGGTTTCGGGCTTCAATGAGGTCTTCGTGATTGACTGGGGCCTGGCCAAAGTCGATCAGGAGGATGATATCGATGGCTTGATTGACCTGTATCGAACGTCAGTCAACGACGATCTCACCGCTTCCAACACCATGGCCTTCGGGCGGGTCGTCGGCACGCCGGCTTACATGGCCCCCGAGCAGGCGCAGGGACGCGTGGCGGATTTCTCCACGGCCACGGATGTCTTTGGCTTGGGTGGAATTCTGTATTTCATCTTGTATGGCCGGGCACCCAACGCCGGTCACAAGCACTACGAAATCCTGCATGAGACCGTCACGCCCAAAACGAAGGGGAAGCTTCGCTCTGGGATTCTGCCTCGCGGCCAGCGCATCCGGCGCGAAATTGTCGAAGTCGTCCAGTCACTGGAGGCGATCTGTCTCAAATGTCTGGCGCTCGACCTGCGCGAACGTTATGCCACTGCCGAAGAACTCATTGTCGACCTGAACGAGTGGCTCACGGTTCACGCCGTCCGCGCCGGATTGAACGAATGAGCGCGGCCTTGGCCCGACTCAAGCCAAAGACATCTCGCGTCAAAAAAGGACCCGGCGACAGTTTAGGACGACAATTCTGCGAATGCCGAGGCCACTGGAGCCGCCCAACCCCATCAATGAGACATCAGAGTCGCAAGCGGCTCAGTGAGATCTCGTCTCACACTCCGGTTTCAATGTGTCAATCGGTCAATTGACCGCCGCAGATTCTCGCGTCCGCGGGCCTCATGCTGGGTCCTGAAGCGAGGCGTCGAAAACAGTGCCGGGCGGGCGAGGAAGCCACGCGGGATCTCGGCCCGCTTCTGCCGAAATTCCGCGGTTGGCACCCATGCGTACTCCTGCCGCACCTGTACCTCATACTCGTCAAACCGTTCTGGCGAAGCTCCCAAAATGGCCAAATCCACATCAATGAGCACTTCGGCATCGTAGCCACGGGGCACTTCGTTGTGGCGGGTGAACAGGATCAGTTGGTGAACCCGGGCGGCCGATGCGTCGGTCACACCCAGCTTCAAGGCCTCTTCGCGTGCCCAGTCGGCACTCTGGATCTCGTTGTCGCCGCGGCGCGGATCATAAATTGCATCATGAAACCACAACGCCAACTGCACTTCGGCCAGATTCGAAACCGTGTCCTGCAGTTCAGCCAGTCGCGCGGCACATTCTTCCAGATGCTGAACGGAATGATAGAAACGATGGCTCTCCATGTAGCACAGCAGCACGCGCGTATGCAGGAGTGTCAAGTCTTTTGAAGCCTTGACACCCAGAGCGTTCCATGTCCCGATCCAATCTTCATGCGGCAGCATCAATCTTCTCCAAATGGCCGGCCAGTCCAGCTTTCCGCAGTTGGTTTTAACCGCTGCCGGCCGGCCAGACGAGAGCATGGCGGTTGGCAAGCCCGGCCGCTCGACGGCTCAAACCTGGATTGGTTGGCACCGACCATTTGGTGATGACTACGGATCGTCCGGAAAATCCGGCGTGAAATTCGGTGACCCCAAAAGACCGGAGGTCGATTCCTTGACTCCGTGCCGGTGCAGGCGATACTTTGGTCTCTCTCGGCAACGAGCATGGCCCGGTGGCGGAATGGCAGACGCGATGGATTCAAAATCCATTATCCGTAAAGGGTGTGTGGGTTCGACTCCCACCCGGGCCACTTTTAGCCCCAAAAACGGTGAGGGAGACAGCCGTGGCGAATGGGATTGACGCTCGACTGATGCGGCTCCTGGAGAGCGCGTTGTCGAAGGCTGGCGAGTCGAAGGTTGCCGATGTGCTGAGCGACCTGGCGAACGATGAAGCTTGCAAGGCCGAACGCGGCGCGTATGATTCCGGCATGACTTCGTCACAAAATAGCTGTGAGACCCTGACGGCCACGGCCGCTGCCAAAGAGCTTGGCATCTCCGCTGCCCTCGTGGGACGCTATTGCTCCAAGGGGCGGATCACCGCGACTGAGACCATCGCCGGATGGGCGATCCCGCGTGCGTCCCTCGACGAGTTCCGAAAGCAGACCCGCCAACGGGGACGACCGAAAAAAGATTCCGTACACGCTTGAACTGTTTAGAGATAAACAATAATCTGCCCGGCGTGGTCGCGTTGACCAGGTCGGGCCGTTGCATTTCGGCCCTGCATAAACGCCGGGGTCGAAATCATGATGGTTGTACCTCTGAGTCCCGAGATGCTGGCGGCTGAAGATGCCGCTGTCGCTACCTACCCCTCTTCGCTGCCGATCCGCGTCCGGATCCATGACAGCAGCTCTGGCCGGCACTTCTTCGCCGCCATGACCCTCGAACTCGCGAACAGATTCGCGGTCGACCTGCGGCGGAAGCTGAAATACGCCCGCCAGCAGCGGTAGCGAAATCCGCGATAACCGGAGTTGGTCGCCTGTTCATTGCGGTTTGCCGCATTGAACCGAGTGGCCCGCGGGCTTCGGGGAAACGCCCGCTTTGCCCGCTTCGCCCCCTTGTCGGCTGTATTCGCCCCGGCTGGGCGAACAGCGGCTGACGGAGATTCGCGAAGAGTTGATTCGACTGTAGTCCCAACAGATTGACGAGCAGGATGTCACATCCGCCCTCGCGCGATTTGACCCGGTCTGGGAGACGCTGAGCTGTAAGGAGCAGGCCCGCGTCCTGCGGTTGCTCATTGAACGCGTGGTCTATGACGGTCCGGCTGGAACCGTTTCTGTGACTTTCCACCCCACAGGCATCAAGACGCTGGCTGACGAACACGCTTCCGACGAACACACCGAGTCTGGCACTGAGGAGACCGCGGCATGAAAAAACTGACCGTGACCGCCAAGGTTCATTTCGGGACCGGACGCCGAAGCAAGAAGGAACTCCGGCCCGGCGTGGTTCCGGACGCCACCAGCCCCGCGAGGGTGCCCCGTGTGGCCCGCTTGATGGCCTTGGCAATCCGCTTCGAACAACTCGTCCGCGACGGCACGGTGGCAGACTACGTGGAACTGGCCCGGTTGTGCCACGTCACCCGGGCACGAATGACGCAGATCATGAACCTGCTGAACCTCGCTCCGGACATTCAGGAGAAGTTGTTGTTCCTGCCGGCAGTGGAGAGCGGGAAAGATGTGGTGACGGAGCGGGTGCTGAGGCGAGTTACGGCGGAGGTGGGGTTTGCAGGGCAGCGACAGGGACTTCATGCGGTTTTGCCAGCTCGTAACATCTAAAATTGCAGGAGCGGCAACAACGTAGGTGTCCATTCTCTGCGCATGGTCGAACGCTCCGGGAGTTGCGAAATCTTCCGGTCGGGATGCGTGAATGAATGATCGCCGGGGAGATGGCGGGCGGGAGCTATCCGCTGGCGGGGTCTGGAAGCGGCAGGAGCTGGTCGCGGATCGAGGCTTTCGGAGGCTTGAGCTTCAGCTTCTTCAGGAGCCGTTGGAAGCAGCTTCGGCCCGTCTCCGACCAGCGCAGAACCTCCTGGACGACTGTCGACAAACTGAATGCGGGAAGCTGCTGTCGCAGCGATTCCAGCATGCTGACAATCACCGTTTGGCGGCGGGCACCTGAGGGCGTCTTGCTGGTGCGGCCGGTCTTCCGCGCCTGTCCCGCACCCCGCAGCGTGCGTTCCGCCTCGTTGTTGGTGCCGGCGACCGGCTTCGCTTCGCCCCGGGGCGTGGAGACGGGCGCCGCGGTGACAAACGTGAACAGCTGCCTGGCCAGCATCAGCCGCATCAGTTCATTGGCCAGCAGCCGGTAGTCATCGTCGGGGTCCGCCAGCTTGGACAGTTCGGCAAACCACATCGGTCCGCACTCGGCGAGAATGGCGTCGTCCAGTTGGGCCACCTTCCGCGCGCGGCCCTGGTCCCCCAGACGCCCGTCCCGCTGGATCCGGCAGGCCTCGCGGTAGTTCTCCAGCAGGCGGTCGGCAAACCGGCGGTACTCCGTGTTGGACGGCTCCAGCAGCGTCAGCTTGATCGCCTTGCGCAGCAGGTGCGCCCAGCATTTCTGGCACTGCGTGAAGCTGGCATACACCGCCGCGTCATCACTGATCACGATTCCCGCGAAGGTCGCCGGGTCAAGGATCTTTTGCAGCGTGTCCGCATCCTTGTGGACGCCGAAGAACAGCACCCGCACCTTCTCGGACAGGAACGCCCAGACGCTGTTGATGCTCCAGCCTGTCTCGTCGGCATGCACCACCGCGGAATTCGCCAGCAGGATGCACAGCCCGTCGAACTCCCGCTCCCAATGCCGCGACAGCTGGTTCATCAGGGCATTGGCCTGGGACTTTCTCAGCCGCAGGTTCTGGAAGAAGTCCAGCAGCAGGCAGACCTTGTCGAACGACAGCCCGAGAATGTAGACCTGATAGGCGATCGCAATGACGATCTCGATCCCGAACTCACTGCGGCCCAGCACTCCCGGAACCTTTCCGTACTGGCTGTTCGGGCCGCGCCAGACCTCGTAGGTCACCAGCACCGCCCGCCCCTGCTCCAGCCGCCACACCGGCCGCGTGTGCGACAGCTGGCACTCCTCCGGCGGGACGCCTGCGGGAAAGACCTGCTCCGTCCGCTCGGCCTGCGCAATCTTGTCCGCCGTGGTGAGCCGTCCGCGCCGCAGCGGCGGGAGTTTTTTGCTCGGCCTGGGAGTGTTGCCGCGGGCTGCCTGGCGCTTCTCCTCCTCCCGCAGCGAAAACGGCTCCTCCACCTTCGCCGTCCCCGAACCGCCCAGCTTCTTCTCCAGCTCCTCGATCCGCCGCCGGGCCTCCTGCAGTTCCCGCTGCAGAATGACAACAAGATTCACCAGCCGGTCGACATCGATCCGGCCCGAACGAACGTCATCCTTGAGCTGCTCATGGGCGTCCATCACCGTCAAATAACAAATCTCGAAATCTCAGGCAAATCCAGTTTCACAGAATGGACAGCTACGCAACAACACAGAATCAACTCCTCCATAGTGGCATCGCTGGCTCGACTGGCACCCCCCCGACCCTGAGCGTTGCCTTGTGAACCATTCCATTGTCGAAGACATCAAGAGTGACGCCTAATGCCAACTCACTGAGACGTCCGCTCCAAGCCCTCGAGCCTCCCATAATCTGCGCCAAACCAAACAAGCCACCGCGCCACTTTGTGGTAATATTAACGCTGATCATTGAATCTTTTTTTGCGGTGAATGAACCCTCTCCCACCTCATTTGAGGTGCCGCCAGAGGCGATATTTTCCAACTCCCTATCAATTACCCGTGTGCCATAAACAAACACGCCAACACGCATTGGGCGAGCCCGAATGTCGCGCGGATCCCATTCCACCTTCTCCAAATGCAATACAAGCGGAAGCACGTCAAGAGATCTGGTCAGGTACTCGTGCAATTGCAATACCTCTCGCTTCATTGTTTTTTTAGGGGCAGATTCTAAATACTCGGCAATTGCATCCAGATCTCGTTTTTGTATGACACAGTTGTACAAACGGCGGTCATTATATTCTTCTTGTCGAGTCAGTAGTACATCTTGGCGGTCTCCCACATCGTGGTTCGTAGGTACTAACAGTTCACTCACACCTCGGCCTCCCACACCTTGGTTGGTACTTACAGACAGTTCGCTCACCTTTAGGGCCTTCCCGACGTTTCGCAATTCCGCCGCTTGTCGGCTGTCCCTACTTCGTAACAGCTCATAAACTGCTACCTCCGGATCACGGCCTCGAGTCAAGATCTTCAAATGAAATGCAACCGCGTACCAATTCCGCAGAAGAACGGCGCTTTCCAGGAGTTGGCGACGATATTCGGTGGAGCGTTCCTTACAACTCGTTGCAACTTCACGGAACCACTCAACATTTTCCGAAACTATGCGTTTCAGCCGCGACACTTCCTCAACATTCGACAGCGGAAGACAATTTCCACTGCGATCGATTTTGTGCCGAGTAGAATATTCGTAAAGACTTCTTGTTGTCTTTGGCACGCTCATGGCGGGAAATCGCCACACCTGTACTGTATTATCGACCACCACGGCGCAACACAGCTCGCCATCCGGACTCATTACCAGGCTCCGAACCGGCGAGGCCAGCTCTCCGCTCCTTCCCATTGGCACACCCGTCCACGCGTCCCAGAATCTCAAACAATCCGATCCCGTGACGATCTGGGTTCCATCCCGCCTGAAAGCAAGGCAAGATACAGAGGAGTTGTGGCGCATGACCTCGCCGATCTGCTTCGCATTTGTTGCGTCCCAAAGTGTTGCTACCGTCCCCTCAGCACTTGCGATGCGACTCCCGTCGCCACTAAACGTGACGCACATGATTTTTGATGCATGAATCATTGGCACTCCAATTGCAGTGCCGGCGTTGATGTCCCAAAGTCGCATTTCGTTATCGCCATCACCTGGAGTGACGAGTCGCGATCCGTCAGGGCTAAATACAGCTTCAAGGTCAAGGTCGTGCGAGGGTGCGGATTCAAATTGCAACAGCACTGTATTATTACTATTACCCCGGCACGCAAATTCCGCACGTTGTCCATCATAACGATGCATTGGCGAAGCGATGAGTTTAGAATTGTGGTTATGTTTGGTGTGAGGAAAGCCAGCATTCACGGAGGAAATCATGGGAAT
>JAKFUF010000066.1:45499-52801 GCA_021732845.1 Planctomycetaceae bacterium | reverse complement strand
GGATGTTCAATGAATCTCACCCCGTTGGGGCTCCCTTTCTCGCACCGACTCCGACCCAGGGCTCCGCCGACATTCGTCGGCTGCGCCCTGGGCTGTCGAATCCTGCCCCGTTGGGGCGGTTGGCCAGAGGCTGACCAGAAGCAGAACCCGCGATTGATCACTGATTTCCAGCACGCGCTGGCGAAATCGTCGCGGCACGCCAACAACCTGACGGTTAGTAGCACGAAGAACACGAAAGGTCGAACCGCGAGTCACACAATCTTCCACGAAGGAGAAAGCGCCGAGTTCAGGTGAAAGGTTCCCGGGTCGATTTCGTCGTGCGATTCTTTCATGCCGGGGTAATACTTTGTCGCAGCATCCACGCTGTGGGGCAACAGTTACGTTCGCGCCATTGCAGCCCAGTCGACAGTTCGGTGTGGCTGCACAGGCTGTGAAATGTGAAATTCACTGGCGAACCCGTCCCGGCTCAAACCTCTTGGACGGCCTTCTCCGCGTCCAGATCTTCCCGGCGCATGCGGCGGAGGGACGGGTGCAGCCAGCCGATGAGCCCCACGACGAGGATGGTCCCGATGCCGCCGAGGACGACGGACATGGTCGGGCCGAACTTGGGATCGTCCCGGCGGTCGAGCAGGCCGGCCACCAAGCCGGATTCGAAGCCGCCGAGTTCGTTGGAGGCTCCGATGAACAGGCCGTTGACCGCCGACACCCGGCCGCGCATCGCGTCGGGGGTCAGCAACTGCACCAGCGAATGCCGGATGACCACGCTGATCATGTCAAAGGCCCCGGTCAAAAACAGCATGAACCAGCTCAGCCAGAAGGAGCGCGAAAAGCCGAAGACGATCGTGGCCACCCCAAACCCAACGACTGACCAGAGCATCAGCCGGCCGGGCTTGTTCATCGGCGAGCGATGAGCCAGGGCCACGGAGGTCACCAGTGCCCCGATAGCCGGTGCCGAGCGGAACAGGCCATTTCCAATCGCCTTCAGGTCAAGCGTGGCTTCGCCGGCATGCGGCCCGCTGGCGACCAGGTGAAACAGGTTCAACATCGACGCGGGGAGCATGGCGACGAGATCATGCACCCAGTGCAGTTCCACATCCAAATTCAAAACTTGGCTGGAAAATACTGGGATCAGCGTGACCGATCCGCCCAGCAGCACGGCAAACAGGTCGAGGCTCAACGCGCTGAGGATGATCCGCTGGTGCCAGACGAACGACATGCCCGCCAGCAGTTCCTTCACGGGATTCGCCGCCGGGCGGCGGTCCTGGGGGGCCGTGGGGATCCAGAACAGAAGGATCACAAACAGCCCGGTCGCCAGGCCTTCGAGCAGGAACACCCATGCGGGAAATGTGACCGCCATGATCAGCCCGGCCAGCATCGGTCCGCCGACCATCGCCAGTTGGAACCCGGTGCTGTGCCACGTCAGGGCGTTGGGGAAGACGGAGCGTGGCACAATCAGCGGCAGGAGCGATGCCTTGGCCGGCTGCTGCACCGCACGGGCCACGCCGGCCAGAAACAGCGTGATGTACATGGTCCACAAGGGTGCCCGCGTCAACGAGATCCACGCCAGTGCCATGGATGTCAGTGTCGAGAGCCCGAGGAAGATCTGCACGATTCGCTTCCGGTCGAACTGGTCGGCCAGAAATCCGGCGGGGAGCGAGAACAGCAGCACGGGCAGAAACTGAATCAGCCCCACCAGCCCCAAATCGTAGTTGGATGTGGTGCGTGAATAGACATCCCAGCCAACGGCCGTCGCCTGCATCTGCAGGCCGAGCAGGCCGATCACGTTTCCGGTCAGATACCGCCGGAACCCCGGGATTCGCAGGGCGGCGTACGCGTCGTGAGCGGCGTCGACGGACATTTTAATGGAACGCATCAGTCCGCGGGCGTCGAACCAGCAGCAAGTCTGGATGGAACACTACGGCACGGTTAGGCGGGTCGATTCAATGCCGGGCGGAGTGTCGGTGGTCGCCTCGGCTTCGTGATCGGCGTGAGCCACGGGGGTCACGCGGGAAGTCTCTTGTTGAAGAATTCTCGAATCGGCGGGACGCCGCGTCAACCGGCCGGCAAACTGGAACTCGCCGCTTGACAGCCCTTCGATGTCGACTTGTGTGTCACAGGGCACCGGTTCTCTGGTGGTTGGCGAGATGGCCCGCAACTCGGTCTGCATTTTGACCAGCGTGGCTTCTCCACTGATGCTCAGCGCCTCGGCCAGTTCCGCTGGCCGGCTGCTTTCCAGCTCGAGCAGCGGTGCATCCTCGCGAAGGTCAAACACGCAGTGGCGTGTGTCGATCGTGATTTTGCCGGGCTTCCGGACACTGGTGGCGTTGGATGGCGGTTCGATCCAGCGGACCAACGGTCCGCTTTCGCGCATCGTCACCGAGGTCAAATCCCAGGCAACGTGCGTGCCGGCGTCCGGCACCGAACGCAGGGCCACGAGCGCGCCGGAGCCGCATTTCAAACAGTTTTCGAGGCGGATTGGTGCTGCCCGGTCGAGGTACAAGGCGGTTCCCGCCGAGAAGAACACGGTATCGCGAATGGCCGCGAGGTGATTGGACCCGGCCGCCCCGTCGAGCTGCTTCCAGGCAATCGCCGCACCACTCCAGGTGGCGGCCTGAGGCCCCTGTGGGACGGCATCAAAGGAGCAGTTCGCGACCTGCAGACCGTGGGACTTCACGAGCAGTCCAGCCCGTGGCTGAGAACCTTCACTTTCGACGCGGAGATGCACATTTTGGAGTCGGGTATGAATGGCGGTCAGCATCCAGGTTTTGCCCGAGATGAGGATCGTCGGGCTGACTCCATCGCGGCCGCGGATCACGAGATCACCCACGGTGACGATGTTCGTGGCCTGGTAGGGGCCGGCGTCTGTCAGTTCGATGACGCCATGTTCGTCAGGCCGGGGCAGCACGGGGATCACTGGAACTGACGGAGTCGCGGCGGCCACCGGCGTGGGGTTCGTGGCGGCAGAAGCGACGGCTGTCGGGGACGGAGTTCGTTGCAGGCGTGCCCTGGCGTGTGCGAGCAACTCCTTGCCGTACCGCGTGGTGGCTCCCAGAACCCCGCAGACGATGGCCACCAGCAGCATCCCCACCAGGACGGGGCGGAGCGTGCCCATCCCTTCCGATTCGGTGGCAACACCAGAATTGAACTGCTGGAGCCACTGCGCGAGGAGGCCTTTGCCCGCGGAGCGAGGCTGGCCGAGGACTGCCAGAACTTCGGCAAATCCAGCCGGCCGATCCGTCGGGTCGCGGCGGGTCATGCGAAAAATCGCCGTGGCCAGATCGGCTGGAGTATCGGGTGACCACCGTCGTACATCATCGATGTTCCGTGTCTGATGGGCCGCCATCTTGGTCAACGGGTCGGCTCCGGGGAACGGCGGCCGTCCGGCGAGGAGCTGCCATAAGAGGCAACCGAGCGCGTAAAGGTCAGACACAGAACTGGCGGTCTTGCCAGTCCCGATCAGTTCCGAGGCGAGTGTGTCGAACCGGTCGGCGGGCAGCCATGAGTGCACGGTGATTTCGGGCTCGATCAGCACGGTGATGCCGGCATCGACCAGTGCCGCCTGGCCGTTCTCGCTGAGCCGCACATTGGCCAGCCGGATGTCGCCATGCACCAGCCCACTGCCCGCCAGTTGGTCCAGCCCATGCAGCAACTGCCGGGCGATTTCCCGCACGACCGTGGCTGGAAACCGGCCGCGGCGGATCAACAGTTCGCCCAGATGCGGCCCGGCGACATGGCGGCTGACCAGCACCAGCCGCCCCTGCACCTGGTCACACGCATGGGGGCAGACTATCGCCGGACTGCGGACCGCCGCCGCCTTGGCGACGAGTGACTCCGCCCGTTTGAGCTGTTCCGGCTCGGCGACATCGCGCAGCCGCTTGATGGAGAACGGAGCCCGCGCGTCAGCCGCCCGCAGCCTGGCAAGGAACGTTTCGGCCCGCGGCCCGCTCCCCAATTGCTCGATCAACAGGCTGGGGCCGACATGGATTTGTTCCGGATGCGGCGAACTCAACACGCGGGCCTGGTAGGGGGTCAGCCGGCGGCGTTGAACGAGGGCGTCAATCCAGACCGAGTCGAACGCCGGAAGATCGTACGTGAGCTTCCGCACCGCGCCGCGGCTGCGCCGCAGATCACGGGTGGTGCACAACCCCGGTTGCAGCAGGACTTGCAGCAGCGCAGGGGATGGAGGTTCGTACACGACGCGGCTTCCCTTCCGCATCCGGATGAATGTCGACATGTCTGACCGGGCGGAAGTGTCGCAAATCCCGGGAGAACTGCCAATTGCAAGTTTTGTCGCAGCACGTCGTCCAACCACTGCGAAAAATTAGTTGGCGAAGACGATTTCAGGCGTGGCTGGCCAGTCGCCAGTCAAACGGCGTCATTCGCGGCTGGAGAAGGAGTCGACGCACTTGAACTGATGCGGGCCGGCAATGCCTCGAGTTGATGGTTTTTGGTTGTCGCGGCAAAAACCGCGCGACTTCAAAACTTCCGCGTCGGATCACAACAACAGGTGGATTCGTTGGCATCGCCTCTCTGAAGACTTACAATTGCAGCCCGACACTTGGCGGCCACCCAGCGCCGCTTCGCCCGCCGGTCAATACACCCATCAATCTCGGGAAGGCACCGCAATGGACATTTCACGGCGCGACTTCGTGGAAACGGCGATTCTGGCGGCGATGGCAGCACTGGCCGGTGGCTCAACCCGCGCGGTCGCCGAAGACGCCCCCGCCAAACCGGTTGGGCCGAATGACAAGCTGCGCGTGGCGGTGATTGGCGTCAACGGTCAGGGCGGAGCCCACCTCGGCGAGTGGCTCAGAAACCCCGATGTCGACCTCGTCGCCGTCTGTGACTGCGACCCGGCCGCCTACCAAAAGCACGTGCCCAAGTTCAAGGGGCTGGCCCATCAGCCCGAGTATGTGCAGGATGTCCGCAAGCTGCTGGAGAACAAGAACATCGACGCCGTCTCCATCGCCACGCCCAACCACTGGCACGCGCTGATGGCCGTGTGGGCGATGCAGGCTGGCAAGGATGTGTACGTCGAGAAGCCGTGCAGCCACAATGTGCATGAAGGCCGCGTGATGACCGACTGGGCGCGGAAGCTCGGGCGGATGTGCCAGATGGGGGTGCAAAGCCGCAGCATGACCGGCATGCGGCAGGGGCTGGAGTTCATCCACAGTGGCAAGATCGGCAAGGTGACCGCCGCCCGGGCCATCTGCTTCCGCCGCCGCGACAGCATCGGCATGGTCGACACCCCGGCCCCGATTCCCGAAGGCCTCGACTTCAACCTGTGGGCCGGACCTGCGCCGATGGTGGTGCCCAAGCGAAAACGGCTGCACTACGACTGGCACTGGGTCTCGGTCACCGGCAACGGAGACCTGGGCAACCAGAACCCGCACGAACTGGACAAGGCCCGCTGGGGTCTGGGCAAGCAGGAGCTGCCCAAGCATGTGGTGAGCCTCGGCGGACGACTGGGCTACACCGACAATGGCGACGTGGCGAACAGCCAGGTCACCATTTACCAGTGGGACGACGCGATGCTGATCTCCGATGTCCGTGGCCTGCCGATCAAGACGCCCATCACGTTCGGCCTCAAGGGCGGACCGTTCAACGGCGCGGCGAACATCTGGTACGGCACCGAAGGGTATGTGGTCGGCCCGAACTACAATTCCTGCGTGGCGTTCGACTACGCGGGCAATCAGCTCGACAAATGGAGTGGGGGCGAGTACCAGGCGCACTTCGCCAACTTCGTGAAGGCGATCCGCAGCCGCAACCACAAGGATCTGCACCTCGACATCGAAGACGGCCACCTGTCCAGCGCCCTGGCCCATCTCGGCAATGTCTCGTGGCACCTCGGCAAGCCGGTCCCCGAAGGCACCCGCCCCAGCCTCATGGCCGACAACCAACACGTGATGGAGACGCTGACCAGCTTCGAAAACCACCTGAAGGAAGACGGCGTCGACTTCAACGCGACCAAACTGCTGCTGGGCCAGGAACTGACCATCGATCCCCAGACCGAGCGTTCGACGGACGAGGCCGCCAACAAGCTGTTCACCCGCGAATACCGCGAGGGGTTTGTGTTGCCGGAAGTGTCGCACGGGTAAGCCGCGAGCGGTGCATGCTGGAGAAGTCTGAATCGGCTTGCGGGCGAGCCCCGCGGCAGCCGACAGCGGCACCGGGAGGCGTGGCTGCGCATGAGGGATTGGCCGTCGCGGCCCCCGCTTGACGACCAGAGCAGAATCGCGCGATGGGATGCGCGATTCTGCGGTCGTGATGATCGGCTCGCTCTGAAGTAAGCCACGGCGTTCAGGGAAGGATCACAATGAACCATGCGTCTGCCTCTGCGGCTGCTTCCGCCGCGCCCAAGCCGTTCGTGGAGGATGTCGAGGTTGCCGGGCACATCATCGACAGCCTGCTGCTGCCCAAGATTCTCGACGCCATCATGGCGCACAAGGGGAGCTTCGAGATCCGGCAGATCACGGTGGGCCAGCGGCGGGTGGACCCCAGCTATGCCCTCGTGCAGGTGCAGGCCGACACCGAAGAACAGCTCGAGCGGATCCTGAAGGCGATTTCCGATCATGGAGCGGTGCCGGTCGTGGCCACTGATTGCCGGCTCGTGGCGGCGGATATCGATGGCGCGTTTCCCGAAGGGTTTTACAGCTCGACCAACCAGCGGACGGAAGTTCGCGTGGGCGGGCACTGGCAGCCCGTGGCTCTGCAGGAAATGGACTGTGGCATCGTCGTCGACCCGCAGCGCAACACGGCCCAATGCATCCCGATGCTGGATGTCCGCGTTGGGCAGCAACTGGTCGTCGGGCATGTCGGCGTGCGGGTGTTCCCTGAACAGCGGAGCCGCTCCAAGGGCGGGTTCGAGTTCATGGACAGTGCGGTCTCCACCGAGAAGCCCAAGCGGGTCGCCGCCCGGCAGGTGGCCGAGTGGCTGGTCACGACCAAGCGCAACGGCGGCAAGACGCTGATCGTCGGCGGACCGGCGATTGTGCATACCGGCAGCGGTGGCTACCTCTGCGAACTGATCCGCCGGGGCTACATCCAGCGGCTGTTCGCCGGCAACGCCCTGGCGACGCATGACATCGAACAGTCCCTCTATGGCACAAGTTTGGGCGTGCATCTCGACCGTGGCGACATCATGCCCGCCGGCCACGAGCATCACCTGCGGACGATCAATACCATCCGCCGCTGTGGCGGGATACGCCCGGCGGTCGAGCAGGGGCTGCTCAAGTCGGGCATCATGTACGAGTGCGTGAAGCATCACGTCGACTACCTGCTGGCCGGCAGCATTCGCGACGA
>JAKFUF010000066.1:0-44953 GCA_021732845.1 Planctomycetaceae bacterium | reverse complement strand
GCCGTATTGTCGCGGTTCCGGCATCCGCAGCGGCAGGGGGAGGAACCTCATTTTGCCGAGCGGCTCGAACAGCTTGGCTGCGAGGTGTTGCGGTTGCCGGATGACGAGTATTTCGAAGGGGCGGGAGACGCCCTGTTCTGCGGCGATACTCTGTTTGCCGGCTACCGGATTCGCAGCACGGCCATTAGCCTGCAGCATGTGGCGGCGCTGATTGGCGTGCAGATCATGCCGCTGGAACTGGTGGATGGCCGGTTCTACCACCTCGACACCTGTTTCTGCCCGCTCAACCCCACGACCGCGCTGTGGTTTCCCGCCGCCTTCGATGACTATGGCCAGCAGGTCGTGCGGAGCAATGTGCCTCATCTGATTGAACTGGAAGAGGCCGAAGCCGCCAGCTTCGCGGCCAATGCGGTCATCGTCGGCCGGCATGTGGTGACCAACACCGGTTGTCCGCATCTGCACGAGCAGCTTCGTGCGCTGGGTTTTGAGCCACATGAAACTCCACTGAGCGAGTTTGTGAAGGCGGGAGGCAGTGCCAAATGCCTGACGCTGCGGCTGGATGGCGAGGAGGCGGCATCGTGGAAGAACTTCACGGCGTGACGCCTGCAATTTGCTGACCGACACCGATTTTGGGGCGGGAAGTTGCCGGGAGCATGCAAAGCGCATCAGGAGGATTGGACAGGATAAAAAAGGATGGAAAAGGATAAGAGAGGATCTGTTTCGAGCGGTTCCAGCAGCAACATCCTGTCTCACCCTGTCCGATCCGTTTCATCCTGTCCAATTCTTCACACGCCGCACAACGCGATAAAAGCCGAACGGCGTGCCGCCAACGAAGGGGGCACGCCGCTGATGAAGAATCGTGGCGAAGTCGGTGGCCTACTTCTGGGTGACCACCTTCATCGACCCCAGCAGCTCATTGAGGTTGAGCTTCACGTAGGGCCGTTCAGCAGCGGGCGACTTGTGGTCGGCGTTCGCCACATAGAGCACACCGTCTTCAGGCACGAACAGGACGTTGTGCAGGTTCGACTGCATCGCCACCGGGCGGCACATGAACGACTGGGCGACTTCCGCATCGATCTGGCCGTGGCTCTTGGTCACGCGAGACCGCAGTTCCTGCAGCCGCGAACCGGCAGAGAGCACCACCGCATCCTTGATGCCATCGCCCAGACGTGGGTCGGACTGTCCAGGCTCGATGAATTCGATCGATTCCGGCAGTGCCGCCACGCCGACGGCGCGGTTCGTCTTGCCATCGGCAAAGACGTAGTAGTATTCACAGGTGCGGGGGTTGGTCTTCCACAGGTTCATGACTTCGTCCAGCGTGGTGCATTCCTCCAGGGCCCGCCGCATCAGCGTGGCCATCGGCACGCCGTCCCAGTTCCCTTCGCCGCGGCCACCCATTTCGCCCAGCGAAATCGCCTTGGCATTCATCCCGCTGACGCTGCCGATGAACCCGGCGTAGCCCACGTTGGCAAAGGGGATCTTGCCGTCGACCGCGACGATGAACGTCGTGGCGGAGTCCTGCAGGCCGATGCTGGTCATGTAATCCAGCACACGGCCGTGGTACAGCTTGCCACCCTGCGTGGCACTGCCAAACACCGCGAAGCCCGAGCAGTGGAACATTTCCGGAAACACGTTGAGCGCTTCCGCCAGCTTCGGATCGAGGTTCAGGGCGACGGCCATGGCCCGCGTTTCCTGCTTGTGCCGCTCGGGAATGTGCGGTGAGAGCCGCGAGTAGGCTTGTTCCAGGTCATGGCGGAACCAGTGTCCGGTGCGGATCGTCTGGAAGGTGCCGAAGGAATACAGGACCGAGTCGATGCAGCGCGCGGCTTCGTCACCCAGCAGTTGGCCATGGGCGGTGCCGATCTGTTCGGGCGTGCCGCTCAGCAGCACGACGCGCTGTCCGCCAATCCACCGCAGCTCGCCGTGAGCCACCGCTTTGGCTTTTTGATCCGGCTTGGTCAGTGCCTTGGACGGAGCCAGGACTTCCGTTGCCCGCCGAATGCCGCGAACGAGCTGCCGCTCCAACTCGGACCGATCGAGGTCCACCGCCTTGAAGCCAGCCCAGTCATCCGCGGCCAGCGGCTTCTCGACCGCCGTCCGCTTGAGTGTGGACTTCATTCCGTGAACGGTCAGTTCCAGCGACTTCTCGTCGGCGAAGGAAAACGTCACATCTTTGCCGGCTGACCAGGTATTGGCCTTGGCATCAAATTCGAGCTTGGCCACCGTCAGCAGCAGCGGGGCGACCACCGCGATATCGTTCTTGATGACCAACGGGGCATACTGACCCACGGTTGAAGCCGGGCTGATCAGCCGCTCGATCAGCCCCGTGGGGAGCATGTGATCGGCCTTGTCGGCATGGCCCCGGCCGAGGAACACCACCTTGTGGTGCGGCAGCGCAAAGGCGGTGAGATCCTTCCGGCGACGGAGCCGGACGCTGTAGTCGGAATGAATCACATCCAGATCGAAGGATTGGTCATCGAACCGGGCCAGCCGCAGCTCGACCGGGATCGGCTTCCCGTCGATGGGAGCCTGCACGGTGGCGGACAGGGTGAAGGGCTCGTTGTTCGACAGCACTTCGAAAAACGGCCGCAAGCCCGCGGCGAGCCGTTCGGCATCAGTGTCCTGGGCGAGCGCCGGCGAGGCCAGCAGCAGAACCGCCATTGCCAGCAGGCGAACAGACCGAATGTTCAAGATGGGAGATCCTTGGGTGACAGGAACGACATGGACTGCACCAGTGCGCGACCATGACACTATACCGACGATGTTGTCAGTGCGAGTACCCCGGAATGCAGTCGCGGGTTTCAAATGCGAGAGCAACGCGGCCACACGATTTCCTGTCCGAACCAGAGCTGGCCAGTTCTTGAAGATGGCGAAGCCAGATTGTAACCCGATGCCTACGTTTTGAAGTTGCGCCATTCTTTGATGCCACCCTGCTCGGCTCGATCGATTTCGGGGTGACCGGACGCCTATTAATCCGAAAAGACCTGCGTCCGTCGAGTCAAAGTCCGGTGACCATCGAGATGAACTCGGCGGGATTAAAAATCACAACTGCGGACTTGGCGCGATCGGCGTTTGAATCACCATCCACGATCAACCGAAACCCGTCGGCGGCGGTCCGCCGCTTGGGCCACTTGGAAAGTCCCAGTCGAACTGGGAATCCTTGATCTGAACCTCTGGCCGATCGTCCGGCGACGACGATTCAGGCAACCTCGGATGCTTCAGCTCCAAGACGGGGGGCGCGAAGTCCGCCACCGTCCGATTCGCACTCGATCCAGGGGGTGAAGCACGATGGATCGCCTCGATCGTCGGCAGGACCGGCGTGGACGATTCGGGGTTCGAGACAGGGGGCGCGGAAGATGCCGATTCAACCGCGGTTTGGACGACGGCTTCGGCGGCCGTTTGAGGGGCGGGAACCGGCTTCAGAACAGGGGGCGCGGCTGGTGCCTTGATCGTTCCGACCAGGTCGCCTAAACGCGCGATGGCATGTTCGGTCGCTTGATCATAACCGGGGAGTTTTTGTGGCACTTCCGTCAGTGGCTCTGGGGCATCAGCCTCGAAGTTACCATCACCGTCGTTCTCCTCGCCCCGGCGAATCCGGTTGATGCCGCAATAGCCGTTTGGTTCCAGGTGTTTCAAACAGTACTTGATCGCCCACGGTTCGCCGCGTTCCACCGCCCGAATCAGACGGAGCGTCGATGCGTCCGCCTTCTCAGGTTGAGGCACGAGTTCCTTCGGAGTCTTGGACTGTGTGGAGGCCTGATCCGAGCCGGATTCGCGTGGCACAGAGGACGACGCGGGCACACCCAGCAGGCAATCCATGCTGAACATCAAGGCCCAGGGAGCCTTGGCATCGATCGCCTGGCCGAGTTGTTCCCAGGCCACCTTCACCACGACAGCGCGTGCCGCATCCCGCGCAGCCTGCAACAGCGGTGCGCGGTCAATCCGCCTATAGAGTGCCGGCCGCCTGATCCCCAGCGACAGGGCGACATACGAGAGAATCCCCATGTGCGAGATGATCTCGATGTAGATCTGCAAGTCGGTGAACTTGCAGTCGCTGCGCAATTTCCGGGCCCGGCCTGCCGATGCCCGTGCCTCCGGCGGCACGCCCTCCCCCGGTAACTCCTTCGGGTCCACACCCGCCGAGTCCTGACGACACTCGCTCATTGCCCCGCTCCCGGCCTTCCAGAGAAGTTGTACTCAAGTACAGTACCTATATTCGCGGCAGAGTGGCATGTCAATACATTGAATTGTAAAAATTTAGTTTTTAGTAATTTCGACCAAGGCATGCTTAAGAATCAGGGCTGGCCAGCTTTCCAGTGCCAACTCGGAAAAAGGATCACGCACCGGAGGGCTCGCGCCCTTCCGCTACAGAATTTGTAGCGGCACGGCGCAAGCCGTCCGGTGTCTGGGTTCGCCATCGTCAAAAACTGGCCAGCCTTCATGCAAGAATCACCTCCCCTTGACCCCGGACCGATACCAGCGTATTTTTGGTCAATCAAAATCATGAACATGACCCACCACAAATTTCCGCGCCGCGTCTCCCTCCTGGCCCTCTTCTTCGCTCTATTGGCGGCGATGGGATGCACCCCCACGACGCCCGCGACCTCGCCGCCAACCGGAAAACCGTACGAAATCGTCACCACCTGCGGGATGGTGACGGACATCGTCCGACAAGTGGCCGGCCCGCATGCGAACGTGACGGGACTGATGGGTGAAGGTGTCGACCCCCACCTTTACAAACCGACGCGGGATGACGTGGCGCGTCTCAACAAGGCGGACGTCATTTTCTACGGCGGCTTGACCCTTGAAGGAAAAATGGTCGACGTCTTTGAGCGCGTCGCGCGGGGGGGCAAACCCGTCGTGCCGGTGACAGCCGGGCTGGCTCCAGAGAAGCTCCGCGAACTGCCTGGCCTGGCGGGACATTTCGATCCGCATGTGTGGATGGACGTCTCGCTGTGGAGCGAGTGTGTCCAGCATGTGGCCGAGACGCTGGCCAAGTACGATCCGCCACACGCCTCAGACTACCTTAAGAATGCAAAAGACCAACGTCAGGAACTTGAACTGCTGGACAAGTACATCCTCAAGGTGATCGCCTCGATTCCCGAGAAGCAACGGGTGTTGGTCACCTCGCACGACGCCTTCGAGTATTTTTCCCGGCGGTATTCGATCCCCGTGAAGTCGCCACAAGGTGTCAGCACGGAATCTGAAGCGGGGGCCAAGGACATCAACGATCTGGTGGAATTCCTGGCCGAACGGAAGCTCCCAGCGGTCTTCATGGAGACCTCAACCAACGCCAAGGCGATTCAGGCGATTGTTGAGGGGGCGGCGCAGCATGGCGTCAAAGTGAAGACGGGCGAACTGTTCTCCGACGCAATGGGTGCCCACGGCACATACGAGGGAACCTACATCGGCATGCTGGATGCCAACGCCACGACCATTGCCCGGGCGCTGGGAGGCGAGGCCCCCGCTGGCGGCTGCAACGGCAAACTGAAGGGTGGGAGCCACGAATGACTGCCGAGATGCCGGCCCGCGAACAGGAACACCCCGCCAGCGCGCCGCTCTCCATTCACGACATGACCGTGGCTTACCACCGCCGTCCGGTCCTGTGGGATGTCGACTACAACGCCGTCCCCGCCTCGCTGACGGCGATCATCGGTCCCAATGGTGCCGGCAAAAGCACGCTGATCAAGGCGGTGCTGGGCCTCACGCCCATGGCCAGCGGGCAGGTGCGGTTTTTCGGTCAGCCCTACGCCCGCCAACGTTCACGCGTGGCTTACGTCCCCCAGCGCAGCAGCGTCGACTGGGACTTCCCTGTGAGCGCCCTGGATGTGGTGGCGATGGGGATGTACCGCAAAATCGGCTGGTTCTTTCCCGTCACCCGCCATTACCGCGAGAAGGCCCGTCAGGCCCTCGACCGCGTCGGCCTGGCCGACTATGCCCAGCGGCAGATCAGCCAGTTGTCCGGCGGACAACAGCAGCGGGTGTTTCTGGCCCGCGCCCTGGCCCAGGAGGCCGACCTGTACCTGATGGACGAACCGTTTGCGGGAGTCGACGCCGCCACCGAACGGGCCATCGTTGGCATCCTGCGCGACCTGCGAGCCGCAGGAAAAACGGCGATGGTCGTGCATCACGACCTGCAGACGGTCCATGAATATTTCGACCAAGTCGTTCTGCTGAACCTGCGGATCGTCGCCGCCGGACCCACGGAAACGGTCTTCACCACCGAGAACCTGAAAAAGACCTATGGCGGAACGCTGCCGCTGCTGGACCTGGTGGGGCAGCGGATGGCGCGGGCGTGACGGCGACTCCCGCCTTGTCGAGAAGCCCACGGCCAGAGAAGACTGTCCCACGAAATGGTCTTCAACTCAAAACACTCTGAACGAATGCATTGGCCGACCTGATCCAAGTCGAATCCGGCAGCAGTTGTTGAACGGTCACCAGCGCCACCCCGAGTGCCAAGAGGCCGACACCCAGCAGTTTCCCCAAATCCTGCCCCACGATGCTGCCCAACTGCTGTGGCTCGCGCGACAGGTAGGCGGAGGCGGCGAAGAATTCCTCGCCGATCAGCGTGTAGTCGCAGGCGGCCACGAAGAACGGCAACTGCGAGGGCTCGGACGTCCCCGCGATTTGAATGGCGCCAACCGACTGCCCGGTTTCGGCGAGAAACAGCGACTCAGCGTAAAACTGACCAAAGTAAAAGCACGCCGCCGGCCGGTTGCGGGCCATCTCGCCGGCAACGGCCGAGGCGAAGCCAAACTGCTCGTCGGTCAGATAAAAGACCGATTCCGGCTGATAGGATTCGGGGCGGCCGGCCGCCAGGCTGGCGGCCTGCACCGTTTCGCGGGCGGCGGTCATGACGAGCGACCGCGCCGTGGGAACAATGAGTTCGGCATCATATTCAGCCACGGTCTGCGCCACGCGGCCGAGAACCGCCAGTCCGGCTACGGTCGGCATCACGTCGAGGTCGACAATGCCGGGGATGAACAGGCAGGGTCGACCCATTTCCGTGGCCCGGCCAATTGCCTCATCAATGGCTGAAAGCGCGGGAATGGGCCGCAGCCACAGCGCCCGCCCGCGCCGCGCCCAAAAGATGTTGCCGACAATCGCCGCACAGACAATTCCCAGCAGCACCGCATACCAGCCCTTCTCCCGGTTGAACCACTGCCTGACCGCCGTCGCCGTGGCTTCCACGGAGGGCTTGGAGACCGTGCCATCCGGGCCGACCGCCAGAATGCGGTAGGCATAGGTCGTCCCGCGCTCGCACCGCGTGTCCGTGAAGGACGTCTTGCTGTAGGCCACATCCCCCACATCTTCGAATTCGGGCGGTGGAGGAATCTTCGCGGCGTCTTGGTTCTCCTCGGCCTTCGGCAAACCGGGCATCCGCTGAATCCGATACCGCAGCACCGCTGTCGATTCCCGGTTGCCGGTGTCGCCCGGCGACAGTTGCCATTCGAGGTCGATCGCCTGACCGGGATCATTCGGACGATCGTTGGCGACCACGTTTGACGGCGGCTGAGGAGCGGCGGCCGAACAGCAATCCGCGGTCAACAGGCCGATCAACACCGCGATCACCGAGACGAGAAACGGTCGATCAGTTTTCACGGGAAGGGCGCTCGCAAAGGGGCGTGGACGATCCTCGGTTGCCCTCCGAGGACTGCATTCAGGAAGTGAATGGTGACCGCCGGATGGTCGGGGTTGCCGAGCATCTGCTGGAAGGCCGATCTCCATGTCTTGATCCACATCCCAGATCGGGAACGCTGATTGACTGGCGTTGCCGAATGGCTGTCGTCAATCACTCAAAAGCCCAGCCCCAGCGCATTGAGCGCCCCGGTCCCCACGGTCCCGTCGGTGATGTCGAACATCTGGGGGACTTCGCTGCGCCACTTGCGGTTGGCGGCCGGGCAGTACTGGCGGCTGTTGCCTTCGATGGCCGCGACGCCGGGGATCCGTGCGGCCAGACTGGCAGAGTGCAGGAACGAGTAGCCGGGGCAGGTCAGGTCCTGCACGCAGAGAAACATGTTGTGCTTCTGCGCGGCGGCGGCCAGAATCAATGAGCCACTGTGTCCTTTGCAGGTTTTGAGCGCGACGCCGGTATAGCCCATCTCACGGGCCAGCAGCAGGCTGTCGTAGTCCACCAGCGATTCATCGATCACCACGGGCTTCAGCTTGGCGGCCTCGTGCATCTTGTTCTCGGGATGCGCGGCCAGGTCGCGGTTCGTCGGCTGCTCGATGTACTGAATGCGGTCGTAACCCGCCGGGGTGCCGGCCTTCACCTTCGCCAGAAAGTCCAGGACATACTGGACGTTGCCGCACTTTTCGTTGAAGTCCAGCGAGTAGTACCACGTCGCGCATTTGCGCAGGGCCTGGGCCTCTGCCGCCACTTTGTCCACGGCCAGGACGCGGTCCACATCCCATTGCAGGTTGTCACCCGCCAGCTTGATTTTGAGGTGTGTGAGACCGTCGTGCTTGATCCACTCGCCCAGCGTTTCCGGCAGTCCGTCGCCCACCTTCTTTTGCACATCCGCGGTGGTCAATGGGTCGAGCGCGCCAACGAGATGATACAGCGGCATCCGGGCCTTCGGCTCGCGCAGCGTGTATTTGTCGAGGTACTCTCCCTTGAACGAGTCATCCAAATAATTGGACAAATCGTGGTTCATATACTCCTTCGAAAGCGTGTCGTAGCTGTTCTTTCCATGTACGCGGCCGAACGCATCGTGCAGCGCGGCGTCCAGCGGGCTGGCGGCGACAAGCTGCGCCAGCACCGGCATCGCTTCCGGCAGCTTGAGCTTGTTCTTCAACTGCTTGGCCAGGTGTTCGTACTCCGCCGACAACTGCTCCATGATGTCGATCGGGTGGGCATAGTCCGAATAGGCGATCGTCAGCTCGACCACTTCCTCGGCGAACATCTTCATCGCGGCGTCGGCCTGGTCGATGCTGAGCTGGCTGGAGGGCCAGGCCCAGACACTGGCGACCGGCATGCTGCCAAAACCCACCGCCGGTTTGCCCGCCCTGCGGGCAACTTCGACTTCGACGTTGATCAAATGCCCCTTGTCCATCACCCTGCCCCCAAATTTGAGGGGCGTTCGAAATACGACCGGTTCGAAAGAGCAGGTTGCGGACTTGATCGTGACGTCCGTCGACTTGGGCATGATGGATTGGGGAGGTCCGCGGGTGCCGGGAAATATAGAAGCTTTTGTCGCTTCGGATGTTATCGCTTGCCAGCCAGTGATTCAAGAAGGGCTGGTTCCAGAATCCGCAGGTAGTCTCGCTGGAACCACGCGGCCTTCTCCAGCAGGGCCTGTGTGCATTCCGGCGGCGAGGCTCCCTGCGCGAACAGCGTGCAGACCGGTTGGCCCCGCGCGATGCGCATTCCAGGGAGTGGGATGTCCGCTACTTCCGGCATGCGAAAGTCGTTCGGCACATGAATCCAGCGTGTGGCGTCAAAGCACAGAGACTCTTGGGCGGCAAACAACACAATTTTGCCAATACAGTCAGTCGTCGGGACATGCGCCGGGTCGTTCGTCGGCAGCCGAGGCACAAACGGCTTCCCGTTGAGAAAGCCCTCACAGGCGAGTCGATGCCACTGCATCAGCGGATAGCGCAGCCACAACTCGACCACCTCCGCCGAAGCGGTGTAGCGGGGGTTGACTTCGGTGACCCACAAGCCCGCCTCGTCTTGGACAAAATCGACACCGAACAGGCCGCGGAGCATGAAGACCGAGCCGATCAGCTCCCCAATTTTGACAACTTGTTGGGCCAGTTCCGGCGGCAACGACCAGGGCGCGATGGACCCGCAGTAGCCAAACTGCGAGGCGTTGACCATCGGCAGACCGACCAGTTGCCGGCTGACCCCCAGGCAGTGCGTCCCATCCTTGCAGGCGAGAAACAGGCCGGTCAGCGGAAGCCCCGGACGATATTGCTGGAAATAATGTGGCTCGGCGCGTGTGTGGCTGTCCGAGCCGTTCCAGATCTCAATGCCACGGCCGCCGCCGCTGGCCAGAGGCTTGATGAGCCACGCGCCTTCGAGGGGCGGTGAGGTCGCGGGGCGAACGGCAAGCGCGGGGATGCTGGCGGAGTCGAGGATCGATGCCAGGTAGGCCGGATCACGAACGCGGCGCAGAACCTCCGGAGGGTTGCCCCAAAGCGCCCTCCGGCCTGCCGATTCGTCCTGTTGGATGGCCGCCACAATGTCCGGATGGTTCTCCACGGCCCCGGTGTACATCCACGGACTCTCGAACTTCCGGGGAATCCGGGCCGTGTCCGCCAGTTTGTCGGCGGAGACGACCTTGGACGACTTCACCCGGATACTGGCCGCCTCGACCAACCCTTGCGGATAATCGTAAACGGGAACCGTTTCCGCGCAGGCCCGCAGATCGGCGTCGGCAAAGGAATCGGCACAGATCGGCATGTAGCCGGCCCGGATGGCGGCATGCGCGGCTGCCCGGGTGCTGGCCCCCACGATCAGCACGCGGGGCGGCCCGCGCCGCCGGTCTTCTTTGCCTTCCGCATACAGCTCTGCCATCGAATCCTCGGACTCACGGTTTTTCACCCCCGAAACTGGCATTCAGCGACACGACGTGTTATCAAGGCACCGTCCCGGGTCTGTCTATATTAACACGTTCAGGCCAGAAGTCCGTAGCAGGTATTCAGGAGAGCCGCATGTCGATGTACATTGGTGAAGCGCTGGTTGGTGACGGCAATGAAATCGCCCACATTGACCTGCTGATCGGCGACAAGTCAGGTCCGGTCGGAACGGCATTTGCCACCGCGCTGGCCAATCAGTCCAAGGGACACAGCAACCTGCTGGCCGTCCTCACCCCCAATCTGGCCGTCAAGCCGGCCACCGTGATGATCACCAAGGTCACCATTGGCGGTGCCCGTCAGGCCGTGCAGATGTTTGGCCCAGCCCAGTACGCCGTGGCCAAAGCCGTGGCCGACAGCGTCGAAGCCGGTGTGATTCCCAAGGATCAGTGCGAAAACCTCGTCATCGTCTGCGGTGTGTTCATTCACTGGGAAGCGGCCGACGACAAGAAGATTTTTGAATTCAACTACGAAGCCACCAAGCTCTCGATCTCCCGCGCCATGAAGGGCGAACCCGCCGTGGCCGAGATGCTCGCCAAGAAAGACACCGCCAAGCACCCGTTCTCCGGCGTGTAATTTTCAGGCAGGACGCTGTGATAATTCACTCCGCCGGGCACTCACGCGATTCGCGCGACTGCCCGGCGTATTTTTTGGTCCGCCGGCTGGGAGGCTGAGGCTCGTGCCGAGCCGCGATCCACTGCTGATGGCAAGTCACTCCGACTGGCACCGGTCGCTGGCCGAAGCCATTCGCGATCCACTCGTGCTGCTCCAGTCGCTTGGACTCCCACGTTCGCTGCTGCCCGCCGCGCAGGCCGGCGCGGGGACATTTCCACTGATGGTTCCCCGCAGCTACCTCGCGCGGATGGAACCCCAGAACCCCGCGGACCCGCTGTTGCGACAGGTCCTGCCACTGAGCGCCGAATTGGTGGACGCGGCAGGTTTCAGCCACGACGCCGTCGGCGACCAGTCTGCCCGCCGGGCGCCAGGGATGCTGCACAAATATGCGGGACGGGCGCTGCTCATTGCCGCCGGGGTCTGCGCCATCAACTGCCGTTACTGCTTCCGCCGGCACTATCCGTATGGCATCGAGCCACGCCGAATGGAGGACTGGGAACCGGCACTGCGTGAACTGGCCGCGGACAGTTCGATCCACGAGATCATCCTCAGCGGCGGCGACCCGCTGATGCTGACCGACGCGCGGCTTTCGCAACTGCTTGGCAGGCTGGCGGAGATTCCGCATCTCAGCCGGCTGCGCGTCCATTCGCGGCTGCCGATCGTCCTACCCGACCGGGTGACACCGCCGCTGATCGAACTGCTGACGCAACACTCGTGGGCCACCTACATGGTGGTGCATGCCAATCATCCCCGCGAGCTTTCCGAGGACTGCCGGTTGGCACTGCGACACCTCGTGCGCGGCGGCATGACCGTGTTGAACCAGGCGGTCCTGCTTCGCGGCGTCAACGACAATGCGGACACATTGACGAGATTGTGTGAAGATCTCGTCAATCTGGGGGTGCTGCCGTATTACCTGAACCAGCTCGACCGCGTGGCTGGGACGAGCCACTTCGAAGTTCCTGTGGAGACAGGCAAAGCGCTGATTGCCGAACTTCGCCGCCGCCTGCCGGGCTATGCCGTGCCGTCGTATGTCCAGGAGATCCCCGGCGAGCTGCACAAAACGCCGGTGGTGTGAATTTCTCACGTTCGTCGGCGCTTGCGTTGGTCCTGCAAGGGAACCTACACGTAGCGACTCGAATCACGCACGACGAGAAGCTGCAGTGCCGGTTTCATGGCCTTGAATTCTCGAATCTCCTCGTCGGTGTATGTTGGATTGCGCCACTGGAAGAATCTGACCGAAGCAAACGCATTCGACCCGAACAGCAGTCGATAATCCTGCCTGAGAGTACACTTTTCCTGATAGTCTGGTATGTAGGTTTCGTGATACTCACCCCATTGAAGGCATTGCAGGTTGGGGAAGCATGAAGACTTGGCGAGGTTCAAGATGAAGTGTTGAGTGTCGTACCCGGCATCAATGCTCAGGAGCCGAATCGGTCGAACTCCCACCCCGAAGAATGCGGCGCTGGGGGCGGATGGGGCGGTCAATTCCTCGATTCCCGGCGCTTTGGCTAGGAGCCGTGCCAGGATTCCGTCTTCCTCATAGTCCGAGGCGACGATCGAGCGGTTGTGGTCCCCCGGCTGATTCAGTTGGATCGAGAACACCTTCAACTGCGAGAACATCGCGTCCTTGGCCAGCAGCGGTTCAAGATCCCAGTTTCGCGTTCCATTTGCGCCTTCGTCAGGACCTCGAAGAACAATTGAGCGAACGTAGGGAGCGATGGTTGGCTGCGCCAAGGTCTGCATCAGATCGGCAATGGAGTCACCAGCGTGGTCACCATGGAAGTCAAAATTGAAAACGCTCCCTGTCGGCGTGATGGCCACGCGCTCCAGGTAGCCGGGCGCGGTGTCCGGCTCATTGGAGTCAGCGATTCTTTGGCGAAGCGATTCGAGCCGCGCGGCAATTTTCGACATGGAATGGCTCCGGCTGCATCACCAACAGGTTGCCCCGCATGGAGCAACCTGACCGCAAT
Organism: Planctomycetaceae bacterium; assembly: GCA_021732845.1. Classification (GTDB taxonomy): domain Bacteria; phylum Planctomycetota; class Planctomycetia; order Planctomycetales; family Planctomycetaceae; genus JAKFUF01. The sequence continues at coordinate 31,787 of JAKFUF010000066.1, read as the reverse complement.
TCTGTTGAAGGGTATGTCCCGCCTCTAAATTGAAGGCAGCTCAAACCCCTTGCGGTACTCGCGGCTCAGCAGCAGATTGGCGTCCTTATCGTTCTTGAATGTCTCGGTCGCCGCGTCGAATTCCAGCTTGCGGCCGACCCGGTAGGCGATGTTGCCCATGTGGCACAAGAGCGACGAATAGTGCCCCTCTTCGATGTCGGCCAGCAGGTTCTCGTGCTGGCGGCTCTTGATGCAGTCGATGAAGTTTTGGAAGTGGTGCGGCGGGTCATTCCATTGGTTCGTGACGACCACCCCCGGCTTGCCGCGATCATGGAAGACACGGTAGCCGTCGCGGTCGATCATCAGGTAGCCGTTCTCGCCATAAAAGATGTTGTCGTTGTCCTGACGGTGTCCCTGCATCCGGTACGGGGTGAAGTCGCGCTGCTCGAACACATAGAGCAGATCATCGTATTCCCAGGTGACGATCATGGTGTCGGGCGTCTCCTGGGCATCGCCGCGCGAACCGAGCTTGGCACCGCTGCAGGAGACAGCCTTGGGCGCTTTGAGCCCCAGCGCCCACCGGCCGAGGTCGATCTGATGGATGCCGTCGTTGCCCAGGTCGCCACAGCCGTACTCCCAGTGCCAGTGCCACGCGCCATGGAAGCGATTGCGGTTGAAGGGCCGCTCGGCCGCAGGGCCGAGCCACATGTTGTAGTTGACCCCGGCTGGAACTGGCTCGTCCGTGCGGGCCTCCAGGCGGCCGCGGCGCTGGTTGTTGATCGCCTTGACCATCAGCACCTTCCCGATCACCCCATCCTTGAGCAGCTTCCACGCCTCCTGATAGTGCGTGGCTCCCCGCAGATTCGTGCCGTGCTGCACAATCCGCTTGTGCTTGCGGGCGGCGTTGATCGCCAGACGGCCTTCGGCGATGTTGTGCGAGGCTGGCTTCTCGACGTAAACATCCTTGCCGGCCACGCAGGCCATGATGGTCGCGGGGGCGTGCCAGTGGTCGGGCGTGGCAATGGCAATCGCGTCGACATCGGCCTTGTCGAGCAGCGTACGAAAGTCGCTGACCACCGGCGGCCGCTTGCCCGCCAGTTTCCCGATTTCATCGGCGAGCTTGTTGCCGCGGGCTTCATCGACTTCGCAGATCGCCACGACTTGACTGTCAGCAAGCTTCTCGAAGTGCGTCGCCAGCGAGGCTCCGCGGCTCGCCCCCAGCACTGCCACTCCCACCGTCTCGTTCGGACCGGCCTTGGCCGGACGATTGATCAACCCCGCCGCACCCATCGCCAACGTTGAACCCAGAAACTGCCGCCGCGACACATTCGACATGGTGGCTCCCACAGGGAATCAGATGAGGGAATTTGTTCCTGCAACAGCATACCCAGTGAAAATGCTCCCCGTCGAACCAAGACTCGTCCACCGTTCACCGTCCACGGATCGCCTCCGACAAGCCGACGATCAAACCGGCGGATGAACCGGCCCGGTGCAACACCTCGACACACGCCGCAACCAATGGTAGGGTGATCTGACTCTGGCTTGGATTCGTACCCTGAATCGCTTGGTACATTGTTTGAAACATCTGCGTGCAACAGCGTCTTGAACGGGAGCGTCAGGAAATGTTCGACATTGGGAAATTCCGATCGCGGGATTGCGGTGGCTTGTCCCGGCGCGGTTTTCTCAGGGTCGGAGCGTCACTGCCACTGATGGGGGCGTTACCGGGCCTGACGGGCACGCTGGGCGCGGCTGAGGCGGTGAGAGCGAAGTCGGTGATTTTTGTCTGGCTGTGGGGTGCCCCCAGCCACCTCGACACCTTCGATCCGAAGCCACTGGCCCCCGGGGAATACCGGGGTCCGTTTGGCACGGTGGCCACCCAGACGCCGGGGGTGCGTTACTCGGAGCTGCTGCCGCGCCTGGCCCATCGCAGCGACAAATTCACGCTGATCCGTTCGCATGTAACGACCGAGTCCGGGCATCCCGACGCGGGAACCGTGGGATTGACGGGTTTCAAGGATCGCCCCGAGCCGGTCAAGCCATGCTTTGGCTCGATCATCGCGCGCCACCGGGGCCATCGCAGTACTCTGCCTCCGTTCGTCGCGGTCGGACGGGGCATTCCCTGCGACATCGTCCGCCGGATCGACGGCTATGGCGGCGGCACGCTGTCCAAGACCTACGACCCGTTCATGGTGAGCTGTTCGGAGACGGGGGCTGTTGAAATCCCGGCGTTGCAACTGCTGGAAGGGCTGTCGCCAGACCGAGTCAGCGACCGTCGCACCCTGCTCACGTCCCTGGATGCCTCGCGGCACGCGCTCGACAGCCACGGATACGCGGACTGGACCCGGACGTATCAGTCGGCTTATGGCCTCCTGACCAACCCAGCCGCGCGAAACGCCTTTGATTTGACGGCCGAGCCGGAAGCGCGGCGTGCCGCGTACGGGCAGACGACGTTCGGCCAGAGCTGCCTGCTGGCCCGCCGGCTGGTGGAGGCGGGCGTCCCGTACATTCAGGTCAACTGGAGCCAGTACGTGGAGTGCATGACGCCGAACTGTGACTTCGGCTGGGACACGCACATCTACAACTTCGAACTGCTGCAGGACTACCATGGGCCGGTCTTCGACCGGGCGTTTTCCGCGCTGCTGGATGACCTCGACGACCGGGGTCTGCTGAATTCCACGCTGGTTGTCGCCATGGGGGAGTTTGGCCGGACTCCGAAGATCAACAACCGGGCCTCGCGCGATCACTGGCCATCGTGCTACTTTTCGGTGTGGGCCGGTGCCGGTTTGGAAACGGGCCGGGTCATTGGCGAGAGCGACAAGTACGGAGAGAATCCAGTCACCAGCCCGATCACGCCGCTGATGGTCGGCACGACGATCACGCACCTGGCCGGGCTGGACACCCAGGCCCGCGCCGAACTCAACGTGCTGGATGGAGGCCGGGTCATCGATGAACTGTTGTGACCCAGAGCGGGGAAATTCTGTGGGACGGCCGGCCAACGCGGGAGCCAAGCTGCAATCCGCGTTGTGGCTGTGTTTCACACTCACGCTCCTGCAGACTTTCCTGCCTGGAGCATCCAATGTCTTCGCTGGTGAGCCAGTGCGGTTGACGACTGATGGACGCTTCAAGCGTGATCCGGTCGTTGTCGCACAAGGGGAGGAGATCGTCTACGCGGTGCAGGAGACGCCGGCGCTCTTCCGCCTGATGCGTTGGAAACGTCTGGACGCTATGTCCGAGCCACTGCACGCCGCCTCCAACCGGTCCGAGTTTGAACCGGCCGTCTCCGCCAACGGCCGGCACCTCGCCTTTGTGCAGAGCCGCGGCAATCTCAGCCTCGCCCTTGTGATCCGCGACACCCAGCAGAACAAAGATGCGGAAGTGCCGCCCTCCGGCGGATTTTCCGGAGTCCGCAGCCCGGCCTTCTCACCGGATGGCACTCGGGTGCTCTATGCCTTTCCGGATGGATCAGGTGGACGCCAGGGAATCTACTCGGTCTCGCTGCAAGCCACGGAGCGTAAGGTGCTGATTGACAGCGACGGGATCAACAACTGGCCGAGCTTCTCGCCCGACGGAAAGCAGATCGTGTTCAGCTCGACGCGCGCGGGCGACTACGACATCTACCTTGTGAATGCCGATGGCACCCAGCCGCGACGGGTTGTTCACAGCCCGCAGCAGGATATTCGCCCGAAATTCTCACCGGATGGCAAGCGGATCGCCTTCGTCAGCAACCGCGACAATAACTACGAGATCTATGTCATCAACACGGACGGTTCGGGATTGGAACGCGTCACCGATCACCCGGAACGCGATGACTATCCCGCCTGGCACCCCAATGGCAGGCATCTCGTCATCGTGTCCGAGCGCGAGGGGCGACACGATCTTTACCAAATCGATGTCCCCTGACGCGCATCACGTGCGAACCGATTAATCCACGGCCGATGGACTCAGCGCTTCGCCCAAGCGGTCCAGAACAATCTGCACCATCAGCGGATGCAGGCCCAGGTGCGGGCAGACCACGAACTCGACCGCGGGAAATTCTGTGGAAAGCTCCCGTTGGTAGTGCTGGAGATCGTCGACGACGTGAGCCCCCGCCGAGAGGAAGTATGGGAACATCTTCACGATGTCCGCCCCGCGGGCGATGCATGCTTTCGCGCCCGTGGGAATGTCAGGAGCGGCAACATCCAGATACGACGTCTCAATGATGGGGGCGACGTTTTTGGCCCGCAGCATCGCGGCCAGTTCGTCGAGGTCGGCATTCGCCGCCGCACGCCGGCTGCCATGCGCAATTAACAACACAGCCGTCGGCATGCAGTGTCCCAATAAACGATGTCGAGTCAGAGGTGCCGGCGACCGGGCGGTGAATGCCCGGCCCGCCGGCAGCGACCACGATTAACCAACCATGCCGATGTTGATGTAGGCATGGACGTGAGGGGCACCGCGGAAGTGCCACACGAGTGACGGGCCTTCAACCCGCCAGATGTCCCATTCTTTGTCGTTGCCGATATCTTCCTGGCGATAGTAGGCGAGATGCAGCTTCTCCAGGCCACCGCCGCCTTTGATCACCTCGAAGACCTCGTCCACATCTTCCTTGCGGTAGGTGGCGAGCAGTGCCTTCAAGGTCGTTTCGAAGAGCGTTCGCTGATCGCTGCTCAGTTCGCCAACGGCCAGACCGGGGAACTTCCCCGAAGCGCCCTGGAGCTGCACAGCGGCTTCGGGCGGTGCCTTGGCGATGAGGGCCCGTTCCGCCTGCTTGGCATCCAGCGCCTTGAAGACCTCGTTGACCTTGATCGTCTGGTTGTGGAACAGGTTCTTCTTGGGGTCCTCTTGACTGTGACCGTAGATCAGCGGTCCGCCAAAGGCCGCCTTGTCGATCGTGTTCCCGTCGGCGCGCAGCGTCAGGTGCCGGCCCGTCAGCTCCCACTCGAACGCGCCGGACCCCGGAGTTCCGAACAGGGCGATGCTGTAGTCGCCGATTCCGCCGGAGTCATCCTCCATCTGCTGCTTCAGCTTCTCGAACCCTTCCGGCGTCGTGACCTTTTGCACGATCTGCTCGACCAGCGCCCGCTGGGCATCGGTGTAGAAGTCGTCTTGGATCCGGGGCTTGGTGATCTGCCAGTTGGCGTTGATCTTCTTCCGCAGCTCGTGCTCGATGGGGAAGGCAATTGTCTTTTTCTGCGTGTCAGACAGTGACTGATACAACTGGCCGACGACCGACTCGGCTCCGCTTTGTGGAGTCGGCGCGGCAAACAGGCGGGTCTGCAGCAGCGGCGAAATGCCTGCGGCCAGAGCCGTGGCTCCCACCGTGCGGAGGAAGTTGCGGCGGTCGACCGCGTCGCAGTCGCCACACGAATTCGCGGCTGGGGTCAGTGGGCGGGGTCGATTGTCCATGGTTGCCGTTCCTGAAAACAGACGAGGATCTTCGATTGCCGATCCGCATAGCATCGCTCAGAGGGTCCGGTCTGACAATGGACAGGACCCGCCTGCCCAGGGCTGGCCAGTTTTTCAATTCGGAGAACGAAGCAGCGGTCGATCCTCATTCACCGAACGGCTTACGCCGTGCCACTCAAATGGAAGCGGATGGAGTCACGGAGTGACTCGGCGACTTTGGGGAAAATCGCCAGCGAGTTGAAATGAGATCAGGCGAGGCTGCAAATTCCTGCGGCGAATGTCAGAATCGGCGCGAAGCGTCCTCGCCGTTTTTTGAGAATCTCCAGCCTCGGAAATGGGACGGCCATGCGGTGGCTCACAGTCTGTTTGATCTCGATCGCCTGCATTGCTTCATCGCACGCACAGGCTGCGACGCCAAAGCGGGTGCTGATCCTTTGCCAGGGACCGGACGGCCACCCGGCCGGGTCGCACGAGTTCATCGCGGGAGCCAGGATTCTTGAAGCCTGCCTGAAGGCTCAGCCGGACATTGAAGTCCGCGTGGTCCAGGCCGATGACCCGTGGCCGCGCGGACCGCTGGAGCTGGCGGAGACCGATGCCGCGGTGCTGTATCTGGCTGAAGGTGCCAAGTGGATCGATCGGGATGAAGCCCGCAAGCAGGCCTTTCAAGATCTCGCCGCGCGGAAGGGGGGACTGGCCGCGCTGCACTGGGCGATCGGTACCAAAAGCGCCGAGCCGATCGGTGGCTTCGTCAAACTGTTCGGTGGCTGTCACGGTGGACCCGATCGCAAATACCGCGTTCTGGAGACACGGCTGGACTTCCCTGCCGAGCCCCACCCGATCTCGCAGGGAATCGCACCGTTCGACATCAAGGATGAGTTTTATTTTCGCCTAAAGTTCGCCGAGGCACCGCATGGGCCACAGCCGGTCGTGCGGGCGCTCATCGACCAGCAGCCGGAAACGGTGGCCTGGGCGTGGGACCGTGCCGACGGCGGCCGCTCGTTTGGCTTCAGCGGACTGCACTTTCATGAGAACTGGCGCAGGGTGGAATATCGCCGCCTGACCACCCAGGGCATCCTGTGGACCTTGAAGCTGCCGATTGCCAAAGAGGGTGTGGCGGTCGATGTGCCGGCGGAGCTGCTGACACGCATCGAGAAGTGATTTTAGCGCGTCAACGGGGCCAACCCCAGCGAGTGGCGGTAGCTGTCCCGGATCTTGTCCGCGCCGACTTTCTCGATCAGGGCACTCCACTCCGTCGCGACCTTCGTCAACGCCTCCCGTGGCTCACCGGGACTCTCCAGAAACGCCGTCAATCCGCGGGTCAGTGCCGCGCGGAACTCGTCCCGATGCAGGACAGGCAACTCCAGCACCACACGGGCGTCCCGCAGGCTGGTGGAGACGGCCGAGGCATAGGCCCCCGGTTCGCTTCCTTTCAACTCCCTGCCGACCCACCGCTGCGCATCCGCCAACTGGGATTCCCGAAAGAAGGACACCGTTCCCTCGGGATGCGTGGCACCCAGGTCGGTGCCCCACAACCGAGCCACCAGGTTCCAGGCGGCGATCGTCGATGGCTCTTCTCCCTTGCGGACGCCCACCGCCAGGCCCGCAAAGCCGGTCAATGTCACCTGCTGTGGAGCCACGAGTGTTTCCCAGTCATTTCTCGAAGGGTTGAACGCCTCCAGCGAGCCGGGCAGCGGCGTGAAGCCCAGCGTGATTCCGTCCTTCCGCGCGGCTTTGCCTTCACCGCCAGGACCAAAGGGGAGCCGCACGCCGTTTTCGCTGGATTCCAGCGTGATCGCCATGGCGGCCCGTCCGGCCAGGATCTCGGCCCGGCAGTCCCAGGGCGAATACTTCAAACAGTCTTTGGCGAGAAGCGGGCGTGACTTCTGCATCTCGCCCAACGCGCGGGTGAAGGCCGGCCCGTCGATCAGCGGATAGGCATTGTCGACATCGAAAAACAGGGAATAGTTGGCGGGATGCGAAGCCAGCGAGGCCGCGCGGGCCAGAAACATCGTGGCTCGGAATTCTTCGTTCCACGGCTCGACAGCCGTGAGCCCCGGAGCCCATGTCCCGAGCGATTCCAGCAACGTCCGGTATTCGTCCCACGTCGCTGGCGGCTTGAGACCGTGTTGTTCGAGCAGGTCGGCGCGGTAGTACAGCACAAGAACCGGAGCACAGACTGGCAGCACCGTGGCGACCTTCCCCGGCGTCCCCACCCGCTCCCGCAGGCCTGGCAGCAACTCCTCCCAATCCAGACTCGCGCGGTTGCCGTTGGCCGCCGACTCGGCTTCCGTGACGCGTTCCTCCACCGGGACCGGTGCCAGCCGCTGCTGGGCCAGAACGTCCGCCATGTGGGTGAGCGGGAACACGACGACTTTCGCGGTGGCCTCATTCGCATCAATTGCCGCGAGGGGGTCTGATTTCTCTTCCCAGTTGACCTCTTCGACGCTGACCGTCGCACCGGTTTCGGCTGACCAGTCATTCAAACTGACTTCCAGGGAATCTCGGAATTTGAACTTTTCCGGAGCGGCCAATATGACCTTTTGCCCAGTCAACGTGCTGGTGGAAGCCTGTTGCGTCGAACCCGGGCAGCCCGGCAGACCAAATCCGAGGACGCACAACAGGGGAAACCAGACGATGAATTTGCGGACCACGGGTTTCGATTCCAGAATCAAGCACGTTGAACGTCAGCCAAGTTTCCTGCGGCTTCTCTGGCTTCTGTACGCCAGAATGTCCTGCGACGCAAATCAAAGCTCGGCCAATTGCCACCCTGGGGACCGGACAAAGAATAAAAGCACGCATCAAGATGTTGACCGAAGGCCGGACTTAGGCAACGACAAGGGGGAACTACGATTTTCACGAATAGGACGAATGTCACGAATGGCAACGAGCAGGATTCCATCGCCCGCGAAGCCATGCCCGTTGATGATTCGTGAAGATTCGTAAGATTCGTGGTCAAATTTCTGACCCTACGATCCACGCGCCGCTTTGCTGGACCTTCCGATCTGACCAACGACCTGCATCACCGGGCCAGCGGTGAAAGCTCTCCATTTGAAACCGGCCCGGCCGCCGGCTCTGGTGCATGCGTTTGTTCGCTGCCGTCGTCGACCTGCGTCCAGAGAAGCGCCGCAGTTTTCCCGGAAGAATCGGTTAGAAACCCGAGCCCTCCCAGATACATGTCAAGAGACCATTCGCGTTCTTTCGAGACAAAAGTCGCGTCGAACCACGGTGCGTAGTGCCACGCCTCAAGTTGCGGGCTATCCGGCGGAACTGGTGAAGATGAGACAATCAGCGATGCCAACATTGCTTCCGTAGGGATTGGCAGACCATTTTTTGATGCCCAACTGAAGTTTACACCTCGGTGGATTGCAACACGATCCAGTTCTTCAAAACCACTTAGAGATTCAATGGTATAAACGCGAATGGCACGTCCAGCAATCGATCGATCAGCAAATGGAGCACGGAGCGGGCTCGTTTGATGGTCCATTCCGGATGCCGAATCCTGACGCTTGTCTGTAGATGCGGTGGTTTGGTTGACTGGCGAAGCGACTTCGCGGCAACCAGTCGGCAGCACAGCAAATAGACCTAGGAGTGCGCACATTCTGAGAGGCGTGCTTGGCGACTTCATTTTGTACGCCTATTTAACGGGCAGCGAACACCTTGACTCGTTGTTCCTGATGGCGTTCGCTGCTGGATAGGTTGCTGCGATCCTTACTTGATGAGCCGTGCGTCGCCCCAGTCGGCATGGTCCAGAATGTCGCCCATCGTGGCAAACTCGACGATCAGCGTCAGCGACTTGGCCCGGCTGATGTCAATCGGCTCGATGGTCACCGGTTCCGCCCGGCCGGTCAGGAGTGGGCTCGACCACGCCGGCTTGCCGTCGACCACCACGCGGAAGATGACGCTGCCCTTTCCCTCGGCATCGTCGTCGACCCCGACAGTCGCCTGAAATTTGCGAAACTTGCCATCCAGGGCATACACCAGTTCGCTGTGGCTGTGGACTCCCAAACCTTTGGCAAAGCTCTGGCCGTGAATTCGCAGCGGCCCACCGCGGACATTGCGGTCGGCCCGCCAGGGCCAGTTCAGGCTCAGATACGGCTGCGACCGGTCGGCCTGGGGCTTCAGGTCAGAAAGATAAACCACGTTTCCGCCGAGGAACTGCACCGAGGACAGAGCGGCCAGGGGCACATCGAGTTCGGCCTGAAACGCCGTCTTCATGGCCAGTGTGTCCCGCATGGTGAGCCGCAAGTCGCGGGCGTGCAGCCGGCTGCCATCGACGAACTGCAACAGCGCCCATTCGCCCTGCCGCTTCGGCATCACGACGAGTTCGGGGTTGAAGCTGAAGGCCCGCAGACTGGAGAGCGGCAGCGACCGCTCGCTTTTGGCGATCTTGATGTTCAGCGTGGCTTCGCCGCCGGCGGCCGGTTCGCCGCCGCGGGTGCCCAGCGTGACGAACTGGCCGGTCAGGCTGTCGCCGTTCCGGAGCCACGCGGTGTCGCTTTTGTCGGTTGAACGTAACAACTGATCGAGCCACTGTTCTTTCTGCACGATCGATTCGGCCGGCTGGACGAGGACCGTCCGCACCACTTCCAACGGGATCCCTGCCTCGGGCCAGCCGGAAAACCGTGTCCAGCGGGCGGTCAGGGTGCGTTCGTCAAACTTGAGCGGTGCCGCCACCAACAGGTCACCATTGGCCAGCACCAGCGCGGGGTCGGCCTCGGCTGCATTCACCGGCTGACCGGGCCAGCGAATCAGGACCACATTCGTGGTGTCCCAGCGGTCTGACTTGGTCTGAAGGGCAAGCTTCCCCTTCTCCCAAGAGTCGAGCCGGCCCTCTATGGCCTTGCCGGTGGCATCAAGCACAATGACCTGGTGCGAGGCATCCTGGGCAAAGGTCGAAGCGCCACAGGCGAGGCAGAGCAATGCGGCAAACCAGAACCTGGCGCAGTTGTGTTTCATGCCGGAATTCGCACCCAACGAAACAGTCATCACGGTCGCCGCTGCTGACCTCCAAGCCAATTCTACGCGGCCTTGGCCATTCTGGCTGGCAAAAGCCCCATGGGCCGGTAGCGCATGATCAAAATCAGCGTCATTCCAAAGATGAACATCCGCCAGTTGCTGAAGACGAGAAAGCGGCTGTTGCTGGCGTTGATGCCCGACTGCTGGATCACGCCATCCAGAATCGGTGCCAGAACATTGTCGAAGCCGATCAGGATCAGCACGCCCAGCAGCGTGCCGCGCAGGCTTCCCAGGCCGCCGAGGATTATGCAGCACAGCATGATCATCGAGCGGTTGAAGTCGAACGCATCGGGGCCGGCCGTGGAGGTGAGCTTGGTCGCATAGAGGCCGCCCGCTAGTCCTGCCAGGGCGGCACTCAGGGCGAAGGCCGACAGTTTGACGCGGGCGGCGTTGATGCCCATGCAGGTGGCAGCCAGTTCGTCTTCACGCACCGCGATCCAGGCGCGGCCCAGACGCGACCGTTCCAGGTTTCGCATGAGCCACAAGATGGCGAGGAGCATCGCCAGGGTCAGGTAGTAGAACCAGCGGTAGTCGATCTTCCAGGAGGCTTCGGAGACAAAGGGCAGCACCGGCGACGGAAGCGGGTTGAGCCCCCGTGTGCCGGCGGTGATCTCTTCCAAGTTGCGGATCGAAAACCGCACGACTTCGCCAAACCCCAGCGTCACCAGGGCCAGATAATCGCCCCGCAGCCGCAGTGTCGGAGCGGCGAGGATCACCCCCAGCAAGCCTGCCCCGAAGGTGGCGATGGCCAGGGCAATCCAGAAGCCAAACTGGAACGGATACGACGGCACCGTGAGAATGCCGGTGATGTACGCGCCGATCCCGAAGAACGCGGCAATGCCCAGATGCAACAGGCCCGAATAACCAACCACGACATTCAGGCCGATGGCCAAAATCGAGAAGATGAAGATCAGCGTCAGTTGCGACCCCATCGACGTGTTCGTCCGGCTGAACAGCCAGTTGTCCAGACCGGGGATGAGCGGGTAGAGCAGGAACAGCAGCGGCAGAATGATCTCAGCGCGAAAGACAGAATTCGGGCTGATTGGAGATCGCTTGGAGACCTGTTGTGCATAATCCGGCAAGAGCGCGGCACCCTGCAGGCGAAGGTCTGAATTTGCTGAAGACTTCTTCGGCTGTTTCTCGTCCTTGGCCATCACACCTTCTCCCGCGTCTGGGCACCGAGCAGGCCGGTGGGGCGGAACACGAGGATCACGATCAGGATCATGAAGATCAGCGGGCTGGTCCACTTTTCGCCGATGTAGCCACTGCCGAGCGCGCGGACGAGGCCGATCACCAGTCCGCCCAGCACCGCGCCGGGAATCTTGCCGATACCGCCCAGCACCGCCGCGGTGAAGGCGTACAGCCCGTTTTGGAATCCCATCTGAAAACTGATGGTGTTGATGTACAGGGCATAGATCACGCTGGCCGCGCCGGCCAGTCCGCCGCCGATGGCGAACGTGGCTCCAATCACGCGATCGACGTTGATGCCCATGAGCTGCGCGGCGACCGGGTTCTGAGCCGTGGCGCGCATCGCCTTGCCCAGCTTCGTGAACTGCACGAACAGCGTCAGCACGATCATGATCGGCACGGTCGTGGCGATCACCATCAGATCCTTGGGTGTGAACTGAATCGGCGAGTTCCCCAGCAGGTTGTGGTTCGACAGGTTCTGTGAGATCAGATCTGGAAAGTTGAGGTCCGCCGCTCCACCCCAGAACAGCCCGACATTCATCATCACAAACGACACACCGATGGCGGAGACCAGCGGAGCCAACTTGGGAGCCCCACGCAGGGGCCGATAGACGATCCGATCGACGGCGACGTTGAGTGAGCCACAGAAGATCGGGACGATGATGAGAATCAAGCCGATTCCCACGAGCGTCCAGACCGGTCCGGCCCCTTGCAGGCCGAGCCACGCCAACAGCGTGAAGGCCAGAAAGCACCCCAGCATGAACAGGTCACCGTGGGCGAAGTTGACCAGTTCGATGATGCCATAGACCATCGTGTAGCCGAGCGCGATCAGCGCGAACAGCGACCCGTTGGTCAGGCCGATGAGACAGTGCTGGAGAAAGGTTTCCCACATTTTCGATTTTCGATTTTCGAATTTTGATTTTCGATTGGAAAAAAGCGGCAGCGAATTCGATGAGGCCATCGAAAATCCTCAATCGAAAATCGAAAATGACCTCGCCTACTTCTCTCCCAGCACCTTCACGAACTCGAACTTGCCGTCCTTGACGACGCTGCCGCTGAGCGTGGTGAGCGTTGAGTCGCCGTTGGCGTCGAAGGTCCATTCGCCAAGCGCGCCTTTGAAATCCTTCATCGAGATCGCGGCTTCCAGAATCGCGGCACGGTCCTTTTTGCCGGCCTTCGCAATGGCCGCCAGGGCGACCTTGGCGCATTCATAGCCATAGATCGCGTAGGCTTCCGGCTGGCCCCCATATTTCTTGGTATAGCGTTCGACGAATTCCTTGCCGGAGCCGGTCAGTTCTTCCGGCGGCAGGCCGCCAAACGTCACGAAGCAGCGGTCGTTGAGGTTTTCGGCCCCGGCCGACTGGATGAATGCATCTTCCCGGCAGCCGTCCGGCACCATCAGCTTGCACTCGAGCCCGGCGGAGACCATGTCCTTGGCGACCTGCCCGCCCTTGGACTGCGTGGTGCCGCCGAAATAGATCATGTCCGGCTTCAACCCCTTGATGCGGGTCATCAGCGATTTGAACTCCTGCGCCTTGGCATCAATGCTCTCGTGCCCCAGGACCTCGATCTTCAGGTCTTCGCAGGCCTCTTCAAACAGTTGGGCGATGCCCCGGCCATAGACCTCGTTGTCGTCGAGAATAAAGACTTTTTTGACGCCCATTTCCTGGGCCCACTTCGCCCCCAGCGGACCCTGCAGGTCATCGGCGGGAACGACGCGAAGGTAGGTCACCTTGCCCGTCGGACGGTAGATTTCCGGTTCCCCCGGGTCGCCCTTGCCGGGCTTGGTGAGGCCGGGCCAGGTGTTCGCGGGGCTGAGCATCATCAATCCCGCTTGGTTGAGGATCGGCATGGAGATTTTTGCCGCGCCGGAGTTGTAGGTGCCGATGTAGATCATCACATCAGGGTCTTTGACCGCCCGCTGGGCGTTCGCCGTTTCGGCCTCCGCGGTCCATTGCCCGGCAGCCGCCGTGGCATCATCCAGGTCGGAGTACTCGATGGTGAATTCGCCGGCCTTGTGGCTGGCTTCATCAAAGGCGAGCTTGATGCCGTTGACGATTGTGTCTGTCTGAGCCTTGGCACTGCCTGTCCGCGGCAGGCTGGAGACGATCTTGATCACCTTGGGGCCGGCGGTGCTGGTGGTGGCCGAATTGCATCCTGAAAACCCAGTGATGGTCAGAGTCGCGGCAACTGCCCAGAGAACCACAGCGACACGACGAAACAACGGCATACAGACCTCGGCCAGTGGAATCGGGACTTCTTCGCGGAAACCGTTGCACACCCGCTTGAGGCGCATCAAGGCAGTGCAGGGCGGCGAGTCCCAGAATAAACATCAGTGTCCCACAATGCGAGTTCAGACCCAATTGCCATCCATGACCGAACCCGACCAAGTCCGACGCGTTTCGCGTCATTGCCGCCCACTCCCGTGGCTCAGGGGCCGACAAAACATGCTATATTCTCCATACAAAATGTCTGAGCTTGTCGGGATTGAACCATGTCCGAGATCGACACACATCGGCGGATGGGAATTGTCGAGATGATGTTCTGGACGCTCAGCGTCCTGGCTTTCTTGTACTTCGGTTCGTTTGCCCTGCTGTTGTGTGATCACTTCGCGTTCAAGGGCGGCATGATCGAAAATCCGCTCCGCCAAGCCAATCCGGCTCTGGCCGATCAAGTGGGACAGGTGATCCGCGTGGTCTATTCGCCGCTTTTGTGGGGCATGAAGCAGTTGCAGATGATTCCGAACTGACAGAAGAGCGGCATGGCAAGCTTCGATTGCGGGGACGCCAACGGCAATATTGCGAATGACTTAGGTCGCCGAAATGCCCACCAAACCTGGCCTGCAGTTCAAAATCGCCGCGATCCCAGAAGAGTTTGAGGCCATCTTTCGGCTCAATTACCGAACCTTCGTGGAAGAAATTCCCCAGCACGCCACCAACACCCAGGGCCGCTTGATTGACCGCTTTCATGCCGAGAATGTCTACGTCATCTGCCTCAATGGCCTCGAACTGGCGGGAATGATCTGCGGGCGCACGGCGCGGCCGTTTTCGCTGGATCAGAAGTTGCCCAATCTCGACCAGTATCTTCCGGCTGGCGGGATGCTGGTTGAAGTGCGGCTCCTCGCGGTGGAGCCCGTTTACCGGCAGGGGGCCGTGTTTTGCGGCTTGGTGCGGCAGCTCGCGCAGCACTTTCACAAGCGCGGTTGCGACCTGGCGCTCATCAGTGGCACAACCCGCCAATTGCGACTGTACCGGCACCTCGGATTCGTGCCATTCGGCCCGCTTGTGGGCACCGCCCAGGCACAATACCAACCGATGTACCTCACCTTGAAGACGTTCATCGAGTCGGCTCCGACACTTGCGCCGGGAACGAATGCCGGAGACATCATCGAGCCACCGGCATGAGCGGCGAGCGGCTGGCGATGCGGATTCTTCAATCGAATCTTTGTCGCCAGACGCTCGGAAGTGTGAGGCCAGCCTTCAAGAATTCGTCGCGTCCGACACGCTACAGGCGTTCTTGTCGGGCGGTCCGCCCTGAAGGTGCGCCTCGACAAACCACAGTTGCTTGTCGAGGTCGCGGGAGACGCCGGTGAACAAGTCGGCCGTCCCGGCATCGCCGTGAGCCGTGGCTTCGTCAATCGACGCCCGCATGGCCGTCCCCGTTGCTGCCAAAGCGCTGGAGAGCGCCGCGACATGATCCAGCCCCTCGGAAATGTCCAGCGGGTACGCCTCCAGTCCACTCCGCTTGGCAACGGCCGGCAGCGTGCCTTCGGCAATTCCACCCAGCGCCGTGATCCGCTCGGCCACACTGTCGATATGCTCGAGGATCTCCTCGCTGATGTCGTCAAACAGTTCATGCAGGGCGATAAAACTCGGCCCCTTCACGTTCCAGTGAGCCTGCTTGGTCTGCAACTGCAGGTCGATGAGGTGCGCCAGTTGTGCATTCAGCAGGTTGACCAGCAGCTCGCGCTTGCCGGCGGGAAGGTCGATCTTTGTCTTGTGGAGCATGGTTCTTGTCGGGTTGAAGATGTTTGGGGGAGTGATGTGCGAATTATACGCACCAGCCCACCGCATGAAGTAGCGGGACACCCCATGACAAATGGCGACGCTTGTTCGCCCCACGCATGCCGCTGTGGCCGCCACTAACAAACGGATGGCACCACTGACATCTCTTTCAATCTCGTGGAGCAAGCTACTCTGACTTTGACTGCGCGCGACTCTTCCACAGTGGTATCATCTAGCTCCAATCTTCTGGTGCATGGCTGCTGAATTCTTGACAGCCCCGCGGTGTGATCCTCCTGGGAGCCCGGAACGTGAACCCATTCTTGTCGGTGGCACGGTTGGAATTGAAGGCGAAGCGCGGCTTCGGCCGGGGCCGTTGGATCGGGACTTGCCTGGCGATAACCGCCGTGTTGGTTTGTTGCTCGCCAGCGGCTCAGGCACAGCGGCCATCCCGGAAGCTGGAGGCCGCAGCCACAGCCGAGGAGCCGAACGCTGTCTTTGTGGACGACCTTCAGGAAACGGGCTACACCACACTCAACCAGAAATTGGGAAAGCACGGCGAGACATCTTATCCAGGCGAGGATGTCAAACACTGCCGGATTGGCTCAACGGAATTGAAGCATGCCCTGTCGACCCATCCGACACAGGAAAAGGATGCCGTCGTCGCCTATGGCTTGGGAAAGAAATACCGGCGTCTGCTGACTCTGGCGGCACTGACGTACCCAACGCCCGACGATGGCCTGGCGCTGGCGATGAGGCTCGGCTGGACGGGCAAGGCGCTGGCACCACTGCGGTTCCGCGTTGTCGGCGACGGCAAGGTGCTGTGGGAATCCAAGCCACTGCAGAAACACGGCGACGCGGTGGAGTGCGATGTATCGGTTGAAGGGGTCGACCAACTGCGGCTGGAATGCCACTGCGCCGGAATGGCGAACTTTGCCTGGGCCTTTTGGGGAAACCCGCGGCTCATTCCGCTTGAGGGGACGAAACCAACTTCCACCCCCATGACGACGACACCCGCCCCGGTCGCAACTGCGCCTGGAAAAGCCGGCAGTGCGGACGCGAACTTGATTGAGCCCCGGGTGATGGTGTTGCCGGATTTGGCCTCGGCGATGGCACTGACCGAAGACGGAAAATATCTCATCGTGGCTCACCAGGTGACCAGCACGCTCTCTGTCTGGGACGTACTCGCGGAAAAACTGGTGAAGACCGTCGCCACGCCCGCCCCGCGGTTTGTGATGTGCCGCGGCGACAAGGTGTTTGCCGTCAACAACGGGGCGGGCACCATCAGCATGTTTTCGCGGGCCAAGAACTGGGAATTCGTCAAAAAATTCGAAACCGGCAGCAAGAACATTGTCCACATTTCCGCCCCGCGCGGCGAATTCTTCAAGGATGAACTGATCGCCACCTGTCACGGGCCGGGGGCTGATGGCTCTGAACGAGGAGTGTCCAACGTGCTCGTGGACACCAAACTGGCCAAATACCGCAACCTCGCACAGGCCGCGGCGGTTGCGACCTACAGCTACGATGGCAAAGTGATTCTCACTCAGAGTCCCTTCCGTTCGAGCGGGGAAATTGGCGGTTTTACCCAGACGGCCTACGTGGGCGGCAAGGCCACCCCGATCTTTGCCGGGGCAATGGAGCGTGGCTGCTACATCTCCCAGGAGCATCCGGGGCCGCTGTGGTACGGCGGGAATGTGGTGATGGCTGGTGCTCCCAACTTCGTGAACATTCCGGCGGAGTTGGGGGGACGAATCATCCCCGACCTTTCCCAGCGGGTGCTCTATGCCATCAACGACCAGACTCTTCGTGCGCACCGTCTCGACCCGACCCTGGCACTCGTTGGCGAGCGACCCATCCGCTGGCAGCCCAAGAAAGAGGACTACACAGGCATCGCCAACGTTGTCGAACGACACAAGCATTACACGCTCGACATTCCGCTGGCCTACACCCATGGACTGAACCTGCACCTGTTCATGATCGACGGGGCCAAGGACCGCATCCTGATGGCACGGACCGCCGCCCTCGCCACGCCCCCGGCGGGCGGCGTTCTCCTGGCGGGTGTATCCTCGTTGCCGACACTAACTCCATCGGAACAGCCGGCGAATCCAGCCACTTCGCCAATGCCCGCTGGTACCGAAAAGCCGGACCCAAATGTGATTGAGCCACGAGTTTTGGAACTGGCGGACCTGGCATCGGCGATGGCGCTGACCGAGGACGGAAAGCACCTCATTGTGGCTCACCAAGGGTCGAATTCGCTTTCCGTGTGGGATGTGCTGGCGGACAAGGTGGTGAAGACGATTGAGACGCCGGCGCCGCGGTTTGTGATGTGCCGCGGCAACAAGGTGTTTGTCATCAACAATGGCGAGGGCACCATCAGCCTGTTTGCCCGCGACAAGAACTGGGAACTCGTCAACCAGTTCGAAACCGGCAGCAAGAACATCGTTCACATCTCTGCCCCGCGCGGTGAGTTTTTCAAGGACGAACTCCTGGCCACGTCCCACGGCCAAGGCCCCACTGGTTCGTATAGTGACGTCGCCAACATCCTCGTTGACACGAAGCTGGACAAACACCGCAAACTGGCGCGGGCCGACTCGGTCGCCACCTACAGCTACGACGGAAAAATCGTTGTCACGCAGGGCTCCTTTAACCTCAGTCCGGCGGGCGGTATCGGCGGTTTTCCCCAAGCCGCCTATGTGGGCCGGAATGCGTCGCCGATCTTTCGGGGAGACAGAGAGAGTTTGGGATACGTTTCTCAGGAGCATCCTGGTCCCTTGTGGTACGGCGGAAATGTCGTGGTCGGCGGTGTTCCCAACTGCGTCAAGATCCCCGGTGACTTGGGGGGGCGGATCATTCCCGACCTTTCCCAGCGGGTCCTGTATTCCATTAACGAGAAGGCCGTTCGTGCCCACCGTCTGGATGCGACCCTGGCGGTGATCGGCGAGCGTCCCATCCAATGGCAGCCCAGGAACGAAGATTACGCGGGCATCATTAAAGTCATTGAACGACACAGGCATTACACGCTGGACACTCCGCAGGCCTACACGCACGGGCCAAATCTGCACCTGTTCATGCTCGACGGTGCCAAGAACTGCATCGTGGCGGCACGCACCGCCGCCATCGTCACGCCGCCAGCCAGCGGCGTCCAACTTGCCCCGTCGGCCATCGCCGGCACCAAGCCTGGCGCACCAGTGGCCGATCTGGACGAATGGGGCCTGCCTAAGCGGATTGCCGACGGGACGAAGCTCGACACGACCATGACGGCTGAAGCGGGCGCGGAATTTGAGCTGCTGGGCGGTCCCGAGGGGTTGCAGTTGACCAAAGCGGGCCGGCTCACCTGGGCCACCACCAAAGAGCAGATCGGCCCGCATGAACTCAAGGTCCGCATCAAGGCCGGGACGAAGATCAACATTGTCCGTCCACGGCTGGAGGTGGTCGACAAGGAACTGATTGCCTCGGCCGGTTCACTCGCCGCCGCAGACAAGGGGGAACGGTTGCCGCTGGAGGTCGACAACGTCGTCCTGGTTCCTTCGCAAAATCACGCCTCGCTCCTGCTGCTGCAGGGAGACCGGCTGCGCGAGCTGGGAGGCACCGGCCTGAAGGTGGTCAGCGACCAGACGCTTCCGAAGCGTTACCAACTAATCGCCACGCGTGGCACCGACCTGCTGGCGGTTTCGAACGATCCGAACCAGTTCGACATCATCGACCGCAAGACGAACAAGGTGCGGAAAAGCATCAAGCTCGACCTGGGGGTGGTCCGCATTCTGGAAATCACGGACATGGTGCCGCACCCCACCAAGCCGGTGAGCTACATCGCGTTCAGGCACAGCACAGAGGTGCCACGCTACCGGTTCATGATTGTGAATGAGTCGACCGGCAAGCTTGAGGCACCGGAGAGCGCCATCGCCAAGTGGCTCAGGATCGATCCTGCCGGCCGATACCTGTATTCGGGCTTCGAAGACCTCTACCGGATTGGAACGGATTTTCACGTCAATCCCGGCTTTCAGATCATCGAATCCCCCAAGTACGACAACATCGACTGGGTGATCACCTACGACCTGAAAACCCCGCGGCTGAAGCCGGTGGACATCCAGGCGCAGGCCGGTGGCAACGGGGCGGGCATCGTCCTGTCGGCAGACGGCAAACGCATCACCTATCTGTCGCATGTTGGTACTCCCGTGCATTCAGAAAACCTCGTTGCCTGGAATCCGATGAGGCTGAAGGACACTCCAGTGACCTATGCGGTCAAAGGCCGGGGTACCACCAAGCTGTTGGCGTTCCACCCCACGCTTCCGATTGTCGCGATCCCTGGGAGCGGCTCGGCAGTGCTGTTCGACCGGGAAAAGGGCACCGAACTCAAGGACAAACTGCAGCTCACCAGCCAGGGGCTCGGCGAGGTCAAAGTGGAAGAGCTGTTCTTCTCCGCTGACGGAACGGGGCTGATTTTTGATTGCAATGATCTGGATGGGCGCTATTTGCGACGAGTCGGCCTGAGGCTCACCAAGGAGGAGCAAGCGACCGCCGCCAAGGGGGTGGCTAAGGCGGCGGAAGTGGCTGCCGCCGTGCCGGTGGATGCCGCCGGCCCGCCCAAACAAAAGCAGAATCTGGTCAGAATCCTCCGCTCCGAGGTCGACGCCCTCAAGCAGGCTGGCAAGACGGAATCGTTGAGCGCCCGCGAGATCAACACGCTCTATGCCGATTCGATCGTGCTGATCACCACATCCAAAGGGACTGGGACCGGCTTTGCCGTCGGCAAGGACGGCTTGGTCCTCACCTGCGCACATGTCCTGGCCGATGAGGGGGAGATTTCGGTGACCTACAGCGTTGTGGGGAAGGAAAAGCCAGAGACTGCCGTAGCCTCACTCGTGCGGGTCGACACCGACCGCGACCTCGCCCTGCTCAAGATCAAATCGCCCCCGCTGTCGTGCGTTGTCCTCGGCGTGGCCAGTGCAGGAGCGGCGGGCGAGTCTGTCACTGTCATCGGCAATCCGGGTCTGGGCGACGAGATTCTCTCGCGGACCCTCACCACCGGAGTCATCAGCAGCGTGAGCCGAATGTTTGAGGGGCAGGAGTACATTCAAACTTCGGCACCGATCAATGCCGGGACGAGCGGCGGCCCGATGTTCGACTCTTCCGGTCGGGTCATTGGACTGGTTGTACTCAAGGCGACCACCAACGAGGCCACGGCCTTCGCGGTCCCGGTGAAGGGCCTGCGGAAGTTTCTAGAGGAGGCGACGGCCGTGGGAACGAAGTGACGGCCAGACCCCGCTGCGGTCACGAGAATCCTGCGCGCCAATCGGCGCGCGGGGTTGTGTGATCGCCGTCAGCGCGATGGCAAGCGGATCGCGGGGTGATATTATGGTCTGAAGGACACAATGCACCTGAAGACTTGAACTTACCCTTCACCGCGCGACCCTTGTTTTTCGCTGCATAAGCACACGGGAAATCCATGAGCCCAGACCGCGTGTATGACTCCACTCGTCGCGGAGTGCTGCGTTCGATGATCGGCGGCTCGCTGCTGTTGCCCGGAATCGTCTCGCAATTGCTGGCTGGCGATGCAGGTCCTTCGGGGAACAGCGATCCTCTGCTGCCGCGGGCAACGCATTTTCCGGCCAAAGCCAAGCGGGTGATCTTTCTGTTCATGAGCGGCGGGGTGTCTCACGTCGATTCGTGGGATCCCAAACCCAAACTGGTTGCGGATGGCGGCAAGTCGATTCCCGTCAACGAGTTTCAGGGGCGCAAGGGCGACTTCAAGATGTTCTTGAAGCGGCCGGAATGGGAATTCAAGCCCCGCGGCGAGTGTGGGACGGAAGTCAGCGAACTCTTTCCGCACATGGCCGCCTGTGCCGACGACCTGTGCGTCATCCGCTCCATGAAGTCGGACCACACGAATCACTACGAAGCCACGCTCGGCATTCATACCGGTTCGTTCACCTTCGCCCGTCCCAGCATCGGCTCGTGGGTGAGCTACGGCCTGGGGACCATGAACCGCAATCTGCCGTCGTTTGTGGTCATCGCGCCGCACTCGCCCTACGCCGGCGGACAGGTCTGGGGTAGTGATTTTCTGCCGGGTTCTCACCAGGGGACGTTGGTGGTCCCTGGCCCTGAACCGGTGGCCAACATCCAGCGCCGCACGCCGACAAGTCGTCTGCAGGAACTCGAACTGGGCATGCTGTCGCGGATGAATCAGCGGCATCTGGCACCCCGGTCACAAGACCCGCTGCTCGCGGCCCGCATCAAGTCCTACGAGACGGCCTTCGGCATGCAGGCCGAAATGCCAGAAGTGTTTGATCTTTCCCACGAAAGCGACGCCACGCTGCAGCTTTATGGGCTGGAACGCGGCAGCACCAAGGGGTTCGCCTGGCAGTGCCTGGTGGCGCGGCGGCTGGCGGAACGGGGCGTGCGGTTCGTCGAACTGATCGACGTGGGCTCGTCCAGCAACTGGGATGCCCATGGAGACATGCAGACCCACGCGCCGCTGGCCAAGAACGTCGACCAGGCCGTGGCCGGCCTTTTGCGCGACTTGAAGAGCCGGGGGATGCTGGACGACACGCTGGTCGTCTGGACCAGTGAGTTTGGCCGCACGCCGTTCAATGCGGCGGCCGACGCCCGCGGACGCGAACATCATCACTGGGTCTATTCGTCGTGGCTCGCCGGTGCCGGGGTCAAGCCGGGGATCACCTATGGAGAATCCGACGAATATGGCATCAACGTTGGCCGCGATCCGGTCCATGTGCATGATTTCCATGCCACGATTCTGCATCTGATGGGGCTCGACCACGAGCGGCTCACCTATCGACACACGGGGCGCGACTACCGGTTGACCGATGTGCATGGTCGCGTTGTGCAGGAAATTCTGGCGTGATGCTGTTGACGCAACTGAACCGCTGGCTGTTCGACTTCGCGACAGAAGGGTCCCTGGGCCTGCAGGCATTGGTCCTGGTCCCGATGGGGCTGCTCGCCGGCGGCTGGGTCTGGGAATGGTGCCAGCGGCTGGCGGCCGAGCAGCCGTTGCTGAGCCAACGGGTCTGTCCGGCCTGCGGAGCCACCGCGGGCTGGCAGTGGCTGCCGCTCTCCACGCTGTGGAGGCGAACCCCGCCCTGTGCCACCTGCGCGGAATGGAGAGGGGCCGGTGGCGGCCGGCTGGCGACGGAACTCGCGACCGCCGGGTTGTTTCTACTCCTGTGTGGCTCACTGACCCACTGGGGTGGGCAGAGCCTGACGGAAGGCGGCAGCATTGATTGGTTTCATGCCCGCATGGGTGTGCAACTGCTGCTGATCGTGGTGCTGATGGCGGCCACGGTCATCGATCTGCAGCACTATCTGATCCCCGATGAGATCACCTTGACCGGTGCGATCCTTGGCGTGAGCACCGCCTGTTTCTTCGGACATATTCAGTTCATCCCCGCCTGGATCGACTGGAACGATCCCATGGTCCCCCTCAACGGGCCGCTGATCCCGCAATGGATCAAGCTGCACGCCCACTGGCATGGCCTGGCGTGGAGTCTGGCGGGAGCCACGGTGGGTGGCGGGCTCACGTGGCTCGTCCGTGTTTTGTCCGGTTGGATTTTGGGGATGGAAGCCCTGGGGTTCGGCGACGTGACACTGATGGCGATGATCGGCAGCTTCCTCGGCTGGCAACCGATTGTTTGCGTGTTTCTGATCGCCCCATTGTGCGGCCTGGTGATCGGGCTGACCCTGCAACTGGCCAGCGCCCGCCGTGCCGTCCCCTACGGACCGTACCTCTGTGCGGCCACGGTGATCGTCCTCTGCACCTGGCGCTGGCTGTGGCTGCCCACCCGCAAGGCATTTGGCGACCCCTGGATGCTGGCCCAACTGGGCGGCATCACCCTCACCGGGCTGATCGTGCTGCTGGGAGCCATCCGGCTGTATCGGATGATCCCCGCGCAGGCGCGGGAAAAAGGTCCTTCAAGTTCAACGTAAGCCGGCTGGAACACCGGATTCCCATAACGACGCTGGCTCAATGATTCGATCGATGAAGCATCGGAATGCTAAAGCCGATGCAACGATCCGCTTTCATGGTCATTTTGAGGGCGCGGTCAACGCCATGCGGAATCCGAGATTGACTCGATGGGCAGATGCCACATTTCTGTCACGGACAGCCGATCGGCAAAATGAGTCGTGGCTGTTCCACCCGCTACTACCGTGAATGACACGAAACGGACCAGCGCGGAATTGAAAGTCGGCAAGTTGCGCGACGGTTTCGCACGGTGGCCGCGATTGTAGAGATGAGCCGCTGGCTCAAAACCGCCGTCAGCGGGCGGTCATCTGCCATGGATTATCGCCGCCACATCCTTGCGCCGCCCGAATCGTACGGGTTGGGCACCGGGGTTGTTCGCCGCCGCCGTCGTCTTTTCGCGGGTCATCCAGATCTCCACATTGAAGGATGCCACTGATGCCATTCAAGTCCGGAATGATGGGTGCGATTCTCTGCCTCATTTTCTCGCATTCCCTGGTCCACGCGGATGAGATCTACATCGATTTTGTGCTGAGCCAGGACATCAAGGACAACCGCATCAACGAGGCGGTTTCTAAATTTCGAATCACGATCTCCTCCGATCAGAAGGCATCCACGATGTCTCCCCTGCTGGAGCAGCAACTGCGCGACCAGGCTTCGCCGGTCATTGGCGAGATCAACCGGGAGATCGTCAAGCTCGTGGCGGCGGCCGACAAGATCATCGCCAAAAAGGGGGCCACGAATGATGAGAAGCAGCAGGCGATTTTCGCTTTGAACACGAAGTACGAGGTCCTCGCGGAATTCTCGAAGTCGGCCGTCGAGTATGAACTGCAGAAGAAATTCGACGCCCTGCTGAAGGAAAAGGAGGAGCTGAGGAAGTGGAAGATCAAGATGGCCTACGAAATCATCAGGGATACGGCCTTCAACACGTTCGCCCTGGCCACCACGATTGCCAGCCAGGGGGCCACCGGTCCGGTGGAGGTCATCGACTTCGTGAAGCGGTCGAAGCAAATCATCCTGAACCTGAAGGACTGTTTGATCTCCGAGGTCACGGCGCGTTGCGAACTCGAGGAGTCGCTCCTGAAGTATGTCGACCAGGTTTCGGCGGTGAAGCCCGCCGCCGCGCCGACGACCGCCCAGCGGTTCAAGGATCTGTTCACCGACTCCAAGGACGCCTCGCTCGAGAAGAAACTTTTGCTCTATCAGTACAAGCTCACCTCCCTGCAGTTGTCTCTCGAAGCGATGTCCCGGCAGTTGGAGGTGAAGCTGGACAAGTTTCCCGCCGCCGCGAACACCGATGAGAAGAAGAGGATGGCCTATGAGAGCGCGTGCGCGGCGATGATTGACAGGATCGTGGTGTTGAACCAGGAGCGGCTCGAAGCCGGCCGGCAGTTCACCGGCGTCTGCGGGCAGATCCTGAGTCAGGGGCGGGCCCAGGCCACGGTTTTCCAGAAGAACCTCGCGGACAAGCGGACGCGCGATGGCAAGAAGGTCACGGCTGCCGTCGACCTGACATTGACGCTGGCCTCCGTCACCGATCCCGTGGCCGTGGCGCTCGGCGCCTTGGAGAAGGCAGCGGACGAGATCGTGAACGAACTGACCCGCAAGAAGTAGTCGGCTGCCGCTGCGTGCACGCCACTCCGGGGCTGATGCCCGGCGTGGCTCGGACGGGTGCAGGTTGGGTCGCGGGCGAAATGTCCTCCCGCAGTGTCATGTGGTTGGTGGATGCGCTGCAGGCCGTTCTCCAGAGAGGTGCTTCATGAGGTTTCTCGGCTCGTTTGCACGACGGAATTCCGTCATCCCGCTCCTTGCGTACCTTGTCGTGCTGGCGGGGCTGCCGTGGACGAATCCCGCGTCGGGACAGGAGGCACGGCGACGATCTTCCTCGATCCGCATCCGCCGCCCGGTCGGGCAACCGGCGGTGCCAGCGACGTCGCCCGAGCCGGCGTTCCGATGGAAAGCCATCAGGGCCGTGAATTCTCCGGGTGAGGGGCGCGGCGGCGTCCTGATTCTGACGGACTCGGCCGGGGTCAAGCTGGTCGTCAAGATCACCGGCGAAAACATGTTCGGAGGCACCTTCGCCGATTATGCGCTGGCGAAGCTGGGTGTTCCCGCGGCGCAGTCGCTGGTGCTCGACTCCGGCAACAAGCGGGTTGAATCGAAGCAGCCGCTGACGTTCGCCGGCACGCTGGACCTCGTCCGCCAGGCGGCCCTGGCCAAGCCGGCGACCGATCCGGATTTCAACCGCGTGCAGCAGGTCTATTCGACCGCGCTGGGGCTGGCCCCCGTGGTCACCCCCACGCCGCAGGCGGTCGATGGCAAGTTCCTGCTGATCATGAAGTTCATCCCCTCGGCGGCGGACATCGGTTCCTGTTCGCAGCTCTTTGGGGCCTTCAACGTCGAGTCGCTGGCACCCGCGCTGCTCAAGGCGATGCCGGCGTCCGACACCAGCCCGACCGCGACGTATCTGAGGGGCCGGGCTCCCGGCACCCCGCTGCTGGCGGATCAAGTGGTGGAGCAGAAAAGCGCGGTGCTGGTGAAATACTGGACCACGGTCTACGGACCGCGGATGCAGGGGACCCGGTTGCTGCTCAAGGCGCTGGCGGCGACAGACGGCGGCCAGGCCCAGTTTCTGGGCCGGCTGATCGTGCTGGATGCGTTTCTCGGGAATGAAGACCGCTTCAAGCCGTCGGCCGACGGCACCCAGTTCGGTCTCAATTCCGGCAATCTCATCCTGACGCCGGACGCCACGCTGGTGGCGATCGACAACCAGGCTGACCCGGCCGATCCGCGGATGCTCGCCTTGCGGGATTTCCGCGAGTCAAGATATGAGCAGTGCCGCACCCAGGCCGACAATTCTCCGCCGTTCTCGGTGCAGCGGCTGGAGGGGCCGTCGACACCCCTCTCCCGGGCCGACTGGGTGACCAGCGTCGTCAACGGCTGCAAGCTCGACACCGGCATGCTGACCCCCGCGCTGGAGAGCGTCCTGGCGCGGGATGCCGGGACCGGCACCGCCGCCAAGGTGACGGCGGTGTTCAAGGATGCCGTCCGGCAGATGGTCGAGTCGATGCGTGCCGTCAACAACCGGCTGGCACCGAGGATGGGCGACGCCGATCAGAAGGAGACCAACGGGCTCACGGCCGACACAAACAGGTGCAGCCCCACCTCGTCCAAGTGGCCGCTGCTGATCATGATGACGCTGAAGGACGAGGGCCAGGGCCGGCTCAAGGCCGAGACCAGCGCCACCACGATCGACTGGCAGGTGTTCCAGACCCGGGTGCAGGCCGGGATCGACTCGGCCCTGGCCAGCATCACGGACGATGCCGCCTTCAGGCCGGTGGGCAGCACGCTTTCCGGCCCCTGGGCGGAGGGGTTCGCCATCCGCCGCGCGTACTGGAAATCGCGCCGGGCGGGAAAGAGCGCCGCCGACGCGCTGAACTCCCTGTTGCCGGCCGATCCGGCCAAGGTCGCGCCCTTCAACTACAACCTGAAACTGGAGTTCTATCGCACCGGCGACACGGACGTTCTGGATGACCTCGTCTTCGTCGATCCCTGATTAACCACCACGATTGCCATCCACACCGCGTGTGGCGGCGCAGTCCCTTTACCAACCCACCCGGAGTCGACTTCTCATGTGCCGTCGCTTACCGCTGTCGCTGCTCGCCATGCTGCTGCTGGGAGGGGCCGCCCAGGCCACCCCCAGTTTTGAAAAAGTCTACTCCGTTCCGGTGAACTTCAATGGCACCGTGCAAAGCGTCACCGTTCATCAGGACCACGCCGACCCGAAGACATTTTTCTACCTGCCGCGCAAGCCACGGCTGACGATGACCATGCGGGATGGCAAGCCGGTCCCGCAATACCGCTTCCAGCGGTTCCAGTTCAAGGACCCCGAAAACGCCAACGGCCTGCTGGAGGGGGCGGTGATGCAGTTTGCCGTCAACCTGGCAATGAGCGGCGCCGAACTTGACGAGATCAAGAACGGCATCAAGTCCCAGGTGATGATCCCGGATCCCAAGGATCCGACCATCACCCGCCCCATCGACCTGATGGAGATCAATCTCAAGCAGATTCCGATTCGCGATTCGGTGCTGAGCGTGTACGACCCGGTCACGGGCGAGAAGCTGGGCAAGGGGCTGCCGCCGGCGCTGTCGCCGACAACGCTGAACGCGGACATTCCGTTCACGGTGAAAATGGACGTGATCAGCGCGCAATTGGCCAACAAGCTGACCGAGGGAACCACCGGCATCTCCTGCGCGTTCGTCTACAACTACGATGTCATCAGCGAGGCGGCGGGCTTCAAGATCACCGTGAACTGGAGCAAGGTGTTCGATCACTACAGCAAGCACACGGAAGAGGCGGAGAAGATTCGCAGTGGCTGGTGGATCTTCAGCTCCAACAGCGAAGACAAAAAGACATCCACCACCACCCTGACGGAATCGCTGGTGAATTCGAGTGCCGTGGTGGTCGATGTGACCTCCAGCAAGGCGTTTCCGGCGGACAAGTTGAACGGCTACATGCAGCCGGTTTTGGATGCGATCACCAAGGAGCTGGGAGGCGACGCCACCCCGAAGGTCGATCCGGCCAAAGCGGACGCGGCCACTGCCGAGAGCAACCAAGGGGGCTTGACCAAAAATACCAACACGGTGGAAAAGACGATCAAGATCACCACGTCCGGGACGCGGACCTGGAACTTCAACGCCCGCGAAGTCTTCTCCATCACCCAGCCCGCCTCCGGCTTCATCGAGGTCGGGGCGTTCATGAAGGACCCGGCCATCAAGCGGCTGCTGGTTCCCGACACCGTCACCGATGAAAACTACGAATCCGCGCGGATTTCGCTGCCGGTGCTGTCGACCAGCAAGGCGCAGGGGATCACCAGCGTCACGCTGCAGGTGATGGCCACCGACGGCAAAACGACCGATGGCAAAAATGAAATGGTGACGTGGACCCCCAACGACAAGGTGGAAGGGGGCCTGGGCGCCTGGAGGTATGGGAGCAGCAAGGCGGCACTGGGGATGGAGACCGATCAGTTGACGTTTGGCCTGGAAACATTCCGCAACAAGCTGGGGGATGCGTTCAAGCAGAAGATGGGTTTCCGGGTGATCAGCACGGTGGATTACAAGATCGGCACCGATTCCGGCACGATCTACCACAAAGCGATCGTCCCCATGTTCAACGGCAATGTCCCGCTGTTCCAGCCGCTCAATCACCTGGGGATGGTGGAAATCGATCCCGCGTTGATGGACATCGTCAGCAACAAGGAGGAGGGGATTTCGATTGTCGATCTGACAATTGTCACCCCCACCGGCGCGTTTGAGCCACAACATCTTAAGATAAACCGGTTGACTAAGAAGTTTCTCAAGGACGGCTCGGCCTACCAGTTTCCCGTCAAGGTGACTGACGGCATGCCATCATACACCGTGACCGCCAAGCTCGTGGGCCGCGCCAACGGGAAGGTGACCAGCATCAACCGCACGGGGACGCTCACCCAGGGCAGCTTGTACCTCGATTCCGAACTGGTCAACGATCCCGACTGGTTCAAAAAGCAGGAAACCGAGACGCCGGTGCCGGCCCAGGAAAGCGCTGGAGAATAGTCGCGTCCGTCCGGCCGGCGGGCCATGTCCCGGCCGGCACCCAGTCCACGATGAAGCATTTTCAGGAATCCCTCTCAGGAGTCATCTCCATGTTCTCCCGCACAAGGCTCGCCAGAAGCGTGGCCTGTCTGACGCTGCTGCTGACGAGTGCCACCCACACGAAGGCCGCCCCCAGTCTCGACCCGGCCGCCGCGCGAACGTTCACCGTTTCCCGGAAGGGGAACGACAACATCGAGCAGGACATCCGCTACACCGTGATCATGGATCACAAGGATCCGCTGCGGTGGTACTACTTCCCCAGCGACCCGCGGATCATGATGAACGGCGCCAAGCCGGTCTTTTCGCTGCTCCGCTACCAGCTCCCGGGCGACGAGAACGGCGCCGCCGAAGGGGGCATCCTGCAGTTCGCCACCACGCTCGATCTGCAGCAGCAGGAGGCCCGGGGACTGCGGACGAAGATCGCGACCGCGCTCAACAGCAGCCGTGATCCGGTGGTGGTCAAGGCCCGTGGCAGCGTGCCCTTCGGCGAGGACTCCATTCAACTCTCGGGCGTGCCCTTCAGCGACTGCAAGGTCTCGCTGTTTGCCCCCAGCGAGACAGGTGGTCCGGGGAAGTTTGTCGCCACCGCGTCGGTCGAAAAGGGGGCCGGCCCCAAATTCGGGACGCAGTCGATGCCCTTCACGCTGCTGCTGACCAAAAATGGCACCGATGTCTACAAGGCGCTGACCACGGAAGGCAACGCCGGACTGCAGGTCATGTACGAAGTCAGCTACATCGGGGTGACTCCTCCGGCGGGCTTTTCCATTGAAGTCGACTGGGAGAAGACCTACGAGCACTTCAGCAAGTCGGTGAACCACCGCACCAGCTTTGCCGCCAACATCATGGGCGTGGACCTGGAGGGGGCGGTCGGCGTGAAGAACACCGAGATTGTCAACTCCATGGTTGAAGACGGTTCGTTGAAGCTGACCGTGGTCGCTTCCAAAGACTTCAACAAGGAGGACATTGCAAAGTATATGGATCCGCTGCTGCAGCAGATCTACAAGCGGATTTTCGACGCCCCGCCGATTGAAAAGGTGGAGATCAAAGACGCCGCCAAAGCAGACGACATCAAAAAGGAAGACGCCACCATCGCCGGCGCGCGGACGGAAAAGAAGAAAACCGATCCCAAAAAGGGTGACGGGAAAAAAGAGCCCGAGAAAGGCGACGAGAAAAAGGAAGACAAGTCCAAAGAAGACAGGCCCAAGGATGATGAGCCCAAGGACGAACCGACGGAAGATCAGCCCAAGGGGGATGATCCCAAGGCCGAAGGGGCCGACGCCAAGGAGAGTTCCGAGGCCGATGGCAACTCGCCCAGCATCATTCCCGTGATCCGCTCCGAGACGAACATCGCCATGAAGTCGGTCAAGGACATCAACAAGACCAAACTGCGGTTCGACATGCAGTTCCAGAATTATGAGGAACAGTCGACGGTGGTCGGGGGCTTCATCGGCATCGGCGGCTTTCCCAAGGAGACCCGCGAGGGCATGGTCCGCACCGTGGGCGAAGGGAACTGGTCCAAGGCGATCTTCGCCCTCCCGAGCCTCACGGAACTGGAAAGCTTGAAGATTGCCAGCGTCGACCTGTTTGTCGATGTCATCGACGCCAGCGGGAAGACGCAGCTCACCAGCGGCAAGCAGGGCGTTCGCAATGCCGGTGCCGGCTGGAAGCGGATCGGCGGCAAAATGGACGAAGTCCAAAAACTCGAGTTCCTGCTCGCGGCGAAGTACGAAGAACTGGGCAAGGAGGCGTTTGACAAGCTGCAATACCGCGTCAGCGTCAAGATCCTGCAGAAGGGAGGCGGCGGCGAGTTGGAATATGACTACCTGGTTCCGCTGGAGGCGGGCGAGAGTTCACTGGCCTCGCCCACGGCCAACATCCGCGTGATCACGCTCGACCCGGAGGGGATCCTGGGCGACAACAAACAGGTCCTCATCAAGGTCTCCGCCAAGTGGAGCACCAAGGACAGCCGCGGAACGGTCAAGCCCGTCGACCGCTCGCAGTCCGTGACGGTCAAGGCCGGCGCCGCTTCGCCGCTGGTGTTCCTGCTGCCGCCGACATCCACCGGCCTGGCTCTCAAGTACGATCTGGAAGTCCGCGTCTTCCCGCAGACCGGGGCCTCAATTCCCAGACCGAAACTGACCGGGCTGACGGAAGAAAACCTGTTCCTGGAAGACTCCCTGTGGGACGCCAAGCCGTAATGGAGCAGGGCGTTCAGGTCACCATCCATCAGCGGCTTCAGGCCGGAAAGGATGGAAAGGGGTGGGCCGCCGGCCGACAACTCCTTTCCATCCTTTCGGATGTTGTGGAACACAACCCCGTACGAATTGCCGGAATGGCGACAAAAGCCATTTTCAAATGTAAGGATCGCAGCGAAAATAACTGTGAGATTTGTCTCCCTCTCCAGCAGCGAACGCCATCAAGGACAACGAATGAAGTTGGTGGTGAAGTCGACAGGCCTGGCAAAACGGTGCGGGAATCGTACGGTCGACGTGTCCGACAAAAGTACCCTCGTAATTCCGCTTCTCGGTGGCTCACGCCGCCAGAAAAATTCTGGAAGTCGGTTCCGATGTCCTAAGTGGCTCTGAGATCGTTGTCAAGGCCGCTCGAAAGCTG